>JAABTN010000017.1 GCA_011389895.1 Maritimibacter sp. | reverse complement strand
TTCTCCCGACCATCCGCTTGCGAAAAAGCTGGAGGCGACAAACCCCGATATCGCGGCGTTTTGCGCCAAGGCGCGCAAGGGCGGCACCACCGCCGAGGCTATCGAGACCGCCGAGAAGCTGGGCTATGACACCGGGCTGACGGTCACCCATCCGCTTGACCCGACCTGGGAATTGCCGGTCTGGATCGCGAATTTCATCTTGATGGATTACGGCACCGGCGCAATCTTTGCCTGCCCGGCGCATGATCAGCGCGATCTCGATTTCGCGCGGAAATACGACCTGCCGGTGATCGACACCTTCATGGCGCTGGATGATCCCAAGCCGGTCGAAACCGAGGCCTTCGTCCCGCCCAAAACCGAGCGCGTGAAGTGGCTCAACCATTTCGCAGGGCTCGACGAGGCGACCGGGGAAGAAGCCGTGGCGGCCACCGTGGCCTTTGCTGAAAAAGAAGGCTGGGGCACCGGCCACACGCAATACCGCCTGCGCGACTGGGGCCTGTCGCGTCAGCGCTACTGGGGCTGCCCGATCCCGGTGGTGCATTGCGACGCCTGCGGCGTGGTGCCGGAGAAGAAAGAGCACCTGCCCATCGAATTGCCCGATGACGTGTCGTTCGACGTGCCCGGAAACCCGCTCGACCGGCACCCGACGTGGCGCGACTGTGCCTGCCCGTCCTGCGGCCAGCCCGCGAAGCGCGAAACGGACACGATGGATACCTTCGTGGACAGCTCATGGTATTTCGCGCGCTTCACCGCGCCACGCGCGACCACGCCGACCGTGGCCGAGGATGCGGAGTACTGGATGAATGTCGATCAGTATATCGGCGGCATCGAACACGCGATCCTTCACCTGCTCTATTCCCGGTTCTTCGCCCGCGCGATGCATATCTGCGGCCACCTGCCGGAGACGGCGAAAGAACCGTTCAACGCGCTCTTTACTCAAGGCATGGTGACCCATGCGATCTACAAGACGACCGGCGAAGACGGACGCCCGGTCTATCACTACCCCGAAGATATCGAAGAGCGTGATGGCGGCGCGTTCGTGAAGGACACCGGCGCACAGGTCGAGGTGATTCCTTCGGCCAAGATGTCGAAATCGAAAAACAACGTGGTCGACCCCTTGGCGATCATCGAGCAATACGGGGCCGACACCGCGCGCTGGTTCGTCATGTCCGACTCGCCCCCCGAGCGCGACGTGGAATGGACCGCCTCGGGCGCCGAGGGCGCGTCCAAACACCTTGCCCGCGTCTATCGCCTCGCCACCGAGATCGCCGAGGGTGGCGATACCGGCACGGATGATGAAACGCTCCTGCGCGAGATGCACAAGACCATCCAAGCGGTGACCGAGGGGATCGAAGGCTTTGCCTTCAACACCTCGATCGCCCGGCTCTATGCCTTCACCAACACGCTGGCCAAGACCAAGGCATCGGGTGACGCGCGCAAGACCGCGATGCGGGTGATGGCGCAGCTTATGTCACCGATGACCCCACACCTGTCGGAAGAAATCTGGTCGCGTCTCGGGGGCGAGGGTCTTATCGCCGAGGCCGATTGGCCAATGGTGGACGAAGCGATGCTGACCGAAGACACCGTGACCCTGCCGATTCAGGTCAACGGCAAGCGGCGGGACGAGATTTCGGTGCCAAAGGACATGGACAAGGCCGAGATCGAGAGTCTTGCTCTGGACACGGACGGGGTCAAACGCGCGCTGGACGGGGCCGCCCCCAAGAAAGTCATTGTGGTTCCCGGTCGCATCGTGAACGTTGTTGCGTAACCTTGAACCCAGACGCGCCCGTCCATGGGCGCGTCCCGCGCGGACGCCATGAAACTCAAGACCGCCGACGCCAACCGCCATTTCGCCGCGCCCCAGCCAGATCGGCTGGGCACGCTGATCTTCGGCACCGATACCATGCGCGTCGCGCTCAAACGTCAGACCCTGATCGAAAACCTGCTGGGCCCCAATGCCGACGCGGAAATGCGGCTTGTCCGAATGCCGGCTGGCGATTTGCGCGGCGATCCGGCGGCGTTGGCCGACGCGATCAAGGCGCAGGGGTTCTTTCCCGGCCCCCGCGCGGTGTTTGTCGAAGACGCCACCGACGCGCTGGCCGACAAGATCACGCCCGCGCTTGAAGATTGGGCCCCCGGTGACGCCCACGTGGTGATCACCGCCGGAAACCTCAAACCCACCGGCAAGCTCAGGAAGTATTTCGAAAAGCACCCGAACGCCTATGCCGCCGGTATCTATGACGACCCGCCCACACCGGCCGAGATTCGCGATGAATTGGCCAAGGCCGGGCTGAAGAACATCGACACCGACGCGATGCGCGATCTCGAAGGTCTCGCGCGCGCGCTCGACCCCGGCGATTTTCGCCAGACGGTCGAGAAACTGTCGCTTTACAAGCTGAAGGATCCCGGCGCGCTCACCCCCGCCGATGTGCTGGCCTGTGCCCCCGCCTCGACCGAAGCGGTGCTCGACGACCTGTTGCACGCCACCGCCGAAGGCCGCGCGCCGGAACTTGGCCCGCTGCTCACCCGGCTTGAGGCGCAGGGCGTGAACCCAACGGCGCTGGCCATTGCCACGACCCGGCATTTCCGCACGCTTCACGCCGCCGCTTCGGACCCCGAGGGCCCGAACAAGGGCATCTTTCGCGTCCGCCCCCCGGTTCATTTCAAATCCCGCGACCGGATGGTGCGGCAGGCCCAGCGCTGGGGAATGCACAGGTTGGAAAACGCGCTCGGCATGATCGTCGACGCGGACCTGACGCTGCGCTCGTCCTCGAAAGCGCCGCAGATGGCATTGATGGAGCGCACGCTCATCCGGCTCGCCTACATCGCGCAACGGGCGTGACGTCACCCTTGTAACCTGCGGTCTCGGCATGCCTTCTGCCCGGTGGGAGGATCGAACATGTATCACGTCATCGGCAAGCTTTCGAACCGCGCCTTCCGCGTGGTCTGGATGCTGGAAGAGCTGGAACAGCCTTACGAATTGCACGCCACAAGCCCGCACGAAAGCGCGGCAAGGCAGCACAACCCATCCGGCAAGGTGCCCGTGCTGCTGGTCGATGGGGAACCGATCACCGATTCTTCTGCGATCCTGCAATTCCTCGCCGATCGCCACAAACGCTTCACCTTTCCCGCCGGAACGCTGGACCGCGCCCGCCAGGACGGGTTGATACACATGATCAACGACGAACTGGATGCGCTGCTCTGGATGGGGACGCGCCACATGTTTCTTCTGCCCGAGGAACACCGCGTGCCGGAAATCCGTCACTCGCTTAAATGGGAATTCGCCCGGAGTATCGAGAACCTCGGAGCCGCGCTTGGTGACAAGCCCTACCTGATGGGTGACGAGATGACGGTGCCCGATATCCTGGCCGCCCATTGTCTGAACTGGGCGTTCGGTGCGAAATACCCGGTCGAGAACGACGCGGTGTTGGCCTTTGGCAAACGCATGCGCGCGCGCCCGGCATTTCAAAGGTTGAAGGAAAAAACCTAGCCCGCCCTGTCGCGCATCGCCTGTATCGCCGCCGCGCGCCCCGTGGCAAGGCAGGCGGTGATAAGGTAGCCACCCGTCGGGGCCTCCCAATCCAACATCTCGCCAGCCACGAACACATGCGGCACCGCGCGCAGGCGAAAACCGGTAAGCGCCGCCGCCGTGATCCCGCCGGCCGAAGAAATCGCCTCGCTCATCGGGCGCGGGCCCTTATGGCGCACCGGCAGGGATTTGATCACGGGGGCGAGGTCATCCGGCAAGGGCCGTGCCCATTCCATGATGAGCGCGATCCTGACCGGATCAAGGTTCAGAACCTTGCGCAGATGGTTCGCCACCGTCGATTTGCCGCGCGGGCGGGTCAGCCGCCGCGTAACCTCGTCCAGATCCCAATCCGGGCAGAGATCGAGGGTGAGAGGCGCGCCCTCGCGCACCGCGCGCGACACGGCATAGATCGCAGACCCCTCAAGCCCGCGACTGGAAACCACGAATTCACCCCGCACGCGCGTCTCGCCCGCCATCAGGCGCGCGGCCTTCACCGGCTTGCCGAAATGCTTCTCCATATGCCCGGACCAGGGCACGGATAGCCCGACGTTGGCCGGGGCAAAGGGCGCAATCTCGACCCCGCGTGCCGCGAGCCAAGGCACCCAGGCCGCATCCGACCCCAGCCGCGGCCAGCTCGCCCCACCAAGTGCCAGCACGACACGCTCGGCAACGACCCGACGCTTGCCCGAAGGCGTCTCGAAGATCAGGGCGTCTTCGTCGAACCCCGCCCAGCGCCACCGGGTGCGAAACGCCACCGCGTCAAGATCCGATAGCCACGCCCGCAACAGCGGCGAGCCCTTCATCGACACCGGGAACACGCGCCCGGAACTGCCGGTAAAGACCTCTTGCCCCAAGGTGTTCGTCCAATGCGCCACCTCATCGGGGCCAAAATCAGCGACAGCATGTTCAACCAGCCCCGCGCAGCTGCCATGAAACGCGCGGCGAAAGACATCGCCCGGTTCATCCTTTGTCAGGTTAAGACCGCTCTTACCCGCCATCAGGAACTTGCGCGCAACGGTGGGCTTTGCCTCGGTCAGAACAACCGACTGCCCGGCACGCGCAAGCTCGCCCGCAGCCATAAGGCCCGCGGGCCCGCCGCCGACCACCAAGGATTGCACGCGTTCCGTTTCCATTCCATGTCTTCTGCATGCAGAGCGCGCCCGACACAACCGATCCGATCTGCCCGATCTGCGGACGCACGATCCCCCCGGACGTGCCCCAATCGCGTCACCACCTCATCCCGCGCCTGAAGGGCGGCAAGGGTGGCGAAACGGTGCTTTTGCACCATATCTGTCACAAGGAAATTCACGCGACCCTGTCCGAGGCCGAGCTTGCGCGCGACTATCACACGCCCGAAGCACTGCGTGCCCACCCGCGCCTTGCCCGTTTCGCGCGCTGGGTTGCAAAACGCCCGCCCGGCTTTCTCTCGCGCAGCGAAGGCAAGCGGCGGCCGCCGAGCTAGGTTTTCCAGAAAAATCCGATACGCGAGCCCCAATGGTCATTTGACATGTGTTGCGGCCATGATCCGTTGAATTGGTCTTTGTCCCTATCAATTCCAGTTGATTGCCTCATCGCCTATCACTTGACCGAATATGTTCTCGCGATGCCACTTCAGGTTCGTCGGGCTTGGCCAGTCCCTGGGCTCTCCCGGCTTCCAGAGCTTCCCGTCCGGACGCAGGAGGCGATTTACGACCTCTCCCGGAACTTTGTTGCGCGACACAAGGATCGTTTCACAGTCTTCCGCAACTGAGATCAGCCCGCGGTCGAACATCCAATGCAGGGTACCAGATAGAGCAAGACCGTTGCGGACGGAGTCATTCCCACCGCTTTCCACGGGGCGGATATGGGCGGCTTGAACTTCTGGCCGCCCTCCACCATTGCGGAGTTGCAGGCCAGACATGGCGCACCTGTGATTGTAGGTCTCACGCACTTTCCGGCGGAAAGCGACATCTCGGTAGGGACGTCGGGTCAGGCGCTCCAGAACCGGGCGGTGAAAAGGCGCGGCCTCGTCCGCAAAGCCTTCGCCGGCCGGGTCGTATCGGATATCTTCGCGGTGCTCCAAGTCATGAGGCAGGCCCAGATCGACGATCCGGGCAAAGTCGGCGTCCGTTAGCCGCCGCACTGCAAGCTGGACGGCGCCACCTTTCTTCGGAGTTCCGTCCGGCTCGGTCAGAGAAGACTCAAGCGGACTCCCGGCGACAAGGCGAGGAACCTCTGTGTCAAACGGAAGGTAACTGCCCGGTTCGATCAGAGCGAGATATCGGTCCTCAACCCCCGGTTTTGCAATGACTTCCTGGATTCTCGCGACCGCGAAATAGCCGCGCGGACCCGCCTTGACGGGTTCGTAGTAAACTACCCAGTCGCCTTCGGCTTCTTGAACGGCTTTCAGATAGGATCGGGGGAAGTCGTAAACAATGTCAGGCTCGTCCTCGTAGATCGAGTCCGCCTTGTGGAGAAGAACCAGCTTTACCATGCATCCAGGAAAGCGCAGGGCTATCGGAATGCAAGGATTTTGTCCCTATCCTGCAACCTCGCCGGCGTCGTTCCTGACGGCTGAGCAGGAGGCCCGCTCTGCCGTCACACCACCAGACGCTTGATCCCCGCGACATGGGCCGGTGTCGCCGCGAGCGCATCGGTGGCGAGCATGCGGGCTTCCCCAAGCACGTCGGCGTCGACGATCCGGTCGATCAGCCCCCAAGACAGCGCCTCGGATGCCTCGATCTTCTGCCCCGCCATGAGGATCATTTTCGCCCGCGCAGGCCCCACAAGGGCGCTCAGGCGCGCGGGGTCCGAGGGCTGTGGCAGAAACCCCAGCTTCATCACCGGGTAGAAGAACTTGGCTCCCGGCACCGCGATGCGCAGGTCACAGGCAAGCGCCATGCCCATGGCCCCACCCGCAAGCGTTCCGTTCAGCGCGGCGATGGTCAGGATCGGGGCCTCGGCAATCGCGCCCGACAGCCGTTCCCACACCCCGTTCGTGGCAAGCCCGGCGCGCGCCTCGTCCAGATCCGCCCCGGCGGAAAACACCCGGCCCTCGCCGGTGAGCACAAGCGCGCGGGCCGACCCGGCGGCCTCGGTCGCGAAATCCGCAAGCTCGTGCAACATCGTGCCGGTGAGCGAATTGGCCTTGTCAGGCCGTGCGATCGTGGCGATCCAGAGCGCGCCATCCCTTTCGAACCGGATCATCCGACCAGCCCGACCGAGCGGCGCACATCCTCGTCCCGCAGGCTGACCTCCTGGCCAAGCCACGCGTCGCCATCGGGGCCGCAGAGCCAGAGCAGGCATTTCGCGGGCCAATCCGGCGGAATGTGATCGGACCAGTCCAACTGGCTCACCGGGTTGACCCCCGATGCCTTGATTTCGCGCTGCATGGCCGTCGCCACAGTGCCGGGCGACAGGCCGATGGCCCGAATGCCATGCCCCGCTTCTTCCTTGTGCAGCGCCTTGGTCATCATGTGCACGGCGGCCTTGGAGGCGCAATAATGGCTCCACCCCTCAAGCGCGCCGTGGGCCGCGCCCGAGGAAATCGTCAACACCGTGCCCCCGCCGCGTTTCAACATGTCCGGCAGCACCGCGCGCATGCCGTGGTAGACGCCCTTCAGGTTGACGTCGATCACCGCGCCCCAATCGTCCGGCTCGCTGTCGGCCAGCCGTGCGATCGGTTCGATCAGGCCCGCGTTGTTGATCAAGACGTCCACGCCGCCGAAATGGCCGACCGTTTCGTCAACCGCTTCCTGCACGTTCTCGAACCGCGCCACGTCGCAAGGCAGGGCCAGCGCGCGGTCGCCGATCTCGCCAACAAGTGACGCCAGCGCCTCGCCCGACCGGGCGAGAAGGGCGACATTCGCCCCGGCTTCGGCAAAGGTATGTGCCGCCGCCGCGCCGATGCCGCGACTTGCCCCGGTGATCACCACCGTCTTTCCGCTCATGTCCATGGCAAACCTCCTGATGTTTCCCAATGGCTATCCCATGCGATCCCGCCCTGCCACCCCGGCGCACTTGCGCCTCTGTGCACCGGCGGTTACCTGATGATCAGCAGACAAGGGATCAACATGCAGGCCGACCTCGAAAACCTCACCCAGAAGCTTCTCATCGCGGCGCAGAAGGCGGGCGCGGACAGCGCCGATGCCATGGCCATGGCGGGCACGTCGCTGTCCATCGATGTGCTCAAGGGTGCGCTGGAACAGGCCGAACGCGCCGAAGGCGTCGATATCGGCCTGCGCGTCATGATCGGACAGCGGCAAGCCAATGTCTCGGCCTCCGACACCGCCGACCGGACAATCGAGGAAATGGCCGAACGGGCGGTCGCCATGGCGCGCGAAGCCCCCATGGACCCCACCATCGGGCTCGCCGACCCGGCACAATTTGCCCGCAACTGGACCCTTGAGGATTTCGAGATCATCGACCACTCCCCCGAACCGGCACCAGAGACGCTGGAAGACGATGCCCGTGCGGCCGAGGCCGCCGCCCTCGCCGTAACCGGCGTGGACCAGGTGCAGACGACATCGGCAGGCTACGGGCGCACCGACGTGTTCCTCGCCACCTCGAACGGGTTCGCGGGCGGGTATGGCCGCACCACGCGCGCCCTGTCGATTGCCGCGATTTCCGGCAAGGGCGCAACGATGGAACGGGATTTCAACGGGGAAAGCCGCATCTGGCAATCCGACCTGCCCGCCGCCGTAGACATCGGGCGCATCGCGGGGGAACGGGCCGTGGCGCGGCGCGGCGCGAAACAGCCGCCCACCGGCACCTACCCAGTGCTCTTCGATGAACGGGTCTCGGCCACGATCATCGGCCACCTGCTTCAGGCGGTGAACGGATCGTCCATCGTGCGCGGGGCCTCCTTTCTGCGCGACCGGCTTGGCGAGGTGATCTTGCCCGACCACCTGTCGCTATTGGAAGACCCGCATCGCCCGCGCGCTTCCGGGTCGCGCCCCTTCGATGGCGAAGGCCTGCCCACCGCGCGGCGCGAGATCATCAACGATGGGGTGCTGACCGGCTGGGTGCTCGACCTTGCCACCGCCCGCAAGCTCGGGCTTGAAAGCACCGCGAACGCGGGGCGCGGCACATCTTCCCCGCCCTCGCCCGGCGTCTCGAACGTGATCCTCACCCCCGGCGTGGCGACGCGCGAAGACCTGATTGCCCAGATGGGCACCGGGCTTTTGATCACCGGGCTGATCGGCTCGACCGTGAACCCGAACACCGGCGATTATTCGCGCGGGGCCTCGGGGTTCTGGGTCGAGAACGGCGAAATCACCTACCCGGTGAACGAATGCACGGTTGCCGGGAACCTCAACGACATGCTGGCGCGAATGATCCCGGCCAATGACGCGGAACCGCACAAGTCGCGGCAGGTGCCCTCTCTCCTGATCGAGGGGATGACGCTTGCCGGAAGCTGACACCGCGCTTCTCGCCGACGCCGCGCGCGCGGCGGGCGAGATCGCAACGCGGTATTTCAAACGCGACGTGCAGATCTGGGACAAACCCGGCAGCCAGGGTCCGGTGACCCAGGCCGATCTCGACGTGGACACCATGCTGCGCGAAACGCTTCTGTCGGCGCGGCCCGATTATGGCTGGCTGTCGGAAGAGACGCCGGACGATACCGCGCGCCTCGCCGCCGCGCGGGTTTTCGTGATCGACCCGATCGACGGCACCCGCGCTTTTATCGAGGGCAACCCGACATGGTCCCATTCCCTCGCCGTCTGCGAAAACGGCGACGTGATCGCGGCGGCGGTGTTCCTTCCGATCCATGAGAAGCTCTACCTTGCCACCCGTGGTGGCGGGGCGACGCTCAACGGTCGCCCGATCACCGCGTCGGATCGCGCGGACCTGACCGATGCCGAGGTTTTGGCAGCGCGCCCCGCGATGGACCCCGAGCATTGGCGCAATGGTGAGATTCCGGAGGTGAAGCGACAGTTTCGCTCATCGCTCGCCTACCGCATGGCGCTCGCCGCCGAGGGGCGCAAGGACGCGATGCTGACGCTGCGCGCGACATGGGAATGGGACATCGCCGCTGGCACGCTTCTCGTGTCCGAAGCGGGCGGGCGGGTGACCGACCGAAAGGGGCGCAACCTTCGGTTCAACAACGATCCCCCAATGCTGGACGGCGTCGTCGCGGGCGGGCGGCATGTGCAGGAAAAGCTCTGCGCACAACTCGCCTGATCACCCCCGGACCCGGCGCTACTGTTAGCGGGGCACAGCGGCGGTAACATGCACAAAACAAGGGCATTGTGTTCGCGCCCTCCTTCGCTAACATGTGGGAAACCGACGAGAGAACAGCCGATGTCCGATCTCCCCAAACGCCCCCTCACCCTGCGCGATGTGTCCGAAGCCTCCGGTGTCAGCGAAATGACCGTATCGCGCGTCCTGCGCAACCGTGGCGACGTGTCGGACACCACCCGGTTGAAGGTTCTGGAAGCCGCCAAAGCCCTTGGATACGTCCCGAACAAGATCGCGGGCGCGCTTGCCAGCCAACGGGTGAACCTTGTGGCCGTGATCATCCCGTCCCTGTCCAACATGGTCTTTCCCGAGGTCATGTCGGCGATCTCCGACGTGCTCGACGACACACCGCTTCAGCCGGTGGTGGGCGTGACCAACTACAAGGCGGACCGCGAAGAGCGGGTGTTGTACGAGATGCTGTCATGGCGCCCCTCCGGCGTGATCATCGCGGGGATCGAACATTCCGACGCGTCAAAGGCGATGTTGCGCGGCGCGGGCATTCCGATCGTCGAGATCATGGATACCGACGGCACGCCCATCGATTCCGCCGTGGGCATTTCGCACCGCCGCGCAGGCCGGATGATGGCCGAGGCGATCTTGCGCAAAGGGTATCGCAAGATCGGGTTCCTCGGCACCAAGATGCCGCTCGACCACCGCGCCCGCAAACGCTTCGAAGGTTTCACCGAGGCGCTCGCCAAGGCCGGGCGCGAGATCACCGACCAGGAATTTTACGAAGGCGGATCGGCGCTCGCAAAGGGTCGCGAACTGACCGAGACGATCCTGAAGCGCACCCCGGACCTCGATTTCCTGTATTACTCGAACGACATGATCGGGGCGGGGGGCCTGCTTTATTGTCTCGACAACGGCATCGACGTGCCGAACGAGGTTGGCCTTGCCGGGTTCAACGGGGTCGAATTGCTCAAGGGCCTGCCAAAGCAGCTCGCCACGATGGACAGTTGCCGCGAAGAGATCGGGCGCAAGGCCGCCGAGATCATCGCGGCCCGGGTCGAGACCCCCGATGGCGGCCGTGGTGGGGAGCGGATCGAGCTTACCCCGACCATCGAACGCGGAGACACCATGCGCCGCCGCTCGACCGGCGGTGCCTACCCGGAATGAGTTGACGCGCGCGCCCCACGCGGGCATCAAACCCGCGCGCGGTCCCGTGGCTCAACTGGATAGAGCAGCCCCCTCCTAAGGGGCAGGTTGCAGGTTCGAATCCTGCCGGGATCGCCAGCGCCAACCGGGCCAGTCCCCGCCCAACCTTATCCCATCGTGGCGAGGGCCAGCACGGCGAAGAACATCACCAGCGTGACGGGCAACCAGATTTGCCGCTCCGGTGCGGAGGGTGTCGCCCCGTTGGCCAGCACCGACAGGCCGCTGACCGCCAGCACCAGCCAAAGCGCCCAACCGGGCGGCGTCCAACCGATGAACCCCGCCGCCCCCGCGACCACGATGGCCAGCACCGCGATGACCGCGAACTGCGCCAAGGACAGAAGCTTTCGCGCGCCCGTGTAGCGCCCCTTGTAGAGACCGCCCATGGTCAGATGACCCCAAGGCGCCCCCAGAAGCATCGCGATGTGAAACACCACGATCACCAATGCACAGATCAAATAGGCCAACCCGGCCCCTGTCACCAATGTCATGTTCATCTCCCCCATCCGATGATGCTGCGAAGAGGTCCGGACCCCGATCATTCCATCCGGATCACGCCCTTGTCGATGGCAAGCATGTAGCCGCGCCGCGCCACGGTTTTCACCAACAATTCCGCCATCATCTGATTGCCAAGCGAATCGCGCAGGCGCTTGATCCGGGTCGCCCCGGCGGCCTCGTCGCACTCCGACGCATCGCGGCCCGAGATCACCGCTTCAAGCTCGGCCCCGGTCAAAAGGTCTTCGTCCATCCGCGCCTCGGCCAGAACCGCCAGCGTTTCCAACGCCGCTTCCGTCAGGTTGAAGTCCATGTCGTTCAGGCTGACGGTGCGCGCGGCGCGCCGGATGACAAGCGTGTTGACGCGGATCCCGTGCCTCTCGATCGCCTCCATCCGCCGGTTCTGCGTCACGATGACCACGAGAAATACCAGCGCGGCCACCAAAAGCGCGGTGGCAAACAGCATCAAGACAAAAATCACCACCCGGTAGCTTGTCAGCGTGTCGGAAAACGCAGTGCCGGATTGGGCCAGGATTTCCAGAAGCTTGATCTCGCCCGCTCCGGTGAGCGCGTCGTTCTCGATGAAAATCCGCTCCACCCGTGCGTTGAACGCATTGGCATCCGGCAGGGTCCGGAACAGGAAAACCGCGGCAACGCCAAGGATCACGACAATCGCCGCGACCCCCAGTGCAACCACCCGGGTCCCCGAGGCTTTCGCATCAGTATCGAAGGAAAAAATCGCCCGCACTCTTCTGTCTCTCCTCAAGCTCGTCTGGCCCGAAAATCGACAGGACATTGAGAAGCGTCCAGCCGTCGCCAGAAATCCGATCCTGGATCACGGGCCGCGCGTCTGCGGTCGATCCACAGGCACGATCGGGCAATTCGATCACACCATAATGCAGTTGCAGCGGGTTGTCCTGCTTCGCCTTGTAATCACCATAACAGGCAGCGCCCGCAGGCGTTGACAGGAGCGTAGCGGCGACGAGCGCCGGGAGGAGGAACATGTGTTTCATGCGCTCAACTTACTGATTTTCCCGACTGCTATCCAATAACAAAGCGTCCCGACCGGGCTGATAGGTGATAGCAGCGCGGTGATATTGGTTAGCGATCCGGGGGCGGGCCAGGGTGATCTCATCAAGACCCGCAGGCTTCCTGCACAGATAGAACCACAGCCCTGAACCCGAGACCCCGAAAGGACCAGACATGAAACTCATCCACAAATTCGCCCGCCCGGTCACCGCCATCGCGCTCGCCGCATCTCTGACGCTGTCGCCGGTCGTCACGGCCCCCGCGAAAGCCGGTGAGGCCGATCTTTACATTGCGGGCGCCATCGGCACCGTTCTTTTGGGCGCGCTGGCGGTCAATTCGCTGAACAACGGCAATGCCCGCGTGATTCACACGACGCCGCAACACAACGCCGGGCGCAACCAACATGGCGGGCATCGCGGTGGTCAGCATCGCGGTGGACACCGGGCGGCCAAGATCGTGCCAGCACAATGTGAAGCCCCGGCCTTCTCAAACGGTCGCAACAGCTTCTACCGGTCGCGTTGCCTTCAGAACAACATGCGCGGGGCGGACCGTTTGCCGCACCATTGCAAGACGACCGTGATCAACCATCGCAATGGCAACCGTCGCACGCTTTACAACGGGCGTTGCCTGTCACGCGCCGGATACAAGGTGGCGGGGCATGGCGGTCGCCGCCATTGACCCTGTCGAGCAGGGGCCGCGTCTCACATACGTTGGACGCGGCCTTGATCGGGGCGGGAGGTCAACAGACCCCCGCCCTTTTTGCATTGCCTGCACCTCGGAATTGGGCGAGGGAACGGTATGTCACCAACCCCGGACTTCTCGCATGAAACCGCCGCCCGGACACGGGGCCTTGCCCGGATCGCGGGTGTGGACGAGGTTGGGCGTGGCCCGATCGCGGGCCCGGTGACGGCGGCGGCCGTGATCCTTGACCCAGACAACATCCCCGAGGGTTTGAACGATTCGAAAAAGCTCACCCCAAGGCGGCGTGACGCGGCACATCAGGCGATCATGGCGACGGCACAGGTCGGCGTAGCCCATTGCACGGTTGATGAGATCGACGATCACAACATCCTGCGCGCCGCCCATATCGCGATGCTCCGGGCGGTCGCGATGCTTCCCGACCCGCCAGATCACCTCTTGATCGATGGCAACATGATCCCCCGCAGCTGCATGATTTCCGCCGAAGCGGTGGTGAAGGGGGACGCCAAATCGCTCTCGATCGCAGCCGCGTCGATCGTGGCCAAAGTGACCCGCGATCGGATCATGGTGGATTTGGCGCAACAGCACCCCGGCTACGGGTGGGACACAAACGCCGGATATCCATCAAAAAGCCATATTTCGGCGCTTCAAAGTCTTGGTGTCACCCCACACCATAGACGGTCTTTCAAACCAGTGCACAATATATTGTGTCGAGAATAATTCATAACCCCCTGATTTAAAAAGAAATTGACTGCGAATCGCCTCTGACTCAAACTTATCCACAACGACGAGAGCAAAATGCTCCGGGGAACGAGGCAGACGTGATGACCAAAACAATCGCTCAGGAAGCGACCGGGCTTCCTTTGAATTCCATCCTTGACGGTGACTGTATCGAGGTGATGAACGGCCTTCCGGCGGGGTCCGTTGACCTGATTTTCGCGGATCCGCCCTACAACCTTCAGCTCAAGGGCGATCTGCATCGCCCGGACAATTCCAAGGTCGACGCGGTAGACGACCATTGGGATCAGTTCGCCAGCTTCAAGGTCTATGACAAGTTCACGCGCGATTGGCTCAAGGCCGCGCATCGGCTGTTGAAACCGAATGGCGCGATCTGGGTCATCGGGTCGTATCACAACGTGTTTCGGATGGGCGCCGAGCTTCAGAACCAAGGGTTCTGGATCCTGAACGACGTGGTCTGGCGCAAATCGAACCCGATGCCGAATTTCCGGGGCAAGCGGTTTACCAACGCGCATGAAACGCTCATCTGGGCGTCGAAATCGGAAGAGGCCCGGCCCACGTTCAACTACGAGGCGCTCAAGGAGTTGAACGAAGGCGTGCAGATGCGCTCGGACTGGGTGCTGCCGATCTGCAATGGCGGCGAACGGCTCAAGGATGAGAACGGGGACAAGGCCCATCCAACCCAGAAACCCGAGGCGCTTCTGCACCGCGTGTTGATCAGCACCACCAACCCCGGCGATGTCGTGCTCGACCCGTTCTTCGGCACCGGCACCACGGGCGCGGTGGCCAAGATGCTGGGCCGCGAATTCATCGGGATCGAACGCGAGGAAGCTTACCGCAAACACGCCGAAAGCCGCCTGTCGCGCGTGCGGAAATTCGACCGCGAGGCGCTGGTGACCACGACGCCGAAACGAAGCCAGCCGCGCGTGCCCTTCGGACAGCTTGTCGAACGGGGCATGCTGCGCCCCGGCGAAACGCTGATTTCCCCACGCGGCGCGGTGGCCAAGGTGCGCGCCGACGGCACCCTGATTTCGGGCGAAGCGCGGGGCTCGATCCATCAGGTCGGCGCAGCTTTGGAAAGCGCGCCCTCTTGCAATGGCTGGACCTATTGGCAGTTCAAGCGTGATGGAAAAACCGTTTCCATCGACGTGCTGCGCCAACAAATCCGGTCTGAAATCCACGACTGAGGAATTTCGGGGGCGGTCCCCCGGCAAGGCGTACCGCCTGTGCTTGCGGCCAAGGCCGCAGCACCACTTAACCCCGCCCTCGTGGCGGGGTTTTTTTCGGGCGTGTTAAAGAAATATTAGATTTGCGACGAGGAACCCAGACGTTCCGACAAGGGATATGACCCATGTCAAAAGTTCAATCCATCCTTCAAGCTGACCAAAAAAATTGGTCTTTTGCGACGTGACTTTTCAAGATTTACTTCCCACCCACCATGTTTTCCCAGCATTTGCACTTCGGTCTGCTTGGCATACTGGCCGAGTGCCATGGTGCGCAAAATGATGCCAATCCACCGCAAGAAGCCGACAATCGTTAGAAAGACTGGGACGGCCAATACCGCCAAGAAATACGGTTCGTGGATCGGCTCTTCTCTCGTCAAGGCCCATGCATAAACTGCCGCTACACCGACGAACGTCTGCGCTTCCACCCGTCGTCGCTCAACGATCTGGAGATCAATTTCGCTTCTGATCGTGGAATGTTCCGCGAGCAAGAAAGTCTCACGACGCGCTTCCCCTGTCAGCTTAACTTGACGATTTTCCATCTAATTCGCCCTATCCAAGGGTAGCCATAGGCATGTACCGATATGATATCTTTGCACAAATATCAATCACCGCAACTGCGGCACCGGATAGTCGCCACGCTTGTAGGGCCCCCAATCGGTGATCTCGGGGTAATACTCGTCGCGCCATTGGCGCACCTTGGGGTTCATCATCCTTCGCCAAAGCGGCGGCACCATCGCGATCCCGCCCATGACCGCGTAGCCATAGGGAAGCTGCGGGGCGGTCGCCGTGTCGTAGGTCTGCAAAAGCGGGAACCGGCGCGAGGGTTTGTAATGGTGGTCCGAATGGCGTTGCAGGTTGATGAACAGCCAATTGGTCGCGCGGTGATCGGCGTTCCAGCTATGGTGCGGGCGCACCGGCTCATATTTGCCATCCCCAAGGTATTTGCGCACCAGCCCGTAGTGTTCGACATAATTGGTCAGCTCCAACTGCCAGACCGCCACCAGCGCCTGAAACAGAAACAGTGCCAGACCCAGCCATCCCCCGATCAGGGCGGCAAGGGCAAGCGCCCCGATCTGAAGCACCGCGTAACGCCAGAACGGGTTCGAGGGATCCGTCACCCCCCGCTCCTTGCGCGCCAGCATCGCCTTCTCGGCCCGCCACGCCGACACCGGCCCCTCGCGCAGCACACGCACGAAATAAAGATGGAACCCCTCGTTATAGCGCGCGGTCACAGCGTCGCGCCGGGTGCCGACCCACGGGTGATGCACCAACAGATGCTCGGTGCGAAAATGCGAATAAAGAACGCTCGCCAAAAGCAGATCACCCAGCCAGCGCTCAAACGCGTTGCGCTGGTGCAAAAGCTCATGCGCGTAGACGATCCCGATGGACCCAGACATGACGCCAACCCCGAGGAACACACCGAACTTTTCCGCGATGCCCAGATGCGCGGCCCCGGGCACATAGGCGATCATGCCGTAAAGCGTCACCCCCTGAACCGGCAGCCAGATCCAAGTGATCAGCTTGTACCAGATCAGCGTATCGTCCCCGGTCGTCAGGTCGGCGTTCTCGGAATACCGCCCCAGAACCGCGTCGAGGGCGGAGAACGCCCACCATGTGCCTGCGATGGGCAAAAGGATCGCCCAGCCGCCATAGACGGCAGACAGGATGACGAGAGGAATGACAGCGAGCGACAGCCAAAAGGGCGCCGCTTGGCGAAAGCGTTTCACGTGTTCGGGTGAGATCATGTCAGGCTCCCTGCCCCCGAAGTGCCCCCGCGGGCGACGTTACGCCCCAATTCCTGTGCAGGCAACGGCCAGGCAACAGGCTGGGTCAATCCATCGCGCCCATATCACCCCCCATCTCACCCCGGGCAAGGTCAAAGGCCTTGCGCATGACCGTGGGTAGATCGGACGGGGCGAGGGTCTCGACGAAATACCCGCGCTCGGGCGTGCAGGACAGGGGCAGCCGGGCCACCCGCACGCCAAGACGCAGGTGGAAATGGGTGAAGGTATGGCGCACCTCGCCGCCCGGATCGCGCCAATCGGCGGCGACCGGGGGCGCGACCTTTGCCGTCGCGCCCCATTCGGCCCCCGGCCAGCCCAGCATGCCACCCAAAAGCCCGCGCTCGGGCCGGGTTTCGACCAGCCAAGCCCCGTCATCGCGCTGCCCGACATAGGCAATGCCATGACGCACCGGCTTTGGCGTCTTCGGGGTCCGGGCCGGGAGCGTCGCGGCAATGCCCGCCGCGCGCGCACCGCAATCTTCCCGCCACGGGCAAATCCCGCAGGCGGGCGATTTCGGGGTGCAGATCGTCGCCCCGAGATCCATGACCGCCTGCGCGTAGTCGCCCGGTCGCCGGTCTGGCGTCAATTGCTCGGCCACCGCGCGCAACGCGGGCTTTGAGCCGGGCATCGGGTCGGTGATCGCGAAAAGCCGCGCCATGACGCGCTCGACGTTTCCATCCACCACGGTCTCGCACCGATCAAACGCGATGGCCGCGATGGCGGCGGCGGTATAGGGCCCGACCCCCGGCAGGGCCCGCAACCCGTCCAGCGTGTCGGGAAACACGCCGTTCAACGGGCCCGACACCTCGCGCGCGCATTTCAACAGGTTGCGCGCGCGGGCATAATATCCAAGCCCCGCCCATTCCCCCATCACGCGGGCATCCTCGGCCGCGGCAAGATCGTGAACCCGGGGCCAAAGCGTCATGAACCGGGTGAAGTAATCGCGCACGGCGGCCACCGTGGTCTGTTGCAACATGACTTCGGACATCCACACGGCATAGGGGTCGGGCCGGACGCCCTCCGCGCGCTCGGACGGCCCAACACGCCACGGCATGACGCGCGCGTGCTGGTCGTACCAATCCAGAAGCGCCTCTGCCATCACCCGCCTGTCACGCATGTGTTAATCCCTGTAACTCTGTTGCCCATGGCGCGATGCGCCCGCGCCCTGTAGTATCGCCCGCGATACGGAGAGGCCAGTGACGGAGTTGCGAGTGACGGGCACCACGACCAAGCCAGAGCGCCGAAAGCGCGGCTTTGAACGCACCAGCAAGCTTCTGGGCGCGCGCATCCGCAAGGCGGGCGAATCGCGCGGCTTCGCCGTGTCGCGCATCATCACCCATTGGGACGAGATCGCGGGCGAAGCAACGGCACAGATTTGTCGTCCCATCGAGGTCTCGTATGGCCGTGGCGGATTTGGCGCAACGCTCACCGTGCTGACCACCGGGGCCAACGCCCCGATGCTGGAAATGCAAAAAGAGCAGCTTCGCGAAAAGGTCAACGCGGTCTATGGCTATGCCGCGATTTCGCGCATCCGTCTGACCCAGACCGCGCCCTCCGGGTTTTCCGAAGGGCAGGCACAGTTTCAGCCACGCAAGAACGCCGGGGACACCCCCGCGCCCGACCCCGAGGTCAAACGCCGGGCCGAAGAAACCGCGCGCGACATTCAGGACGACAAACTGCGGGCAGCACTGGAAGCGCTGGCCACGAACATCTACACCCGAAATGCATCCAAATCATGAGGCAGATCTGATGAACAAACTCATTCCCATCGCGCTCGGCGCAGCGGTTGTGATTGGCGGCGGCGCATGGCTCGCCACCAGCCCGACGACCTCGACAACCGCGATCTCGCCGGTCACCCCGGCGGTGGCACAGGACGCTGACGTAGAAATGGCCCCCGACATGGTCATGGGCGACGCCGACGCGCCGGTCGAGCTGATCGAATACGCATCTTTCACCTGTCCGCATTGCGCGGATTTCCATGAACGCGTCCTCGACGACCTGAAGACCGACTATATCGACACCGGAAAGGTGAAATACGTTCACCGCGAAGTATATTTCGACCGCTATGGCCTGTGGGCCGGGCTCGTCGCCCGCTGTGGCGGGGACGCGCGGTATTTCGGCATCGTGGACATGCTCTACGAAGGTCAGCAGGACTGGATCGGGGATGGGCAAGAGGCATCGATCCTCGCCAACCTCAAAACCATCGGCAAGAAAGCCGGTCTGACCGAGGAAGAGGTGGACGTCTGCATGAACGACGAGGCGCAGGCCCAATCCATGGTCGCGGCGTTCCAGACCAACGCCAGCGCGGATGAGGTCGAAGGCACCCCGACGCTTTTCATCAATGGCGAGAAGTATTCGAACATGACCTATGAAGATCTCACCGAGATCATCGATGGTCTGATCGAAAGCTAAGACCCGCTGAAAAGCTTCAAAAACTGGGCGTCCACGGGCGCCCAGTCATCCAATTCCATCCGGACCGGCAGGACGAGCACTTTTGCGCGCATCTCGCGCGGAAGGCGCACGGCGTCCTTCTCGGTCGTCACCATCTGGGCCTGAAGCGCCCAGGCTTCGCGTTCCATCCGGGTCATCAACGCCGGGGTCATGTCCTGATGATCGGTGAGCGCATGTTTTCGCAGCATCTTGGCCCCGAGATCGTGCAGCGTGGCGAAAAACCGCTCCGGCACTCCGATCCCGGCAAAGGCATAGACGCGCATCCCGCGCCAATCCATCCCCGTTTCAAGCGGAACCAACCGACCCGTGACATGAGGGATCGCCCCCGTGAACCCCTCGGCAAAGCGCGTCTGTGCACCTTTGGGGCCGATGGTCACCAACAGATCCGCCTGCGCCAGCCCGCGCCGCAGCGGTAGTTTGAGCGGGCCAAGGGGCGCGGCCCGGCCATTGCCGAACCCCTTCACGGCATCCTCGACCAGCACGCGCAGAGGGGTTGCGACCGCCCCCCCGGGCACGCCGCCATCGAGAACGACGACCTCGGCCCCGGCGGCTTTCGCGGCCTGCATCCCCGCAAAAGGGTCGGCGGCGCTCCATGTCGGCACAAAGGCCGCGATCAAGAGCGGCTCATCGCCCACCTCCCCGGCCCCGTGACGACGCTCGTCAATGTGAAGCGGCGGCCCGTCGCCATGGGTGACGACATGCACCGCGCGCCCCTGTTCGGATAGCCGTTGGGCAATGGCGATGACCGTGGGCGTCTTGCCCGTCCCGCCCACCGACAGGCTCCCGACCGCAACCACCGGCAAGGGCGGCTGAATCGTCGGGCCAGCCATGCGCCCCGCGATGCGGGCCACGACTGCGCGCAAAACCCCCTTCATACGCCCCGCCGATCCAGCGCTTCGATCGCAAGCTCAACGGCGCGTTCGGTCGCCTCGGCCCCGTTGGTCGTCACCTCCCATGCCGCCGCTGCCATTTCGGCGACCTTGTCGGGGGACAAGAGATGTTCCACTGCGCGTGCAAGGCTTTGTTGATCCGTCACCGCACGCGCCGCGCCCACATCGCGCAGGCGCGCATAACTTTCGCCCCAAGGTCCATGGTTCGCACCAAATACGACCGCGGACCCAAGCGCGGCGGGTTCATAGGGGTTGCGCCCGGACCCGCCCGTTAGCGTGCCCCCCATGAAGGACAGCGGCGACAGGCGATACCAAAGACCCATTTCATCCGGCAGGTCGGCGATGAAAATCTCGACCTCGGGCTCCGGCTCATCCTCGGCCGACCTGAGGCCCACGACCCAACCGTCGTTCTCCAGCGCACGCGCCAGGGCGGGCCCCTCCGTGTCCTGTTCGGGCACGAGGATGAGCAGAAGGCGGTGCGCGCGGCGCATCACATGCCGGTGCACATCGACGATAACCTGCACCTCCTCGGCGCTCACCCGCGCCGCCAGCCAAACCGGCCGCGCGGCAAGATGTTCTGCCAGACTGTCACGCTCGGCCTGGCTGCACGGCAAGGGCGCGGTGCCTTCTTGCAAGAACCCGACGGTCTCGACCCGCTCTGGCGCGACGCTGAGCGCGAGAAGCGCGGCTTCGACAGCTTCATCCCCCGCCAAGATATGGCTGAAATGATGCAAAAGCGTCCGGCGAAGGCCCGGGAACCAGCGAAACCCGGACCGTTCCGGCACACGCGCATCGACAAGGATCAATTCCACGCCGGTGCGCGCAGCGGCGTCGATCAGCCCCGGTTCAAACCGGTTCTCGGCCCAGATGCAAAGATCGGGCTTCCAGTGGGACAAGAAGGCTTCGGCCCCGGTGACGTAATCATAGGGCGCGTATTGCAAGATCACCGCGCGGGGCAGACGGGCCTCAAGCGGATGCGCCGGATCATGACCCGACGTGGTGACGAGGATGTTCAAATCCTCGCGTTCCTCCAGCAAACGTTCGACGAGATCGGGAAATCCCAGCGCCTCGCCTTCGTTCCCGGCATGTAGCCAGACAAGCGGGCCTTCGGGCCGGGGGACTTCGCTGCGCCCCAGCCGTTCGGGCGCACGGTCCGCATCCTCAAACCCTTCGGCAACCCGGCGATCAAGCCGCGCCTGCGCCCGCGCATTGCCACGCAACCGCTGCGCGGCGAGATAGACCGCCAGACCGGGGCGTTTCACCATGACGAGACCCTGCTTTCCATGCAGGCGACCGTATCCCGGCGCACCCGGCGGGGAAAGCGATCAGGCTTCTGCACGCGGCGAGAAACCGGCCTGCGTGATCAGCGCCTCAAGCGCGGCGGGGTCAAGGGTGCTGTCAACCTCAACCACCCGCTGTTCCAGATCGAAGTCGAGAAAGGCGCCTTCGTCCGCCGTCATCACGGTCTCTTCGATCTTGGCCTTGCAATGGCCGCAGCTCATGTCGGGCACGGAAAAACGGATCATGGCACGCTCCTTCTCTTCCCTTGACTTGGAGCGTGATCCGCGCCGCGTCAACGGCGAAAACGCGGCTTTCACGATCCGGGGTTGACCTTCCAGTTACTGGAAACCTTATGTAGGCTGTCGAAGGAGACCCGAATGACCGACATGACCATCAAAGTCGAAGGCATGACCTGTGCCGCCTGCGTCGCGCGCGTCGAGGATGCGCTGGGCGATTTGCCCTATGTCTCCGGGCCGACCGTGAACCTCGCTGGTGAAACCGCGCGCTTTGAGATCGAAGGTCCCGAACGGCTGGGCGACACCGCCCGGGCCCTGTCGAAAGCGGGCTACCCGGTGGTCACCGACGAGGTCGAGCTTCATGTGAACGGCATGGTCGATGCCGCCGCCGTGGCGCGGATCGAGGCGGCGCTCATCGCCCTACCCGGCGTGATCGAGGCGACCGCGAACCCGGCCAACGACAGCGCGCGGGTGCGGTTCGCTGCCGGGGCCCTGCGCCCGTCGGAAATCGCCGCCACCGTGACCGCCACGGGGTATGAGGCCGAGGTGCGCGGCGGCGGGTCGCTTGACCTCGAAGCGCGCAAGGCAGCCGAAACCACGCGCCTTGGCTGGCGCACCATCGTCGCGGCCCTTCTGACGCTGCCGGTGTTCATCGTCGAGATGGGCGGGCATCTATTCCCGCCGTTTCACGAGGCGGTTCATGCCACCATCGGCATGCAAACCTCGCGCCTCGGGCAAATGGCGCTCACCTTCGCGGTGCTCGCCGGACCGGGCCGCCAATTCTACACCAAGGGGATCGCGCAGCTTGCCCGTGCCACGCCGGACATGAATTCGCTGGTCGCGGTCGGCACGCTCGCCGCTTTTGGGTATTCGGCCTTCGCGACCTTCCTGCCGGGCATTTTCCCCGCCGGGACCGCCAATGTCTATTTCGAAAGCGCGGCGGTGATCGTCACGCTGATCCTCTTTGGCCGCTGGATGGAAGCCCGCGCCAAGGGCCGCACAGGCGAGGCGATCCGCGCGCTCATGAACCTCGCCCCCAAGACCGCGATGGTGGAACGGGATGGCGAAAGCCACGAGATCGCGACCGAAGACATTCGCCCCGGCGACGTGGTCCTGACCCGCCCGGGCGAGGCGATCGCGGTGGATGGCGAGGTGCAATCGGGGTCGTCCTATGTCGATGAAAGCATGGTGACGGGCGAACCCGTGCCGGTCGCGAAAGCGCCCGGCAACGCGGTCACCGGCGGAACCGTGAACACCACCGGGGCGCTGCGCATAAAGGCCACCCGCGTCGGGGCCGACACGGTGCTGGCCCAGATCATCCGGCTTGTCGAACAGGCGCAGGGGGCCAAGCTGCCGATCCAGTCGCTGGTTGACCGGATCACGCGGGTGTTCGTGCCAGTGGTCATGTCGCTGGCCGTGCTCACCGTTGCAACATGGCTTGTCCTCGGGCCCGAACCGGCGCTGTCGCTCGCGCTTGTCGCGGGGGTCGCCGTGCTTATCATCGCCTGCCCCTGTGCCATGGGCCTTGCGACCCCGACCTCGATCATGGTCGGCACCGGGCGCGGCGCCGAGCTTGGCGTTCTGTTCCGACAGGGCGATGCCCTTCAAAAGCTCGAAGGGGTTCGGGTCGTCGCCTTTGACAAGACCGGCACATTGACCGAAGGCCAGCCCGAACTCACCGATATCGTCACGGCAGACGGGATCGAGATGGACGAAGCCCGGGTTCTGACCCTCGCCGCCAGCGCCGAGACACAGTCCGAGCATCCCATCGCCCGCGCGATCGAACGGGCCGCGAAGGCGCGCGGGCTGTCCCCGATCGCCCCGTCACACTTTCGCGCCTTGCCCGGGTTTGGCCTCAAGGCCGAGATCGACGGGCATAGCGTTCTGGTCGGGGCAGCTCGCCTGATGTCGCGCGAGAAGATCGACACGGGGGCCCTGTCGGACACGGCAGATAGTTTCGCGCGCCTTGGCAAGACACCGCTCTTCGTTGCCATCGACGGGGCGCTGGCCGCCGCCATCGCGGTGGAAGACCCGATCAAGGAAACCACACCCGATGCCATCGCCGCGCTGCACCGCATGGGGCTCGAGGTCGCCATGATCACCGGCGATGCACAAGGCACCGCCTCGGCCATTGCGAAACGGCTGCAGATCGACCATGTCACCGCCGAGGTTCTGCCGCGCGGCAAGGTCAAAGCGATCGAGGCGCTGCGCCGCGCCCATGGCAGCACTGCCTTCGTTGGCGACGGGATCAACGACGCCCCGGCGCTCGCCGCCGCCGACGTGGGCCTTGCCATCGGCACCGGTACCGATGTTGCGATCGGGGCGGCGGATGCCGTTCTGGTCTCGGGCGAGATCACCGGTGTCACTACGGCGTTTCACCTTTCCCGCCAGACCATGCGCAACATTCGTCAGAACCTGTTCTGGGCCTTCGGCTACAACGTGGTGCTGATCCCGGTCGCGGCGGGGGCGATCTACCCGATGACGGGGGTCCTGCTGTCCCCCATGCTGGCCGCCTTCGCCATGGCAATGTCCTCGGTCTTCGTTCTCACCAACGCGCTTCGCCTGCGCTTCGTGAAGGTGCCATCATGAATATTTCGCATGCCGCCAAGGCTTCGGGCCTGCCCGCCAAAACGATCCGGTATTATGAGGATATCGCGCTGGTGAAACCGGGGCGAAATGCCAATGGGTATCGCGATTTCAGCGAAGTGGATATTCACAACCTCACCTTCCTCGCCCGCGCCCGGGCTTTGGGTTTCTCGATCGAGGATTGCCGCGCCCTTCTTGCCCTTTACACCGACACGTCGCGCGCCTCGGCGGAGGTGAAGCGGATCGCCCAGGATCATCTGACCGAGATCGAAACCAAGATCGCCGACCTCACCGCGATGCGCGACACGCTTTCCCATCTCGTGCGCACCTGCCATGGCGATGATCGCCCAGACTGCCCGATCCTGACCGGGCTTGGCGGCGCGCAGCACGGATCGGACCGGATACAGAAATGAGCGGCTTCGCCGCACAGGATGAGCCGACCCTTCCCAAGGGAAGGCTCGGCGATGTGCCTCCGGCGGAGGTATTTTCAAAACGATGAAGGGCCAAGACACGTAAGGGCGGCCCGCGCGGGGCCGCCCTTTTCATACACCGCTTCAGGCCTGTGATCAGTCCAGGGCTGCGTCGGTGATGTCCAGCGTGTATGCGCCTTCCGGCTCTTTCGTGATGGCCGGGTTATCCTCGGACACGGCAGACAGGAGCGTCGATACGGTCTGCTCGTAATCTGCGGGATCGAGCGCCCCGTTGGTGCCCGCGGTAAGCTTGGCCACCTCGCCCATCATGTAGATCTGGTGGTCCAGGGTCTGGGCGCCGGAGGCATCGTTTTCAACGACAATCTCTGCCGCTTCTTCCGGGTTCCCTTCGGCATATTTCCAGCCTTTCATCGAAGCGGCCACGAAACGCTCCATCTTGTCGACGAATTCCGGGTCCTCGAGGTTTTCCTCGAGCACATAGAGCCCGTCTTCGAGCATGCCAATGCCCTCTTCCAGATAGTTGAAGGTCACGAGTTCCTCTTCGGGAATACCCGCGTCGAGAATCTGACCATATTCGTTGTAGGTCATCACGCTGATGCAAGCGGCCTGTTTTTGAAGAAGCGGGTCCACGTTGAACGCCTGCTTGAGCACTTCGACGCCGTCCTCGCCGCCGTCAGTGGGGATGCCCAGCTTGGCCATCCAGGCATAGAACGGGTATTCGTTGCCGAAGAACCAAACCCCGAGCGTATTGCCCGGAAAATCCTCCGGCGACTCGATGCCGTTCTCTTTCAGGCAGGTCAGCTGCAGGCCGCCCGATTTGAACGGCTGGGCAATGTTGACGAGCGGCACGCCCCGTTCACGCGCGGCGAGCCCGGCTGCCATCCACGTGGTGATGACGTCGGCACCGCCCCCGGCGATGACCTGCTCCGGTGCAATGTCGGGACCGCCCGGCTTGATCGTCACATCAAGATCGACCTCGTCGTAGAACCCCTTGTCTTGCGCGACGTAGTAGCCCGCGAACTGGGCCTGCGTCACCCATTTGAGTTGCAAGGTCACTTCGTCGGCGGCAAAGGCGGACCCTGCCGTCAGCGCGACAACGCCGGCTGCCATTTTCATCGATTTCATCATTTGTATTTCTCCCGTTGGTAAGTTGGTTTTTGCTCAGCCTCTTTGTGAGGGGTGCCAGAAGGTCACCCCCTTTTCTATCAGTGCCACGACGCCGTAGAAGGCGCTGCCTGCGATCGCGGCGACCGTGATTTCAGCCCAGACCATATCAAGCCCGAGCTTGCCGACCTCGGTGGAAATCCGAAAACCCATGCCCTTGATCGGACTGCCGAAAAACTCGGCAACGATGGCACCGATCAGGGCGAGGGTTGTTGAAATTTTCAGCCCGTTGAAGATGAAGGGCATCGCCGCCGGAAGCCGCAGCTTGACCAGCGTCTGGAGGTAGTTCGCGTGGTAGGTGGCCATGAGATCGCGCTGCATCGCGGTGGTCGAGGATAACCCCTGAACCGTGTTGACCAGCATCGGGAAGAACACCATTGCCACGACCACGGCAGCTTTCGATTGCCAGTCGAAGCCAAACCACATGACGAGGATCGGCGCGGTGCCGACGATGGGCAGGGCAGCGATGAAATTGCCCACCGGCAAAAGCCCCCGTTGCAAAAATTGCGACCGGTCGATGAGCACGGCGGTGATCACCGCTGACCCGCAGCCGATAAAGTAGCCCGTGAGCGCGCCCTTGACGAAGGTCTGCACGAAATCTTCCCACAAGGTCGGGACCGAGGTCACGAATTTCGCATAGATCGCCGAAGGCGCGGGCAGGATCACCATCGGCACGTTCAGCCCGCGCACGACCCCTTCCCAGACTACGAGGATCGTCACACCGAAGATGATCGGCACGGCAAGCCCGATGGCCCGCGTTTCGGAGTTTTTCGAATTCGCCAGCCGAACGTTGAGCGTGAAGGTTGCAACCCAGAACGCAAGCGCGAAGATCAGCCAACCCCAGCTCATTGTGCCATCCCCATGCGTTTGAGTATTCTGCGCTGGATCACCCCGATGATTCCGACGAGGATGGCGGCAAGGATCGCGGCGGCGAAAAGCGCCGACCAGATCTGGATCGTCTGGCCATAGTAGCTTCCCGACAGCATCCGCGCGCCCAGACCACGGATCGCACCGGCGGGCAATTCGCCCACGATGGTGCCGACAAGGGCAGCGGCGATACCGACCTTCAGCGACGCAAAGAGGAAGGGCATCGACGCGGGCAGGCGCAGTTTCCAGAACGTCTGTGTCTGGTTGGCGCTGTAGGTCCGCATCAGGTCAAGGTCCATGATCGCGGGGCTGCGCAGCCCCTTGACCATACCGACCACGACCGGAAAGAAGCTCAGATAGGCCGAGATGATCGCCTTCGGGATCAACCCGGAAATTCCAATGCTGTTCAGCACCACGATGATCATCGGCGCGATGGCGAGGATGGGAATGGTCTGTGACGCGATGGCCCATGGCATCACGCCCATGTCCATCGCGCGGCTATGCACGATCCCGACCGCGAGCAGAATGCCAAGCGTGGTGCCAAAGGCAAACCCGAGCAGGGTCGCCGACAGGGTATACCAAGCATGCAAGATGAGCGAACGCTTGGAAAACGCGCTGCCGCTGAGCGCCAGATCACCGGTCGAACTCCAAAGCTCTGTCACCACCTGGTGCGGGGCCGGAAGACGGGGCCGCTCTTGCGACCAGGTTTCGAGCACGAGCGCACCGGTGGTCAGCGTGGTATCGGCGCGCGCAGCCTGATCCAGCGCCCATTGCTTGTTCATCGGAATGGCGGCGACATACCAGATCGCCACGATGACCGCGACTACCGTCAGTATGGGAAGCACGTTCTTCACGCGCCCCCCTCCCGCGTCCGGTCGCGGCCTTTGAAAGCGTCGCGATCAGTCATAGCTGTGCCCTTCTCGAAGCCCCTCACGCACCCGGTGCGCGACCGCGAGAAACTCGGGCGTGTCGCGGATGTCGAGCGGACGCTCGCGCGGCAGCGGAGATTCGATCACATCGGTGATCCGGCCCGGGCGCGGCGACATGACGACGATCCGGGTCGAAAGATAGACCGCCTCGGGGATCGAGTGGGTGACGAAGGCGATGGTCTTCTCGGTCCGCGCCCAAAGCTCAAGCAGTTGTTCATTCAGGTGATCGCGCACAATCTCGTCCAACGCACCGAAGGGTTCATCCATCAACAGAATGTCGGCGTCGAACGCGAGCGCGCGGGCGATGCTGGCGCGTTGCTGCATCCCGCCCGACAATTGCCAAGGAAAGCTCTTCTCGAACCCGGTGAGATCGACCAGCTCCAGAACCCGCGCAATACGCTCGGCATGTTCGGATTTCGGAATATCCATGATTTCGAGCGGAAGCCTGATATTGCCCGCGATGGTGCGCCACGGATACAACCCCGCAGCTTGGAACACGTAGCCATAGGCCCGGTTCTTTCGCGCCTCGTCCGGCGTCATGCCATTGACGGACACGGCACCGCCGGTGGCGTGTTCAAGTCCGGCGATCACGCGCAGGAACGTGGTCTTGCCACAGCCCGACGGGCCGATGAAGCTCACGAAATCGCCCTTTTCGATGTCGAGGTTCACCCCCGACAGCGCATGTATCGGGCCGTCGTTCGTTCGAAATGTCAGGTCGAGGTCTTTTGCCTCGATCACGGGTGTTGTCACGTCCCAAGTCCCCATAGTTTCGGTTCAGCGAATTCCACCGAGTTGCCCGCCGGATCACGCACATAGATGCTGCGCGGCCCATGCGGCCAATGGAAATCCGCTTCAATCCCAATCCCCTTGTCCGGAAGATACCCGGCCCATTGTTCCAGGTCTTCCCCCGGAACGGAAAAACAGATGTGCCCTGGCCCTTGCGCGCCATGCGGCGGGACCGGCAGCTTGTCATCGCCCGGCGGCACCCGGGTCTCGTCCGCGACAAAGGCCAACACCACGCTGGACCCGCAGGCGAAAAACACGTGGCGCGGATCCTGCCGGGTGATCACGTCCAGCCCCACGACACCAGCGTAAAAGCTTTCCGCCTCGTCGAGGTCGTCGACATAGACGGCAGCTTCCAGAACGCCGGTGGGTGCCGCGAGGCTGGTCATGTCTTACACGCCCGTCGCCGGAATACCGGTGCGTTCGATCGGTTGCGGCGCGGTCAGCTCTTTCCACTTCGACAGCGCAGTGTTCACGGTCGCGTTCGGTTCACGCGAAACGAATTGGCCATGCCCCTGTTTCTCCCTGAGATCGCCATCCATGACCGCGACCATACCACGGGTCAGGACATAACGCGGCAAACCTTTGACATGCTTGCCCTCGAACACGTTGTAGTCGATCGACGACACCTGTTTGTCCGCCGTGATCGTCTTTTCCTTCTCGGGGTCGAGCACCATGAGGTCGGCGTCCGCACCCACGAGGATCGCGCCCTTCTGCGGGTAGCAGTTGAGGATCTTGGCCACGTTGGTCGAGGTGACGGCGACAAATTCGTTCATCGTCAACCGGCCCGTGGCCACACCATGCGTCCAGAGCATCGGGATACGATCCTCAAGCCCGCCGGTGCCATTGGGGATCTTGGTGAAATCGCCCACACCATAGCGTTTCTGGTCGGTCGTGAAGGCGCAATGATCGGTCGCCACCACCGAGAGAGTGCCTGACGACAAGCCCGCCCAAAGGCTGTCCTGATGCTTCTTGTTGCGGAACGGGGGCGACATGACGCGACGCGCGGCGTGATCCCAATCCTTGTTGAAATACTCGCTTTCATCCAACGTCAGGTGCTGGATCAACGGCTCGCCCCAGACGCGCTTGCCTTGCATCTTGGCCCGGCGGATCGCTTCGTGGCTTTCCTCGCAGGAGGTGTGCACGACGTATAGCGGTGCACCGGCCATGTCGGCGATCATGATGGCGCGGTTCGTCGCCTCGCCCTCGACCTGGGTCGGGCGGGAATAGGCATGGGCCTCGGGCCCGGTGTTGCCTTCGGCCAGAAGTTTCGCCGAAAGCTCGGCCACGACATCACCGTTCTCGGCGTGCACCATCGGCGTCGCCCCAAGCTCGGCCAACCGCGAGAACGACGCGTAAAGTTCGTCGTCGTTCACCATCAGCGCGCCCTTGTAGGCGAGGAAATGCTTGAAGGTATTGATGCCGCGATCGCGGACCACCGTCTCCATCTCGTTGAACACCTGTTCGCTCCACCATGTCACGGCCATGTGGAACGAGTAGTCGCAGGACGCCGTGGTGGACTTGTTATCCCACCGCTTGAGCGCGTCGAGCAGGCTTTCACCGGGGTTCGGCAGCGCGAAATCGACCACCATGGTGGTGCCGCCAGACAGCGCGGCGCGCGTGCCGCTTTCAAAGTCATCCGACGAATAGGTGCCCATGAACGGCATTTCGAGATGGGTGTGCGGGTCGATCCCGCCGGGCATGACGTAGCACCCCGTGGCGTCGAGCGTTTCATCCCCCGAAAGCCCCTGCCCGATCTCGATGATCTTGCCGCCTTCGATCAGAACGTCGGCCTTGTAGGTCAGGTCGGCGGTAACGATGGTGCCGTCTTTAATGACTGTTGTTGGCATGGTGTCCTCTCCTGTCTATGTCTTGCCGCACGCGGGGTTTACCCCCTGTCTGTGCGGGTCTTCGCATTGTTCAAAGCCCGGGGCGCGCTTTCGCGTCACGAGCATGGGGGGCCTGCGCCCATGGCGCGTGGTCCGGTATGGTCCCGCAATCCGTCACCCCGATCACACGCTTGAAAAGCAGCCGATGGCATCGCCATGGACCGAGATGTCGCAGGGGCCGAATTTGCTCTCAACGGCGAGCGAGAAGACATCGGACCACGGCAGCCAGAACACACGGTAGGGGCCTTGACGGGTGGTGACCGCCCAAGCGTGATCGGTGATCCCGCCGGGCAGGTTCACCTCCATCAACTCGGGCTCGATCAGGGCGGTCTTGAAGGCCGCGAAACGGGCCGCATTTAGATCGGCAAAACCCGCATGCGCCGTCACCGGATCATACCCCGCGATCTCGGCGTCGAGCTTTCGCTTGATATGCGCGATTTCGCGTGGGTCAGCCTGAAGTGTCATCGAAGGCCTCCGGTGGGGACGGCGGGTTTCACGATACGATCTCGGCGGTCTCAAGGGCGGCGTGGAACATGACCTCGGCCCCGGCGGTGGCCCAGTCTTTCGATATTTCTTCGGCCTCGTTGTGCGACAGGCCATCGACACAGGGGCACATGATCATCGCCGTTGGCGCGACCTGGTTGATCCAGCAAGCATCGTGGCCCGCGCCCGAGATCAGGTCGCGGTGGCTGTAGCCCAACCGCTCGGCCGCGTTGCGCACGGCAGTGACACAGCCTTCGTCGAAGGCGACCGGGTCGAAGCCGCCGACCTTTTCAAGCGCGACCTCCAGCCCCATCTCCTTGCAGATCTTTTTCGCACCGGCATCGAGCCGTTTTTCCATGTCGGTGATCACGTCAAGCTCCGGGTGGCGGAAATCGACCGTGAAGATCGCCTTGCCGGGGATCACGTTGCGCGAATTCGGATGAACCTCGATATGGCCCGCGGCCCCGACCGCGTTGGGCGCATGGCTCAGCGCGATCTCGTCCACAAGGTCGAGGATCCGCGCCATGCCAAGCCCCGCGTTCTTGCGCATCGGCATCGGGGTCGAGCCTGTGTGCGCTTCCTTCCCGGTGACGGTGACTTGCGTCCAGGACAGCCCCTGACCATGGGTCACGACCCCCACATCCTTGCCCTCGGCTTCCAGGATCGGACCCTGTTCAATGTGAAGCTCGAACATCGCGTGCATCTTGCGCGCGCCGACCTCTTCGTCGCCGACCCAGCCGATGCGCTTCAATTCATCCCCGAATGTCTTGCCTTCCGCATCCTCGCGCCCATAGGCCCAGTCCTGCGTGTGAACGCCCGCGAAGACGCCCGAGGCAAGCATCGCCGGGGCAAAGCGCGTGCCCTCTTCGTTGGTCCAGTTGGCGATCACGATGGGATGCTTGGTCTTGATGCCCAGATCGTTCAGCGTGCGCACCGCTTCCAGCCCGCCGAGAACGCCCAGCACACCGTCGTATTTGCCCCCCGTCGGCTGCGTGTCGAGGTGCGAGCCGATATAGACCGGAAGCGCGTCGGGGTCTTCGCCGGGGCGTGTCGCGAACATGTTGCCCATGGTATCGACCCCCATCGAACACCCCGCCGCGTCGCACCATTTCTGAAACAGCGCGCGGCCTTCGGCGTCGGCGTCTGTCAGGGTCTGGCGATTGTTGCCACCCGCCACGCCCGGCCCGATCTTGGCCATTTCCATGATGCTGTCCCAAAGCCGGTCGGCGTTGATGCGGATGTTTTCACCTGGTGCGGGCATGTCGTTCTCCTGTCCTTCTTGTCGCAGCCGGGCATGATGCCCATAGCAAGGGCGCCGCGCCCAAAATAAAGGCGGCAGGAAAACGGGAGACGCCTGCAAAGCGGTCGTCCGCTGGGTACCTACGGGCGCGTGATCTTGTCACAAGGCCACTGCCCGTTTCCCTGTCGTGGTGCCCGGCCCCTTTTTTCGCTGGGGCCGTGGCGATTTTTCGATGTTTGACCAATCGGTTAAAACGACGCTATCACACGCCCCGCACCTGTCAAACGCGCAACCTCACTGCCCGCGCGAAATGCACGCCAAGGGATCGCCATCCGGGTTGTTGGGATGTTGAAGCCACGTGCGCTTGTCGTCTTCGGCAGGCACGACCATGCCGGTGCGCAGATCGGTTTCACCCGGTTCGAGGCGTCGCATGGTGATGCAGCCGTCAACCGGGCAGACGTTCACGCAAAGATTGCAGGCGACACATTCCTCGTCCTTCACGGTAAAGGTCCGGTCCGGCCCCATTTCGATCGCTTGATGCGAGGTATCCTCGCAGGCGGCATAGCAGCGCCCGCATTTGATACACAGATCTTCGTTGATCTCGGCCTTGGTGACATAATCGAGGTTCAGGTTCTGCCAATCGGTGACACGCGGCGTGGCTCCGCCGATGAAATCGGCGGTCGATTCGTACCCTTTCTCATCCATCCACTGGCTAAGACCCGAGATCATTTCCTGCACGATCTTGAACCCATAGGTCATCGCGGCGGTGCACACCTGTGCATTGCCCGCGCCCAGCGCCATGAACTCGGCCGCGTCGCGCCACGTGGTGATGCCGCCGATCGCCGACATCGGAAGGCCTGCGGTGTTCGGGTTTCGCGCGACCTCGGCCACCATGTGCATCGCGATGGGCTTCACCGCCGGTCCGCAATAGCCGCCATGGGTGCCCATGCCATCAATCATCGGCTCCGGGCACATGTCATCAAGGTTCACGGAGGTGATCGAATTGATCGTGTTGATCATCGACACCGCGTCCGCCCCACCTTCCTTCGCGGCCTGTGCGGGCATGGTGATATCGGCAATGTTCGGCGTAAGCTTCACGATACATGGCAGGTCCGAGTGCTTTTTCACCCATTCGGTGATGCGGCCCACGTATTCCGGGACCTGCCCCACGGCAGAGCCCATGCCCCGTTCGGCCATCCCGTGTGGACAGCCGAAATTCAATTCGACACCGTCCGCCCCGGTTTCACCCACACGCTCAAGGATCTTGCGCCAAGCATCCTCGTCCAGCGGCACCATGAGCGATACGACCACGGCGCGGTCCGGGTAATCGGCCTTGACCCGCTTGATCTCATCAAGGTTGGTCTGCAACGGGCGGTCGGTGATCAGCTCGATGTTGTTCAGCCCAAGAAGCCGCCGGTCCGCGCCCCAGATCGCGCCATAACGTGGCCCGGACACGTTGACGACCGGTGGTCCTTCCTCGCCGAGCGTTTTCCAGACAACCCCGCCCCAACCTGCCTCGAAGGCGCGGCGGACGTTGTATTCCTTGTCTGTCGGCGGGGCCGAGGCCAGCCAGAAGGGGTTTGGGGATTTGATCCCGACGAAGTCTGTGGTGAGGTCTGCCATGGCTCGGGTCTCCTTAGCTGTGGCGCGGATGGGGGGCGAGACGCCTCACCCCATCAGCGTTGCATGAATGTCTTCGGCGGCGTCGCGGCCTTCGGCCACGGCGGTAACGGTCAGGTCATCGCCGCCGGCGGCGCAATCTCCGCCCGCCCAGACGCCGGACCGGGTTGTGCGCCCACCCTCTTTGACCGCGATCTTGCGCCCTTCGAGCTTCAATCCCTGCGCATCGCCCAGCGTTTGACCGATGGCCTTGAACACCTGGTCGGCGGGAAGGGTAAAGCTTTCGCCCGTGGGGGCCGCCGCATCGTCGGTATAAGCAAATTCGACCGCCTCGACCCGGTCGCCGCCGATGATCTTCGACGGGGCGGCGTTGAAAATCAGGCGCACGCCCTTTTGCGCCGCGAGATCCTGTTCATAGAACGAGGCGGGCATCCGGTCCTTGCCCCGACGATAGACCAAGGACACCTCTTCGGCACCAAGAAGCTTTGCCTGCGTGGCGGCATCAATGGCGGTCATACCCCCGCCGATCACCACCACGCGCCGCCCGACGGGCAGGGTCGCAAGATCATCGGTCTGGCGCAGCGTCTCGATGAAATCCACGGCATCCGATACACCCTCGGTCGCTTCGCCCACGATCCCAAGGTCATTGGTATCGACCAGCCCAAGGCCGAGGAACACGGCGTCATGGTCTTTCGCAAGGTTTTCGAGGTGCAGGGTGTTTCCCAACGCCTCCCCGAGTTTGAGATCAATTCCGCCGATCCCGAGCAGCCAATCCACCTCGCGCGACGCGAAATCATCGACGCTCTTGTAGGACGCGATGCCAAATTCGTTCAGCCCGCCCGCCTTGGGGCGCGCATCGAACAGCGTGACCTCGTGGCCATACATCGCCAGCCGGTGGGCACAGGCAAGCCCGGCGGGACCAGCCCCGACCACGGCCACCGTTCTGCCCGTGGGCGCCATCCGCGTATAGGGCTGTGGCCCGTTCCACATCAGCGTGTCCGTTGCAAAGCGTTGCAGGCGCCCGATCTGAACCGGCTCGCCCTCGGCCGTTTCGCGCACGCAGACTTCTTCGCACAGGGTTTCGGTGGGACAGACCCGGGCACACATGCCGCCCAGAATGTTCTGATCCAGAATGGTCTTCGCCGCCGCTTCGGGCGTGCCTGTCAGGATCTGGCGAATGAACAACGGAATGTCGATCGCGGTCGGACAGGCCTCCATGCAGGGCGCATCGTAGCAGAAATAACACCGGTCCGCGGCCACGAAGGCCTCGTGCGCGTCGAGCGGCGGATGAAGATCGGAAAAGTTCTGCGCCAAAACATCGGTTTCTACGCGTCCCGCAACGATACCTGGCGTCGTCGGAGAAGGTGCCATGGCTGTCTCCCTGTGCTTGGTCTTTCCGACACGCTGACACGGGTTAGTTTTTTTATCAAATGGTAAATTTTATCTGCACCGCAGCAATTTTCACCCCTGCCCGAAGGATAGGCAGACAGGGTGGCGCATGATGAAGACCTGAGCGCGGCATGAACACCGATGCCGCCGCAGCGCAGATGCGCCGTGCAGTGCAGTGGTGGGAAAGGTCGTGCGGCACTCGCCGCGTGAAGTAGAAAACCCCTGCCTTAATAAATGTGAAGGCTGCTGTGGTGCTCTCCGGCATGGTCGACGCCTCCTGCATCCCTGATCTAAACTCGAGGGAAAACAGTGGCTTACCTTGGAGAACTGGTGCCCAGGAGAGGACTCGAACCTCCACGTCCATACAGACACTAGCACCTGAAGCTAGCGCGTCTACCAATTCCGCCACCTGGGCAGGTGTCGTGAGGAGGGCGTGTAGCGGCTGGGTTTCAGGGTGTCAACGGGATTCGCACGGGATTGGTTCGACCGGCAATTCGCCTTGTTCACAGTCCGCGCGGGGGCTATGGAAGAGGGCGAATACATGAGGAGATCGGGATGTCGAAACTCGTCACCATCTACGGCGGTTCTGGGTTCGTGGGGCGCTATATCGCCCGTCGCATGGCAAAGGCAGGTTGGCGGGTGCGCGTGGCCGTGCGCCGACCGAACGAGGCGCTGTTCGTGAAACCTTACGGCGTTGTTGGTCAGGTCGTCCCGGTCCTTTGCAACATCCGTGACGATGCCTCGGTCGCCGCCGCGATGGCCGGGGCGGACGCTGTCGTGAACTGCGTTGGGACCTTCGACAAGGGGGGCAAGAACAACTTCGACGCCGTCCAGCACGAAGGGGCCGAACGCGTCGCGCGCCTCGCGGCCGAAGAAGGCGTCTCAACGCTCGTCCATATCTCGGCCATCGGCGCCGATGTGAACGGGGCAAGCCTTTATGCCCGCTCCAAGGGGCTGGGCGAAGAGGGCATTCTCACCCATTTCCCCGACGCGGTGATCCTGCGCCCCTCGGTGATCTTCGGAAAGGAAGACGGGTTCTTCAACCGCTTCGCGGGCATGACGCGCTTCGGCCCGGTCCTGCCGGTGGTCGGCGGCAACACGAAATTCCAGCCGGTCTACGTCGACAACGTCGCCGAGGCCGCCGAAAAGGGCGCAACGGGCATCGCAGCACCGGGGATCTACGAACTTGGCGGACCCGATGTCTCGACCTTCCGCGACCTGATGCAGGAGATGTTGCAGGTGGTGCAGCGTCGCCGCCTCGTGCTCAACATCCCGTTCTGGATCGCCACGATCATGGGCCGGGTGTTCGATTTCTTGAACAGCGTGACGGGGCGGCTTTTCACCATGCCGATCTCGCGCGACCAGGTGACCAGCCTGAAGACCGACAACGTGGTCAGCGACGGGGCCAGGACGCTTGTCGATCTCGGCATCACGCCAACCGCGACCGAGATCATCCTGCCCGATTATCTCTGGCGCTTCCGCCCGACCGGGCAATATGCCGATATCACCGCCTCGGCCCGCGACCTGCGCGGCTGACCCTTTCATCGTTTTGAAAATACCTCCGCCGGAGGCACACCGCCGATCCTTCCATGGGAAGGGTCGGCTTTTCATGTGCGGCGCAGCCGCTCGATCGGGCTGCCTCAGGTATAGGCGATCGCCAACAAGACGATGCCTAGGATCACGCGGTAGATCACGTAAGGTGTGAAGCTCACCGCGCGCAAGAGCCGCATCATGAAGGCAAGGGCGGCAAAGGCGGCGACAAAGGCCATTCCCGCCGCGATCGCTCCGGTGCGCAGCGCCGCCCAATCCGCCTGCCCCGCGACCTCCAGCCCGAGAAGAAGACCCGAGGCGATGATCGTGGGGATCGACATGAGCATGGCGATCCGGGTGCCGTCCTCGCGCCTGTAGCCCAAAGCCCGCGCACCCGAGATGGTGGCACCTGACCGCGACGTGCCGGGGATCAGGGCGATGGCCTGCCACAGCCCCATGATCACCGCGTCCCGCAGCGACCAATCCCTGCCGGTCTTCTCGACTCCGCCTTTCTGATCGGCCCAGTAAAGCACGAGACCGAAGATCAGCATGGTCCACCCGATCACCGTGACCGAGCGCATCGCATCGGCAAGCCCGGTTGCCTTCAGGATCAACCCGAACACCATCACGGGCACCGTCGCGACCGCGAGCAGGAAGGCGAGCTTCGCGCCGGGCGTGTCGATCCGCCCGGTCAGCATCCGGGGCACGCCGCGCAGGGCCTCGGCCACATCGGACCAGAAAAACATGATGACGGCCCCGAGCGTGCCGACATGAACGGCGACATCTATGAACTGCCCCTGGTCCTGCATCCCGGTGAGCGCGGGAAGGAGAATCAGGTGCCCGGACGACGACACCGGCAGGAATTCGGTAAGACCCTGAATCAAGGCAATGATCAGGAGATTGAAGAAGGTCATGGGCGGCGGTGTCCAGATACAGTGTTGCGCAAAGCTAACCATTTGGGAATCAAAGGAAAGCGGAATTTTAGGTCATATGTAGTGACTTATAATTCCTCCAGAACGGACAATCGGTTGCGCTGTTTCACAAAATTTCCACTATTTAGGTCAGTATTAATGCCTTTTCTTTTCCGAAATCCCTGTTAGAACACCGATCCGAAGAACGGAGGACGTCATGGCAAAGCAACCGATGCTCACTTTCATCAGTGTCGAACGCGACATGCCCGAGAAACGCGGGGCGGACGTGCGGCGCAAGGATTTCGACGAAATCTATGCCGAATACGCCGACGCCAAGGCGGAAGAGCAAGCCAGCCGGTGCAGCCAATGCGGGGTGCCCTATTGTCAAACCCATTGCCCGCTGCACAACAACATTCCCGACTGGCTGCGCATGACCGCGACCGGGCGGCTGAAAGAAGCCTATGAGCTTAGCCAGGAAACCAACACGTTTCCGGAAATCTGTGGGCGTATCTGCCCGCAGGACCGGCTGTGCGAAGGCAATTGCGTGATCGAGCAATCCGGGCACGGCACCGTTACCATCGGCGCGGTCGAGAAATACATCACCGACACGGCGTGGGAAGAAGGCTGGGTCGAAGAGATCACACCGATCGCGGACCGTTCGGAAAGCGTGGGGATCATCGGGGCGGGCCCCGGTGGGCTTGCCGCGGCAGATTGGCTCGTGCGCGCGGGCGTGAAGGTCACGATCTATGACCGCTATGACCGCGCGGGTGGGCTGATGACCTATGGCATCCCCGGCTTCAAGCTGGAGAAAGACATCGTCATGCGCCGCAACGCGCTTTTGGAACGTGGCGGCGTTGAGTTCGTGATGAATTGCGCCGTGGGCGAAGACATCAGCTTTGCCGAGATTCGCGAAAAACATGACGCCGTCCTGATCGCCACCGGCGTCTACAAGACCCGCGAATTGCAGGGTCCGGGGTCTGGCAGCGACGGGATCGTGCGCGCCATCGACTATCTCACCGCGTCGAACCGCGCGTCTTTCGGCGACAAGGTGCCGGAACATGACGATGGCTCGCTCTGGGCCGAGGGCAAGAGCGTCGTGGTCATCGGCGGGGGCGACACCGCGATGGATTGCGTCCGCACGGCGGTGCGGCAGGGTGCCAAATCGGTGAAATGCCTGTACCGCCGCGACCGCGCCAACATGCCCGGCTCGCAACGCGAGGTGGCCAATGCCGAGGAAGAGGGCGTGGAATTCGTCTGGATGGCCGCGCCCAAGGGCTTTTCCGGCGATCCGGTCAACGGTGTGATCGTGCAGCGCATGCGGCTGGGTCAACCCGACAGCTCCGGTCGCCGCTCGCCCGAACCCATCGAGGGCGAGGAATACACCGAAGAGGCCGACCTCGTGATCAAGGCGCTCGGGTTCGAACCGGAAGACCTGCCCACGCTTTGGGGCGAACAGGATTTGCCAGTGACCCGCTGGGGCACGGTCAAGGCAGACTTCCGCACCGGCGCCACCGATCTCGACGGTGTCTACGCGGTGGGCGACATCGTGCGCGGGGCAAGCCTCGTGGTCTGGGCGATCAAGGACGGGCGCGAGGCCGCGCAGGCAATGCTTGATCGGTTCAACACCGCCGCCGCCGGGGTCGCCGCCGAATAAAACACCCCCGGAGCGCGATCCCAATATCGCGCTTTGGGGCAAGATATCGGCGGAGATGCGACGCCAGACGCACCCACGCCTGCTTTGAACCCGCAATCCGCCGCACTGGCCACAAGACAGGGAGCTCCTGACATGCACATGCTGACCGCGATCGCCGCGCTGACGCTCGCCTCCGTTGCCCATCCGGCACAGGGTGCGGAGTTCGAGGCCCCGATGGGCTGCGAAACCTTTCTCACCGTGCAGAGCAAAGCCTGCGCGGTGTCCAACCTGTATCGCTGCGACGCTGCCCCCGGTGGCTCATTCTGGGAAGCTGTCTTTGGTGGCAACGGATTTGAAAGCCTCACCGCCTATGACGAACGGTATCAATGGATCGAGGCACAATATGCCTGGGACCAATCGCGCGAACGCTTCGTGCCGCCCGCCGAAGACCCGATCAACATCGACGCGCTGATGACCGATGGGGTCGATACCTTTCGCTTCACCATGCACCGCACCGCGCCGGGCGAAGACCGCAACATCACCATCGTCGGCGCCGACGTGCTGTCGGACCAAACCGTCGAGATCGACGACACGATGCTTGCCGTTGTGAACACCGACCTGCAGATCCTCGCCGCCGATGGCTCGGTCGAATATCACGCGCGCGGGCGTCAGTATCTGGATGTGCAAAAGCGGCTCTTCTTCCTCGGCACGGAAGAGGTGCTGGAACCGGATGGCACATCGACCGCCTACGACCATTCGCCGATTGATTTCATCCACCCGGATGAGCCGGGCTTTGCCCAAACGCTCCCGCTTTATGAATGTGAGGAGTTCGAGGCCGCGCTGGATGTGCGCTTTCGTACGCCGGGCGCGCATGCCCCGATGCCGCCCTCGGCGGCTCCGATCGGATCCACACCGAATTCCGTCTCATCAGGAGAACACCATGACCAAGTATGATGAAAACTGGGTAGCCCAAGAAGAAGCCAAGCGCGCCTTCCTTGCCGAACACAGCATGTATCGCGAAGAATTTGAACACGCCTCCTGTGGCGTGGGCCTGGTCGTCAATGTCGACGGGTCGAAAAGCCGGAAGGTCGTGGAAAGCGGTATCGAGGCGCTGAAGGCGATCTGGCACCGCGGCGCGGTCGACGCCGATGGCAAGACCGGGGATGGCGCGGGCATTCACGTGCAGATCCCGGTGAACTTCTTCTACGACCAGGTGCGGCGCACCGGGCATGAGCCGCGCGAGAACGAATTGATCGCGGTCGGCCAGGTGTTCCTGCCCCGAACCGATTTCGGCGCGCAGGAAACCTGCCGCACCATCGTCGAGACCGAAGTGCTGCGCATGGGCTATTACATCTACGGCTGGCGTCACGTGCCGGTGGATATCTCCTGCCTTGGCGAAAAAGCCAACGCGACGCGGCCCGAGATCGAGCAGATCCTCATTTCCAACGCCAAGGGCACGGATCAGGAAACGTTTGAGCGCGAACTTTACGTGATCCGCCGCCGGATCGAAAAAGCCGCCGCCGCGCGGGGCGTGGGCCAGCTTTACCTTGCCTCGCTGTCCTGCCGGTCGATCATCTACAAGGGCATGATGCTGGCCGAACAGGTGGCCGAGTTTTATCCGGACCTGCAAGACGAGCGGTTTGAAAGCGCCTTCGCGATCTATCACCAACGCTATTCCACCAACACGTTCCCGCAATGGTGGCTGGCACAACCGTTCCGCATGCTGGCGCACAACGGTGAAATCAACACGCTGAAGGGCAACCTGAACTGGCTCAGAAGCCATGAAATTCGCATGGCGTCCTCGGCGTTCGGCGATCTGGCCGAAGACATCAAACCGATCGTGGCGCATGGGTCGTCCGACAGCGCCGCGCTTGATTCCGTGTTCGAGGTGCTGGTGCGCGCAGGGCGCTCTGCCCCGATGGCCAAGACCATGCTGGTGCCCGAAAGCTGGTCCAAGCAATCCGAAGAACTGCCGAAGGCATGGCGCGACATGTATTCCTACGCCAACTCGGTGATGGAGCCATGGGATGGCCCCGCCGCCCTCGCCATGACCGATGGGCGCTGGGTCTGTGCCGGGCTGGACCGAAACGGTCTGCGCCCGATGCGCTACGTGGTCACCGGCGATGGCATGCTTCTTGCCGGGTCGGAAGCGGGCATGGTCCCGATCGACGAAGCCACCTGTGTCGAAAAGGGCGCGCTGGGCCCCGGACAGCTTCTTGCCGTCGACATGAAAGAGGGCAAGCTCTACCACGACGTTGAAATCAAGGACAAACTCGCCGCCGCGCAGCCGTTTGGCGAATGGATCGGCCGGGTGACCGACATTGAAGATGAGCTGATGGCGGTCGAAGAAAAGGCCATCTTCTCGGGCGCGGACCTGCGCAAGCGTCAGGTGGCCTCGGGTTACAGCCTTGAAGAACTGGAACAAATCCTTGCCCCCATGGCCGAGGACGGGAAAGAAACCCTTGCCTCCATGGGCGACGACACGCCGTCTGCGGTGTTGTCCAAGGAATACCGGCCGCTCAGCCATTTCTTTCGCCAGAATTTCAGCCAGGTCACAAACCCGGCCATCGACAGCCTGCGCGAATTTCGCGTGATGAGCCTCAAGACCCGGTTCGGCAACCTCAAGAACGTGCTGGACGAAGCCGGGAGCCAGACCGAGATCCTCGTGCTGGAAAGCCCCTTTGTCGGCAACGCACAGTTCGAAAAGCTGACAGAGCAATTCAACGCGACCATGGTCGAGATCGATTGTACCTTTGACGTGAACGGCGGCGAACACGCACTGCGCGAAGGGCTCGCGCGGGTGCGCGGCGAAGCGGAAGAGGCGGTGCGATCCGGCGCCGGTCATATCGTGCTCTCGGACATGGCACAGGATGTCGACCGTGTCGCCATGCCGATGATCCTTGCCACCTCTGCCGTGCATAGCTGGCTGACCCGAAAGGGTCTGCGCACCTTCACCTCGATCAACGTGCGTGCCGCCGAGGCAATCGACCCGCATTACTTCGCGGTCCTGATCGCCTGCGGTGCGACGGTGGTGAACGCCTATCTCGCGGAAGACAGCATCGCCGACCGGATCGAACGTGGGCTGCTCGACGGGTCGCTCACCGATGCGATGCGCAAATACCGCGAAGCCGTGGATCAGGGTCTTTTGAAGATCATGGCAAAGATGGGCATCTCGGTCATCTCGTCGTATCGCGGAGGTCTGAATTTCGAGGCCGTCGGGCTGAGCCGTGCCATGGTGAACGAATATTTCCCCGGCATGATCAGCCGTATCTCCGGCATCGGGGTCGGCGGTATCCAGAAAAAAATGGAAACGATCCACGCGCGGGGTTTCCTGTCGCAGACCGATGTCCTGCCCATTGGCGGCTTCTACAAGGCGCGCAAGGGCGGCGAAACCCACGCTTGGGGCGCGCAAACCATGCACCTGTTGCAATCGGCCTGTGACCGCGCCTCTTACGAGATGTGGAAGCAGTATTCGGCCCGGTTGCAAGCCAATCCGCCGATCCATCTTCGCGATATGCTCGACATGAAACCGCTGGGCGAACCGGTCGCGATCGAAGAGGTGGAAAGCATCACGGCGATCCGCAAGCGGTTCGTCACCCCCGGCATGTCGCTCGGGGCCCTGTCGCCCGAAGCGCACAAGACGCTGAACGTCGCGATGAACCGGATCGGTGCAAAGTCCGACAGCGGTGAGGGCGGCGAAGACCCGGCGCATTTCGTGCCGGAAGCCAATGGCGACAACCCATCGGCCAAGATCAAACAGGTCGCTTCGGGCCGTTTCGGCGTCACCGCCGAATACCTGAACCAATGTGAAGAGCTTGAGATCAAGGTCGCCCAAGGTGCCAAACCGGGCGAAGGCGGTCAGCTTCCCGGCATGAAGGTCACAGACCTGATCGCCCGCCTGCGTCATTCGACCAAGGGCGTCACGCTCATTTCACCGCCGCCGCACCACGACATCTACTCGATCGAGGATCTGGCGCAGCTTATTTATGACCTCAAGCAGATAAACCCGCGCTGCAAGGTGACCGTGAAACTCGTCGCCTCAAGCGGTGTGGGCACGATCGCCGCCGGTGTCGCGAAGGCAAAGGCGGACGTGATCCTGATCTCCGGCCACAACGGCGGCACGGGCGCCTCGCCCGCGACCTCGATCAAGTTCGCCGGTCTGCCGTGGGAAATGGGCCTGACCGAAGCCCATCAGGTGCTTGCCATGAACAACCTGCGTTCCCGTGTCACGCTGCGCACCGATGGGGGCCTGCGCACCGGGCGTGACATCGTCATGGCCGCGATGATGGGCGCGGAAGAATACGGCATCGGCACCGCCGCCCTGATTTCGATGGGGTGCATCATGGTGCGCCAGTGCCAATCGAACACCTGCCCGGTGGGCGTCTGCACCCAGCGCGAGGACCTGCGCGAGAAATTCACCGGCAACGCGGACAAGGTGGTGAACCTCATCACCTTCTACGCACAGGAAGTGCGCGAAATCCTCGCCCGGATCGGGGCGCGGTCACTGGACGAGGTGATCGGGCGCGCCGATCTTCTGTCACAGGTCAGCCGTGGCTCGGCGCATCTTGACGATCTCGATCTCAACCCGCTTCTGATCTCGGTCGATGGCGTCGGGCAGGACACCTACAACCGGGATCGCGACCGCAACCCCGTGCCTGACACGCTGGACGCCGAGATCGTGAAAGACGCCGCCCGGTTCCTCAACGATGGCGAGAAGATGCAGCTTCAATACGCCGTGCAGAACACCGCGCGGACCATCGGCACGCGGACCTCGTCGCATATCGTGCGCAACTTCGGGATGAACAACGACCTGCAACCCGATCACCTGACGATCAAGCTGTCCGGGTCTGCCGGTCAGTCGCTGGGGGCCTTTGCCGCGCCCGGGTTGAAGATCGAGGTCTCGGGGGATGCCAACGATTATGTCGGCAAGGGCCTGTCGGGCGGATTGATCGTCGTGCGCCCCACGATGAACAGCCCGCTCATCGCGGACCAGAACACGATCATCGGCAACACCGTGCTCTACGGGGCCACCGCCGGATACCTGTTCGCCGCCGGGCGCGCGGGCGAACGGTTTTGCGTGCGCAACTCCGGCGCGCATGTGGTGATCGAAGGATGCGGCACCAACGGCTGTGAATACATGACCGGCGGCGTCGCGGTGATCCTTGGGTCCATCGGCTCGAATTTCGGTGCTGGCATGACGGGTGGCATGGCCTATCTCTATGACCCGGATGCAAAGGCCGAGACCTTCATGAACATGGAAACGCTGGTGACCTGCCCCATCACCGTGGACCATTGGGAGGCCGAGTTGCGCGGGTTGATCGAAATGCACGCCAAGGAAACCGGAAGCCGCAAGGCGACCGAGATCCTGCGCCATTGGGAGACCGAGAAAGACAATTTCATCCAGGTCTGCCCGCAAGAGATGATCCAGGCGCTTCCGGCACCGCTCAGCTTGGAAAAGGGCGCTGTGCCTGCCGAGTGACCGACGCACCGAACGGGATTGAATAGGGCGGGTCTGCGGGCCCGCCCTTTTTGATGAGAGCACCGCATGGGGCCGTTTGCGAACACGCGTGACTCTTGGTTAAACCATGCTAATCTCACCCCAACCTGGGGGGGTTAGATCATGCTGTTATCCATCGTTTCATCGGTGAATTTTTTCCTGCGCGTCGTGCTTGGGCTTTGTATCGGTCTGCTGCTCGGCGCGGTGATCTTCACCGCCACACCGGCCCGCGCGCAAAGCTGTGGTTATGCCCAATGCTGGGGTGCGGTGGCAATCGGTCCGGGCTCGGCCTTCGGGTTCTCGCATGGCTATGGGTCGGAACGTGACGCGATCAACGTGGCGCAGCAGGGGTGCCGATACGATTGCAACGTGGTGCGCACCTTCTACAACACCTGCGGGGCCATCGCTGTGGCCGACAACGGCGGTTGGGGATGGGGCTGGCATGCCCAGCGCGAGCTCGCGGAAAGCACCGCGATGAATTATTGCATGGATCAGGGCCGCAACTGCCGCGTCCGGGTCTGGTCCTGCTCAAAGTAACGGTTCGGGAACCTCTGCCTCGCTGCCCGCGTTAAGCCGTCAGCACCCGGAGGCCCATCATGTCAGAGATCATTGTCGCCCGTTTCCCCGACCATGCCCGCGCGCTTGCGGCCAAGGCCGATTTCCTGCGGCTTGGCGAAACCTACCGCGTTGAGCCCGAAGATATCGAGATCGTGACGCGCACCGCGCATCGCACCCGGATCATTCCCGAGGTCGATTTGCCTCGTGCGCAGATGGTGGGCGGCGCGATCTGGGGCGCCGTGCTTGGGACCGCGTTCCTTGTGCCCGTGCTGGGGGCAGTGATCGGCACAGGTGTGGGCTATGTCACCGGGCGCGCCACGGATGTGGGGATCAGCCAAGATGTCCTGCGCGACATTGGCCAAAAGCTCGAACCCGGACAATCCGCCGTCGCGCTTCTGGCCCGCAAGGCGGAGCAGGGCGCGGTGGACGATGTGATCACCCGTCACCGGGGCGAAGTCTTGCGCTCTTCCCTTGGTGGCGGACAGGCGGACCAGATCGAGACATGGCATCCCGACGATCCGCGTGCGGAAAAAGCAGAGATGCGCAATCAGCCCACGCTTGCTTGACCCGGTAAGCCGCGCCGTGGTCTTTACCCCCATGGCGCGACAGACAGCAAAGACACCCTTGAAAAAACGCCGTGGCGGCCCGGTTCGGGCGCTGCGCCGGTTTTTCGCGCGCTGGGTCTGGCGCGTGGCGCTTGGGTTTGTCGCCTTCGTCTGTCTCATGGTGTCGCTCTTCGCCGTGGTGAACCCGCCAACCACGCTTTACATGGCCTCCGAGGCCGGACGTCTGGACGGTGTCGCCCACGATTGGGTCGCCCTCGAAGACATCGCCCCCGTCATGGCGCGGTCGGTGGTGGCGGCGGAAGACGCCAATTTCTGCCTGCACTGGGGGTTCGACATGGATGCGATCCGCCATGTGATCGAAACCGGTCAATCCCGCGGGGCTTCGACCCTGAGCCAGCAGGTGGTGAAAAACGTCTACCTCTGGCCCGCCCGATCATGGATACGAAAGGCGCTGGAGGCGCTCATCACCCCGGTGATGGAGCTGGTCTGGACCAAGCGCCGGATCGTCGAGGTTTATCTCAACGTTGCCGAATTCGATGCCGGCGTGTTCGGGGTCGGCGCGGCATCGACGCATTATTTCGGCAAATCCGCCGCCAACCTGAGCGCGCTGGAAGCCGCGCGTCTTGCCGCCGTTCTGCCCAATCCGAAAGACCGCTCTGCCGCCCGCCCCGGCCAATTCGTGCAACGGCGCGCGGCCTCGATCGTGGATGGGGCAGAGACAATCCGCCGGGATGGCCGGGCCGACTGTTTCGAGGATTGAACAGGCGGGTGTTTCCGGGCATGACAAGCGAAACATCCAAACGAGCCTCCATGATCCGCCTGTATCACTCCCCCCTCTCGCCATTTTGCCGCAAGGTCCGCCTCGTGCTCGGCGAAAAGCGTCTTGAGGTCGAGCTGGTCGAAGAGCGGTATTGGGAAAAAAGCGTGGATTTCATGCGTCGCAATCCGGCGGGCAAGGTTCCGGTTCTGCGGCTGGATGGCAAGACGCTCACCGAATCCGCCCCGATCTGCGAATACATCGAAGAGCGCTATCCCGATCCGGTCCTTTTGCCTGCCAATATCGACGCGCGGTACGAGGTGCGGCGCCTGGTGGCGTGGTTCGATGACAAGTTCCACCACGAGGTCACCGCCAACCTGCTCTACGAACGGGTGAACAAGAAGCTGACCGGTCAGGGATACCCGGATTCAAAGCATATCAAGGCAGGGGCGAAGGCGATCAAGTATCACCTCGATTACATAGGCTGGTTGCTGGATCAGCGTCGGTGGCTGGCGGGCGACCACATGACGCTGGCCGATTTCGCCGCCGCCGCGCATCTCTCGGCGCTCGATTACATCTCTGACGTGGATTGGAACCGCAATGTGAACGTGCGCGAATGGTATGCAAAGATCAAATCGCGCCCCGCCTTCCGCTCGCTTCTCGCCGATCAGGTGCCGAGTTTTCCGCCGCCCGCCCATTACGCGGACTTGGATTTCTGATCCGGCTATGGGACGCATGAGCCCATGAGCCTTTATGACAAGATGAAGCAACGCGCGCTGGACGAAGGCTTCTCGGCCTTCGGCGTGACCCGGCCCGATGCGGTGCCGGATCTGGCCGCGCGGCTTGCCGCCTTTGTCGATGACGGGCGGCACGGTGACATGGGCTGGATGGCTGATCGGATGCAGTGGCGCGGCGACCCCGCCGCCCTTTGGCCCGAGGCAAGATCGGTGGTGATGCTGGCCGAGACCTACACGCCAGAGCATGACCCGATGGCGGTCATCGACCAACCGGATCGCGGCGCGATCTCGGTCTATGCCCAGAACCGCGATTACCATGACATCGTGAAAAAGCGGCTGAAACGGCTTGGGCGTTGGCTGATCGACACGGCCGGGCCGGACACCGGGATCAAGGTTTTCGTGGATACCGCGCCGGTGATGGAAAAACCCCTGGCCGAGGCCGCCGGGCTGGGCTGGCAGGGCAAGCATACCAACCTTCTGTCACGCTCTTTGGGAAACTGGTTTTTCCTTGGCGCGATTTTCACCACCGCCGAGCTACCGGTGGACGCGCCGGGGCGGGAGAATTGCGGGAGCTGCACCGCCTGTCTGGACATCTGCCCGACAGATGCGTTTCCCGCGCCCTTCCAGCTCGACGCGCGGCGCTGCATTTCCTATCTCACCATCGAGCACAAGGGGCCGGTGGACGAGGCGCTTCGCCCGCTTCTCGGCAACCGGATCTATGGCTGCGACGATTGTCTCGCCGTTTGCCCGTGGAACAAATACGCAGCCGAAGCACGCGAGGTGCGTTACCTCGCCCGCGACGACTTCGCGGCACCGAAACTGGCCGATCTCGCACAGTTGGATGACACCGCGTTCCGGGCAAAGTTTTCCGGCTCACCGGTGAAAAGAATTGGGCGTGGGCGGTTTTTGCGCAACGTGGCCTACGCGATGGGAAACAGCGGTGATCCAGCATTCCTACCCCACCTCGACCCGTTGATGCGGGACGAAGACCCGGTGCTTGCCGATGCGGCGATATGGGCCAAGTCCCTGATATTAAAATAATCCATCGGAAATACATCTTTTTGAATTGTTCTAAATCAAGGACAGGCGATGCTCAGGGTGCTGTGATGGGTCGACACAAATGGAGGCTCTTCATGAGACATGTCGCATACACACTACTGGCAACCACACTCCTCGCCACACCCGCCTTGGCACAAGACGATTTGCGGGCCGCAGCGTCGGAGATGTTCAAACCCCTTCCCTCGACGGTGCCGAGCGTGTCCAACAACCCGATCACGCCGGAGAAGATCGAATTGGGCAAGGCTCTTTTCTTCGATCCGCGCCTCTCGGCCTCGGGCGTGTTTTCCTGCTACTCGTGTCACAACCTTGCCACCGGTGGGGATGACAACCTTGAAACCTCGATCGGCCATGGCTGGCAAAAGGGTCCGCGCAACTCGCCAACGGTGTTGAACTCGGTCCTGAACGAAGCGCAATTCTGGGATGGTCGCGCCGCTGACCTTGCCGAACAGGCCAAGGGGCCGGTGCAGGCCGGTGTCGAAATGGCCAACACGCCGGAAAACGTCGTCGTGACCCTGTCGTCGATGCCGGATTATGTCAGCATGTTCTCGGCTGCCTTCGAGGCCGATGACCCGGTGACCTTCGACAACATGGCAAAGGCCATCGAAGCGTTCGAAGCCACCCTGATCACGCCGGCCCCGTTTGATTCCTGGTTGAACGGCGATGATGCCGCGATGACCGACGATGCGGTCGCCGGGCTTCAGCTGTTCATGGATAAGGGCTGCGTGGCCTGCCACGATGGCGTGAACCTTGGTGGTAAGGGCTACTATCCCTTCGGCCTGATCGAACGTCCGGGCGCGGAAATCCTGCCCGAAGGCGACAAGGGGCGTTTTGCCGTGACCGACACCGTGGATGATGAATATGTCTTCCGCGCCTCGCCGCTGCGCAACGTCGGGGTCACCGCGCCCTACTTCCACTCCGGCAAGGTCTGGAACCTGAAAGTCGCGGTGCAGATCATGGCGGAAAGCCAGCTGGGCGAAGAATTGGCCGACGGCGAAGCAGACCAGATCGTCGCATTCCTCGACGCGCTAACCGGTGAAGTGCCGGACGTCACGGTGCCGGTCCTGCCCGCCGAGACCGATACGACACCCCGCCCGAGTGCCGAGATCCTTCCCGCCGCGGAATAACATCGCGCACCACGGGTAAAACCGACGCCGGGGTCAGCACGCCTGACCCCGGCTTTTTCGTTTGCGTCACTCGCCGTTCACGAACCGCTCCCGCTCCTCTTGCGACATGTGGAAGGCATCGACAGCGGCATTGACCCCCTGCGCGGCCTGTTCCACCGGAACCGGTCCGATGGTGCTTGACCCGATGACATAGGTAACCGTGGTGCGGTCCTGACCCGTCAGGAACCGCACATCCACCGCCGTGATCCCCTTGGACTCGAACGACTTGTGAAACGCCTCCCGCAACGACAGGTGGGTGTGACCGCCGGTATGACCGGGGGCCCAGTGCACCCGAACGGTGATCTCCAAAGGCCTGCCCTCCCCCGATGCGCCGCGCACATAGGCGCGCTCGGCCTCCTGCGTCACGCCAAGGGGGCGCAGCGAGGGGTCTTGCGAGATCTGGAAATAGACAAGGGAGGCGATCATCGGAAAGGCGATGACACCGATCAGCCCGATGATCCACACAACAGGGCGTTTGGAGGTGTCCACCTCGGCGTGGGGGTCAGCTGGTCGGGGCATGCATGCGATAGGCGTCGACAGCCGCCGACACCCCCTCGGCCGCGCGGTGCGCCGGGAAGGGCCCGATCCGGGAATGACCGACCACGTAGGTCACGCGCGTCGCATTCCCCCCAGACCCCCCGGTGACGAAAGCAACGTGAACCTCGACCCCCTTCGATCGGAACGCATCGGTGATGGCCCGCCGCATATGGCGTTGTGACACTTCCGCCGTGGCCCCGTCCCATTCCACCTGCGCCACGATCTCGACGCCAGAGCCGGTGCCGGTCGCCCGTTCATAGGCAGCAAGGCTTTGTTGCGTCACCGCAAAGGGGCGCAGATTTGGATCGCGCGAGACATGGTGAAGCCCAAGGGTGATCGCCGTGGGCAACACGATCAGGGCAATCAGGCCAAGGATATAAAAAAGGTTCAGACGTTTTTTCAAAATCTCGGACACGGCACCACCCCAACGGACAGGTTTCAACCGGGACCACCCCGGCCCCGTTGATCCTGCGCCAAGAGTGTTGAGATCCCGTCAAGATAGCTGGGCGAAATGAAAAAGCCCCGGGTGCATCCCCGGGGCTTTTGCGCAATGATGGGCGCACGCGGTCAGGCCCGCACGCGCGCCTCGTAGGCTTCAGCGATATCGCGGGTGAGCGCGCCGACCTCGAACGTATACGCCCCGATCTGGCCGACCGGCGTCACTTCGGCCGCCGACCCGGTCAGCCAGCATTGCTCGAACCCCTCCATCTCCTCGGGCATGATGTGGCGCTCGTGCACCTTGATCCCACGCTCTTTCAGCATCTCGATCACCGTCTGACGGGTCAGGCCATTGAGGATCGCATCGGGCAGCGGCGTGTGCACCTCGCCATCCTTGACGAAAAACACGTTCGCCCCCGTCGCCTCGGCCACGTAGCCGCGATAATCGAAAAACAGCGCGTCCGAGCATCCTTTCGCTTCCGCCGCGTGTTTCGACATGGTGCAGATCATGTAAAGCCCCGCCGCCTTGGCCGCTGTCGGGATCGTTTCCGGCGAGGGACGCTTCCATTTCGAAATATCGAGCTTCGCGCCCTTCATTTTCGCGTCGCCATAATAGCTCCCCCATTCCCAAGCGGCGATATAGAGGCGCACGGGGTTGCGAGCCGAGCTGACCCCCATATCCTCGCCCACACCGCGAAAGGCGACCGCGCGCACATAGGCATCGGTCAACCCGTTGGCCTTCAACACCTCGTCCTTGGCCGCCGTGATTTGCGCGGCCGTCCACGGGATCGGCATATCGAGAAGCTCACCCGACCCCAGCAGGCGTTCGGAATGCTTGTCGGTGAGAAAGATATTGCCACCATAGGCACGCTCGCCCTCGAAGACCGAGGACGCGTAGTGAAGCGCATGGCTCAGGACATGCACATTCGCATCACGCCAATCCACCAGCGCCCCGTCGACCCAGATCTTGCCCTCGCGGTCGTCATATCCAGCCATGTCTCTTCTCCTTCGCACGGACCAATTGCTTGTGCATTTCCATTTGTTGCGCCACTTAGGTCCGGAGCGGACATAAAGTTGCGCCAAAGCGACGATTCGGTAACATTCACCCCTTGGAAAGTCAACAAGGCTGACTTAACCTGCCCAAGGAAGAAGCAATTCGTGAACACGGGGAGGCCGGGAATGGATGACCGCCGAGAACCATCGCTGCTGTTTCTCACCGATGAGCAGCTCAAGAAGGGCATCGAGGCGATGTATTTCGCCTATCGCGGCTTCACGGCGGACCCCGACCGCATTCTTGCCAAACACGGGTATGGCCGCGCCCATCATCGCGCCATTCATTTCATCCACCGAAGTCCGGGGACCACGGTAAACAACCTTCTCTCACTTCTGGGCGTCACCAAGCAATCGCTCAACCGGGTGCTTCGAACCCTGATCGAGGACGGGTTGGTCGAAAGCCGGGTGGGCAAGCGGGACAAGCGCGAGCGAAACATGTATCTCACCGAATCCGGCATTGAACTCGAAGCCGAGTTGGCGGACGCTCAGCGTGCCCGGATGCGGGCGGCCTACCGCGATGCGGGGCCTGAGGCGGTGCAAGGGTTTCGCATGGTGCTGGAAGCGATGATGGACCCGGACCAACGCCGCCATTTCGATTTGTTGAAGGACCCGGAATGATCGAGACTCCGGCACATCTCATGCTAATCGACGGTGACCCGGCGCGACGGGACCTGTTCCGCACCTACCTGACGCGGCAGGGGTTCCTGGTCAGCGCGGCGCGCGACACGGACCATGCGCGCCGGTTGCTGGCGGGATTGGATTTCGATCTCATCGTTATGGACGACAGCCAGCCGGATGAAAGCCTGTGTGACCTGACCAAGGCCCCGGTCCTGTGGCTGATCTGTGCCGGGTCCGCCCAAACCGGCGAAACGCTGCAAAAACCTTTTGAACCACAGGCGCTGATCGACCGCATCAACCATGTGCTCGACCGCCGCCCGCCGCCGGTGGTGGTCGCCCCGAAAGAGCTTCGGCTGGGCGCGCGGCGGTATATCATTGACCAGGCGCTCTTGATGGAAGGCGACGCGCGCCGGGCGCTGACCGCGACCGAGGTCAAGCTGATGCGTCTGCTCGCCAGCCGCCCCAACGCACCGCTGACGCGCGCCGAGCTTGCCGACGCGGTCGAGGCCGATCCGTCGAGCCGCGCGGTGGATGTGCAGATCACCCGGCTGAGACGCAAGCTTGAGACCGACCAAAAGGCGCCACGTTACCTGCAAACCGTGCGCGGCACGGGATACATGCTGGTCCCGGACTGAACCGGCACATCATCGACCCGGCCAAACCCTTCGCATGTTTCAATTTCTTGAAGACGTGGCCCGTTTGGCATAGCGTCCGCGCATGACAACGGCGCTTTATTCCCACCCCGACTGCGATGATCACGTCACACCCCCCGGCCACCCGGAACAGGTCGCCCGTCTGGCGGCGATGCGCGAGGCGCTTTCCGCCCCGGAATTCGACCCGCTGGACCGGCGCGATGCACCGCTTGCGACCGAGGCCCACCTGCGCCTCGCCCACCCCTTGGTCCATGTCGACCGGGTGCGCGACGCCGAGCCGAAAGAGGGTTTTGCGCAAATGGATGCCGATACCGCAATGGCCCCCGGCAGCTATAACGCGGCCCTGCGCGGGGTTGGAGCGAATATCGCCGCCGTCGATGCGGTGCTGGGGGGCGAGGTGCGCAATGCCTTCGTCACCTGCCGCCCGCCCGGCCACCACGCCGAAAAGGCGAAACCGATGGGCTTTTGCTTGTTCTCCAACGTCGCCATCGCCGCGCTTCACGCGCTTGAGACGCATGGGCTGGACCGGGTCGCGATCCTCGATTTCGACGTGCACCACGGCAACGGCACGCAGGATGTGCTGTGGAATGAAAGCCGCGTGCGCTTTGCGTCGTCGCACGAAATGCCGCTCTACCCCGGCACCGGTCGCGCCGATGAACGCGGGGCGTTTGAGCAGATCAGGAACGCCGCCCTCCCGCCCCGAAGCGGCTCTGCCAAGATGCGCGAAGCCTGGGGGGAGTATATCCTGCCATGGATCACCGAATGGGAGCCGCAGCTCATCCTCGTCTCCGCCGGTTTCGACGCCCATGGCGACGATCCGCTGGCCACGCTTTCATGGAGCACCGAAGATTTCGGCTGGGTCACCGGGAAACTTCTGGACGTCGCCGAACGTGTTTGCGAGGGCCGGGTGGTCTCGACACTCGAAGGTGGATATGATTTGCAAGCGCTGGGGCAAAGTGCCGCATTACACACAAAGATTTTGATGGAGCGGGGATCATGAGTGACAGGCCGGTTGAGGAGATGAGCTTCGAAGAAGCGATGCAGGAGCTTGAAACCGTGGTGGGCCAATTGGAGCGCGGAGATGTCGCGCTCGAGAACTCGATCCGGCTTTACGAACGGGGCGCCGCGCTCAAGGCGCGGTGCGAGGTCAAACTCAAGGACGCCGAGGAAAAGGTGGCGGCCATCACGCTCGACCGTGACGGTCAACCCACCGGCACACAGCCCGTCGAGGAGTAGGGGATGTTTCTCGACACGCTTGAGGCCGCCAACCAGATTGCGCGAACCTGTCTCAACGCAGCCCTTCCCAAGCACGGACCAATGGCCGAACCGATGGCGTATGCGGTTCAGGGCGGTAAGGGGCTTCGCGGGTTTCTCGTGATCGAGGGGGCGAAGATGTTCGGCATCGGGCCCGAGGCAAGCCAATATCCCGCCGCCGCGATCGAAGCGATGCACGCCTGTTCGCTGGTTCACGACGATTTGCCTTGCATGGACAATGACGACCTGCGCCGGGGGCAGCCCACGGTGCACAAGAAATGGGACGATGCCACCGCGGTTCTGGCGGGCGATGCGCTTCAGTCGATCGCCTTTCAACTCGTCGCCGACCCTGCCGTGGGGCCGGGCGACGTGCGGGGCGATCTTTGCGTAAGCCTTGCGTATGGCGCGGGCGGCGAAGGCATGGTGTTGGGCCAAGCGCTTGATCTCGCTGCAGAATCCGCGACCACGCCGCTCACGTTGGACGAAATCATCGCGCTTCAGGCGGGCAAGACGGGGGCCTTGTTCGAATGGTCCGCCTGCGCCGGGGCCCGGATGGCGCAGAAAGATATCGAACCCCTGCGCAAGTATGGCGAGGCGCTGGGGCTCGCGTTCCAGATCGCGGATGACATCCTCGACATCGAGGGCGATGTGAAAACCGTTGGCAAGGCGGTCAACAAGGACGCCAACGCCGGCAAGGCGACCTTTGTCTCTCTTCTGGGGATGGAGGGAGCGAAAATCCGCGCATCGGAACTTGTGCATGACGCCTGCGACGCGCTTTCGCCCTATGGTGCAAAAGCTGACAGCTTGCGACAAGCAGCACATTTCGCTATTTCGCGCGATAATTAATGAAATTGGGGCCCGCCATATGACCGACCGTCCAGCCACGCCATTGCTTGACAGTGTCAAGTCTCCTGCGGACCTGAAGACCTACTCGGACGCGCAATTGCGACAACTGGCCGATGAATTGCGGGCCGAAACGATTTTCTCCGTCTCACAGACCGGCGGGCATTTCGGTGCCGGGCTTGGTGTCGTAGAACTCACCGTGGCGCTTCACTCGATCTTCGACACGCCCAAGGATCGGCTGATCTGGGATGTGAGCCACCAGTGTTATCCGCACAAGATCCTGACCGGGCGGCGCGACCAGATGCATTCGATCCGGCAAAAGGGCGGGCTTTCGGGCTTCACCAAGCGCACGGAAAGCCCCTATGACCCCTTCGGGGCCGCCCATAGCTCCACCTCGATTTCCGCTGCCATGGGCTTTGCCGTCGCGCGCGATCTGGGCGGGAACCCGGAGCACGGGCTGGGTGATGCGATCGCGGTCATCGGTGACGGGGCCTTGACCGGCGGCATGGCGTTCGAGGCGATGAACCACGCGGGTCACGAGAAAAAGCGTCTCTTCGTCGTGCTGAACGACAATGACATGTCCATCGCACCGCCCGTTGGTGCCATGTCGTCCTACCTGTCGCGGCTTTACGCAGGCGAACCTTTCCAGGAATTCAAGGCCGCCGCCAAGGGCGCGGTGAAGCTTCTGCCGCCCCCGTTCCAGGAGGGCGCGCGCCGGGCCAAGGAAATGCTCAAGGGCATGACCGTTGGCGGCACCTTGTTCGAAGAACTCGGGTTCTCCTATGTCGGCCCCATCGACGGGCATGATATGGACCAGCTTTTGCAGGTTCTGCGCACGGTGCACGACCGCGCCACCGGCCCGGTTCTGATCCACGCGATCACCAAGAAGGGCAAAGGCTATGCCCCCGCCGAAAGCTCCGGCGACGGCGGCCATGCCACCGCGAAATTCGACCTTGCCACCGGCAAGCAGCACAAATCGGCCTCGAACGCGCCGAGCTATACCAGCGTTTTTGGCAAGACCCTGACCAAGCTGGCCGAGGTTGACGACAAGGTGGTCGCGGTGACCGCGGCCATGCCGGGGGGAACCGGGCTTGATCTTGTCGCTGAACGTTTCCCGAACCGCGTCTTCGACGTGGGTATCGCAGAGCAGCATGGCGTGACCTTCGCAGCGGGCCTCGCCGCAGGCGGGATGAAACCCTATGCCGCGATCTATTCGACCTTCCTGCAACGCGGCTATGACCAGGTGATCCATGACGTTGCGATCCAGCGTCTTCCGGTGCGCTTCATGATCGACCGCGCCGGGCTTGTCGGCGCAGATGGCGCGACCCACGCGGGCAGCTTCGATATCGCGTATCTGTCCAACCTTCCCGGGTTCACCGTGATGGCCCCGTCGAACGAGGCCGAATTGGTCCACATGGTCGCCACGGCGCATGAGATCAACGATGGACCGTCAGCGGTGCGGTATCCGCGCGGCGCGGGCGTCGGGTGCGAAATGCCCGAGATTCCGACCCCGATCGAGATCGGCAAGGGTCGGATCGTGAGCGAAGGGTCCAAGGTTGCGATCCTGTCGCTTGGCACCCGGCTGGAAGAGGCGTGCAAGGCCGCCGAAATGCTGACCTCGCGCGGGATCACCCCGACCGTGGCCGATGCGCGGTTCGCAAAGCCTCTGGACCACGAGATGATCTTGGGTCTCGCGCGCGAGCACGATGTGCTGATCACCATCGAAGAAGGCGCCGTTGGCGGATTCGGAAGCCATGTTGCACAGCTTCTGGCGGAAAACGGGATGTTCGATGCCGGGTTGAAATACCGGTCGATGTTCCTGCCGGACACCTTCATTGATCAGGCCAGTCCCGAGGACATGTATCGCACCGCCGCACTGATGGCCGAAGACATCGTCGAAAAGGTGCTGGCGTCCATGGGTGTGACCAATATCGAAACGGTCAAGCGCGCCTGATCCACGATCTGGGACCTGAATCTTCTCTGCAACACTCGCCGGGATTTGGCCTGCGGTCTGCGTCAGACCGTGGACAATCGGCGCTGTTGTGGGCGAAATCCCATCAGGCAAACAGCTTCCAGGGGGCGAAAATGAAGAAAATTGCACTCGGTCTTGCTCTGACGCTCGTCGCGACCACCGCATCCGCAGGCGCGCTTGTCGAGCCGGTGATGGAACAGGGTGTGATCGTCGAAGCCGCAGCGGCATCTTCGATCGACCACGGGGTCATCCCACCGATCTTTTTCCTTCTGTTCGTCGGCATCGGGTTCTGGCTTCTCTGAAGCCGAAATACGAACGACGCGACACCGGTCAAGGGCGCTTACCCGCCCTTTTCGGCGTGCCCGTCCTCGGCCAATAGCGCCGCCAGACCCTCCCGGTAGTTCGGATACCCAAGCTGCACCCCAAGCTCTCGCTTGATCCGGTCGTTTTTGACCCGCTTGCTCTCGGCATAGAAACTGCGGGCCATCGGGGACATCTCGGCGTCTTCGATCCGCTCTTTGGGCGGCACCGGAAGACCGAGTAGCTTGGCCGCATGCTCGATCACATCCTCGGGCGGCGCGGCTTCATCATCACAGACGTTATAAATTCGGCCCGCGCGCGGCGATTTGATCGACGCTTCCAGAACGCGTGCGATGTCTTCGACATGGATGCGTGAGAACACCTGCCCCGGCTTCACGATACGCCGTGCGGTGCCCCGACGCACCTTTGCAAACGGTCCCCGGCCCGGCCCATAGATCCCGGCAAGGCGGAAAATATGAAGCGGCAGATACCGGGTTTCCTTGGCCAGATACCACCACTGGCCCTCGGCCATCACCCGCTGCTGGCCGCGTTTCGTCCCCGGCGTCAGCGGCGTGTCTTCGTCCACCCAGCCTCCCGCGTGGTCGCCATAAACCCCGGTGGTCGAGAGGTAGCCGACCCAATCAAGCCGGTCGGCCACCCCCGCAATCTCGTCGCGCAGCGTGTTCAACACCGGGTCACCGCCCTCATTCGGCGCGATCGAGGTCAGAAGATGGGTGGCGGAGGAAAGCGCCTCGGACATATCCGCGCCGGGCCAAACCAGCGGCTCGACCCCGTCGGCGCGCAGGGCGTCGGCCTTTTCCTGCGACCGGGTGGTGCCGATCACGCGCCAGCCTTGGCCCAAAAGCCGCTGACCCAACGCGCGGGCGGAAAAGCCATGGCCAAAAGAAAGAAGGGTGCGTGTCATGTCGCTGATGTGTTCATGGTGCAGACGCGAAGGCAACCCTTGCACCTGCGTAAAATTCAGAGACTATTGGTTCATGACAAATACCTCATTTAAAAGCTGGCCCGACGTCGCCCCGCACCTGATCGCTGTTGCTGCGGGGCGCGCGCCAGCCGACCTCGTAATCCGCAACGCCCGCGTGGTGAACGTTCATACCCGCGAGGTGCTGGAAAACTGGGATGTGGCGGTGGCCTGTGGCCGGATCGCCTATGTCGGCCCAGATGCCGACCACTGCCATGGGCGCGAGGTGATTGATGCAGGGGGCAAATACCTTATCCCGGGCCTCTGTGACGCCCATATGCATATCGAAAGCGGGATGCTCACCCCGGCTGAATTTGCCGCCGCCGTCATCCCGCACGGCACGACGAGCATGTTTACCGACCCGCATGAGATCGCCAATGTGCTCGGGCTTGAAGGCGTCCGGTTGATGCATGACGAGGCCGCGTTACAGCCGATCAACATCTTCACCCAGATGCCAAGCTGCGCACCCAGCGCGCCGGGGCTTGAGACGACGGGGCGCGAAATCACGCCCGAAGACGTGGCCGAGGCGATGCACTGGCCCGGCATCATCGGTCTGGGCGAGATGATGAATTTTCCCGGCGTGGTGCATGGCGACGAAAAGATGCTTGCCGAAATCGCCGCCACGCAAAACGCGCAGAAGACGGTGGGCGGGCATTACGCCAGCCCCGATCTTGGCCCCGCCTTCCACGCCTATGCGGCGGGCGGGCCTGCGGACGATCACGAAGGCACCTGCGAAGCCGATGCAATTGCCCGCGTACGGCAGGGGATGCGGTCGATGATGCGGCTGGGATCAGCGTGGTATGACGTTGAAAGCCAGATCACGGCGGTGACCGAGAAGGGGCTCGACCCGCGCAATTTCATCCTGTGCACCGACGACAGCCATTCCGGCACGCTGGTGAACGAGGGGCACATGAACCGGGTCGTGCGCCATGCCATCGCCTGCGGCTGCGACCCCTTGGTGGCGCTTCAGATGGCGACGCTCAACACCGCGACCCATTTCGGGCTGGAACGCGAGCTTGGCTCGATCACGCCGGGACGACGCGCGGACATGATCCTGACCTCGGACCTGCGTGAGCTTCCCATCGAACGGGTCTTTGCCCGGGGCGTGACCGTGGCCCAGGCGGGCGAAATCACGGTCACCTGCCCCCATCTCGACTGGCCCGACCATGCCCGCAATACCGTCAACCTTGGCAAGGTTCTTGGCGCGGGTGATTTCCGGATCGTCGCGCCGGAGGGGGCCAACACGGTCACCGCGAAGGTCATCGGCGTGGTTGAAAACCAAGCCCCGACCAAGGCGCTTAGCGCGGATTTGCAGGTTCTCGACGGCACCGTGGAACCGGACACGCCGAACGACATCGCGCAGATTGCATTGGTCGAGAGGCACCGGGGCACCGGCGGCGTCACCAACGGCTTCGTGTCGGGCTTCGGATACACCGGCAACATGGCCATGGCCTCCACCGTGGCGCATGACAGCCACCACATGATCGTCGTCGGCACCTCGCGTGAAGACATGGCGCTGGCCGCGAACCGGCTGGGCGAGGTCGGTGGGGGGATCACGGTGTTCAAGGATGGCCAGGAGATCGCGCTGGTCGAATTGCCGGTCGCGGGCCTCATGTCCGACGAACCCGCCCAAACCGTGGCCCGGAAGGCCGACCGCATGGGCGAGGCGATGGTGGCCTGCGGATGCACCCTGAACAACGCCTACATGCAACATTCTCTGCTCGCGCTCGTCGTGATCCCCGAGCTTCGTATTTCCGATCTCGGCCTTGTCGATGTGACCCGCTTTGAACTCACCCCGCTTTTCGAGGAGACCTGATGTCAGCCGATCGGACCCTGCCCATCGACACCCCGCCCGATGTCGAGCCACAGCTTTTCACCGACCCTGTCGCGGCGGTGGACAAGCTGTGCACGCTTTACGACGCAGCCTGCGATTATCTTGCAGAGCGGTTCTCGGTCATGGCCGCGCAGACGACAAAGCCCGAGACCCGCTTTCGCGCCTACTACCCGGAGCTTCGTATTCGCACCACCAGCCATGCCTCGAACGACAGCCGCCTGTCTTTCGGTCACGTGGCGGGGCCCGGCAATTACGCGACCACGATCACCCGGCCCGACCTGTTTCGCAATTACCTTGAGCAACAGATCAGGCTTCTGATGGGCAACCATGGCGTGCCCGTCTCGGTCGGCTGGTCGACCACGCCGATGCCGGTGCATTTCGCGGTGGCCGGTCGCCCCGATATCACCGTGCCGCAGGAAGGCGTGATGGCCTTTCCCCTGCGCGATATCTTCGACGTGCCGGATCTTGCCACCACCAACGACGATATCGTCAACGGGCTGGGCTATGTGCATGAAGACGGCTCGGAACCGCTCGCCCCCTTCACCGCGCAGCGCATTGATTATTCCCTCGCGCGGTTAAGCCATTATACCGCCACGCTGGCCGAGCATTTCCAAAACCACGTGCTCTTCACCAACTACCAGTTCTACGTGGATGAATTCGAAGCCTTCGCGCGGGCCGTTCTGAAAGACCCGGAAAATGGCTACACCTCTTTCGTCGGTCCGGGCAACGCCGAGATCACCACGCCCGACGGGGATATCCCGCCGCTTGAAAAGCTGCCCCAGATGCCGGCCTATCACCTCAAACGCCCCGATGGCTCGGGGATCACGCTGGTCAACATCGGCGTCGGCCCGTCGAACGCGAAGACCGCGACCGATCACATCGCGGTCCTGCGCCCCCATGCCTGGCTGATGGTGGGGCATTGCGCGGGGCTCAGAAATTCACAGCGATTGGGCGATTTCGTGCTCGCCCATGCTTACCTGCGTGAAGACAAGGTGCTCGACGCCGATCTGCCCATCTGGGTGCCGATCCCGCCACTGGCCGAGATACAGGTGGCGCTGGAACGCGCCGTGGCGGATGTCACGAAGCTGGAGGGGTTCGAGTTGAAGCGCATCATGCGCACCGGCACCGTGGCAAGCCTCGATAACCGGAACTGGGAGCTTCGGGAAACCGAAGGGCCGGTGCAGCGGCTAAGCCAATCGCGCGCGGTCGCGCTCGACATGGAAAGCGCAACCATCGCCGCCAACGGCTTTCGCTTCCGGGTGCCCTACGGCACGCTTCTGTGCGTCTCTGACAAGCCGCTGCACGGCGAATTGAAGTTGCCCGGCATGGCGAGCGATTTTTACAAGACGCAGGTCAGCCGACACCTGTTGATCGGCATCCGCGCCATGGAGCGTTTGCGCGACATGCCGCTCGAGCGGATTCACAGCCGGAAACTGCGTTCGTTCGAGGAAACCGCGTTCCTTTGACCAAGTCGCGCGCGTCAAAAGGTCAGGTTTTCCCTAAAGATGCCGGGAAAAGCGTTATTTTCTTGCCGATATCGCACGGAGACCATTGTGTGCGGTGCGCGGTTTCCCTTAAATGCACCGCAATGAAACCCCCACCAATGGGACAGTGAGGAGAAAATCACATGACGAAACCGATGACCAAGACCCAGCTCGTCGCCGCTTTGGCAGATGAAATGGGCACCGACAAGAAGGCCGCATCCGGCGCGCTTGATGCCATGGTTTCGATCATCACCAAGGAAGTGTCGAATGGCGGCGCCGTGACGCTCCCGGGTGTTGGCAAGATCTATTGCCGCGAGCGCCCCGAGCGCATGGTGCGCAACCCGGCCACTGGTGAACAGATCAAGAAAGACGCCGACAAGGTGGTCAAGATGACCATTGCCAAGGCTCTGAAAGACAGCGTGAACGCCTGAGCGTCACCTGACAGTATCTTCGCCAAGGGCCGCTTTCGAGCGGCCCTTTCGCGTCCCGCCCCCTGACCTTGGCAGCCCACGCCCATCGCGGGGCGGGGCCGGGGACGCGCGCGGCGCGAAACCGGCCATGGCCCCTTGTGCCCCGGAACGCATGGGATAGGGTCGCCGGGCAACCAGGGGGACATAATGGACATTCGCGCGATCATCATGGGGCTGATTTTTGCCCTCGCCTGGTCATCGGCCTTTACCTCGGCCCGCATCATCGTGGCCGACGCGCCGCCCATGACCGCGCTGGCGATCCGGTTCGTGATCTCGGGCCTGATGGCCATGGCGCTGGCCGCCGCGCTTGGCCAGAAGATCAAGCTTACAAGGGCGCAATGGATCTCGGTCGTCGTCTTTGGCGTCTGCCAGAACGCGCTCTACCTTGGCCTGAATTTCATCGCGATGCAGACGATCGAGGCGGGCTTTGCCTCGATCATCGCCTCGACCATGCCGCTGATCGTCGGGCTTTTGGGCTGGGTGGTGTTCCGCGACCGGCTTCCACCCCTGGCGATTGCCGGGCTGGTGGTCGGCTTCGTGGGCGTGGCCCTGATCATGGGCAGCAGAATATCGGGCGGTGTGGACATGTATGGTCTCGCACTCTGCGTCATTGCCGCCGTCGCGCTCGCCATCGCGACGCTGTCGGTGCGCAGCGCGTCGGGGGGCGGCAACCTGTTGATGGTGGTGGGCCTGCAAATGCTTGTGGGCGCCGCCGCGCTTGCCCCCTTCGCGGCCATGATGGAGCCGTTCGAGGTGAACTGGAACACCAAGCTGGCGTTGGCTTTCATCTATACCACCCTGGTGCCCGGTCTCGCCGCGACATGGATCTGGTTCGAGCTGGTCAAACGGATCGGGGCGGTGCGCGCCGCGACCTTCCATTTCCTCAACCCGTTCTTCGGCGTCGCCATCGCTGCCGTTCTTCTGGGCGAAAAGCTCGGGCTTCTGGACGTGGTCGGGGTCGCCATCGTGACCGTGGGCATCCTTGCGGTGCAATTGGCCAAACAAGCCCCGCAAAAGCCGGTGACAGCAGACCGCGCCGCGCTCTGAGAGCTTACGTCATGGCGGGCGCGGCAGGCTATGACGTCCCGCTCAACGAAGACACGGCGCTTCCGCCCGAAGCGCGCGGGTCTTTTGTGTGACATGCAGGCAAAGACCTACAGCGGTTGAAACATCGCCTCACGCCTTTGTCGGGTGACGGTGAAGGGGCTTGCGGGGCACAACGGCCCCATGGAATTGATCCTTGCATATGGTGCCGGTCTCCTGACGCTCATCAACCCCTGCGTTCTGCCGGTCTTGCCAATCGTGCTCGCCACCGCGCTTCAGGCGCATCGGCTTGGCCCCGTCGCGCTGGCAACCGGCATGTCGGTCAGCTTCGTTGCCTTCGGAATGCTCGTCTCGACCGTGGGCTATGCCATCGGGCTTACCGAAGACACGGTGGCCACCGCCGGGGCGGTCTTGATGATCGGCTTTGGCCTCGTGCTCCTGATCCCGCAGGCGAACGCGGTGTTCGCCACCGCGACCGCCGGGCTGGCCGCGCGCGCCGACAGCGGCGTCGACGGGTTCGACCGCGCGTCGCTCTGGGGCCAATTCGGCGGAGGGCTTTTGCTTGGCGCGGTCTGGTCGCCCTGCATCGGCCCCACGCTGGGCGGTGCCATCGCGCTCGCCAGCCAAGGCGAAAACCTTGCCTGGGCCTTTTTCATCATGGTCGGCTTCGCGCTTGGCGTGTCGACCCTGATCCTCGCCATCGCCTATGGCCTGCGCGCCACCGCGCTGCGCCGGTTCGCCACGATCAGCCGCCCGGTTCTGGGTGTCGCGTTCTTATTGGTCGGGGTGATGATCCTGTTTCGTATCAACCATATGATCGACGCCTGGGTTTTGCAGAACCTGCCGCCCTGGCTCGTCGATCTGTCCGTGTCCATCTAGGGAGACCCTCATGAACCGTCGTCTATTCCTTGCCACGGCCTCTGCCGCCGCCCTTACCGCGACGCTTGGTCAGGCCGCCACGATCGCCTATACCCCCGGCGCCCTGAACCGCGCGCTTGATCGCGGCACGCCTGTCGTGCTCGATTATTTCGCGCCTTGGTGCGGCACCTGTCTTGCCCAACGCCGCGTGATCGCGAAGCTGTTGCAGGAAAATCCCGACTACAAGAACAAGGTCACCTATATCGAGGTGGATTGGGACACCTACAAACGCGAACCGATCACGCAGGATTTCGGCGTGCCGCGCCGTTCGACCCTGATCGCCGTTGGCCCGGACAGGCGTGAAATCGGCCGTCTCGTGGCCCAAACCGGCTATGACGAGATCAAGGCCCTGCTGGACGCCGCCCTCGCAACCGCCACCTCGTAGGCCGGGTCGCGTGCGACCCTTGCTAGGTCAACAGGTAGAGCACGAGGTTCAGGGTCACGAAAGAGCCGACCGTGCCAAAGAGAAGCGCGAGCGAGGCGAGGTTTGCGTGTTTCGTCCCACCCGCCAACAGCGGATAGATCGCGAAGGATGACACCGCCGCGGTGATGATCGCCGCCGCCCGCATGTCGGCGTCGAACCCGACCCCGACCGCGACAAGCGCCACGATTGCCAGCGCCACGAGCGCCGGGTGCGTGATCAGCTTCATCGCGGCAATCTGTGCCGCCATCGCCCGGTTACCTTCGCTCGACAACCCGGCGAGCGAACCACCGATCACGACAAGCGACAAGGCCGCCGCGGAATTGGCAAACATCGTGGTCAGCCGATCCACCGGCGCGGGTATGGTAAGACCGGTCACCGACACGACGATCCCCAAGATCAGCCCGATGATCATCGGACGCTTGAGCACGCCCAGGAACACCTCGCCCAGCTTCACGCCACCGGTCCCCTCGCTCCCCCGCGCCATTTCGATGAGGATGAGCAACAGGGGGATCAAAAGGA
>JAABTN010000016.1 GCA_011389895.1 Maritimibacter sp. | reverse complement strand
GGCGGTCCTTCTCTATGGCGCGGGACTTTGCATCGGTGCCTGTGTGGCTTGGGGGCTGATCGGGTTTTCGGTGCCGCGCTGGCCTGACCGGGCCTTCATGAAAGCGACCGTTCCGGTGGGTGCCGGGCTTACATTATCATCGCTGGCCGAGGGGTTCTTGTTTCTCGGCACCCGGGCGGTCATTGCCCTTTTCGGCGCGGCGCATTTCCTCGGGGTGTTCTCGTTCACCGCGGATCTCGTGCAACGCAGCGTCGGGGTGGTGATCAACATCGCGGGTTTCGCGATCCTCCCCCGCGCCTATGCAAGATCGGCGCAGGGCGATGATGGGGCTTTCCGAAACATGCTCTGGCGCGGGGCCTTGGGCGCGGGCGGTTTGTCGGTCTTCCTATTCACCGCGATCATGGGTCTGTCGCACCATGGGCTTGGCGCGAAGTATCTTGGGCCGGGGTTCGATCAGACCGTGTTCATCGCGGTCTCCATCGCCGTGGTCGTCAACCGGGTGAAGAAACTGGTGGTCGACCCCGTGCTGGTTAGCAGGGGAAGGGTCCGGGCGATCCCCCTGGCCTATATCGTCGTTGGCCCCCCGGGGCTTTTCGCGATGGCGGTGGCGCTTTTCAAAGGCAGCGAACCCATGGTTCTGGCCGTCTATGCCGCGTGCTTTGTCTTGGTGGCGCTTTTGTCGCGGGCCGCGCTGCGGGGGGACGGGTGGGGACGCGGGGGCGCCGCATGAAGATCCTGCACATCATCATCGGTCTGCACAATGGCGGCGCGGAAGCGGTTTTGACCCGGCTGTGCCTTGCAGATCAGGCCAACCGCCACTGCGTGATATCATTCATGGGCGCGGGAAAATATGCGCCCATCCTGCGGCAGGCGGGCGTTCCAGTGCATTGTCTCGACATGCCCCGGGGGCGGCTCCGGCTGCGGGGGCTCTGGCACCTTTGGTCACTCCTGCGCCGGGAGCGGTGGGATGTGGTGCAGACATGGATGTATCATGCTGACCTGATCGGCGGAGTTCTTGCGAAATTGGCCGGTGTCCGCACCGTCGTGTGGAATATTCGGCACTCGGAGCTTGACCCCCGGTCCTCGTCCCGCTCCACCATCCTGATCGCTCGGCTGTGCGCGCGCCTGTCGCGCCGCGTTCCCCACCGGATCATCGTCTGCGCACATCGCGCGACCGAGGTGCACGCGCGGCTGGGCTACGACCGGGCGCGCATGACCGTGATCGGCAACGGTCATGACCTGTCGCGCTTTCGCCCCAGTGCCGCCGCCCGCAAGGACATGCGCCAGCACCTTGGGCTTGGGGGTGGGGAGCCGGTGATCGGCCTCGTCGCCCGGTTTGATGCCGAGAAGGATCACGACACCCTGTTGGCGGCCGTTGCCCTGTTGCGGTCACGCGGGCGGCGGTTCAAGACGCTCCTGATCGGTCCCGGGATGGATCCCGCCACACCCGGTCTTTCGGCCCTGCTGACGCGCCACCGGATCGGTGCGGAGGTGCTGCTGCTCGGACCGCGCGACGATGTGCCCGCCCTGATGAACGCGATGGATGTGCATGTCCTGTCCAGTTCTGCGGAAGGCTTTCCCAATGTGCTGGCCGAGGCCATGGCTTGCGCCACCCCCTGTGTCAGCACTGATGTCGGCGATGCCGCGCGGATCCTTGGCAACACGGGCTGGATCGTTCCGCCGCGTGACCCGGACGCCTTGGCAGAGGCTATCGGCGCGGCGCTTGATGCGATGAAGGTGCGGCCCGATTGGCAGGACCGGCAGGCGGCGGCCCGGGCCCGGGTCGAAGCGCGCTATTCTTTGCCCGGCATGGTGCGGGCCTATCACGATGCATGGGGTCTGGTGCCTCCCGACGACCCTGTGCCGGCAATGTCGGGCGAAGAGGCGTGATCCCCTCATGACGATACTGATCATCGCCTCCCATGCCGGGTCCTTGCGCATATTCCGGGGCGCGTTGATCGAGGCGTTGCTGTCAAAGGGCCTTGGCGTTCATGCGGCGGCCCCGGGGCTGGTCGCGGGTGATGCGACCCATGAATGGCTACGCAAGCGCGGCGTCACATGCCATGATATCGCGCTTGCGCGCACCGGGCTCAACCCGATCGCCGATCTGCGCACCTTGGCCGGACTGGTTCGTCTCATGCGGCGGCTGCGCCCGCAGATTGTGCTGGCCTATACCATCAAACCCGTCATTTGGGGCCTGCTGGCCGCCCGGATGGCCGCTGTGCCAAAGCGCGTCGCGCTGATCACCGGGCTGGGCTATGCCTTCGTGGGTCCGGCGCGGGGCAAACGCGCGCGCGTTCGCTGGCTTGCCAGCAGTCTCTACGCGCGCGCCCTGCGCCAGGCCACTCTGGTGGTCTTCCAAAACCCCGATGATCGCGATGATCTTCGAAACTGGGGGGTGTTGCCCGCGGGGGTCCGAAGCGTTCTGGTGAAGGGGTCCGGCGTTGACACCGGGGCCTTTTCGCCAGCGCCCTTTGTGGATGCCCCACCGCGTTTTCTCATGATCGCGCGGCTGGTAGGGGACAAGGGGGTGCGGGAATATGCACAGGCTGCTGCGTGGCTGCGCGCGCGCCATCCGCAGGCAGGGTTTCACCTTGTCGGCCCGCTCGATCCAAGCCCGGATGGCATCCCGGAGGCCGAGGTTCGTGGCTGGCAGGAGGCCGGGCATCTGGTCTGGCATGGCGCGGCCCACGATGTGCGTCCCGATATCGCGGCTTCGCATGTCTATGTCTTGCCAAGCTACCGCGAAGGCATGCCGCGCACCGTTCTCGAAGCCATGGCGATGGGGCGTCCGGTGATCACGACGGATGTCCCCGGATGCCGTGAAACGGTACGGGACGGCGTGAACGGCTTCCTCGTGCCCGCGCGCGATGTATCTGCACTGGCTACCGCGATGGAACGGTTCATTTGCGCGCCGGACCGGGTGGCGCGCATGGGGGGGGAAGCGCGCCGGATCACGGTCGAGACCTTCGATGTTCGCCAGGTCAATGCCGCGATGCTTGAGGCGATGGACCTGACGTGACACGGGCCGCGCCCGCGTCGATCAGGGCATGGGAAGCCGCGCGGTGAGACCGAGCTTTTCCATGACCATTGCACCATCCAGACCAGACACGACATGGATGTGCCCCTCCTGTAAGGACACCGGGGTGTCGTGGCCCAGAAAGACGCTGGGCAGGCCGGGCAGGGCATCGGGCCCGATCAGGACATCGGGCACAAGCGACGCGGCAGCGTAGCTGTTGCCCGCCGCATCGCGCCAGTTCGCGGCCTGCATGGATAGGTCAAGCGCGTCGTTGACGTCGCGCATCATCGTCTTCGGGCAAATGATCGTCTGCCTGTCTTCTGGCTGGTTCGTCACAGTGCAATCCTTGTGTTCATCCATGATAGTGCGCGCGCATAGGTGTTGGGGGGAAGCGCGTCGGAACAAAGCAGAAGGCCGAAAAGATCCACCCGCGCCGGCAATTCACCCCCTGATGAGAACGCCATGAGCGTGTTGGTGGTCTCAAGATTGGCGCTCGCCGCCGTGCTGTTGACATGCTCGGTGGAGTCGGGCCAGCGCCGCGCGTGCAGGGTCTGACCGCTCACGCGGATGCCAACGGCGGTCTCGGCGGTCATCGCGAAGGTTGTCGGGCTGTCCACCGGCACGATGGACCCGAGCGCATTCTTTGAAAGCGACCGGGTGCCACTTCCGCTGATCGTGATATAGCCCGCGCCCGTCGGGCTGAGCAGGATTGAATGGTGGGTTCTGCCGGGCGGTTCCGTCAGCGCCATCACCACGGTCCCGGTATCCAGATCGAGCGGCGCGCTCAGCCGCATGAAATCGTCCACCCCGTCGAATTCCAGCCAGTGTTTTTGGCCATTGGTGCGGTAGATCGGGCGCGCGCTGGCGGTCGTCTGCGTGGCATTGCGTCCATGTCCAGATTTGTCGAGCATGCGGCCAACCGGCTGCCCCGTCCCGGTGACGGCAATCGTCCCGGCGGCATCTTGAAACAGGGTGGACAGGTCCGAAGGATCATACCATGCGCCCTGCCCACCGTTCCGAAACACCCAGCCAGCGTTCCAACCATGCCGGGCGTTGCTTCGGGCCGAGGTCACGGAAAGATCGCCGGTGATCTTCATGCCAGCACCAGCGCGTGGATGCCGGTTGCCGTGGTGCCGGTCGCACGGACGCGGCGCACGCCGATCGGCAGGATCGCGAAATCATCGACCAGAAGGCTGCGGGTTCCGCCATGAACCGTGTCGATGCTGATCTCGCCCCCGGTTTCGATATACAACCCAAGCGCGATATGTGTTAAGTCTGACGAGTCGCTTGGTGTGACCGGCAGGGCATCGGTGGCGGGGCCGGACAGGGATCCGGCGCGATTGGCGAAGGGGTTCATGAGCACTCCTGTGAATGTGTCAGCGTCAATGTGGACGCTTGATAACAAGGGAAAAACATTGTGCACCCGGCTTGAAGAGTGCTTGTCGGCGCGCGCGCAGCATTAGGTTGGTCTTGATGAAACGAGGAATGGATATCGCCGGTGCGGGATTTGGCTTGTTGTTATTGGCACCCGTCATGATTGTGGTCGCGCTTTTGATCCGGTGGCGGATGGGCGCGCCGGTATTGTTTCGTCAAACCCGCGCCGGGCGCGACGCCACCCCGTTTCAGATGATCAAGTTTCGCACCATGCGCGACGTGGTCGATGCTGATGGGCAACCGCGCCCCGATGCGCTCCGCCTCACCCCTCTGGGCCGGGTTCTGCGTGACTGGTCGCTGGATGAACTGCCGGGGTTGTGGAACGTCCTGACCGGGGAGATGAGCCTCGTGGGACCGCGGCCCCTGTTGATGGGCTACCTGCCGCTTTATTCGTGCGAACAGGCCCGCCGCCACGTGGTGCGCCCCGGCGTGACCGGCTGGGCACAGGTCAACGGACGCAACACGATTTCTTGGGATGAGAAATTCGCACGCGACGTCTGGTATGTGGACAACCGGACGATCTGGCTGGATCTGAAAATCCTCTGGCTGACCGTGCTGAAGGTGCTCCGGCGCGACGGTATATCGGCCATGGGCGAGGCAACGATGTACCCTTTTGAAGGCTCGAAACCACAATGACGCCCTTCAATCCCGGCTATTCGGATCGCGAAGAGCTATTACGCCTCGGTTTCGCCTCGGTCGGGGCCAATGTTCGTATTGCCCGAAACTGCACCATCATCGGGTTCGAGCGCATCTGGATTGGTGACAATGTCCGAATAGATGGCCCCACCACGATCGTGGTTGCCGAAGGGTCGCATTTGGAAATCGGCTCCTTCGTCCATGTCAGCGGGGGATGCCATCTGTGCGCGTCAGCGCCTCTGAAGCTTGAGGATTTCTCCGGTCTGTCACAAGGCGTGCGCATTTTCACCGCTACAGACGATTACTCGGGCCGGACCCTGACCAATCCCATGGTCCCGGCAAGATTCAAACGGGTTCTGACCGACAACGTGACGATAGGCCGCCATGTGATCGTGGGGGCAGGGACGGTCATTCTTCCCGGCGCCTCGATTGGGGAAGGCAGCAGCATCGGCGCGCTTTCCTTGGTCTCGAGGCCGATGCCGGCGTGGTCCGTCTGCGCAGGAACGCCCTGTGCCGCGATCAAGGCGCGAAAGACGGATCTGTTGGCTCTCGAAAAAAAATTGTTGTCCGAGCACAGCGCCGAAGCACGCTGGTTGAACGAGGGGTAGTCCATGCGCATCCATCTCTCCCGCCCGCATATGTCGGGACATGAAGAAGCGCGGGTTGCCGAGGCGTTTGCGTCGAATTTCGTAGCCCCCATCGGCCCCCAGCTCGACGCGTTCGAAGCGGCGGTCGCCGCGTATCTCGGTGGCTCTGTTCACTGCGTTGCGCTCTCATCCGGGTCAGCCGCGCTTCATCTTGCCCTGCGCATCGCGGGCGTCGGCCCCGGCGACGAGGTCTGGGTTTCCTCGATGACCTTTGCGGGCGGCGTGTTTCCGGTGACCTATCTAGGGGCAACGCCCCGGTTTTTCGATCTTTCGCCTGACAGCTGGACCATCGACACCGCGTGCCTCGCAAAAGAACTGGCCAAGGCGGCGAAGGAAGGCCGCCTGCCAAAAGCCATCGTGCCCACCGACCTTTACGGCCAATCGGTCGATCTCGATGCGCTTGAGGCTTTGGCCAGGCACCATGGCGTGCGGCTTGTCGTGGATTCCGCCGAAAGCCTTGGCGCGGTGTTCCGAAATGGCCGCAAGGCGGGCACCGGGGGCGATGCCGCGATCCTGTCGTTCAATGGCAACAAGATCATCACCTCCTCGGGCGGCGGTATGCTTGTCACCCGGCACGAGAGCTGGGCGGAAGAGGCACGTTTCCTTGCGTCACAGGCCCGCGATCCGGCACCGCATTACGCGCATTCTACCTTCGGGTATAACTATCGCCTGTCCAACATCTGCGCGGCGATCGGGCTGGGCCAGATGGAGGTGTTGGAGAGCCGCGTTGCCCGCCGCCGTGCCATCTTCGCACGTTACAAATCTGCGCTGGCGCGCCCCGGTCTCGCCTTCATGCCCGAGCCTTCCGGGCAGCGCGCGACCCGGTGGCTGACCACCCTGACCATCGACACGGGCCAGACCGGCACATCGCGCGAAGACATCCGCCGGATGCTTCTGGACCACCAGATCGAAGCCCGGCCCCTGTGGAAACCGATGCATATGCAGCCGCTCTATGCCGGTGCGCCCTACCACGGAGCGGGCGTCGATGAACGGCTTTTCGCACATGGTCTTTGCCTGCCATCGGGCAGCGATATGACCGAGGCGCAGCAGGATGAAGTGATCGCGCGGATCGAGACGCTGTTGGACGCCCGCCGCCCACCGCCGATCTTCCGGGCTTTTCACCGGCCCAAAAGGGCGTCCGACCGCGCGGGGGCGATGGGGAAGGTCTAGGCACTCCGTATCCCGTCCGCTAAGCTTGCGTGACAGGGCAGGGTCGGCGACCAAAACAGCCGCACGAGCGAGGAGAGCGGTGCATGGTCACCCGAGCGGACATCACGCGCACAATCTACCTGTTCGGGTCTTTGCATCTCGGCCCCTACCGGCTGATGACATTCGCCGAAGATGGGCGGATCACGAGCGGTCAGCACCCGGCTGAAGAAACGTATGAGCTGCAAGATGACGGGTTGGCGTTCCTGTCTGGCACGCGCGTCACCTCCCGGCTGACCTATGATGACACGACCAAGGCGTTCTTGCCGGCAGACGAGATTGGACATTACCTCCTGCCCAAGATCGCACTCACGGCGTCGGTGGCCCCGGCGCAGTCGCGCGACGAGAAAGTGTTCGTCAACACGCTGCCCAAGGCGGGGACATATCTTCTTTACGAAGCACTGAAACGCGCCGGGTTCCATCCCGTCGACCTGCATGTGATGGACCGGCACCTGCATGACAACCGGGGGGTGGCGGCCGAAGACATCCATTTCGACCCGGCGTCGCGCGAAGTCGCTGTGGGCGCGGTTCCCGTCGCCTCGATCATGGCAGATGGGGAATTCGCTGTTGGCCATCTGACCAAGTTGGAGGTCATGCGACAGGTTTCTGACCGGGCGCGGCTGATAAACGTGGTGCGCGAGCCGCGCTCGATGCTCCTGTCTATGCACGAATTCACCCGCAGGAAGGTGAAGCCGAAGGTGGGCGACCGGCTCTGGCATTCGATGGCAGGGGTGGATGGGTTCAAGGCGTTCCTGCTGACCCAGCCCATCGACCGCTACCGCGCCCAGATCACGACCATGTGCGAGAATTTCGATGTCTTGCGCTTTGAAGACCTCCTTGCCAGTGATCTCGCGCGTGACGCGGTGGGTGAGAGCCTGCATCGGCGGTTGTCCGGCGCCCTGGCCGAGGCGTTGGGGCAAAAGACCTCGACATACCTCGCGGGCACGCGCGATCGCGGGCATGCCTATTTCTCAGACCCGGAGGTCGGCGCGTTTCTGGAAGACACCGGGATCATGGAGGTGTCGCGCGCCTATTGGCCGGACCTGAATTGAACCGGATTTGAACCAGATCAAGTCTGGGGCGCACTATCAGGGATACGTGGGGATCATGCCGGACAGGGTTTTTCATACGCAAGACATCACCAAGGTCTACAAGACCGGCGAGGTCGAGGTGCATGCGCTGCGGGGCGTGGACGTGGAATTGTTCGCGGGCGAGTTCACCGTGCTGCTTGGCGCGTCCGGGTCGGGCAAGTCCACGCTGCTCAATATCCTTGGCGGTCTCGACCATGCGACCACCGGCCAGGCGTGGTTTCGCGACGACGAGCTCACCCGGATGAGCGAGCGGGAATTGACCCGGTTCCGGCGCGACCATGTCGGGTTCGTGTTTCAATTCTACAACCTCGTGCCGAGCCTGACCGCCCGCGAAAACGTGGCTCTCGTCACCGAGATCGCGAAGGACCCGATGCGGCCCGAAGAGGCGCTGGAGCGTGTCGGGCTGACCCACAGGCTTGATCATTTTCCCGCCGAGATGTCAGGGGGCGAACAACAGCGGGTCGCCATCGCGCGGGCCATAGCCAAGCGGCCCGAGGTTTTGTTGTGCGACGAGCCCACCGGGGCACTCGATTCCAAGACCGGCGTGCAGGTGCTTTCCGCGCTTGACCGGATCAACAGTGATCTTGGCACATCGACCGTGGTGATCACGCATAACGCGGGCACCCGCGCCATGGCGCACCGGGTCATTCATTTCGCGGACGGGACGATCGCCGATGTTGTGATGAACCCGACCCGTGTCGCCCCGTCCGAGATCGAATGGTAAAAGCATGCGCGCGCTCGACAAGAAGCTGATCCGCGATATCCGCCGCCTCTGGGCGCAGGCGATCGCGATCGCAGCGGTTCTGTCGGTCGGCGTGATGATCATGGTCATGGCCTTCGGCACGCAATTGTCGCTGACCGAGACCCGCGACACGTTCTATGACCGCGCGCGGTTTGCCGATATCTGGTCTTCGGCGAGCCGGGCCCCGAAATCATTGGTGGAAGAGATCGCGGAGATCCCCGGGGTCGCCCGGGTCGAGGCCCGGATCAGCGCATTCGCGGTGATGGACCTGCCGGGTCTGTCCGGCCCTGCGACCGCACGCCTTTTGTCGATCCCGCAATCGGGTGCGCCGGTGATGAACGCGCTCACATTGAAACAGGGCCGGATGCCCGGGTTCGGCGAACGCGACGAGGTGCTGGTGAACGAAGCCTTCGCGCGCGCCCATGGCTACGGGCCGGGGGACCGGTTCTCGGTCACGCTGAACGGGCAGAAGCGCGACGTCCGCATCGTGGGTGTCGCGCTTAGCCCCGAGTTCATCTATACCATCGGGCCCGGGTCGATCATGCCGGATGACGAACGCTTCGGTATCCTGTGGATGGCCGAAGATGTGCTTGCGGCGGCCTTCAACCTGTCTGGCGCGTTCAATTCGGTGACGCTGTCGGTGACACGGGGTACCGCGCTGGCCCCGGTCAAGGACGCGCTTGAGACGTTGTTGAAGCCCTATGGCGGCACCGGCGCACATGACCGCGACCAGCAGATATCCAACGCCTTTCTCGAGGGCGAGCTGGATCAGCTTGGCGTGATGGCGCGGATCGTGCCGCCGATCTTTCTGGTGGTGAGCGCCTTTCTGGTGAACATGGTGCTGGGCCGGATGATCCAGTTGGAGCGTGAGCAGATCGGGCTGTTAAAAGCGCTTGGCTATTCGACCTTCGAAATCGCCGCCCATTACCTGAAGCTCAGCCTTGGGATCGGGGCCATCGGCGTGGGCCTCGGCTGGATCATGGGGCTGGCGGCCTCAAAGGCCATGGCAGGCGTCTATGTCGAGTATTTCCACTTTCCCTACCTTGTCTTCGCACAGCACCCCTCGGTCTACGTGATCGGGGCTGCGGCGGGGCTTTTCGCGGCTTTTGCCGGGGCGCTCATGGCGGTGCGCCGCGTTGCGGGGCTGTCGCCCGCGGTCGCCATGAACCCGCCCGCGCCGACCCGGTTCAGGCGCGGCGTGTTCGATTACCTCGTGCGCCTGTTGCGCCCGGAACAACCGACCATGATGATCTTGCGGTCAATCGGGCGCTGGCCGCTGCGCGCCGCGCTTACCAGTCTCGGGATCGCGACATCGGCGGCGATCATCGTCGCGGGGCTTTTCATGTTCGACAGCTTTGATGAACTGCTCGACGTGGCGTTCGTGCAGGTCAACCGGCAGGATGCGATTCTCGAGTTTGCCGGTGAACGCCCCGAGGTGGTGCTGGACGCGGTGGCGGACCTACCCGGCGTGATGATGGCCGAAGGCGCGCTGACCTTGGCCGCGCGCCTGTCGCACGGTCATTACACCCGCACCATTGGAATCGACGCGGCGCGCCCGGGCAATGATCTGGTGCGGGTCTTCGATGGTGACGACCGGGTCGAGGTGCGTCCCGAGAACGGGATCGTTCTTGCAAAACGGCTTGCCGGACACCTGCGCGCCGAGGTGGGCGACGTGATCGAGATCGAGTTTCTTCAAGAAGGCGACGCGGTCTACCGGGTTCCCGTCACCGGAACTGTGGCGCAGTTTTTCGGCCTGTCCGCCTATATGGAGCTTGAGACGGTCGCCGCGATGCTGGGCAAGGCACCAACGCTGCAACTGGCCAACGTGAAGATCGACAGCGCCGAGGCGGACGCGCTGTTCGAGGCGGTGAAATCCAGCCCGGCGATCTCCGGCATCACTTACATGAGCGAGGTGCGCACGGGCTTTGATGAAACCATCGCGGAGAGCGCGGGGATCACGCTGACGATCTACACCCTGATGGCCGCGCTCATAGCCATTGGCGTGGTCTACAATTCGGCCCGCATCCAACTGTCCGAGCGTGCGCGCGAGCTGGCTTCGCTGCGCATCTTGGGCTTCACGCGGGGCGAAGTGAGCTACATCCTTTTGGGCGAGTTGTTCATTCTGACCATCGTGGCGATCCCGCTTGGTCTCGCTATGGGATACGGGCTGGCGGCGGGCATGGTGCAAAGTTTCGAATCCGATCTCTATGCCCTGCCGCTCATCGTGACCGAGACGACCTATTGGCGCGCAACGGGCGTGGTGGCCGGGGCCACCCTGTTCTCGGCCATGATCGTGCGGCGGCGGATCGACCGGATGGATCTCGTCGCCGTCATGAAGACAAGGGAGTAAGACCATGAAACTGAGAAACATCGTCATCGGCGCGGTGGCGCTCGCGGCCATCGGTGGGGCGGTCTGGGTTTCGATCCAGCCCGACGTGGTGCCGGTGGACATGGTCGAGGTGTCGTCCGGCCCGATGGAGGTCACGATCAACGCCGATGGCAAGACGCGGGTGCGCGATGTCTACGATGTCGCCGCACCTGTGGCGGGCACCCTGTTGCGCGCCCCGGTGGCGGTCGGGTCACAGGTGATCGCCGAGGAAACCGTGGTCGCCCGGATCGAACCGGGTGAGCCGGCGTTCCTTGATGAACGCGCCCGCGCGCAGGCGCAGGCGGCGGTGGCACAGGCCGAGGCCGCGCTGGCTTTAGCGCGCGCACAGGCGACGCGTGCCGAGGCGGATTTGAACAATGCGCAACGCAGCCTGAACCGGGTCGTCGACCTGCATGATCGTGGCACCGCGCCCGATGCGCAGTTGGAGCAGGCGGAAACCGCGCTTGATATCGCGGCGGCGCAAATGGACAGCGCCCATGCGACCGAGGATATGCGCGAAAGCGAACTGGCCGCGGCGCGCGCGGTCCTGATCGAACCGGGCCAACGCGCAGGGGGTGGGGACAGCGGTGACGCGGAATGCTGCATCCATATCCGTGCCCCGGTTTCGGGCACCGTGCTTTCCGTGGCCAGCGTCTCGGCCCGCCCGGTTGCCGCGGGGGCGACGCTTTTGTCGATCGGGCCGACCGACGATCTTGAAATCGTGGTGGACCTTCTGTCGACCGACGCGGTGCGCGTCAGCCCCGGTGCCGCCGCGCATGTGGAACGCTGGGGCGGGGACGAGGCGCTTGAGGCCGTGGTGCGCGCCGTGGAGCCAGCCGCTTTCACCAAGGTTTCCGCATTGGGCATCGAGGAACAGCGTGTGCGTGTCGTCCTCGATTTTGCCGAGGGGCAGGTCGTGCCGCCCATGGGACACAATTTCCGGGTCTATGCCCGCGTGGTGGAGTGGGCGTCCGACGACACGCTTCAGGTGCCGATCTCGGCCCTGTTTCGCGACGGCGACGACTGGGCGGTTTTCGTGGTCGAGGGCGACGCGGCGGTCCTGACCACGGTCGAGATCGGACGCCGCAACGCCGATATGGCGCAGGTGACCGGCGGGATGGGGGCGGGCCAGACGGTCATCACCCATCCCTCGGATCGCGTCGCTGACGGAACCCTCGTCACCGCGCGCGAGGCAAATCTTACCCCCTGAGCGGCGGCTTGTTTCAAGCTCGGCCTGACATGTCGAATTGGCGCCGCCCGCCATCCGGCAGGTCTGGGCAAGGCGCGCATTTGGTGGCAGGGTCGCGCGCATGACAGATCATGCCACCACCCTTGCCGCCACCCGCGACATCCTTGCCCGCCTCATCGCCTTTCCCACCGTGTCCTCGGACCCGAACCGGGCGTTGATCGACTGGATTGCCGCCTATCTTGAACAGCACGGCGCGCGGGTCGAGGTTCTGGCAAGCCATGAGGCGGGCAAGGCCAACCTTTTCGCCACCTTCGGGCCCGAGGGCGATGGCGGCGTGGTGTTGTCGGGCCATTCCGATGTGGTCCCGGTGGCGGATCAGGATTGGACCAGCGACCCTTTCGAACTGCGCGAGGACGATGGTCTGCTTTATGGGCGCGGCACCTGCGACATGAAGGGGTTCATCGCCTGCTGTCTCGCGCTTGCGCCGAAACTGACGACCGCCGCCCTGACACGCCCGGTGCATTTCGCCTTCACCCATGACGAAGAGGTCGGGTGTCTGGGGGCTGCCGAGCTGGTCAAGGCGCTCACCGATCGGGACGTGACGCCCGCCATGGCCATCATCGGGGAGCCGACCGAGATGCGGATCATCGAGGGGCACAAGGGCTGTTGTGAATACACCACCCGGTTTCACGGGCTGGAAGGCCATGGATCGGCCCCGGATCAGGGGGTCAACGCGGCGGAATATGCGGTGCGTTATGTCGCGCGGTTGATGGAATTGCGCGAGACCCTGAAAACGCGCGCACCGGCGGGGCAGGGGTTTGAGCCGCCCTGGACCACGATCAACATCGGCGGCCTTCACGGCGGCGTCGCCCACAACGTGATCGTCGGCAAGGCCGAGGTGGAATGGGAGTTTCGCCCGGTGCAGCAGTCGGATTTCGATTTCGTCAAGAGCGAGATCAATGCCTATGCCGAGGATGTTCTGCTGCCCGCGATGCAGGCGGTGCACCCGGAGGCGGGGATCGAAACCGAGGTGGTGGGCGAGGTGCCGGGGCTGGAGCCCATGGAAGACAACGCCGCGCGCGATCTGCTTGCCGAGCTGACCGGGGCGAACACCGCCGGGCTGGTCGCCTTCGGCACCGAGGCGGGGCTTTTCCAAGGTCTGGGGATGAGCGTTGTCATTTGCGGCCCCGGGTCGATCGAACAGGCGCACAAGCCGGATGAATTCGTGGCCATGGACCAGCTTTCCGCTTGTCTCGACATGTTGACAGGTGTGATCGAACGATCCGCGAAAGGGCGGTGATCGGGGCGGTTGTCTTCACCTTCGCGCCCTCTTGTTTGCCACCTGTCTTGGGCCTGTGGCAGGCAAGATTGACAGGTCTGTCGGGCGTGGCCACGGTCGGTCCTGTGTCGCCTGTCCCAAAAAGGGGCTCGATTTGGCGTGAAATATCGAAATCGTGACTTAGGCTTTTTGACTAAACTTGTCCGCTTTCACGGTTCATTTGTTCTGGTAAAAACAGTAAAGCCTTCAATCGATGCCTTAAAGGGTGCAAAAATCAGGACAAATACCTGACGCAACGACAAGCAGGGGAAATCCTGTTGAAATTCAAAATCTATCGTGATCTTTTTTGGTCAAAAGAAGAAGAACGACATAACCGACAGGGAAAAGGGGTGCCTTTTGGCTGACACAGAAACGAACGACGGTTTCGTCGTGTTTGATCGTGTTCAGAAATCCTATGATGGCGAAACGCTCGTCGTTAAGGATCTGAATTTGTCCATTGGCAAGGGCGAGTTTCTGACAATGCTGGGGCCGTCGGGGTCGGGTAAGACGACCTGCCTGATGATGCTCGCGGGCTTCGAGACCGCCACACACGGCGACATCCTGCTGGACGGGTCGCCGATCAACAACATCCCGCCGCACAAGCGTGGGGTCGGCATGGTGTTCCAAAACTATGCATTGTTCCCGCATATGACGGTGGGCGAGAACCTGTCTTTCCCGCTCGAAGTTCGCAAGATCGCCAAGTCCGATCGCGAGTCCAAGGTCACCCGCGCACTTGAGATGGTGCAGATGGGCGATTTCCTCAATCGTCGTCCCGCACAGCTTTCGGGCGGTCAGCAGCAGCGCATCGCGCTTGCTCGCGCACTTGTGTTCGAACCTGATCTCGTACTCATGGACGAACCGCTCGGCGCATTGGATAAACAGTTGCGGGAGCATATGCAGTTCGAGATTACACATCTGGCGCATGAGCTTGGGCTCACCACCGTGTACGTGACCCATGACCAGACCGAAGCGCTGACCATGTCGGACCGGGTCGCCGTGTTCGACGATGGCCGCATTCAGCAGCTCGATCCGCCGGACGTGCTTTATGAAAAACCGAAGAACGGCTTCGTGGCCCAGTTCATCGGTGAGAACAACACGCTGGAAGGCGTGGTGAAAGAGATCAAGGGTGACACCTGCGTCATCGCGCTCGATGATGGCGAGGTGATCGACGCCACGCCGGTCAACGTCAGCGAAGTTGGCCAGCGCACCACGGTCTCGATCCGGCCCGAACGGGTCGAATACAACAAGGAACGACTTCAGGAAGGCGCCCATACGCTCAAGGCCGAAGTGCTTGAGTTCATCTACATGGGCGACATCTTCCGCACCCGGCTTCGCGTGGCCGGAAGCGAGAATTTCATCATCAAGACGCGCAACGCGCCGGATCAGGAAAAACTGAAACCCGGCCAACAGATCGAAATCGGCTGGTTGCCGAGCGATTGTCGCGCCCTTGATGTCTGAGCGTCTTGCGCCCCTCTTGTTCACAAGAGCTGGGCGCGAACCGGGGGCGGGTTCGCCCGTCTCGACCCCCAAAACCAACAGGGCAACTGGGAGATTACTTATGAAACTCAAGACCATTCTGATGGGTACGGCTATTGCCGGTGTTGGCTCGATCGCCAGCGCACAGGAAATGACGAACGACATGACGCTCGTTTCCTGGGGCGGCGCGTACCAGGACAGCCAGCAAAAGGCTTATGCCGAGCCTTACATGGAAATGAACCCCGATGTGTCGATCAGCTGGGATGAAAGCTCGCCGGAAGCGGTGGCCAAGCTGCGCGCCATGAACGAGGCGGGCAACGTGACCTGGGATCTCGTGGATGTCGTGGCCGCCGATGCGATCCGTCTCTGCGACGAAGGTCTCGCGATGGAGATCGATCCTAACGAGATCCTCGCCGAAGGCGACGATGGCTCCTCTGCCGAAGATGACTTCGGCGACCTTCTGGTGTCGGATTGCTTCATCCCGCAGATCGTCTACTCGACGACCGCCGCGTATCGCGCCGACCTTCTGCCCGAGGGCGCACCGGCACCGGAAAGCATCTGTGCCTTCTTCGACACCGACACATATCCGGGCCAGCGCGCGCTGGAGCAACGTCCGATCAACAACATGGAGTGGGCGCTCCTGTGTGACGGTGTCGCCAAGGAAGACATCTACGACGTGCTCGAAACCGAGGAAGGGCAGGACCGTGCCTTTGCCAAGCTCGACACCATCAAGGATGACATCGTGTGGTGGTCCGCTGCTGCCGAGCCGCCGCAGCTTCTCGCCGATGGTGAGATCGTGATGGGCTCGTCCTACAACGGTCGCTGGTTCTCGGCGATTGAAGAGCAGGGTCAGCCGTTCGAAATGCTGTGGGACGCGCAGGTGTTCGACCTTGACGGTTGGATCATCCCGGCCGGTCTTCCGGACGATCGTCTGAACCGCGTGCTCGACTTCGTCGAATATGCGACCGACACACAGCGTCTCGCTGACCAGGCGGCCTATATTTCGTACGGTCCGGCGCGGGCGTCTTCCGCACCGCTCGTGGGCGATCACGCCGAGCTGGGTATTCCGATGGGGCCGCACATGCCGACCGCACCGGCAAACAGCGAAAACGTGTTTGTCTACAACTACACATGGTGGGCGGATTACCGCGATGACCTCGATTCCAAGTTCCAGGCTTGGCTCGCTCAGTAATCTGACGTGACATGACAGGGGAGGGGCCGACACCGGCCCCTCCCACCCGACAACGTTATCCATGGGACAGTGATCATGAGCGACGCGAGCGATACCAACGGCCCGGTTCTGGCAGCCGATGGGCGGCCATTGAAAGCCAGCCTTAATCGAGCGTTGCGCAAGCAGAAAATGCGCGCCCTCATGCTGATCGCGCCGCTTTTGATCTTTGTCCTCGTGGCCTTCATCCTGCCGATTGCCGACATGTTGTTCCGTTCGGTCGAGAACACCATCGTGCGTGACACGCTGCCCCGCACGGTCGTCGCCATGAGCTCTTGGAATTCTGATGAGGCCGAGACACCGGACGAAGCCGTCTACCGGGCGCTGTTTATCGACGTGTTCCTTGCCTCCGAGGCAAAGACGCACACCCGGCTGGGGTCGCGGCTCAATTACGAGACCACAGGCATTTCCTCGCTGTTTCGCCAAAGCGGGCGCGAAGTCGGGGATATGGCCGAAGTTTACGAGGATCAATTTGAAGATCTGGACGCGCGCTGGACGGAAGACGTGTTCTGGGCGGAATTCATGGGCGATCCGGCGTGGTTTGCCCAGGCGCAGGGGGCCGAAGACCCGGGGCCGACCTTTGTTCTGAAGGACGGCATCTCTGACGTGCTTCCCAAGACCGCCGATGCCTATGCGACCTTTGCGAACTTCGTGCAGGTGGAAGACGAGGATAACCCGGCGGCAGAAGACCCTTGGGCGCTCGTTCACGCGATGCTCTACGAGGATCTCACAGAACAGGACATCTCCGGCTACGACGGCTTTGGCGCCGACCTTCTGGCCGATGCCGCCGCAGCCGTCGAAGGGTTCGAGGCCCCGAGCTACAAGAGCTCCTTTATCGACATGGACGAAGATTGGGCCAGCCCCGAGGTTCTGGGCACGATTCAGGCCTATTCGCCCCCCTTCACGCCGGGATATTTCCTAAAGGCCGTCGACATGCAGCTCACCCCCGACGGGATCGAGGCGCAGTCGGAAGACCGGGCGATTTATCTGAAACTCTTCTGGCGAACGGTGTGGATGAGCCTTTTCATCACCGGCATGACCATCTTGCTGGGCTACCCGGTCGCCTTCCTGCTGGCGAAACTGCCGATGCGGCAATCGAGCCTTCTGATGATCCTCGTGCTGTTGCCTTTCTGGACCTCGCTCCTCGTGCGCACCTCGGCGTGGAAGGTCTTGTTACAACAACAAGGGGTGATCAACGATCTCCTTGTCTGGTCCGGTTTGATCAACGAGGCCGGGCGACTGGTGATGATCAACAACCAATTGGGTACGATCATCGCGATGACCCACATCCTCTTGCCCTTCATGATCTTACCACTCTATTCGGTCATGGCGACGATCCCGCCCTCTTACGTGCGCGCCGCCAAGAGCCTTGGCGCAACCAATTGGGTGGCGTTCTGGCGGGTCTATTTCCCGCAAAGCGTGCCGGGCATCGGTGCAGGATCGATCCTCGTGTTCATCCTGGCCATCGGGTATTACATCACGCCCGCCCTCGTCGGGGGCACGAGCGGGATCTTCATCTCGAACCGGATCGCCTACCACATTTCGTCAAGCCTCAACTGGGGTCTCGCGGCGGCGCTGGGGTCGATCCTCCTTGCAGCTGTTCTGATCCTCTACTGGGCCTATGACCGGATCGTGGGCATCGACAACGTGAAGCTGGGATAAGCCATGACAGACGCGACCGCGAACACCGCCGACGAGTTGATCATCGACAAGGGCCGCCCATCGCTTCTGGGGTTCACGGTGCCGTTAACCGCCGCCATGGGCGGGCTCTTCGGGTTCCTCACGGGCAATACCGTGGATCAGGGCCTGATCGGCTTCGTGCTTGGCCTGATTTACGGCGGTGCCGCCGGGTTCATCTTGATGAGCTTCGTGGCCAACCGGACCGCAGGCCGATGGGCCTTGATCATTCTGACCGCCGCGCTCGGGTTCTACCTTGGCAAATGGGGCGGGGCCGCGGGCGGGGCCATCGTCGGGGCGGTGGTAAGCTGGTGGGCCTACTGGATCGGGCGTGGTGACTACCGCGACGGTGTGCCGACCTATGCCACGCCGGGGCAGACCCTGTGGCATGTCACCTACCTGTTCATCTGCGGCTTCGTGTTCTTCTTCCTGATCGCGCCGATCCTCACGATCATTCCGCTGTCGTTCAATTCTGAGAACTTCTTCACCTTCACGCCAGAGATGCTGGGCCTCAGCCCCGAAGGCTATAGCCTCAAGCATTACGAGGATTTCTTCACCAACTCGAACTGGCAAAGCGCGATGTGGAACAGCTTGAAGATCGCGCCGATGGCCACGCTGCTCGCGGTCGGGTTCGGGACATTGGCCGCAATCGGTCTGAGCCAGCCGCATGTGCCGTTTCGGCGCGCGATCATGGCGGTCTTGATCAGCCCGATGATCGTGCCGCTGATCATCTCGGCAGCGGGGATGTATTTCTTCTACAGCCGGGTGAACCTTCAGGGCACCTACCTGGGTGTCGTTCTGGCGCATGCCGCGCTTGGTATCCCATTCGTGATCATTACCGTGACTGCGACGCTCGTCGGCTTCGACCGGTCGCTGACGCGCGCGGCAGCGAACCTTGGGGCGGACCCGGTCACGACCTTCCTGCGCATTCAGATGCCCTTGATCCTGCCGGGCGTGATCTCGGGCGGCCTGTTTGCCTTCATCACCTCGTTCGACGAGGTGGTCGTGGTGCTGTTCGTGGGGTCAGCGCAACAGAAAACGTTGCCATGGCAAATGTTTATCGGGTTACGGGAACAAATCTCGCCCACCATCCTCGCGGTTGCGACGATCCTTGTCACGCTTTCCATCGCGCTTCTGGCCACGATCGAGATCCTGCGCCGCAGGTCCGAACGAATGCGCGGGTTGTCGCCGCAGTAACCGGCCGGAAGCACAGGGTTGCTTACAGGCGCAAAGACCCGCCCGGCCTTTTGGCCGGGCGCGCAGTTCAGCATAATTTTAACCAAATGCCCCCAGCCTGACGGTCATTGCATCGGGGTCCCTTGAAGCCCCCCGGTGGGAGGATTAGGATTCTCTCCATCGGGGCCGTCCGGCCCGCGACTGAAATGGCCCCGACCGGGGTCACGGACTGACAGAGGCAGGCGCGACAATGAATGATCCCATCGACACCTACATGAATACGCTCGTCCCCATGGTCGTTGAACAGACCAGCCGGGGTGAACGGGCCTACGACATCTTCTCGCGCCTGTTGAAGGAGCGGATCATCTTTCTCAACGGCCCGGTGCATGACGGCATGTCTTCGCTGATTTGCGCCCAGCTTCTGTTTCTCGAGGCGGACAACCCGTCAAAGGAAATCGCGATGTATATCAACAGCCCGGGCGGTGTCGTGACCTCCGGCCTGTCGATCTACGACACCATGCAATACGTGAAGCCGAAGGTGTCCACGCTGGTCATCGGACAGGCGGCCTCGATGGGGTCGCTGCTTCTGGCCGCCGGGGCGCCGGGCATGCGGTTTTCCCTGCCCAATTCGCGCATTATGGTGCACCAGCCCTCGGGGGGCTACCAGGGTCAGGCAACCGATATCATGATCCACGCGCAGGAAACCCAGAAGCTGAAAGATCGGCTGAACTCGATCTACGTCAAGCATACCGGGCAGAAGATGAAGGCCGTGGTCGATGCGCTTGAACGCGACAATTTCATGGACCCGGAGCAGGCGAAGGACTGGGGCCTGATCGACGATATCCTTGAGAGCCGGGTTGGCGACTCCGAGGAATAAGCCTTTTGCAAGGTCGGCGGACCCCCGCAAATCGTGACGAAAATCGCATTGCGGGGGCCGATAGGCTGGCCTAAGCTTGGGCACGAACGGATGGACCGGCCCCGATGCGGGCCAAAACAAGGTGGGGCGGCAGCCCCCGATAGGACGACATGGCGAATAATTCCTCCGGTGGCGACAGCAAGAACACCCTCTACTGCTCCTTCTGCGGAAAGAGCCAGCACGAGGTGCGAAAGCTGATTGCGGGCCCGACCGTCTTCATCTGCGATGAATGCGTCGAGCTTTGCATGGACATCATTCGTGAGGAGACGAAGGGGTCCGGGCTCAAATCCACCGACGGGGTTCCGACGCCCTTGGAGATTTGCGAAGTGCTCGATGATTACGTCATCGGGCAGGCGCATGCCAAACGCGTGCTCTCGGTCGCCGTGCACAATCACTACAAACGTCTGAACCACGCAGCACAGGCCGGTGATGAGCTTGAGCTTGCCAAATCCAACATCCTGCTTATCGGCCCCACCGGCTGCGGCAAGACGCTTTTGGCCCAGACGCTCGCGCGTATTCTGGATGTGCCGTTCACCATGGCAGATGCCACGACCCTGACCGAAGCGGGCTATGTCGGCGAGGACGTGGAAAATATCATCCTCAAGCTGCTTCAATCGTCGGAATACAACGTCGAGCGTGCGCAGCGCGGCATCGTCTATATCGACGAGGTCGACAAGATCACGCGAAAATCCGACAACCCCTCGATTACCCGCGACGTGTCCGGCGAGGGGGTGCAACAGGCGCTCCTCAAGATCATGGAAGGCACGGTCGCCTCGGTTCCGCCACAGGGCGGGCGCAAGCATCCGCAACAGGAATTTCTTCAGGTGGACACCACCAACATCCTGTTCATCTGCGGCGGTGCCTTTGCCGGTCTCGACCGGATCATCGCCCAGCGGGGCAAAGGCTCGGCCATCGGGTTCGGGGCCGATGTGAAAGACGACGAACAGCGCAAGGTCGGCGATATCTTCAAGGAGCTTGAGCCGGAAGATCTGCTCAAGTTCGGGTTGATTCCGGAATTCGTCGGTCGTTTGCCGGTCATCGCGACCTTGGAAGACCTCGACACCGACGCGCTGGTGACCATCCTGACCCAACCGAAGAACGCGCTGGTGAAACAATACCAGCGGTTGTTCGAGCTGGAAGATGCGCGGCTGACCTTCACCGATGATGCGCTGACCGCGATTGCCGGAAAGGCGATTGAACGGAAGACCGGCGCACGGGGCCTGCGGTCGATCCTTGAGGATATCCTGCTCGACACGATGTTCGATCTTCCGGGGCTTGAAAACGTCGATGAGGTCGTGGTGAACGAAGAGGCGGCGAATACCGATGCCAAGCCGCTCGTCATCTATGCTGAGGACAGCGGAAAGAAAGAGGGCGCGGCGGGCTGACACCACCGCGACCCCGTGTGACAAACGAGAAACGCCACCCATCGAGGGTGGCGTTTTCTGTTTCTCGCGGTGCCTGCGCTCGGGTCAGTCGACGAGGGTCGCGACCACCCGGCGGCTGACGCCGACCGCCTGTTTCTCGACCTTGGTAAAGACCGCCTTTGCCATCGGAACCATGCCGTATTGCCCGGATTGTGCCGATGCGAATTGGTCGAGCCCGGCTGTGCTTTGCATCGCGGGGCCGACTTCATGGCGTCCCTGAACCGCGACGAACCCTGCGCCGTCCGCGTGGTAGGTTGCGTTTTGATCGAGGTCGGTGTGACCGCCTAATTGAAGTCCGCCGATCAATATGGCGCCGGCGGCCAATGCGCCCATGTTGTGTAATCCAATCATTGCCTTGTCCTGCCTTGAGACGGTGAAGCCCTATGTGAATGAACTGGTTGTTACAGGAAACCTTGCCGAAAAAACGGCATTGTTGCGGAAATCGGAAGAAACCGGCTGTCCGGGCCCGCGCCGATGCCGCGCCCCTGGTCCATCGGGTCTGGACCTTGCCCGACGATTGGGCCATACGGAGAGGGACGAATTTGGAGGTTCTCATGCGGTCGCTATTGTCCCTCATAACCTGGTGGCACGACGAAACCCTCGGCACCCGGCTCTACACGTGGCGCAAGGGTGTGAAGGTGGGTGAGGACGCCCAGGGCAACGCCTATTACCGCACACGCGATGACAGCAAACGCTGGGTTTGCTACGCGGGCGAACCGGAAGGAAGCCGCGTTCCCGCCGATTGGCATGGCTGGCTGCACCGCACCTTCGATGACAATCCGGGCGAGCAGCCGCTGGCCCACAAGGATTGGGAAAAACCGCACGTCGACAACCTGACCGGCACGGCGATGGCCTATGCCCCGGCCGGGTCGATCCGCCGCGCAGCGCCGGTGGAGCGTGCGGACTACGAGGCGTGGACACCGGAGTAAACGCCACGCACGGGGGCCCGGCATGGTGATACACAGAAACGAATGGCTGGATGTGGCGGTTGGCGCTGTCGTGCTTGCCGCCGCTGTCGGGTTTATCGTCTACGCGATGGGCGTCGTTGGCGGGTTCGACCGTGCGGGGCAGGGCATGAACAGCTACCGCGTGTCTTTGGTCGAGGCGCGGGGGGTGTCGCCCGGCACCGATGTGCGCGTCGCGGGCGTGAAGGTCGGGCGTGTCGATTGGATCAAGCTGAACCCGCAGACCTTTGCCGCCGAAACCGAGATTGTGCTTGAGGATGCGTTCGCCTTTCCCGCCGACAGTGTCGCGGTTGTGGCCTCGGAAGGGTTTCTTGGCGGTCGGTTCATCGAGATCGTTCCCGGCACCTCTGACGCCGTGTTGCAACCCGGGGCGCGGTTGCGCGCCACGGTGCCGGAAACCAGCCTTGTCGACCTGCTCCTGCAATCCTTGAACGGGAGACGTTGATGCTGCGGCCCCATGTCGTCTTCACCATGCTCTTGGTCCTGTCTGTGCTGGCGACACCGCCTGCCGCCGCACAGGACGGGGGGTTTGAGCCGCTCGACGTGATCGAGGGCGAAGACCTGCCCGAAGATCAGGTCTACGACGACGAAGCGCCCTATGATGAATATGGCAATCCACTCATCCTCGGGCAGGATCCCGAAGACCCGAACGCGCCCTTCCTCGAAGGGGAAGGCGAAACGGTGACGACGGTGCAAGAGGGGCCCGAGGTCACGCAAGGCAACGGGGCGGTGCTGCGGGGTCTGGACAAGCTTGCTGGCACCCCCATCGACCTGACGCTCACCACCGGGCAAACCGGCGAACTTGGTTGGCTACAGGTCACGCTCGCTGAATGCCGCTACCCGTCCGACGACCCGGTGGGCGACGCCTTCGCGCATTTGGTGATCCGGGACGGGAACGACGAGGCGACGTTGTTCGATGGCTGGATGGTGGCCTCGTCCCCGGCGCTCTCGGCGCTCGATCATTCCCGGTTCGACGTCTGGGTGATCCGCTGCACGACCGAGTGAGGGTCGGGCAGGGGTTTGGACAGGATATCGGCATGTCCGTCCGCCAGCGCATCGCGCAACTTCCGGTGATAGCGCGCGCGCGAAATCTCGATCCCGCCAAGTGATGCAAGATGGTCGGTCAGGAACTGGGTATCGAACAGGGTGAAGCCGGTCTGACCCAGATGGGCAACCAGCGTGGCGAGCGCGATCTTCGACGCGTCGCGACGGTGTGAGAACATGCTCTCGCCGAAAAAGGCCCGCCCCAGCGTGACACCATAGACCCCACCGATCAGTTCCGCGCCCTCGCGCAATTCCAGCGAATGGGCGTGCCCGATGTCATGCAGGGCCCGGTAGCCATCGCGAATGGGCGGGCTGATCCAGGTTTCCGCGCGCGCCGCGCATCCGTCCACCACGCCTTCGAAATCTTCATTCAGGCTGGCCCGGAACCGGGCGCGGCGCAGGGTTTTCGCCAAGGATCGCGACAGGTGAAACCCGTCCAGCGGCATGATCCCCCGCAGCTTTGGGTCCACCCAGAACACGGTTTCGTCCGCCGCATCTTCCGCCATGGGAAAGATGCCTTGGGCGTAGGCATTCAACAGAAGGTCCGGGGTGAGGCTGAAGCTCTCGCCCTTCACGACACGCTACCCGTTCAGGTTTTCTTCCAACCAGCCTTCGAGCCAGTGGATGTCATAGGTGCCGGCAAGAACCGCTTCCTCCCGCAACAAGGCGTGAAACAGCGGAATGGTTGTGTCGATCCCGTCCACCACCAGTTCACCCAAGGCGCGCGACAGGCGGGCGATGGCCTCGGGCCGGTCGCGGCCGTGCACGATCAGCTTGCCAATCAGGCTGTCGTAATAGGGCGGTATGGCGTAGCCATCGTAAAGCGCGCTGTCCATCCGCACGCCAAGCCCGCCGGGGGCGTGGTATTGCGTGATTTTGCCGGGGCTGGGCGAGAAACTGGGAAGCTTCTCGGCATTGATGCGTATCTCGATGGCGTGGCCGTTCACCTCGAGCTCGTCTTGGGTGAACGACAGGCCAAGCCCCTCGGCCACGCGAATCTGTTCACGCACGAGATCGACGCCGAAGATGCCCTCGGTCACCGGGTGTTCCACCTGCAGGCGGGTGTTCATCTCGATGAAAAAGAATTCGCCATTCTCATAGAGAAATTCGATCGTGCCCGCACCGGAATAGCCCATTTCCGCAATCGCATTGGCACAGATACCCCCGATTCGTGCGCGTTCCTCGGGCGAAATGGCGGGGCCGGGGGCTTCTTCAAAGACCTTCTGGTGACGCCGTTGCAGCGAACAATCGCGCTCGGCGAGGTGAACACCGCCGCCCTTGCCATCGCCGAACACCTGCACCTCGATATGACGCGGTTTCTGGAGGTATTTCTCCATGTAGACCTCGTCATTGCCAAAGGCCGCCAAGGCCTCGGTCCGCGCGGTGCGAAAGGCGTTCTCGAGCTTGGCTTCGCTTTCGGCCACCTTCATGCCGCGCCCACCGCCACCGGCGGTCGCCTTGATGATGACCGGATAGCCCATCTCTGCCGCCAGCTTGCGCGCGGTTTCGACGTCGGGCACCCCACCGGGCGATCCGGGCACCACGGGAATACCGAGCCGTTGGGCGGTCTCCTTCGCGGTGATCTTGTCCCCCATCTGGCGGATGTGTTCTGCCGAAGGGCCGATGAACGTCAGGTCGTGGTCCTCGACGATCTGGACGAAATTGGCGTTCTCGGACAAGAAGCCGTAGCCGGGATGGATCGCCTGCGCCCCGGTGACCTCACAGGCGGCGATGATGGCGGGGACATGCAGGTAGCTTTGCGTGCCCGGCGGCGGGCCGATGCACACGCTCTCGTCGGCCATGCGCACATGCATCGCGTCCGCATCGGCGGTCGAATGGACCGCAACGGTCGCGATGCCCATCTCGCGCGCAGCGCGAATGACTCGCAGGGCGATCTCACCACGGTTTGCAATCAGGATCTTGTCGAAAATCGCCATGATGCGCGCTTACTCGATGATCATCAGGGGCGCGCCGAATTCGACCGGAGAGCCGTCTTCGACAAGGATGCGCTTGACCGTTCCGGCCCTTGGTGCCGGGATCTGGTTCATGGTTTTCATTGCTTCGACGATGAGCAGCGTGTCGCCCTCGGCGACCTTGTCGCCGGGTTTGACGAAGGCGGGCGTGCCCGGTTCGGCCTGCATGTAGACCGTGCCGACCATAGGCGATGGCACCGCGCCGGGATGGCTGGCCGGATCGTCGTTCGCCGTCTCGGCGGCGGGTGCTGCCGTGGGGGCAGGGGCCGCCGGGGCGGGCGCGGGGGCCGGTGCGGGATGGGCGGCGGGGGCTGCGACGGTCGTGCCCCCCCGGCTCACGCGCACGTTCAAACGGTCACATTCGCCATATTCACGATCCACCTCGACCTCGGTCAGATCGTTTTCCTGAAGCAGTTCCGCCAGCGCCTTGATGAAGGCCACGTCGCTGTCATGGGTTTTCTTGGTCATACCATCCTCGAACCTGGTCCCCATCTTCGGTGGGGCAAATTATCACCCGTGTATAGGGCTTGTGGTCAGGAGAGAAAAGCATTCGCGTCATTTTCGGGGGATTTTCACGCAATGGGCCGCTGCCCGGGGCGGGTCATCACAGCGGGCGGGGGAATGTCGGCTCAGGTGGTGTCCTGTTCGGCGCGCTCCGGCGGGTGAGTTGGGGCATGAAGCGCCTCGGCATCGCGCTGATTTGCCCGCGCGGCCTCCATCCGGGCGATCTTTTGCTGAAGGTCGGCGTTGGCTTCCAGAAAGCTCACATCGAACGAGGGCGGCGGCCCGGCGGGCCGGTCGCCTTCGGCCACCGCACGCCGCAGCGCCATGATATCGCGGCCCGCCGCCGCCTGCGCGTCTTGATCCGGATGATCACCCGCCCGCCCGCCGGTATTCGATGCCTCGGGTTTCGCGTCGATCCGCTTGACCTGCACAGCATTCGGTTCGGCCGCCGTTGGCCCAGAGATCAGTGTTTTTGCGCCCAATTGGGCGATGTTGGAGAAATCCATCGTCCTGCTCCGCGTTCGGAGCCCCCACACCGTCAAAGTGCCCCTAGAGTCCGGGCGGTGTCCATGATTGCCGGAAGTCTTGGTAAGGCGTCTGTTAACGCCCAGCTTACGTCAGGCGCGCGGTGTCAGCGTGGCCACGTACATCTGGCGCAGGAAGGATTGTGCGGTCTCGAAATGCGAGTCGCCCGCAGGCGACAGGATCCCGCGCACCTGCGCGTCGAAATCCGCATAATGCTGTGTCGTCGCCCAGATCGAGAAAATCAGGTGGTAGGGGTCAAGGGGCGCGATCTTGCCCGCCCGCGACCAGGCTTCTATCACCGCCGCCTTTTCCTCCACCAGCTCGCGCAGCTCACCGGTGATCATATCCATGATACGCGGGGCGCCCTGTACGATCTCATTTGCAAAAAGCCGACTTTCGCGGGGCATTTCCCGCGCCATATCGAGCTTTCGCATCACATATCCAACAATCTCTTCGATCGGATCGCCCTCGGGCGTCATCGCGCGCAGGGGTTCGAGCCAATCGGTCATGAGGTGACCCAGAAGCTCGACATGGATCGCCTCTTTCGACGGAAAATAGTAAAGCAGATTGGGTTTTGACAGCCCCGCCGCCCCGGCAATCTGGTCAAGCGTCGCGCCGCGAAAACCGTGTTGGGAGAACACGTCAAGCGCCGCCTCGCGAATGGTCTCGCGGTTCCGTTTCTGAATGCGTGTGACCGGTTTTTCCTGGTTCATCCGTTCCGCTCCCGCCCTCCGTCCGGAGGAGACAGATTGCATGGTTGCGCGTTGGGGATCAACCTTCGCTACGGGAAATCACGGACTCGCAGTGCCCGGCACACCGCAGTAATGTCCGCATCAACGTCCGGCAGGGGAGGACCGCGAAATGAACATGGCTCACTGGCTGGCGCGCACGGCGGCGCGGGCGGGCGGCACGCCTGCGCTGTTTCACGGGCAGGAGCAGGTCGCGGACTACGCACAGTTTTTCCGCGCGGCCCAAGGTGTTGCAACGGCGCTTTCTGCGCGTGGCGTGACCCCGGGCGACCGGGTGGTGATCTTCATGAAAAACGTGCCCGAGTATCTCGTGGTGCTCTATGGCATCTGGATCTGTGGCGCCGCCGCCGTTCCGGTGAATGCCAAGCTGCATGGCAAGGAAGCCCGCCAGATCTGCGAGGCGTCCGGGGCAAAGCTGGCTTTCGTGACCGAAGACACGGGCCGGGCGCTGGCAGCGTTTACCGATCTGCCCTGCATCGACGTGGCCGCGCCCGCGTTCGCGGACATGACGGCGTCGGACCCGGCACAGATCGCCCCGCGCGGGCCCGATGACCTTGCCTGGTTGTTTTTCACCTCGGGCACGACCGGGACGCCCAAGGGGGTGATCATTACCCATGGCATGCTGGCGGCGATGTCGCTGGCCTATCTTGCCGATGTGGATGATGTCCATGCGCGCGACGGGGCGTTCTACATGGCCCCGATGAGCCATGGTGCGGGCCTGTATGCGCTCGTGCATGTGCTGCGTGGTGCACGCCATATCTGCCCGGCCTCGGGTGGCTTCGAAGCGGACGAATTGCTTGCCGCCGCGCGGGCGATGGGGCCCTTGTCGATGTTCATGGCCCCGACCATGGTGCGCCGGATCACGGATGCGGCCACAAAAACGGGCGATCGGGGCGACGGGATCAAGACGATCATCTATGGCGGCGGGCCGATGTATGTCGCCGACATCGTCGAGGCGGTCGATTGGTTCGGGCCGAAATTCGTTCAGATCTATGGACAGGGCGAATGCCCGATGGCGATCACCGTGCTTGGCCGCGAGGACGTGGCCGACCGCCAGACGCCGGGGTGGGAAACCCGGCTGGCCTCGGTCGGCACCGCGCAATCGGTGGTCGAGCTTGGCATCGGGGATGCAGAGGGAAATCCGCTTGCCCCCGGCGACGTGGGTGAGATCATGGTGCGCGGCCTGCCGGTCATGCAAGGCTATTGGCAAGACACGGCGGCGACATCGAAAACGATCCGGAATGGCTGGTTGATGACGGGTGACATGGGCTATCTCGACGCGGACGGATACCTGACCCTGCGCGACCGGTCGAAAGACGTGATCATTTCCGGTGGCACCAACATTTACCCGCGCGAAGTGGAGGAAGCCTTGCTCACGCATGACGGCGTGCGCGAGGTCTCGGTTCTGGGCCGGGCGAACGCGGAATGGGGGGAAGACGTGGTGGCCTTCGTGGTCGCGCGGGAGGGCGTGACAGAGGCGGCGCTTGAGGCGCATTGCCTTGCACAAATCGCGCGTTTCAAGCGACCAAAGGCTTATTTCTTCACCGATGACTTGCCCAAAAACAACTATGGCAAGGTTCTGAAAACCGAGCTGCGTGCGCGGCTCAAGGAGATGTATGATGACTAACCTGACAGGAAAAACCGCGCTGGTCACCGGGTCGACGAGCGGCATTGGGCTCGCCGTCGCCGCCGAGCTTGCAAAAGCCGGGGCCCGGATCGCGCTGCATTCGCTGCCCGGCGATGAGAACGCCGACCGCGCGGTGGCCGAGATAATGGCGGCCGGCGCGCCGGATGCGCAGTTCTTCGGTGCAGATGTCTCCGATGTCGGGGCGATCCAGACCCTCATGACCCAAGTCGAGGCGTTCGGGCCGGTCGATATCCTGGTGAACAACGCCGGCGTGCAATTCACCGCCGGGATCACGGACATGCCGGAGGAACGCTGGGACTGGATCATCGCGATCAATCTCTCGGCCTGTTTCCACACCATGAAGGCGGTCCTGCCGGGGATGGAAAAACGCGGCTTTGGCCGGGTGATCAACATCGCCTCGGTGCATGGCCTGGTCGCATCGAAAGAAAAGGTGCCTTATGTCGCGGCCAAGCATGGGCTGGTCGGGATGTCCAAGGTCGTGGCGCTGGAATACGCCAACAAGGGCGACGCGGCGAAAGGGGCGATCACGGTGAACTGCATCGGGCCGGGGTGGACCGAGACCCCGTTGATCGAGGATCAGATCCGGGCGGCGGCGGACAAGGCAGGCGGGGACCGGGAAAAAGGCGTCGCGGCGCTTCTGTCCGAAAAGCAGCCCAGCGAACGCCTGACGCGCACTGCCGATCTTGGCGCGCTGGCGGCGTTCCTGTGCTCGGATGCGGCGCAAAATATCACCGGCGTGACCATCCCGGTGGACGGGGGCTGGACGGCACAGTAGCACGCGCCCCGATTTGCATTGAACCGAAACGCGCATCAGACGCACCCTTCTTAATGAAAGGAGCGGTGCGGGATGGATCGCGGGAAGGATCGACGCGCGCGGGCGCTTGATGCCTATCTGGTTGCTGCGGCGCAGGCCGGGGACCGGCGTGCGCTGTCGCGGCTTGTCGATCACCGGGGTGCGCGGTTGATGGCGCATGCCACGCGCCTTCTGGGCGACCGTGAGGTGGCACGTGACGTGGTGCAGGAGGCTTGGGTCGAGATTCTCGGGGCATTGCCCCGGTTGCGCGACCACCACGCCTTTCTCCCCTTCGCGCTAAGGATCGTGTCGCGCCGGGTCGCGCGCGAAATCCGTCGGCGTCAGCGTGGCCGCGCGCTTGCCTCTGCGGTTGCCGATGAGGTCAAGACCTCGGTCGAGGGGGGCGGGCCTGCGGCGTCGGATGCGGCGCGGGTGCGGGCGGCGATCCGGTCCTTGCCGGCCGAGCAGGCCGCGACCATCGCGCTTTTCTACCTTGAGGATATGAACGTGGCCGAGGTGGCCACGGCATTGGATGTGCCGGTCGGAACCGTGAAGACCCGGCTTATGCATGCGCGGCGCAAGCTGCGCGACCTGTTGAAAGGAGACACCAATGAGCAGGATTGACGACATGATTGCAGAGGCGCTGTCGGAAGAAGACCGCGCCATCGTCGAGGCCACGGCAGAGCGCGGCTGGTTTCGACTGGGCGCGGATCAGTTTCGCGGCAAATTGGGCTGGGTCACATGGGTGGTAATGATCGTTCAGACGGCGATGTTCATTGCGGCGGTCTGGGCCGGGTGGCATTTCTTCAATGCGACCGAGGTGCTTTTGGCGGTGAAATGGGGCATTTCGGCGGGCACGCTGGTCATTGCCGCGCTGTCGATGAAGCTGAGCCTCATGCCGCAGATACAGGCCGACCGCATCCTGCGCGAATTGCGCCGGGTGGAGTTGATGCTCGTGAAACGGGACGCGGCTCAGTGACCCGGGGCATGAAAAACCCCCGAAGCGGTTGGCCGCTTCGGGGGTGAGGGGCGGGGCATGATCCCCGCCCGGCGATGGCACCTTGAAACAATGAGGCACGAGGGAACGGCCCCTTTTTCGACAGGTCCGGCTTGGTTTAGCTGCCGACCGCGTTCTGCAGGCTCATCTCGCTGTCGATGGCGGTGGCCGTTTCGGCACTGAATTCCTCCATCGTCTCAAGATCGGCTTCGGTGTGCTCCGGCAACATGAATTCGCTCGGTTCACCTTGGGCATCCGCGCCCGAGACGGTCATCTGGTCAATCGAAACCGCGACATCGCGTTGGCCGATCCCGAAAAAGCCGCCCATGCCGACCACGGCCATGACCGCACCGTCGTGTTGCACGAAGCTGGCGACATCGCCCACTTCCGCGCCGTTCTGTGCCACGACCCGCGTGCCGATCAGGTCTGCGATTTCAACGTCCGCAGCGGCGGCGAGATCGTTGTCCATTACGGGGGTATCGGGGTTTTCGGTGGTGGCCGCCATCTCGGTGCCAGCGTCCGCTTTGGACTCGGAGCTGGCTTGGGCCTCCTCGGTTTCGGCCCCGTATCCCGCGCCATCCGCCTCGCCGGTCATGTCGTCGGCGGTCGATGTGACCGTATCGCTCGCAACGTCGGCGGCGTCCACCACGTCCTCCGCAGTGTTCTCAAGCATCTCGGTCACGTCGCCAAGGGCGGTGTCGCTCTGGGCCTCGTCATTGGCCGAGGTCTCCTGTGCAAAGGCGGTGCTGGCTGCGATCACCAACGCGGCGGCTGAGGTCATCAGTGTCTTGTTCATCGGGTCCATCACGATCTCCTCTGCTTTTTTCGCCCGGTCAGGGCCTTTCACGGGGGCAATGCGATGCTGGCGGGAATTGTTCCTGAATTTTTCCGAGCCCAACAGCCACGCAGCAAGCGCCCTGAAAAGCACATGATTTCAGATGTTTGAGGTGGCCATCAAAAAAGACGGGCCGACGCCTGAAGGTGCCGGCCCGGTTCAATGGGATTGCGGCGCGGTGATCCGCAGCCGCTTGTCCGCGTCTACTTGTTCATCCGGTTGTCGATCAACTCATCGACCACGGACGGGTCCGCGAGGGTCGAGGTGTCGCCAAGCGCGCCGAAATCGTTCTCGGCGATCTTGCGCAGGATGCGGCGCATGATCTTGCCCGAGCGGGTCTTGGGCAGGCCCGGGGCCCATTGGATCAGGTCAGGCGACGCGATGGGGCCGATTTCTTGACGCACCCAGTTGCGCAGCTCGACCTTGAGCTCGTCGGTGTAAGCTTCGCCATCCATCAAGGTGATGTAGCAATAAATCCCCTGCCCCTTGATGTCGTGCGGATAACCGACCACGGCAGCCTCGGCCACCTTGGCGTGGGCGACCAGCGCGCTCTCGACTTCGGCGGTGCCCATGCGGTGGCCCGACACGTTGATCACGTCATCGACGCGGCCGGTGATCCAGTAGTATCCATCTGCATCGCGGCGACAGCCATCGCCAGAGAAGTAATACCCCTTGTAGTCCGAGAAATAGGTTTTCACGAACCGTTCGTGATCGCCGTAGACGGTGCGCATCTGGCCCGGCCAGCTATCGGCAAGACATAGGACACCTTCACATTCGGTGTCCGTCTTCTCCGCGCCCGTGGTCGGGTCGAGCACGACCGGTTGCACGCCGAAGAACGGCGTGGTGGCCGAGCCGGGTTTGGTCGGCGTCGCCCCGGGCAGGGGGGTTAGAAGGTGACCTCCGGTTTCGGTCTGCCACCAGGTGTCGACAATCGGGCGGGTCCCGTTGCCAACCACGTTGTTGTACCAATTCCACGCTTCCGGGTTGATCGGCTCGCCCACGGTGCCCAGCACCTTGAGAGCGGAGAGATCGTATTTGGTCACCCATTCGTCCCCTTGACCCATGAGCGCGCGGATCGCGGTGGGGGCGGTGTAGAACTGGTTCACCCCGTGCTTTTCGCAAACGGCCCAGAACCGGCCCGCATCGGGGTAGGTGGGGACACCTTCGAACATCAAGGTGGTCGCGCCGTTGGCGAGCGGGCCATAAACGATATAGCTGTGGCCGGTGACCCAGCCCACGTCGGCGGTGCACCAGAACACGTCCCCCTCGTGGTAGTCGAAGGTGTATTCATGGGTCATTGCGGCGAACAAGAGGTATCCGCCGGTGGTGTGCACGACCCCCTTCGGGGCGCCGGTGGAGCCGGAAGTGTAGAGGATGAAGAGCGGGTCTTCTGCGTTCATCGGCTCAGGCTCGCAGGTGGCCGAGGCCGCCTCGATCAGCGCGCCGTAGCCATGATCGTTGGCCCCCATGGCGGTTTCGCCGCCGGTGCGTTCGACCACGAGACAGGCGACATCGCCACAATGTTCGCGCGCCTTGTCCACGTTTTTCTTGAGCGGGGTGGCCCGTCCGCCGCGCGGCGCTTCGTCCGCCGTGATGATCAGCTTGGCTTCGCACCCGGCCACGCGGGCCGCCAGCGCTTCGGGCGAAAAGCCCGCGAAAACGATGGAATGGACCGCCCCGATGCGCGTGCAGGCCAGCATCGCATAGGCCGCTTCCGGGATCATCGGAAGGTAAAGCACGACCCGGTCGCCCTTGCCCACCCCAAGCTGCTTGAGCACGTTGGCGAACTTGTTCACCTTCTCGGACATCTCGTTGAAGGTGATCTTGGTATCGACCGCCGGATCGTCGCTTTCCCAGATGATCGCGGTCTGGTCGCCGCGGGTCGCGAGATGGCGGTCAATGCAATTGACCGACACGTTGAGCTCCCCGTCCTCGAACCATTTGATCGAGACGTTGTGGGGATCAAAGCTCGTGTTCTTGATCTTCGTGGGCAGCTTGGACCAGTCGAGACGGGTCATATGCTCTTTCCAGAACCCCTCGGGGTCGGTCACCGACCGGTCATACATGGCTTTGTATTTCGCCGCGTCGATATGGGCGTTCTTCACGAATTCATCTGATGGGGGATACATCTTGTCGGACATCGTGTCCTTCCTCCTCGCCGTGGCTTGGTCAATAATCTCGGGCAGGCCAGATGGCCCACCCTGTCGGCTCGCGAACACCGGTCCCTCCCGACCGGCTCTCGGGGTCTGGCCCTAGATGGCCAGGTATTCCTGGCGAAGCGCCTCGTTATCCAGCACGTCTTGCGCGGTGCCATCGTAAACGACCGTCCCGGTGTCGAGAATGACGGCACGGTCGGCCAATTCGAGCGCGCGAATGGCATTTTGCTCCACCAACACCGTGGTGATGCCTTGTGCCTTGATGATGTTCAAGGTTTTCTCGATCTCGTCCACGATCACCGGGGCGAGCCCTTCGTAGGGTTCGTCTAGCAAAAGCACCTTGATATCACGCACCAGCGCGCGGGCGATGGCAAGCATCTGCTGCTCCCCGCCCGAAAGCGTCGTGCCTTCCTGCTTGCGCCGTTCCTTGAGCCGCGGGAACAGCTCGTACACCCGTTCCAGAGACCAGCCGATGGGCGGTGCGATCTGCGCCAGTTGCAGGTTTTCCTCGACCGTCAGCCCCTGGATCACCCGGCGATCCTCGGGCACGAGGGCAAGCCCCTCTTGCGCGGCCTCGTAGGATTTCATCGAATGCAGCGGCTTGTGATCAAGCCAGATTTCGCCCTGTGTCACCAACGGACTGCCGGTGCGTGCGATGGCCCGCAGGGTCGAGGTCTTGCCCGCGCCGTTTCGCCCGAGCAGGGCGAGAATTTCGCCTTCGTGGACATTGAAGCTCACGCCCTGAACGATGTAGCTCTCGCCATAATAGGCGTGGATGTCCCAGCAGGAGAAATACGCAGGCGCCGTGCTGGCATGGTTGGCGTTGTTCGCATGGTCCACCGGCGCACGTCGCGCGGCTTCGCCTGCGATGTTTTGGTTGCTTGTCATCTCTGTCATCTCCTTACGCCGCTTCGCCAAGGTAGGCTTCTTTCACCTTCGGATGGCCCTTGATGTTCTCGGGCGTATCCTCGACCAGCGGTGTGCCCTGGGCGAGCACCGTGATGCGTTCGGCGAGCGAGAAGACGACGTGCATGTCGTGTTCGATGATCGCCATGGTGATATCGCGCTTGTCCTTGATTTCCTTGAGCAGGTCGATGGTGTTGTTGGTATCGGCCCGCGCCATGCCGGCGGTCGGTTCATCAAGAAGAAGAAGCTTTGGCTCCTGGGCCAGGCACATGGCCATCTCCAGCCGCCGCTTGTCGCCGCGCGACAGCGACGCCGCGTGCATGTGCCGGTTCTCGATCATGTTGACATCGATCAGCATCTGCTCGGCCTGTTCGATCAGGTCGGTTTCGTGTGACACCGTTTCGAACGGGTGGAGCCGGAATGCCCCGTCGCGTTTGGCGAAACAGGGGATCATGACGTTTTCCAGCACGCTCAGGTCCGAGAATATCTCGGGAGTCTGGAACACCCGGGAAATGCCCATCTGGTTGATCTCGTGCGGCTTGAGGCCGAGCACGGATTGGCCATTGAAACTGACGCTTCCGGTGTCGGGAATAAGCTTGCCGACGAAGCAGTTCAGAAGCGTCGATTTGCCAGCGCCGTTCGGCCCGATGATGGCGTGAACCGTGTTTTCTTTGACCGAGAGGTTCACGTCCGAGAGGGCTTGCAGACCGCCGAAGCGTTTGCCCACGTTTTTGACTTCAAGGATTCCCATGGGTTCTCTCCTTATTCAGCAGCCGAGGGCTGGGCTTCGGTTCCGTCGTCATCGTCGCCCGAGCGTTTCTTTCGCAATGCCTTGGCGATACGCTGACCCCCTTCGACGAGACCGCCGGGCAGGAAGATCACGACCAGCATGAACAACAGACCAAGCGTCAGGTGCCAGGATTTGCCGACGAAGAAATGGCTGACGCCGATCAGGAAATTCTCGATACCGTCCGGCAGGAAGCCGAACCACCCTTGTAAAACCTGATCGTTGATCTTCGAGAAGATGTTCTCGAAATACTTGATGAAGCCCGCGCCGAGGATCGGCCCCATCAGGGTGCCGGCACCGCCGAGGATCACCATCAGGACAACTTCGCCCGAGGCTGTCCACTGCATCCGTTCGGCCCCTGCAAGCGGGTCCATCGCGGCCATCAGGCCCCCGGCAAGCCCGGCATACATGCCCGAGATCACGAAAGCCGCCAGCGTGTAGGGGCGCGAATTCAGGCCAGTGTAATTCAGCCGGGTCTGGTTCGTCTTGATCGCGCGCAGCATCAGCCCGAAGGGCGAGCGGAAGATGCGCAGACTGACGTAGAACACGATGATCGCGATGATCGCGGTGAAATAGTAGCCGTTGTTGAAGGTGAACTGCCAGCCGCCGAGGTCGAGCCTAGCGCTCTCGTTCATCACCAGCCCGAAGAAATGCGGGCTGTCCGGTGCGTTCTCGCCCATCAAGACCTGCGGGTCATTGCCGTAGACCTGAAGCCCGGTTTCCCCGTTGGTCAGCGGTGTGAGCACCGAGTAGGCGAGGTTGTAGCTCATCTGCGCGAAGGCGAGCGTCAGGATCGAGAAGTAGATGCCCGAGCGTCGCAGGCTGATGAAGCCGATGAACAGGGCAAAGAGCGCCGAGACCACGATCGCGAGGAGCAGGCCGGGCAGAACGTTGAAGCCCAGAAGCTTGTACATCCAGACCACCGAATAGGACCCGACCCCGAGAAAGGCCGCGTGTCCGAAAGACAGGTAGCCGGTCAGGCCGAACAGGATGTTGAAGCCGATGGCGAAGATCCCGAAGATGGCGAACCGCTGCATCAGGTCCGGATACCCGGCGTTGAACTGCGCAAGCGTGCTGTTCTCCGGGAAGGGTTGCAAGATGATCGGCGTGAGCAGCGTCAGCGTGATGACGATCAGGAGAAAGGTGGTATCTTTCTTGGAAAGGCCCAGGAATTTCATGTCTTATTCCTCCATCACGCCGGCTCGGCCCAGAAGACCGCGCGGACGTGTAAGCAGAATGAGGATGGCGACGAGGTACATTATGACCTGGTCGATCCCCGGAAGGATGGATTTGATCTCGTTCATCGAGGCAAAGCTTTGCAGGATCCCGAGCAGGAAGCCCGCCGCGACAGCGCCGGGCAGGCTGCCCATGCCGCCGACCACCACGACCACGAAAGAGAGCACGAGGAAATCCATGCCCATGTGATAGTTCGGGCTCAGGATCGGCGTGTACATCACGCCCGCGATCCCGGCCACGGCAGCCGCAAGGCCGAACATGAGGGTAAACCGCTTGTCGATATTGATCCCGAGCAGCCCCACGGTTTCACGGTCGGCCATACCGGCGCGCACGACCATCCCGAAGGTGGTGAAGCGCAGGAAGGCGAACACGCCACCCAGCACCACCGCCGCGAAGGCAAAGTAGACCAGCCGCCAATAGGGGTAGATGATCGCATTCGGATCAAAGCCGATCAGAACGCCGAAATCGAAAGACCCCTTGAACGCCGACGGGGCGGGGGTCTGGATCGGGTTGGCGCCGAAGAAATACTTGATGAGTTCCTGCAAGACGATGGCGAGACCAAAGGTCACCAGGATCTGGTCGGCATGCGGACGCTTGTAGAAATGCTTGATCAGCCCGCGTTCCATCACGAAGCCGACGAGCAGCATGACCGGAATCGCGACAATCACGGCGACCGGAACCGACCAATCGACGATCGCCCCACCCACCTCGGGGCCGAACCAGCTTTCGACATAGGTCATCTTCACCTTCAGCGGGTTGCCGAGAAAGTCGGTCTTGTCCGGGTCGATCTGTTCGAACGAAAATCCGAGGAGACGCTGCACCGAGACCGCGACGAAGGCGCCGATCATGAACAGTGCGCCATGCGCAAAGTTCACCACGCCGAGCGTGCCGAAAATCAACGTGAGCCCAAGCGCGATGAGCGCGTAGGCCGAGCCCTTGTCGAGCCCGTTCAGAATTTGAAGAATGATGGCGTCCATGGTCCCCACCCGTATGAATTTTTGAAAACCCCGCGCGCGCGTCGGCGACGAGGATGAGAAGGAGGGCGGCGCAGGGCCGCCCTCCGACGTGATGCGTTGGGATTACGCGCCGTCGTTGCACTCGCCGAGCGAGGCTTCGTCACCGCCGAACATCGGGTGGTTCGGCTCGTACATGACCTGCTCAACCGGCGTCTGCTCGACGATTTCGAGCGTATCGTACTCGGTCGTCGGATTGTCCGAACCCTTCATGACCAGCACGTCCTTGAAGCACTGGTGATCGGCGCCACGGTAGAGCGTCGGACCATTGCCCATGCCGTCGAACTCGAAATCTTCGAGCGCTTCGGCAACCGCGCAGGGGTTGAACGACCCGGCCCGGGTGACGGCATCTGCATAAAGCAGCGTCTGCACGTAGCAGGTGTGCGCCGAACCCGACGGCGGGAAGCCGTATTTCTCACCGAACGAGCGCACGAAAGCTTGCGTGCCCTCATCAGGGAGCTGCCAGTTCCAGTTCATCGACCCGTAGACGCCCCGGATGTTGTCGCCTGCACCGGCGGCCATCAGCTCGGAGTAGAGCGGCACGATGACTTCGAAATTCTTGCCGTTGGCCTGGGCATCGCGCAGACCGAATTGCACGGCCTGGGTCAGCGAGTTGACCATGTCGCCACCGTAGTGGTTCAGGATCAGAACATCGGCGCCCGAATTCAGAACCGGGGTGATGTAGGACGAGAAGTCGCCGGCGCCGACCGGGGTGAGCACGTTGTTGACGGTTTCCCAACCGAGCGCCTCGGTGGCGGACTGGATCGATTCCTGCTGGGTCCAGCCCCAGGTGTAATCCGCGGTAAGGTGATAGGCGCGACGGTCGGTGCCATAGGCGTTCTTCAGCACGGGGGCGAGCGCTGCGCCCGACTGGTATGCGTTGAAGAAGTGGCGGAACCCGTTGGCCTTGCGGTCCTTGCCGGTGGTGTCGTTGGAGTGGGTTAGACCGGCCATGAAGATGATGCCGGCTTCCTGACACAGGCCCTGAACGGCCACGGCCACGCCCGAGCTTGATCCACCGTTGATCATCACGACACCGTCTTTTTCGATCATCGACCGGGCCGAGGCGCGCGCGGCGTCCGACTTGGTCTGCGTGTCGCCGGTGACGAAGTCGGCCTTCTTGCCGAGGATGCCGGTGCCATCGAGAACCTTCGAGGAGAAGGTGTTCAGCATGCCGCCATCGCCCATTCCGTTGATGTGCTCGACCGCAAGCTCCTGCGCGCGCAGCTCATCAAGACCTTCTTCGGCGTAGGGGCCGGTCTGCGGCACGTTGAAGCCGAAGGTGACGGTGTCACCGGTGGGCTCGTTGGTGAACGCGGTCGCGCCCGAGGTGAAAATCGTCGGCAGTGCGAGGCCAGCACCGGTTGCGGCGCCGGCCCGCATAAGGCCACGGCGGGTGATGTTGGTCTTGGACATGGTAATCCTCCCATTTGGAAATGAACGACGCGGCCTCCCCGCACACGTCGCGAGCCTTTTACAGGCTGCGGTAATAATGCCGTGAGGTCAGAAAACGATGCAACAATGGTGTGAAAGATAACGATTTTTTTGTAAACAAATGAACTGACAATGTGATAATGTTGTAAATAAATTTTCGCGCAGGTGCAGAAAGCGCCGGGAATGCAAGGAATTTTCGTCATGCCACAAACGCGGTTGACCGGCTCACGGATCAGGGAAAGGCGCATATCGCGCGGGGTGCGACAGGCCGATCTGGCCCGTTCGGTAGGTATATCTCCCGCATACCTTAACCTGATCGAACACAATCGTCGCAGAATCGGCGGCAAGCTGCTTGTCGATCTGGCGCGCGAGTTGGGGGTGGAGCCGACGCAACTGGCCGAAGGGGCGGGGCAGGCGCTGGTCACCGGGTTGACCGCCGCCGTGGCGCGCATGCCAGACACGGGGGTGGTCGAGACCGACCGGGTCGAGGAATTCGCGGGCCGCTTTCCCGGCTGGGCCGGGCTGGTCACGGCACAGTCCCAGCGTATCGAAGAGCTTGAGCGGGTGATCGAGACGCTGTCGGACCGGCTCACCCATGACCCCCATCTTGCCGCCAGCTTGCACGAGGTGATTTCGACCGTGACCGCGATCCGCTCGACCTCGGCCATTCTTGCCGAGACGGAGGATATCGACCCGGATTGGCAGGTGCGCTTTCTTAGAAACATCCGTGAGGAAGCCCAACGCCTGTCCTCGTCTGCCGAAGGGCTGGTCAGCTATCTGGATGCGGGTGCCGAGGCGCAGGAGATGCAGGTCTCCGCCGCCGATGACCTCGCGGCCTTCGTGGAGCGGGCGGGATACAATTTCCCCGCGCTCGAACGCCCCGTGGCGGGTGAGGGCGAGCTGGCGATCTTGCTCGACGGGGCCGGGGAGTTGCGCGACCGGGGGGCGCGCGATCTCGCCCGGCGGATGCTGGTGCGCTATCTCTCGGACGCGCGCGCCATGCCCGAGGCCGCCTTTCGCACCACGCTGGCCACCACCGGGGGCGATCCGGCCCGGGTCGCGCATGGGTTTGGCGTGCCGCTGGATGCCGTGTTGCGCCGGATGGCGAGCCTGCCTGCGGAGGAGGGCGACGCGACCTGTGGTCTCGTGGTCTGCGACGGGTCGGGCACGGTCACGCTGCGCAAGGGGATCGAGGGCTTTCCGCTGCCCCGTTTCGGCGCGGCCTGTCCGCTCTGGCCGCTCTACCAATCCCTGTCGCGCCCGGCCCAGCCGGTCGAGGCGCTGGTCGAAATGCCGGGGCAGGAGCCGAAGGTGTTTCGCTGCCGCGCCGTGTCCTTGCCGCGCCCGTCATCGACCTTTTCGCTGCCGCCGGTGAACGAGGCCACGATGCTGATCGAACCGGTGGACCCGCAAGGGGCCGCCGGCGCGCCGGTCCTGCCCGTCGGCGCCTCCTGCCGCATCTGCCCCCGCGAAACCTGCCCCGCCCGCCGCGAACCCTCGATCCTCGGCGCACGGAGTTAGCGGTCTGGACCGGACGCAGATGCCCAGGTCCGCCACGGCGGTGCCTGGGCCGTTCGGGCGATGGGACGAGCGGTGGGAGGGGGTGGGGGGAGAGGTGTGAATTTTGGTCGATTTTTGCGGTGTGTATTGGCCAAAGTCGACTTTGGGGTAGCGTGCGGCGAATGGCCGGTCCGAGCCCACATTGCCCGGCAGGGGGACGGTGCAATCTACCCTAATATTCTTCGTCGTGCTGTTTGGCGTCCGGTGCCTGCTCATCCAGGGACTGGCGGTATCTTATGCAACCACGCATGAACTTTGACCAAGGAGGTACCGCTATGTCTGGATCAACGCCTTCAGGCAGAAGCCCCCACATTTCAGGTTGATACCAGCAAAGATCATGCCCCGTTGAATCTCGATGCTCGCGAATAGCAGCGCGAAGCTTTTTCACTTCCTCGATAAGGGTGGCGCGATCCAGATGTTCTAAGTCCTCGTCCATGCTTCAAGACTACCATGTTTTAATGATTATGAAACACAATTGGGAGCTTTGTCCGCACTGCGGAACTTTGTGTAGAACGCAGCGAAGGTCGTCTATTCGCCCGCCCCGGCAAAATCCTGCAATTGCGCCGACCGCTGCACCTGTGACTCCGCCGCACCCGGCAACCCTCACGCGCCGTATCTCCCGGAACGCGTGCCCCCCGGACCCCGGACATACTGTCACTCGGGCCCCTCGGTCAGGCGTGGCACTCTGGCCTCCCATTGCGCGCAATCGGCGGTGTGCCGGGCGGCCTATCGCCTTTTGACTTCCTCATATTTAGCGTGCACAAACATGGCAGGCTCTGGGAGGAGGGCCGAAGGGGAGCCGATGGACAAGCAGATATTGTTGATCGAGGATGAGCCGAATATCATCGAAGCCATCTCGTTCATTCTGAAGCGGGACGGGTGGCAGGTGTCGACCCACGCGAACGGCGAGACCGCTTTGGACGCGGTGCGCCGCGTGGCCCCCGATGTGCTGGTGCTTGACGTGATGCTGCCGGGGCGGTCGGGTTACGAGATCTTGCAAGACCTGCGGGCCGACCCCGAAACCGCCTCAATCCCGGTCCTCATGCTGACCGCGCGCGGGCAAAAGAAGGATCGCGAGACCGCCGACCGGCTCGGGGCGACGCGGTTCATGACGAAGCCGTTTTCCAATGCCGAGGTGCTCTCCGCGCTGCGTGAGATCACCGGGGCCGGTTAGGCCATGGGGCGCACCCCCACCTTTCTCGCGCGCGCCACCTACCGCCGTCGCCGTCTGATCGACGCGCTGCGGGTGATGCCGGTGACCGGCGCGCTCCTGTTTCTCGTGCCGATGCTCGGAGCCGGGGTGATGACCCGCTCGACCGCGTGGTCGGGGGTCTATCTCTTCGGCGTGTGGATCATGCTGATCCTCGGGGCGTATCTGATCGTGCGCAATCTCGCGCGGGCGCCGGGCGGGGTGACCAGCGATCCGCTGGAAGCCGGGCCGGGCGAGGACGAGGACTAGCATGGTCGGGTTCAACCTGCTCGTTGTCGTCGCGCTCGCCTATGTTGTGCTGTTGTTTCTCGTGGCGTTCTGGGGCGACAAACAGGCCCGGCTGGGCAAGGGCGGCTGGCTCAGATCGCCAGTTGTCTACACCCTCTCGCTCTCGATCTATTGCACCGCCTGGACGTTTTATGGCGCGGTCGGCTATGCCGCGCGCTCCGGGCTTGAGTTTGTCACCATCTACCTCGGCCCGACGCTTGTCATGGTCGGCTGGTGGTGGATCTTGCGCAAGCTCGTGCGCATCGGGCGGGCGCAGAGGATCACCTCGATCGCAGACCTGATTTCGTCGCGCTACGGTAAATCGACCGCGCTGGGCGTGATCGTGACGCTGCTCGCGGTGATCGGCACCACGCCCTACATCGCCCTGCAACTTCAATCGGTGGTGCTGTCGTTCGACGTCTTCGCGGGCCATGCCACGGTCGACGGCGGGCAAGCGGCCAACCCCAAGGCGACGGCGTTCTGGATTGCGGTCGGTCTGGCCGCCTTCACCGTGTTGTTCGGCACCCGCAACCTCGATGCCAACGAACGCCACCACGGGGTGGTGACCGCCATCGCGCTGGAAGCGGTGGTGAAGCTCGTCGCGCTTCTGGCGGTGGGGGTGTTCGTGGTCTGGGGGGTCGGCGGGGGACCGGGCGAGATCGCGCGCACCATCGAAACCTCGGACATTGCCGTGTGGGACATGCAGGCCGGGCGCTGGGTGACGATGATCTTTCTCTCGGCGGCCGCGTTTCTCACCCTGCCGCGCATGTTCCAGGTGCTGGTGGTCGAGAACGTGGACGAAACACAGCTTGCCACCGCGAGCTGGGCGTTCCCGCTTTACATGTTCGCGATGAGCTTGTTCGTGATCCCGATCGCCGCAGTTGGTCTGTCGACCTTGCCCGCGGGGTCGAACCCGGATCTCTACGTGCTCACCGTGCCCCTGCATTTCGAGCAGGGCGGGTTGGCGATGCTCACGTTTCTTGGCGGGTTTTCCTCGGCCACCTCGATGGTCATCGTCGCCTCGATCGCGCTGTCGACTATGGTGTCGAACCACATTGTCATGCCGATCTGGCTGTCGGCCCGCTCCGGCGGGGCGGCCATGTCGGGCGATGTGCGCCGCCTTGTGCTCATCGCGCGCCGGTTCTCGATCATGGCGGTGCTTGGCCTTGGCTGGCTTTACTACAGCCTGTCGGGCGGCGGGGCCGCTCTTGCCTCGATTGGCCTGATCTCTTTCGCGGGGGTGGCACAGGTTCTGCCCGCGATGGTCGGCGGGCTTTACTGGCGCGGGGCGACACGGGTCGGCGCGGCGATGGGCTTGATCCTCGGGTTCGCGATCTGGGCCTATGCGCTGTTCCTGCCATCCTTCGGCGAAGCCGGGATCATCTCGTCCCGCGTCCTTGCCGAGGGCCCCTTTGGCATCGGTTGGCTGCGTCCTCAGGCGTTCTTCGGCATCACCGGCATCGACCCGGTGGTGCATGCGATCTTCTGGTCGATGACCGCCAATACGCTGGCCTTCATCATCGGGTCGATCCTGTCTTTCCCCCGCCCCGTTGAGCGGCTTCAGGGCGCGCAGTTCGTCAACGTGTTTGAACATTCCGCCCGCACCCAAGGCTGGACGCAAGGCGAAGTCGAGAGCGAGGATCTTCTGGTCATGGCGCAAAGGATCATGGGCGCGCGCGAGGCGCAGGAGCTGTTTCAGGAAGAGACCGCGCGCCAGGGGCGCGAAGGCTACCTGCCGGAAACGACCCCGGATTTCCTGCGCACGCTGGAGCGCGAATTGTCCGGTGCCGTGGGGGCCGCGACCGCGCATGCGATGGTGAGCCAGATTGTCGGGGGGGCGAGCGTGTCGGTCGAAGACCTGATGGCGGTTGCTGACGAGACCCAGCAAATCCTCGAATACTCCAACCAGCTTGAGGCCAAGTCCGAAGAGCTGACCCGCACCATGCGCCAGCTCTCGGAAGCCAATGACAAGCTCACCGTGCTGTCGATCCAGAAGGACGCCTTTCTAAGCCAGATCAGCCATGAATTGCGCACCCCGATGACTTCGATCCGGGCGTTCTCGGAAATCTTGAAGGAGGGGGAACTGGGCGAAGGCAAGACCCGCGAGTATTCGGGGGTCATTCAGGAAGAGGCGATCCGGCTGACCCGTCTGCTTGACGACCTCCTTGACCTTTCTGTTCTGGAGGCGGGGCAGGTCACGCTCAATGTCGAGACCGGGAACCTTGGCAACGTGATCGACCGCGCCGTGCGCGCCGGGGCAAGCGGGTCGGACGGGCGCGTGATCGCGATCCGGCGGGTCAAGTCCCGCGAAGACCTGACGATCGAAACCGACACGGGCCGATTGGCGCAGGTCTTCATCAACCTTATCGCCAATGCGCGGAAATACTGCGACGCCGCCGCGCCCGAGCTGACCATCGACGTCACGGACGATGGCGACGCGATCGAGATTGATTTCATCGACAACGGTGGCGGCATACCCCCGGCGAGCCAATCGGTGATCTTCGAGAAATTCTCGCGCCTGTCGGACCAGCAAAAGGCCGGGGGGGCCGGGCTCGGTCTCGCCATTTGCCGCGAAATCATGGACAAGCTCGGCGGGTCCATTGCCTATCTGCCGGGGCAGGGCGGCGCGGCCTTTCGCGTCACGCTGCCACGTTAACCTTCACGCTTTGTAAACCTTGGTCTGACAGTCTCGGCCCTTGAACAGGTGGTCTTGGCGGGAACAACGGGTATGGACGACAGTGTCAGCGTGATGCGGCGCAAGGCGGGGGCAGGGCGCCCGCTTCCCGAAATCGGCGCGCCGACAGCGACAAGGATTTTGCGCACCGCCTTGATGCAGGCCGGCGACGATGTGGCAGGCCTGTCCATCGTGGCCAATATTCCCGAAGAACAGCGCGTGACGCTGAAGCCCTTGGTGGAGGGGATCGGGGACCATGCGCTGATGGCGCTTATCGAAGGGCCGAAGGGCGCGCAGGGGCTTGTCGTTCTGGACCCGCAGGCGATGGCGGCACTGATCGAGGTGCAAACCACCGGTCGCGTCGCGCCCCGCGCGGCCATTGCGCGCATGCCGACGCGCACCGATGCGATCATGTGCGCCGATTTCATCGACCGGACGCTTGAGCTTTTGGAAGCCCGCGCGACCGAGGCGAAGATCGACCTCGCCCCGGTGGTGTGCGGATACCGCTTTGCCGCCGCACTCCCGGACCCCCGCGCGATCACGATGACATTTGCCGATATCGCCTACCGCAAGTTCACGGTGGGGCTTGATCTCGCGCGCGGGGCCAAACAGGGCCAGATCGACGTGATCCTGCCTTTCGAGGTCTCGGAGACCGGCCAGACCGGCGGGCCTGGGATGGACCCGGACAGGTTTTCCGATGCGCTGGCGCAGGTGGTGCAAGACACGACCGCAAGGCTCGCGGGAACGCTGCACCGGGTTGATATGGCGCTGTCAGAGGTGGCCGCGCTTGAGATTGGCAGCCAGATCCTGATCCCCGCCAGCGCGCTCACCGAGGTTGCCGTGGAAGACATCGAGGGCCGGCTCGTCTTGCGCGGCCGGCTTGGGATGCAAAACGGGCAGCGGGCCATTCGGGTCGGCAGTGCCAAGGGGGCGCAGGACACCGCGCCGCGCGCGGACCGGGCCCCTATTCTGTCCCCGCCGAACGATGCGACGCCTGATGTCGCGATGCCTGACCCCTTTGGGCCGGGTGATCTGGACCCGTCCAACCCGGTCAACCCCGGTGATTGATACATATCAAGGCCAGGGGCGCGCGGATACGCGATGATCACGCCGACTTCGAGGGAGAGAGACATGCCTGATATCGCGAAATATCGCCCAATTTTGCAAGCGCGGCTCGAAGAGCTGGACGAACGCCTGCATGACATCGACGATGAGCTTGATAGCCACCAGTCCAAGGACTGGGAAGATCTGGCGACCGAACGCGAAGAGGACGAGGTTCTTGAGCAGATGGGCACCAGCGGGCAGGCCGAAATCGCCCAGATCAAGGCGGCCTTGACCCGAATGGACGAAGATACCTTCGGCTATTGCGTCACCTGCGGGGACGAGATTTCCGAAGCGCGGCTCGACGTGCTGCCCCAGACGCCCTTTTGCAGAAAATGTGCCGCTGCCGTGTGAGGGGCGCACCCCAAGACACCCAACGGCACATCGGGACGGGAGGCCCGGGATTTATGACGAAACAGGATTTGGCCGAAACGGCCGCAAAGCTCATGGATGACATCGCGACGGACCCGGTGAATTGGCGGGCCTTCGAGGACCGGCTGCGCCAGGTGATCGCGGGTTTTGACCAGATGGGCGAAAAGCTCCCCGGTCAATTACAGGTCTATGCCGACTGGCTTGAAGAGGACGAGATCGAAGACAGGTTCGAAAATCTGCCGGTCTGATCGGCAAGGCCTGCGTGCCCCGACCTGCGCGCCCCGTTGCCAAGGCGGGGGATGCGCCCTAATGTTTCTTTGAAACAACAGGATAGATGGGTGTTGACCGCACATGGAAGCAGGTCCGGCAGGGTCACAGGTTCCCGAAAGGGCGGCATCGGACATGGTGCGATACGAGCGGCGCGAAGGCGTGGCTGTTCTCACTGTGACAAATCCGCCCGTGAATGCGCTGGTCCAGCCGGTGCGCGCGGGCCTGTTTGACGCGATCGCGCAGGCCGAGGCCGACGCGGACGTGGGCGCGGTGTTGATCCGCGCCGACGGGCGCACCTTTCCCGCCGGGGCGGATGTGCGGGAGTTTACGCTTGAAACCGCCAATCCAACCCTTGCCACCCTGTGTTCGCGTGTCGAAGCCTGCACCAAGCCGGTGATCGCGGCGATCCATGGCACCGCCTTGGGCGGCGGTTTTGAGCTTGCGCTTGCCGCGCATTACCGCATCGCCCTGACCGGCGCGAAGTTCGGCTTTCCCGAGATCACGCTGGGTCTGGTCCCGACGGCGGGGGGGAGCCAACGACTTCCCCGGATCGTCGGCGCGCGCGGGGCGCTTGATCTGCTTGTTTCCGGTGCGCCGATTGACACGACCCGCGCGCAGGCCATGGGGCTTGTAGACAAGGTGGTGCAAAAGAACCTTGAGCGCGCCGGGCTCGGATCGGCCCGTAACATGGCCGAACGGGGGACGAAACCGCGCCCCACCCGAGATGAGACGCGCGGCTTCGGCGATGCCGCGCGGTATCTTGACCTCGTCGCGGCGCGGCGCACATCGGTGGGCAAGGATCGTCTGCCAGCCGTCGGACGGGCCATCGACCTCGTTGAAGCCGCGCTTCTCTTGCCGTTCGAGGCCGGGCTCGAAATGGAGCATGTTGCCTACGAAGACCTCGTCAATTCGCCCGAGGCCCGCGGGCTGCGCCACGCCTTTCTCGCCGAACGGCGGGCCGGGCGGTCCGGCGTGATCGCGGGCGTTTCCCCACGCCCCGTGTCGGTGGTCGGCGTTGTCGGCGCAGGCCCTCTTGCCCGCGACGTAGCAATATCTGCGCTGGCGGCGGGTGCATCGGTGCGGATCGCGCTGGAAGATGACACCGCCATCACCCGCGCGCGCAGCCGGATCGAAACGGTTCTGGGGCAGGCTGTCGAGGCCGGAAAACTCGCCGGGGCCGAGCGCGATGCACGTCTTGGGCGCTTGTCGGTTTCAGATAACTACGACAGCTTGGCCGAGGCCGACGTTGTGATCGAGGCTTTACCCGAAGACCCGGTGCGCAAGAGCCATGTTCTGGGCCGGATCGGATCACGGGCCTTGCCCCGGGCGGTGATCGCAAGCTCAACTGCGGAATGCGATATTCCCACGCTGGCCCAGGCCTCGCGTCACCCGGAGGCCTTCGCGGCGATGCATTTCATCGCCCCGGCGGACCGAAACAGGCTGGTTGAAATTGCTCCGACCCGTGATACCGCGCCGGATGCGCTCGCCACCCTGGCCGCGCTGGCACGCAAGATGAACAAGGGACCGGTGCTGACCCGGGCGCGCAGCGGTCTGGTCTTCAACCGGATGGTCAGCGCGTATTACACCGCTGCCGCGCTCCTATTGGAGCGTGGCGCGATGCCCGCCGCTGTCGATGCGGCGATGCGCGACTTCGGGCTGCCGTTGGGTCCGTTCCAAGCGCAGGACAGGACCGGTCTTGACGCGATATGGGGCGCGCGCGCGGAAGATTGCGCCTCGCGTATCCCGGTCCTGATGATCGAGAACGCATGGTATGGTCAACGCACCGGGCAGGGGTATTACCGCTACGAAACCGGGGAGCCCGGCGCGCAGGACGCGCCCGATGTGCTTCAGATGATCTGCGATCTGCGCGACGATCTTGGTTTCGACGTGCAGACCTTCACCGCCGACGATATTCGCAAACGCTGCCTTGCCGCCATGGCAAACGAAGGTGCGCGTCTGGTCGCGGCGGGCACGGTGGCGCGCCCGTCCGATGTGGATGCCGCGCTGCTTCTGGGTCTCGGGTTTCCACGCGCCAAGGGCGGCCCGATGTTACAGGCCGACCTGACCGGTGCGTTGAACATGCGCAACGCCCTGACCGGCTGGGCCGAGGAAGATGATTTCTGGACACCGGTTGCCCTGTGGGATGATCTGGTCAAGAACGGGCGCCGGTTCGAGGATCTCGACGCGCGGGCATAGGCCCGAAGCGGATGTCAGGCGAGGATCACGCCGACGATCACCAAGATCAGGCCAAAGGCAGACAGCATCAGCGCCCCGAAATTCAAAACCATCGCCCGCCGCACCGCATCGCGCAGCGCGTCGTCGTCAAGCCCGGCCTTCTTCGCGCGCATCACGCGCACCGCGCTCATCACCAGCCCGACAAGCCCTATGACCGACAGGGCGACCCCGATATAGATCAAGATTTCCATGCCCGCTGGCATAGTGTTGCGCGCCACGCGCCGCAAGGCCAAAGGGGTCTTGCGGCAGGGTGCACTTGCGTCTAGCAAAGAGGCCCCGCACCCAGTCACCGAATGAGGATACCATGGCCGACGACGTACTCGAACAATCCGAAGGCACCCCCGACAGCTACCGTGTATCCGCCGGTGAATTGCGCCAGTTCGTCGAACGGTATGAGCGGTTGGAGATGGAGAAGAAAGACATCGCCGACCAGCAAAAAGAGGTGATGGCGGAAGCCAAGGGGCGCGGGTATGACACCAAGGTGATGCGCAAACTCGTGGCCATGCGCAAACGGGACCAAGACGACATTGCCGAGGAAGAGGCAGTGCTTGAAATGTACAAGGCCGCGCTGGGCATGTAGACCGCGCCCGTCAGGCGGTGATCATCGTCACGCCCGGAATGCGCGACAATTCCAGCATGTCATCTTCGTATGAGGCCGAGAGCGTTTCGACGATCTCATCGGTCCAGCCGGGCAGTTGAATGGTGTCCTCGACCGCATCGTCGATGGCGTATTTGTCGAGAAACGCGGCGAGGATCCGGCGGCGCTGGATCTCGTTCACCGGCTGGTTCTCGGCCATGTAGGCGCGCAGGCGCTTCATGCCCTCCCGCTCCATGATCTGGGCGAGGATATCGAGCCCGCCGCGAAACAGCACCCGCATGTCGATGCCGGTGATTTCATGCATGATCTCGGGCCAGATCAGCGGCGTGTCCTCGTTGCACCATACCGTGATCGGGCTGTCGGGGTTGGAGTCGCGAATATCCTTCACCACGTCCGACCAGATCAGCCCTTCGAGGTTCAGTTGCGACATGATCTGGTTCTTGTTGAGATCGGGATACTTGGTGAAAAAGGCGGGCACGAAGCTCGCCGGGTCACGCACGGCGAGGAAAAATTCGACCTCGTGATCCGGGAAGATGCTGTGCAGCTTTTCCGTCTTTTCGCCCGCGACCGGGTAGAGAAGCCCGTTCTCGAACGTCCGGCGCGGCCCGCCGATGAAATTGTCGAACGACAGGACCAGCCGGTCCGGGTCGGTCCCGTCGAGGATCTTCTCAAGCAAGATGTCCTGGGTTTCGAGCGTTGCTTTCCGCTCTCCAAGCTTGACCGTCACATCCGCCAGCAGTTTTCGGTAGGTGGACGGCCCCGGCACCGCCACGCCCTCCTGCGTGAAGATCTGGGCGTTCTTGATGAGCGATTTGACCAGTTGGTCTTCGTCCGTGCAATGGGCACCGATATGGAAAGCAATTTGCATGGGGGTGGCGTCGGTCCTCTCGGTTTGGGGGCAATATACGCGCTTTTCTGGACAGTTAAACCGGTTTCGGTCTAAGCCATGCAAGACATGACTGACGAAAAGACTCAAGCAATCGTGGGGGCGCGTGCCCTGAATTGGCCCGGACCCTGGACGATCGGGTCCGTTGTCATCGCCATGTTCGTACTGGCCCCCATCGCGGCGGTGGTCTGGATCGCGTTCAATCCGGCGGAAAATGTCTGGCCGCACCTGATTTCGACAACCTTGCCGCGCTACTTTGGAAACACGCTGATCCTCGGGCTGTCCGTGGCCGCGCTGTCGGCCATGGTGGGCACGGGGGCGGCGTGGCTTGTCTCGATGTACCGGTTTCCGGGCTCCCGGGTGCTGCAATGGCTGTTGCTCACCCCGCTGGCGATTCCCGCCTACGTGGGGGCCTATGCGCTGGTGGATTTTCTCGAATACTCAGGCCCGGTGCAGACGGGTCTGCGCGGGGTCTTCGGCTGGGAAAGCGCGCGCGACTACTGGTTTCCCGAGATTCGCTCGCGCTGGGCGGCCATTCTGGTTCTGACCTCGGCCCTGTCGCCTTATGTCTTTCTGCTCGCCCGCCAAGCGTTTCACGAGCAATCCGGAGGGGTCTACGAGGTCGCGCGCGCGTTAGGGTCGGGCCCCTGGGGCCGGTTCTTCCGGGTCGGCCTGCCGCTTGCCCGCCCCGCCATCGCGGCTGGAAGCGCGATTGTCATGATGGAAACGCTGGCCGATTTCGGCACGGTCGAATTCTTCGCGGTTCAGACCCTGACCACGGGCATTTTCACCACGTGGTTGGAGATGGGCAACGCGGGCGGCGCGGCCCAGATCGCCATGGTGATCCTCGCCCTGGTTCTGATCCTGTCAGCGTTGGAGAAGATCAGCCGCTCGAAAAGCCGCTTCTACCGGCTTGAACGTCAGGCGCGCCCCCTTATGCCGATCCAGCTTCGGGGGTGGCAGGCGTGGCTCGCCACGCTGGTCTGTACCACGCCCTTTGCCATCGGTTTCGTCCTGCCCACCTCGGTGCTCGGTTGGCACGCGGTGGCGAATGCCGAAGGTTGGCTGGCCCCCGGTCTGCTGCGTGCGTTGTGGCACACGGTCACCGTCGGCGGGATCGCGGCGGTGGTGACGGTGCTGGCCGCCCTGTTTCTTGTTTACGGCGTGCGCCTGTCGGGGGCACGGTTGCCGCGGCTTTTGCTGCCGGTCACGACCATCGGCTACGCCGCGCCGGGCGCGGTGCTTGCGGTTGGCATCCTGATCCCACTCGCCGCCATCGACAACGCCTTCGCCGACGCGGTTCAGTCGCTGACCGGGTTCGACCCCGGCTTGCTGCTGACCGGGACAGCCTTTGCCGTAATCTTCGCCTATTCCGTGCGCTTCTTCGCCATCGCGCAGGGCGCCACCGACACGGCGATGGGCCGGGTTTCGCCAAGCCTCCCGATGGCTGCGCGGTCGCTTGGGCGCAGCGCGGGCGGTGCCCTGCGCGAAGTCTACGTGCCCTTGATCCGCGGGTCGGTCGGCACCGCGCTTTTGCTCGTGTTCGTCGATTCCGTGAAAGAGCTTCCGGCCACGCTGCTCCTGCGCCCCTTCAACTACAACACCCTCGCAACCCGGGTGTATGAGAAGGCCTCGCTCGAATTGATCGGCGAAGCCGCGCCCGCCGCGATCCTCGTGATCCTGGTCGGCCTCGTCGCCGTCACCCTGATGGCACGCGCAAGCCGCAGCCTGGATCGCTCTTAAAGATTGCACTTGCCCGCACGCTTTGGCATAGGAGGCCCGTGCCCCTATAGCTCAGCTGGTAGAGCAACTGATTTGTAATCAGTAGGTCCGCGGTTCGAGTCCGTGTGGGGGCACCATTCCAGGCAGATGAGTCATGTAGGTCGTCGGGGTTGGCACGCCTAAGGTTGCGGCCGCCGCGCGTGCGGATGGCGCGTGTTTGCCCCGTGTCCGGACGTCTCGCGGCGTGCCACCGTTGCGCGGCGGATCGGCACAGGGAGCGCTCTCACCGTTATGACAGCGTTTCGTTATTTCACCCCCGGCGTGAAACGCTGTAGGAGATGCTTCAACGTGTTTCAGGAGCCGCCATGCAGCCGCAGATTCCGCTGACCCAAGACCTTGTTCTGATCGGCGGGGGGCATGCCCATGCGCTTGTCGCCCGGATGTGGGGGATGCGCCCGCTGCCGGGCGTTCGGCTGACCCTTGTCAATCCCGGTCCGACCGCGCCCTATTCCGGGATGCTGCCGGGGCATATCGCGGGGCACTATGGGCGTGATGAGCTTGACATAGACCTCGTGAAACTCGCGCGCTTTGCCGGTGCGCGGCTGGTTCTCGGGGCTGCGACCGGCCTTGATCCGGAGGCAAAGCGGATCGATATCGCGGGCCGTGCGCCGATCCATTACGATGTCGCCTCGCTTGACGTCGGCATTCATGCCGAGATGCCCATGATCGACGGGTTCGAAGCCTATGCGCTGGGCGCCAAACCGCTCGACACCTATGCCGCGCGGTGGCGCGATTTCGTCAACCGCGTGGCGGCTGGTGCGGCCGCGCCGGACGTTATGGTGATCGGCGGCGGGGTCGCGGGCACAGAGCTGTCGCTTGCCATGTCGCACCGTTTGCGCGGGCTTGGACAAACGCCGCGCGTGACCTTGATCGAGGCCGCGGACAGCCTGTCAGGGTTCAAAGCTATGGCGCTCGCCAAGGTGCACCGCGCGCTGGCCGCATTCGGTATCGAGGTGCGCAGAGGCGCCAAGGTGACGCGGGTTGATCCCGCTTCGGTCACGCTTGCCGATGGCACGCGCATTCCCGCGGCGCTCACCATCGGTGCGGCGGGGGCTTTTGCCCATGGCTGGTTGTCGAACAGCGCGCTGCCGCTCACCCCCGATGGGTTCGTCAAGGTGGGCGAGACGCTCCAGGTGCCGGGGCATCCCGCGCTGTTCGCCGTGGGCGATTGCGCGCATCTTTCTGCCAGCCCGCGCCCCAAGGCAGGGGTGTTCGCGGTGCGCGCCGCCCCCGTTCTGGCCCACAACCTGCGTGCCAGCCTGTCGGGCGGGCGGATGAAGGCGTTTCGACCGCAAAAAGATTTCCTGAAGCTCGTCTCGCTCGGGGACAAGACGGCGCTGGCCGAGAAATGGGGCATGGCGCTTGCGACCCCGATGCTGTGGCGTTGGAAAAACCGGGTCGACCAGTCGTTCATGGACAAGTTTCGCGACCTGCCGCGCATGAACCAACCGGCGCTGCCGCGCGAGGTCGCCCAAGATGTGCGCGCCGAAGCGGGGGAGGGGGCGCAGATGCTTTGCGCCGGGTGCGGGTCAAAGATCGCGCCGAATGTTCTTGGACAGGCGCTGTTGGACCTGCCGCGGGCCGGGCGCGACGATGTGCTGATGGGGCCGGGCGATGACGCGGCGCTCTTGGCCATGGGCGACACCCGGCAGGTGTTGACCACCGATCACCTGCGCGCCTTTACCGAGGATCCGCAGCTTTTCGCACGGATCGCCGCGATCCATGCCTTGGGCGATATCTGGGCCATGGGCGCGCGTCCGCAAGCGGTGCTGACCCAAATCACGGTGCCGCGCCAATCCGAAGCGATGCAGGCCCGCGTGCTGTCCGAGATGCTGGCGGCGGCGGGCGCGGTGGTCGCGGACGCGGGGGCCGAGATTGTCGGGGGTCACAGCACCATGGGCGCGGAATGCGTTCTGGGTTTCAGCGTGACCGGCCTGCTGACTGGTCCTGCGATCACGCTCGCGGGGGCGGAGCCGGGCGATATCCTGGCCCTCACCCGCCCGATCGGCACCGGCACGATCCTTGCCGCCGAGATGCAGGGGCGGGCGCAGGGGCGCGATGTTGCGGAGATGTTGCGTCAGATGGCGCAAACCCAAGGCGCGGTTGCAGAGGCGCTGGCCTGTGCCCATGCGATGACGGATGTCACGGGCTTCGGGCTTGCAGGTCATCTGATGGCCATGATGAAAGCCTCGGGTCACGCGGCGGAGCTTTGGCTTGACGATGTGCCGCTCTATGACGGGGCGCTTGGCTTGGCCGAGGCCGGCGTGCGCTCGACCATCCAGCCCGCCAATATGGCGGCTGCGCCGGTCACGGGTCTGGGCGACCCGGGCCGCGTGGCGCTTTTGCACGATCCGCAGACGGCGGGCGGTTTTCTCGCGGCCCTGTCGCCGGGCGATGTGGCCGCGGCGCGCGCCCGGGTCGAGGCGGCGGGTGGCATCTTGTGCGAGATCGGGCGGGTCAAGGCGGGGCCGGTGGCCCTCACGCTTGGGTAGCGGGGATCATGCCTAGGACACGCGCGTAAGGATCGCTTGGGCGGTGGCGGCCAGCGTGGCATCCGACAGGTCGGCGAGATCATGGACCGACAGGGCAGGGGCGTCGCCCCGGATGCGCTTGTAGGCCGGATCATAGTGCTTGGCGATCAAGTCACCCGCCAACCCGCTCCAATCCCGCGCCGCTGCCAGCGCGCGCCAGTGATCCACCTGCTTGTGCCCGTGATAGCGCACAAGCTGGCCCAGAACGGCGTCGAGCCGCGCCGGGTCTTTGACGATATCGGGATAGGTCGCCACGGTATGCGCGGCCCGGGCGGCAAGCGGTGCGGTGATCTCGCAATAAGGGGCCGCGCACATCGCCTTCCACAGCCGTGGGGGCACGAGAAGCCCGCCCACCTTGCTGCTTTCCGCCTCGACAAAGACCGGCTTGGCCGGGTACATCCCGCTCAGCGCGGCGGCAATACGGGTTTCGAACATCTTCTGGCTCGGTTGCGGGTCATCCAGCGGCCCGAACAAGGACCCGCGATGCGCCGCCATCCCCTCAAGGTCGATAATCTGCCCGCCCGCCTGCGCGATATGGTGCAAAAGTCGCGTTTTCGCGGTTCCAGTTCCGCCCTCGATCAGGTGAATAGGGTGAGGCAGCGGCGTGTCGTGCAACAGCCCCACCACGAGGCGGCGATAGCTGCGATACCCGCCCTCGACCACGTCGGCGCGCCAGCCGATCTGGGACAGGATCGAGGCGAAGGCATTCGAACGTTGCCCGCCGCGCCAGCAATAGACAAGCGGGCGCCAGCCGCCGGGGCGGTCGGCCAGCGTGGTCTCAAGATGATGCGCGGCGTTGCGCGCGACCAGCGCCGCCCCCAGTTTGCGCGCTTTGAACGGTTCGTCCTGCACATACACCGTGCCGACCCGCGCGCGCTCGGCGTCACTGAGGACGGGAAGGTTGATCGCCCCGGGAAGATGGTCCACGGCAAACTCGGACGGGGACCGCGCGTCGATGATTTCGTCGAACGGCAGCGTATCCAGATCGGCAAGGCGCGTCAGCGTGACTGCCATGTCAACGCCCTAGACCGCGCACCACGGTCAGGGCGGTGCGCCACAAGAGGACAAGATCCATGCGAAACCCGGCCTTCTCGATATAGATAAGGTCAAGCCGGGTCTTCTCGCGCGTGGCCTCGACCCCTTCGGCATAGCCAAGCTCGACCTGCGCCAATCCGCTGATGCCCGGACGAATGCGGTGGCGATCGCGGTATTCGGGGATGGCGCGCACATAGACGCGGGCGTGACCGAAGAAATCAGGGCGCGGGCCGATCAGGCTCATCTCGCCTTTCAGGATGTTGATCACCTGCGGTATTTCGTCGATCCGTGCCTTGCGCATGAAGGCGCCCAGCGGCGTGATCCGGTCCACCTCAAGCGGCGCGTCATGCAGGCGCGGGCGGCTTTTCGTATCGGTCATGGTCCGGAACTTGAACGTCGCGAAGGGTTTGCAATACCGGCCCATGCGGGTCTGGACGTAGAACAGCGGGCCGGGGTTCAGGATCGGATTGAGCGCGAGAATGACGAGTGCGGTGATGGCAAACAGGGGCAAAAGCGCGATGGCGGTCGCCACGTCTCCGACCCGCTTTGCCGTCCAGAACAGGTTCGACCCACCGGGCTGGCCGGAGGTGCGGGGGTCTTCAGACCCCCCACGGTGGTCCGTGGCGGTGTCATGGCGCAAGAGTTTCAATGATCCCTCGGGAACGCGGTATCGCGATGTGGCGCGTTGTAGCCGAGGATCCGTGGGTGTTCCACTCAAATACGCAAAACGCCCATGGGCCTTGCTCAATGGTATGTGGCAGGCGAAACATGGGCATGGGACAAGACGCCGAGATCCGGATCTTTTGCAACTACGAACAACCGGGCGGGATCGAACGGGTCAGCCTCCGTTTGCGTGATTTTCTCGGCCGGCAGGGCTACGATGCCGGCTTGGTTTCGGCTGGCGGGGACCGGATTTTCGGCGAGACCACAGAACGGCTTGGCTCCGACAACCTGTCTGGGCGCAGGGTGATCTTTTCCCGCAAGGGCGATCTGCGCGACATGCGCGGGAAGGCGCGGGGTGTGCGGCTGATCTATTGGAGGCACGTGCCTGTGGCCCGGACAGCCCTCAAGCGGCTTCAGGACATTCTCTTTCTCGCTTGGGTCGGCCGGAGGGGCCAGGTGGTCTGTGTGTGTGATGAGCTTTCGGCTGAGATCACCGCTCTGCCTTTCGTGCGCAAGACGCGGGTGTTCACCTGTTATGCCCCGCTTGACCCAGACCTGCCGGACCGCGTGGCAATTCGTGAGCCCGCCGGGACGGGGCCGCTCAAGATCGCCTATTTCGGGCGGGACAGCGCGCAAAAACGGCTCGACGCGGTTTTGTGGCAGATCACGCAGGCGCGTGCGCGGGGGGCAGAGGTCGAAGTGACTGTCTATGGCTATGACACGGTGCCACCGGGCGCCGACGCGGCGGGGGTGCGCTTCGCGGGCGTGACCGACGATCCGCTCGCCGCCCTGCGCGCGGCGGACGCGGTGCTGGTTTTGTCCCGCTACGAAGGGTTTCCGACCATCATGGTCGAGGCCGCGCGCACCGGCACGCCGATCATCGCCAACGGGTTTCGCACCGGGCGGACGGATTTCGAGCGGCTGATCGGCCCCGTCGCGGACCTTGACCCGGACGATCCCGATGGCCTGATCCGAGCGCTAGAAGACCTGCCCAAGGGGCACTACGATCTCTCGGCCCTGTCGGATGAGGCGCTGGCGCTGGATTGGCTGCGGGTGATCGACGGTGCCGGGTGAGGCGCGCTTGGCGGCTTTTTCGCGTCTCGTGTTAACCAATTGGTAAGGCTTTGTGAGAAGACTGGGAGGCGGTGAAACCATGTTCTTCGATGTCCCTTTGGAACCGCCCATGACACCCGATACGCCGGTCCGCAAACCCGACTGTGATCAGCTTTTGCGCCGGGAAGGCGACTTTGTTTCATGGGTTTTCGCCGACCGAACCGGCCCGGAAATCGTCTGGTACCTGAACCCCCATACGCTTGCCCACCTGCGCGCGGGCCATATCGTCACCGGGCGCGGGGACCGGGTGGTTGCCGATGGCGGGCTCATGGCGCGCGCTCTGAAACAAGGGTTGGGCGGGCTGTGTCGAAGCCTTCATTTCGATTTTTCGGGTCTGGCCAAAGTGGTCTTTTCGCAAATGCGCGACCGCGGTGCGCGCCTTGCCGTTGTTGGCGGTAGACCGGGCGAGGCCGTAGTCTTTCGCCAGATCATCGAGCAGCGGTTTCCCGGGCTCGAGGTGGTCTTTGCCGAGGACGGGTATTTCCCGGTCACGCATGCCGGCGCGCTCATCGGGCGGATCGCCAAGGCAAAGCCGGATGTCCTCCTTGTTTCAATGGGATCGCCGCGACAGGAGATTTTTGCCCAAGACATCGCCAAGCATACCGGTCACGCCATGGCGGTGATCACCTGCGGCGGGTTCGTCGGTCAGACCGCGACGCGGCGTGCCAGCTATTACCCCGACCTCTTCGTTCGGCTGAACCTGCGCTGGATGTATCGGTTACACCGCGAGCCGCGCTTGTTTGCCCGGCTGATGCGCTATTACCTGCCCTACATGCTGCGCCGGGTGGTCCTTGGTCCCGACCTTCCGTTCAATGGGCGTGATCGCGGGTCGGATCTCTTGGGGTGAGCTTGGCCCCTTACCCGAATTCGTCCTGATCGGCGCGCGCTGCCGCCTGCAAGTCCTTTAAAAACTCCGGGTCCGCCGCATGAACCCGGTTCCAGGTCGGGATGAACGGCGTTTCATGCGGGTTTTCGAGAAAGATGTTTCCGGCCCGGATGATGTTCTCGGCAAAGAGCTCGATCGACTTTTCCTCCGCGTGCCGGTCGATCTTCAGCCCGTTCATCTTGGCGTCGTTGTAATAGCCATCGAGCAGGTCCAGCGCTGATCGGTAATAGGTCGCCTTCAGGGTGCGGAAAACGTTCGGGGTAAAGACCGTGCCATCGGCGGCGAGCTTACGAAACACCGCCTTGCAGATATCCGTCGACATGCGGCTGAGCCCGGTCGAGGCATCATCGGCGGACAGATCCTGATGCTTGTGGTCATAGGCGTCGGCGATCTCGACCTGGCACACCGACTTGGGCGCGAGGTTGCGCCAGGCTTCCGACAAGACACCGATCTCGAGGCCCCAGTCGGACGGGATGCGCAAATCGGGCAAAATGGCCGTGCGCATCGCGAATTCACCGGAAAGCGGATAGCGAAACGACCGCAGGTAATCGATGTAATCGCGGTCCCCGATCACCTTTTTCAACGCGATCAGAAGCGGGCTCACCAATAGCCGGGTGACCCGTCCGTTCAGCTTTTCATCGCCCACGCGGGGGTAGAACCCCTTGGCGACCTGGTAGGGAAAGGTGGGGTTCGCGACCGGGTAGACGAGCCGCCCCAGCATCTCGTTCGAATAGGTCAGGATATCGCAGTCATGGATCGCCATAACCGCGCTGTCGGCGCGTCCGATCAGGTAGCCGATGCAGGACCACACGTTCTTGCCCTTGCCCGGCTCTTGGGGGGCGAGCCCCAGCGCCACGAGGCGGTCGTGCATCGCGAGCATCCGGGGGCTGTCGTTCCAGATCACGATATGATCCTGCGGCAACCGCGCGAAGAAACTGCGGGCGTGGCGATATTGCGCTTCGTCGGCGCGGTCCAGCCCGATCACGATCCGGTGGAGATAGGGCACCTCGGAAAGCTCGTCGAGGATATGCGGCAGGGCCGGACCTTCGAGCTCGGAAAATAACGAAGGCAGGATCAGGCTGATCTTGCGGGTCTGGGCGAAGGCGGCAAGCTCGTAATTCAGCTCGTCCTTTGAACGCGACCTGAGATTGTGGAGCGTCGTGATATTGCCGTTCTGGTGAAAATCAGCCATGCCCGCCTCCTGACTGCCCAAGCCTGAAATCCTCAATAGCCTGCGTCACGGCCAAATTCCAGCCACTTGGGCCCGCCGCGGGCGCGCGGCGGATGCGACCCGATGCCTCGCCGGGAACGGTTGGCAGGGGGGGTGCGTCGGGGTTGGGGATGATCACGCCGATCTCGGCGGTTTCGAGCATTTCGATGTCGTTAGGTGCGTCGCCAAGCGCCAAGGTGTGCGCGGGGCGGTAGCGATCGACAATCGTTGCCATGGCGTCGGCCTTCGTGCGCCCGCGCGACAGGGTCAGAAACCGTCCTCCCATGCGCGCCGTGATCCCGGCCCGCGCCAATTCGGCGATGAAGGCCGCGCGCCCGGCGGGGTCGCCCGACCACAGGCCCGGCTCCGAGAAGGCGCGCCTGCGGGCCAGCCGCGCCTGCGCCGGGGGGAGGCCCGTCACCCGCGCCACGCCGTCCGTATCAAGGTCGCCGAACCCGGTGAAGGGCGCGCGCAGAGATCGGGGCAGGGCGTCCAGCGCGGCGCGGATCGACGGGTAATCGCCCGGGTCATCCGTGGGTGTTTCCCCCGGGGCCAAAACCCCCGCGCCGTTCTCGACAATGGCGGGCCAATCGCCAAGCCCCATCTCGGCACGTAGGGGGGCGACTTCGCCCGCGGTCTTTGACGTCGCGAGCACGACACCGCAACCCAGAGACAACAGACGCGCCAGCGCGGGGCGCGCCGGGGTCCAGTCATAGCTGTGGTGATCCAGAAGCGTTCCGTCGAGATCGGAGAAAACCAGAAGCGGTATGGACGCGCGCACGTTCATCAATGCGCCAAGCGGTTGGCGAGCACCCGGTGCACGGCGTCTATGTCGAGCGTTTCGCCGAGCTTGTCAAACAGCGGGCGCAGGCTTTCGGGGTTGGCCACGGTGTCTTCGTGGTGGACCCAATGGGTGTCATCTGGATGATCGCGGGTGTATTGCGCGAACCGGGCATCCATCCGGGCAACCAGCCTTCGCGCGCGATCCGGATCGCTTTTGCCCCACCAGCCTGATTTCGCCACCGCGTCCGCGTCGCGCGAATTGAAGACGATGAAGGCGTTGGGAAAGACCCGGCGCAGGGTGTCGAGCGTTTCGGGAAGGTCATCGCCCAGCTTGGCGTAGCGTATTTCCTTGAACCCATACCACCGGGTGCCGGGTGGCGGGCGCAGCACCTCGGAGACGAACAGATCGACAAGCGCGGCCTCGAAACGCTCAGGGGTGAGCTGGTCAGCGCCGTGCCAAGGATGATTGGGCGGTCGATCCTTCTTCCCCCATGTCGCGTGCGTGCGCCGCGCCCGGGCGGCGGCATCGAGCAAGGGAGGCAAGGTCGCGTAATTCTCGCCCACGATGTGACAGCCGGGGATGGTTTGAAGGATGCTTTGCAACAGCGTCGATCCCGACCGGCCATAGGTCACGATAAAGATCGTGCCCTTGAGCGCGGCGGGATGTGTGCTTCTGGCAGGTCTCTTGCGGCCCCTCAATTTGCGGGCGATATGCCGGATCATGTCGCCCCTCCGCTCAAGGTCGCGTCGGCGGCTGGGGCATCCACCAGGTAGGACGCGCGGATGATCCGGGCGGCATGGGTCAGTGCGGCGGCAAGCTCTGCCTGCCCGGCCTCGCACCGGGCCGCGAGATGTTCGAGCCTGTCGGCCTCTTGCGTGATGAGCGGAATTTGCCCGGCAGCAGGCTCCAGAAGGGTGATGTAATGCGCGATGACGGCCCGCGCCGAAAGCCTGCTTTCGATCCGCTCCGGGGTGCGGGCGGTGACCCGGGCCCAATCGGCATTGATGCGCGAGGCGGTCTCGACAAGCGCATCCGGCGTGTCGATCTGCGTGACCAACAGACGCGCATCGCCTTTTGTCGTGGCCTGTTCGATCCGCATGCGCTCAAAATCGTCGGTTGGCGGGGCGACATTCACCACTGGATAGCGCGCGTTGTCCGGGGCCGTGACATCGGCGCGCTTCAGGAAGCTCCGGATATGCGCCGCGCCATGGTCCACGTAGCTTCGCAGGACTATCTTGTCCGCGCCGAACCCGCGCGCAAAGGCATCATAAAGCGCGCCTTGGCCGAAAAAGCGTGCGTCACGGGCCATGAAGAAGGACGGAAAACTCCGCACTGGGCGCGGCCCTCTCGCAACCTGCGAATACCATGATTTCAGAAGCGACAGGGGTTCGCGCAGGTAGAGGATGACGCGGACATCATAGGGCGCAAGGCGGTGTCTCAGATCCGCGATGGCCGCGTCCGGGTCGTCACGCAGGGCAAGTTGGATCAGCTCTTCGCTGGAAATCAGCGCCTTGTCGGGCTTCTCTCGCCCAAGCTCGTCATGAAGGGCTTCGAAGGTGGCATCGGTATCATGACCCCCCTGATACCATCTCGGCGGGTAGAAGCCGTGATCCTTTGCAATTGGCAGGGCGAGACCTGCATGGTTGGTCATGGCCGACGGGCCGCGCCCGGCCTTTGGGTAATAAAGCCCGTTCTGCGCCAAGGCATCGGCATGTTGGTGACAAAACGCCTGTATCGCGGAAGTTCCGGTCTTGTAGTGCCCGATGTGCAGGTAAAGCCGGGTCATGCACGGGCCCCCAATGCCGTTGCGGCTTTGCGAAGGCGGCGATAAATGCCCAGAAGATGGGGGTGCAGCCACGGGGCTGTGCGACCGATCCAAGCGCCGGTGCGCACAAGGCCGCGCCTGAGGCGTTCTGACCATCCGGGCCACCGGGAACGCCTGCGCCGTGCCAAGGTGCCTTCAAGCACCTCCAGCCAGAAAGGCGTGCGCTCCAGCGCGGTCCAATACGCCTGCGCGAACTGCACATCCGGATTGGTCCAGGGTTTGTGGTGAGCGGCGGCGAAGTGGATGATGAAAGGCGCCTGTTTGGCCGCCATCGCGTCGCGTCGATTGGCGGCGGGCACATGGGCATATTCCTGCAGGTCACTGTTGAAAACATTGTATTTCGCGGGCAGCCGCAGGTAGCTGTCCTTGAAGAAAACGTTCAGAATGTCTTGGTCGCGAAAGAAATACGCGGTCTCATCGACCATGGCCAAAAGCCGTTTTCCGACCTTTGGGACGTCCATCTTGGCGAGGTTCAACACCATCAGTCCCGCATTGAAATAGGAATTGATCTGGGCGTCGCTCAGCCCGAGCTGATCGTGCAGGTAGCGCCCGAGATCAGGCACCTTGGGGTCTTCGGTGATCACGCTCGTGCACAACACGCGGGTCATGATGAAATCCGGGACCGCGGCAATCGGGTGGTTGCCCATCTCGACATCGAAGACCTCGGCAATGTCGCCCAGAAGCACCATATCCACGTCCATATAGACCAGCCGATCCACGTCAGGGAGCAGGTCGAACAAAAGGAACCGGTTGTAAGTTGCGTTGCTGGGGGCATGGTGTCGGGCCCGATAGCGATCCCCGAACCGGGTGCCCACGTTCACGGGGTAGAGCGTGATGTTCGGCGCCCCGAACAAGACCGATTGAAGCAATTCCAGATCGCGGGCCCTGATATTTTCGTTCAGGTAGAACAGGTTATACTGGCGCGCGGGGTCTGCGTGATCGGCCATCGTGCGCAGCATCGCGCAGGTGTGGGGTAGGTAATTACGGTCCGAGGAAAACGCCACGTTCACGTTCTCGGGGCCATTGAATATCGCGCCGGGCAGGACCGGGAACACAAGGCTCGTCTTCAGGTTCAGGATATTAACCCGGTGCACCCGGGCCCCGGGCGCTTCGCGCAGGAACTTGTGCACGTAGATCGAGAACAGCCGTTCGGACATGAAGCCCGCGAACCGCGCGTTATACTTGGACAAATAGGCGCGCGGGATGTCCGCGGAAAACAGCGCGTCGAGGATCGGGAAGGCCCATTCAAAGTAGGGTTCGATCACATCGCGGCGGGCCAGAAACATGTTGCCAAGCAAAAGATCGTATCCGTCCAGCACGGCGTGTAAATCTTCAAGGTAGTCTGGGCTGTGCGCGCGCACATGCGCCTCGACGAAAGCGAGATCGCGGGGGTCATGTTCTGCGTTGAAATTCGCGCGCACCGTCATCGGCATCCTGTGTGCCACCGGCACCACGAGGTCGATCTGCGGGTGCGCCGCCAGCCAACGCTCGGTGCGCGCGCAGTAGTCAGACGTGCGCAAATCGTCCGGAAAAACCTCGGTCACAGGCGCGCGCATCGACCCGTCGAAATCCAGAAGCCGCCGGTAGTGCATCAGCCCGATGTGGGTGCTGTCGCGGTCGTTCTTCCACGCCCAATAGAGCGCGGTCATTTCGCAATACGCCCCGTTCCGATCCGAGATGTTGTCGCCCGTATCGTCCCCGATCATGCCGCCCAGCGGGGCCTGCGCGCTGGCACGTCCGACATGGATCGGTGTGATGGAGGCGCTGTCGAAGATCGAGGCTGGTGTGTGGTAGGCCGTGTAGAGAGAGGCTTTCATGACGTATTCCGACGATAACCACTCCCACCTTTTTGAAAGCACAGACGGGCGGCCACGTCAAATATTTGCACCAACATGAGCCGCTTTGAACAGGCTGTGGCGGGCGCGCGCGGTTGTCGCCGGTCTCCCTGATCGCGCCTCTACTTGGCCGCTTTCTTGGCCGCGCCTTTCTTGCTCGCCGTCTTCTTGCCCGTGCCCTTCTTTGCGGATTTCTCGGCGATCAGCTCGACCGCCTTTTCCATCGTCACCTCTTCGGGCTTGATGTCCTTGGGCAGCGTGGCGTTGACCTTGCCCCATTTGACATAGGGGCCATAGCGCCCGTCCATGACATTCACCGGCCCGCCCTCATCGGGATGTTCCCCGAGCTCTTTCAACGCCTTGGCGGTGGCACCGCGCCCGCGACCGGGGTTTTGTCGCTTCTCGGTGATCAGCTCGACCGCCCGGTTCATGCCGATCTCGAACACATCCTGAGGATCCTTGAGGTTGGCATAGACCGGCTTCGCCTCATCCACCATCTGGTGCATGACATAGGGGCCGAAGCGACCGAAGTTGGCCTTGATCGGCGCGCCTTCGTGGTCACCCACGATGCGGGGCAGCGACAGAAGCGTGAGCGCCTTTTCCAAGGTCATCTCATCGGCCTGCCACCCTTTCGGAAGGCTGGCGCGATCGGGTTTCTTGTTGTCCTCGGTCACCTCGCCACGCTGGACGTAGGGGCCGAAACGACCCGACCGAAGGCTGATTTCGTTGCCGTCGTCATCTTCGCCCAGAACCCGGTCGCCCTGGTTTTCCTCACCGCCGCCGATGGGCCGGGTATAGCGGCACTCGGGATAATTCGAACAGCCGATGAAGCCACCGGAGCGCGATGTCTTCAGGTGCAGATCGCCATTGCCACAAAGCGGGCATTTGCGCGGGTCCGTGCCATCTTCGCGCGGCGGATAAAGCTGCGGGGCAAGCGCATCGTCAAGCTTGTCGAGCACCTCCGAGATGCGCAGCTCGGACGTTTCGGCAATCGCCGCCGAGAAGTCGCGCCAGAACCGGGCGAGCACCTTTTTGTAATCGACTTCGCCCGCCGACACCTTGTCCAGATCCTGCTCAAGCTCGGCGGTAAACTCGTATCCGACGTATTGGCGGAAAAAGTTCAGAAGAAAGATCGTGACGATCCGCCCCTTGTCCTCGGGGATAAGGCGCCCCTTGTCCTTGCGCACATATTCGCGGTCCTGGATCGTGGTGACGATCGAGGCATAGGTCGAAGGCCGCCCGATGCCCAGTTCTTCCATCTTCTTGACCAGCGTCGCCTCGGTATAGCGCGGCGGGGCCTGGGTAAAATGCTGTTCCGGCGTGACTTTTTCCTTCTCGGTCGCGTCGCCTTCGGTCATCTGCGGCAGGCGCTTGTCGTCATCGTCCTCGACAAGGTCGTCGTCCTTGCCTTCTTCGTAGACCTTCAAAAAGCCATCGAAGAGCACGACTTGGCCGGTTGCTCTCAGACCCACCTGACCGTCGGCAGACCCGATCTCGACCGTGGTGCGCTCCATCTTCGCGCCTTCCATCTGGCAGGCCAGCGTGCGCTTCCAGATCAGGTCGTAAAGCTTGCGTTGGTCGGCCTCAAGCCGCGACAATTGCCCGGCGTCCAGCCCCATCTCGGTGGGCCGGATACATTCGTGCGCTTCCTGCGCGTTCTTCGCCTTGTTCTTGTAAACACGCGGTTTGTCCGGGACGTATTCGGCACCATACCGGTTGCCGATCTCGGCCCGCGCGGCCTCGACAGCCTCGGGGGCCATGTCGATCCCGTCGGTCCGCATGTAGGTGATGTAGCCGGCTTCATACAGGCGCTGGGCGGTCGACATCGTCTGGCGCGCGCCGAAGCCGAATTTGCGGCTTGCCTCCTGCTGAAGCGTCGAGGTCATGAAGGGGGCCGAGGGGTTGCGGCTGGCCGGCTTCGCCTCGACCGAGGTGACCGAGAGGTCGCGGTTCTCGATCGCGGCCACCGCCAGCCCGGCCTGCTCGCCGGTTTCCAGATCATGGCGTTCAAGCTTCTTGCCCGCGAAATTGGTCAGCCGCGCTTCAAAGGATTGGCCGCGGGGTGTCGTCAATTGCGCCTTGACCGACCAGTATTCGCGCGGGTTGAAGGCCTCGATCTCCATCTCGCGCTCGACGATGAGCCGCAGGCAGACCGATTGCACCCGCCCGGCCGAGCGTGCGCCGGGCAGCTTGCGCCAAAGCACCGGCGACAGGTTGAAACCGACGAGATAGTCAAGCGCGCGACGGGCGAGATAGGCCTCGACCAGATCACCGTCGACATCGCGCGGGTTCTTCATCGCCTCGGTCACGGCGGATTGCGTGATGGCGTTGAAGACCACCCGGCTCACCGGCGTGTCCTTCTTGATCGCACGGCGTTTGCGCAGCGCCTCTTCGAGGTGCCATGAGATCGCCTCGCCTTCCCGGTCGGGGTCGGTCGCGAGGATCAGGTTATTGTCATCCTTGAGCGCATCGGCGATCGCCTTCACATGCTTGCGGCTGTCATTCCCGATCTCCCACATCATCGCGAAATCGTCGTCGGGGTTGACCGATCCGTCTTTCGGCGGCAGGTCGCGAACATGGCCGTATGAGGCGAGAACGGTGTAGTCTGGGCCCAAATACTTGTTGATTGTCTTGGCCTTAGCCGGACTTTCCACGACAACGACGGGCATAAAATTCCTTTCGACTCAATCTCGGCCTCTGGGGGGCTTAGATGTGTCGGCGAAGCGGAGCTTGTCAATGGCGGCGTCTGTCACACTGTTTTGTTGACCTGCCCTGACGCTAATGTTTGCGGCTCAAAACACCGCCCGGGCCGCGCAGGATGATCCCGTCCATTTCGAGCGTTGTGAGTTCCGAGGTAACGTCATCCACCGGTCGGGCGAGGTCGCGGATAAGCTGATCCTCTGCCAGCGGCGCGGTGTCCAGCCGGTCAAGGATTTGCTGGTGCAAGGCCAAGGTATCGGCCTGCGTCCGGGATTCCGGCTTAGCAGGGGGTAAGGATTGCTCGGGGGTGATCACGGGGGCAATCGCATTTTCTATCGCGGGGGCGGTGTCGCGCGATACTTCCGGCAGGGCGTCCAACACGTTCAACACATCCTCCGACCCACGCAAAAGCGTCGCCCCGTCGCGGATCAGCCGGTTACAGCCCGCCGCCCGCGCATCGAAGGGGTGGCCGGGCACCGCGAACACCTCGCGCCCCTGTTCCAATGCCATCTCCGCGGTCATGAGAGAGCCCGACTTGGCCGCGGCCTCGACCACCACCACGGCACGGCTCAGGCCCGAGATGATCCGGTTTCTGCGCGGAAAATGGCGCGCTTGCGGGGCCAGACCCATCGGCGCTTCCGATATCCGAAGCCCGCCGCGCGCGATCTCTTCGCCCAGAACCGTGTTCTCGGAGGGATAGATCACGTCGACCCCGCCCGCGAAGACGGCGATGGTTCCGGTCTCCAGCGCGGATTGTTGCGCCGCAGTATCGACCCCGCGCGCCAGCCCCGACACGATGACCTGATCGGCACGGCCCAGTTCGCCCGCCAACCGGCGCGCCATCCGGGTGCCCAGCGATGAGGCGTTTCTGGCACCGACCACCGCGATGGTCGAGCGGCTCAGAAGACCGGTACCCCCAAGCGCCCATAGGATCGGCGGCGGGTCGGGAATATCGCCAAGCCGGGCGGGATAGTCGGGCGTGCCGAAAAAAAGCATTTGCGCCCCATAGGTCGCGCCCCATTCCATCTCCTGCTCGACGATCGACAGGGGACAAATGCTATAGTCACGCTCACCGGCCTCGCGCGCCATGTCGGGCAGGGCATCAAGCGATGCCTGCGCCGTGCCATGTTGCGACATCAGCCGAAAGAAGGTCGAGATGCCGACGCGACGCGATCGTAAGAGACGGAGCCAGGCAACCCTGTCTTCCGCGCTTTGGGGTGGGGTGAGGGGGTGGTTGGAAGGGAAATTCTCCAAAG
>JAABTN010000015.1 GCA_011389895.1 Maritimibacter sp. | reverse complement strand
ATGGGGGCGAAAGCGGCGACGCTCAAGCGGGACACCGGCGTTGCGCACCAGCGTTTCGACCTTGGATTGCAGGTGTAATAGCGCAGGGTCCCGGTCCGCGCCGATCCAGATCAGGTTCGGCACCCGGCCCCTCGCAAGATCCACCCCGGCCAGCCGCAGGGGCACCGGCGGCGCAGTGAAATCCAAAAGCGCTTCGGCCAGTGCAGCCACCTGTGGCTCGGAAAGATCACCGAGGAATGCCAGCGTCAGGTGCAGGTTCTCTTGCGCAACCGGTCGCCCTGCTTCCAACCCGGCCTGAAGCGCCGTGACGGGGCCGATCACCCCCTCTGGCAGATCGAGGGCGAGAAAGGCGCGCATCAGCCCCCCTGTGTGCGGGCGTAAAGCCTGAGCGCATGGGCAGGGTCGCGCGCGGCCACCGGCATCAAGGGATCATAGCCTGCCCGGATCACGTCCGCGATCTCGGGGCGCAGTATCGTCGCCTTGGTGTCGGGATGCACGGCCAAGGGCGAGGTTTCGGCAAACGCCCCCTCCCCCCAAGTCAGCATGATCTGCGCCGCCTGCATGAGCGCAACAGTCTCGGCAGGCAGCTTTTCCATCCCGCCCCCCATGCGCACGAAGACGAACGCGGCCTTGATCGCGCCGGTGTCATCGAACCGGAAGGTGCGGTATTGTACCGCCTCGACCGTCGCCAGCTTGTCAACGATGCGGGGGAGGTCGGGGATCATCTTCTCAAGGTTCGGAACCTCCAAAAGCTCTTTCCAGTCGCGAAAAAAGAAGATCATCAGGTTCGCGCCCAGCTCCGCGTCGGTCTCGGCCATCTGGTGACCGGCCAGCGTCACCACCGCCTCGATCGCACCCTTGATCACGGGCAGCGTTTCATCCTCGACGCCGAACACCACGGGCGCGATGGGCCGCCCCCACCGGGCAAAATGGTAACCGTCAGGCCGGGTGAAAAGCTGTTCGATCGTCTCGGGCGTCATGTCGCATCCTTCGCGCGGCGGGTCATGGCCGCGTGGGTAACGCGCCCCGCGGGCCCCTGCAAGACGGGCCGGTCACGCGGTCCTGTCATGCGGACCCTGCAGGCTACTTCGCGAAAACCGTCAGATTGTGCAGCCCGGTCAACCCCACCTCCAGCACCCGCAGGGCGGGGAGAGAGATACGGCTTCCCGCGGTCGACGGACCGTCGATGGGGCGCAGTTCGAGATTGGCCGTCTTGCCGTTCTCGGCCTCCACCCGCCCCTCGCGCAGGGTGTCCACCAGCGGGGTTTCAAGCCAGAACCCCGGCGCGGTGGGCGACCCGAGCGATGCCACGGTGGTGCCCAGCCGCTCGGCCCCCGTCTCGGGCGCGGCGCTGGCGGCGGCCAGCCGTTCTTCCACCGTGGTGGTGTCGAACGCCTCTTCGGTGGTGGCATCGGGCGGCGGGGCCATCGCCGACATCGGCGCCCCGACAGTCACGGATTCGTCACCCTGCGGGGCGAAGAGGCCAGTGGAGCAGCCCGCAAGCCCCAGAAAGAGAAGGAGAACCAAGCGTTTCATACCCTCAAGCTATGAATTTCCCCGGCCCGCGTCCATGGTCTTCGCGCTTGCCCCGCCGCGCTGTCGTCCTTAGGTTCACGGTATGACCAATGCGCCCCTCATCGACCCGTTCCAACGGCCGATCACCTACCTTCGTTTGTCGGTCACCGACCGCTGTGATTTCCGCTGCACCTATTGCATGGCGGAGAACATGACGTTCTTGCCGAAGAAAGAGCTTCTGTCGCTGGAAGAGCTCGACCGGGTGTCCTCGGCCTTCATCGGTCTCGGGGTCAGGAAACTGCGCATCACCGGTGGCGAACCGCTCGTGCGGCGCGACATCATGGAGTATTTCCGCGCCATGTCGCGCCATCTCGACAGCGGCGCGCTGGATGAATTGACGCTGACGACCAATGGCTCACAGCTTGAACGCTTTGCCGCCGACCTCGCGGCCTGTGGGGTGCGGCGGGTGAACATTTCGCTCGACACGCTGGACGACCAGAAATTCCGCGACATCACCCGGCGCGGCGAGCTTGAAAAGGTGAAGCGCGGCATCGACGCGGCACAGGCGGCGGGCCTCCGGGTAAAGATCAACGCGGTCGCCTTGAAGAATTTCAACGATGTGGAGCTGTTCGATCTGACCGAATGGTGCGCCGCGCGCGACATGGACCTGACCTGGATCGAGGTCATGCCGATGGGCGATATCGGCAACGAGGACCGGCTTGACCAATACTGGCCGCTCACCGACCTGCGCGATCAGCTTGCCACCCGCTACACGCTGACCCCCCTGGCCGAACGCACCGGCGGCCCGGCACGCTACGTGCGGCTTGAAGAGACCGGGCAGAAGATCGGCTTCATCACGCCGCTGACCCACAATTTCTGCGAAAGCTGCAACCGGGTGCGGCTGACCTGCACCGGCGAGCTTTACATGTGCCTCGGGCAGGACGACCGCGCCGACCTGCGCGACCCCCTGCGCGCCCATCCGGACACGGATGAACCGCTGGTGGCCGCGATCCGCGAAGCGATCACGCACAAGCCCAAGGGCCATGATTTCGACTATTCCCGCCAGCGCGCGGATGGTCAGGTGTCACGCCACATGAGCCACACCGGGGGGTAAGGCGCCCGCGCACGACACGGTGTTGCCCAGCGGCGCGCGGCGTGTCCTTGGCGCGTGTCAGCCCACCGGCATCCGACGCTCGACAATTTCCGCCCACCAGCTGCAGCCTGCCGGGATCGCCGCATCTTCAAAATTATATTCCGGGTGGTGCACCGGGGCGGTGTCGCCGTTGCCGACGAGAATATAGGCCCCGGGCCGGGCGTTGGCGAGATAGGCAAAATCCTCACCCCCCATGATCGGATCATATTCTGCGGTCGGCTGACCGGTCACCTGTGCGGCCACGTCGGCGGCAAAAGCGGTCTGCTCGGGGGCGTTCACCATCACCGGGTAGCCGGGGAGATAGGTGAACTCGGCCCGCGCGCCGAACCCCGCCGCGATGCCGGTCGCAATCTCTTCGATCCGCCGGGCGGCAAAGTCCCGCACCGCGTCGTCATGGGTGCGAATGGTGCCCTTCATGTGCACGCGCTGCGGGATGACGTTGTAGCTGTCCCCATCGGTCATCAGGGTCGTGACCGAGACCACCACGTGCTTGACCGGGTCCACCCCCCGGCTCGCGATCGTCTGGAACGCCAGCACCACCTGTGCGGCGACCACGGTCGGATCGACCCCTTCATGCGGTTTGGCGGCATGACCGCCCTTGCCCTCGATCACAAGGTCGAACTGGTCGGTGGCCGCGAAGAACCCGCCCTCACGGATCGCGAAGGTGCCGACCGGGACACCCGGCCAATTGTGCATGCCGTAGACTTCCTCGATCCCGAACCGCTCCATCAGCCCGTCCTCGACCATCTCGCGCCCGCCACCGCCGCCCTCTTCGGCGGGTTGGAAGATAACGATGGCCGTGCCGTCGAAATGGCGTGTTTCGGCAAGGTATTGCGCCGCACCCAGAAGCATCGCGGTGTGCCCGTCATGGCCACAGGCATGCATCAGCCCCTCGGTCCCGCTGGCATACTCCAGCCCCGTCGCCTCGCGAATCGGGAGAGCATCCATATCGGCGCGCAACCCGATGACCTTGCCCGACCCCGTCGCGCGGCCCCGGATCACGCCGACAACCCCGGTGCGCCCGATCCCCTCGACCACCTCGTCACACCCGAAGTCACGCAGCTTCTCGGCCACGAGCGCCGAGGTGCGGTAGGTGTCGAACAACAATTCGGGATGCGCGTGAATGTCACGTCGCCAAACGGTTATGTCGTCATGAAGCTCGGCAAAACGGTTCTTGATCGGCATGGGGTCCTCCCAAAGGCTATGGCCGAAAGGTGGGGGGCGTACCCGGTAAGGTCAATCCTCGAACAGCCGCCCTTGCCCGGCGGGCGTGGGCGCGGCAAGCCCAAGGTGGCTCCAGGCCTTTTGTCCCAGCATCCGCCCGCGCGGCGTGCGCTGGATGAGCCCCTGCTGCAACAGGAAGGGTTCGATCACCTCCTCCAATGCATCCCGGCTCTCCGACAGCGCCGCCGCCAATGTCTCGATCCCGACCGGCCCGCCTTGGTAATGCTCGGCCATAAGGGTCAGATAGCGGCGATCAGCCCCGTCAAGCCCGAGGTTGTCGACACCAAGCCGCGTCAGCGCCATATCCGCGATCTCGCGCGTGATCCGGCCATCACCGTCGACCACGGCGAAATCGACCACCCGGCGCAAAAGCCGCCCGGCGATCCGGGGCGTGCCCCGCGCCCGCCGCGCGATCTCGAGCGCGCCCTTATCCTCGGCAGGGGCACCCAGCTTCACCGCGTTCTTGGTGACGATGTCGTGCAATTCCTCGACCGTGTAGAATTCAAGCCGGGTCGGGATGCCGAAGCGGTCGCGCAGCGGCGTGGTCAGCAGGCCAAGACGCGTGGTCGCCCCGACCAGCGTGAAAGGCTGCAACTCGATTCGCACGGTGCGCGCCGCCGGGCCCTCGCCGATCACGAGGTCGAGCTCGAAATCCTCCATCGCGGGATAAAGCACCTCTTCGACCGCCGGGTTGAGCCGGTGGATCTCGTCGATGAACAGCACATCGCGATCCTCGAGATTGGTCAGGATCGCGGCAAGATCCCCGGCCTTGGCCAGAACCGGGCCCGAAGTCATGCGGAAGTTCACCCCCAGTTCGCGCGCCATGATCTGCGCCAGCGTGGTCTTGCCCAGCCCGGGCGGGCCGTGAAACAGCGCGTGATCCATCGCCTCGCCCCGTCGCCGCGCGCTTTCAATGAACACCCGCAGGTTTGCCCGCGCCGCAGCCTGCCCGACGAAATCGCCCAACGTCTGGGGCCGCAGGGCACGGTCCACGTCTTCGGTCTGTTCCTCGGGGCGCAGGGTGGGGTCTGGTTCGGTCATGGGGCCTCACGCGGCGTTGCCCGGCGGACAGGGAAGCGGTCCATCTTCCCTACCCCTTCGGTGCCAGGCGCTTCAAGGCTGCGCGGATCAGACCGGAGGTGTCGAGGTCCGGGTCTTCGCCCAGGGCTGTCGCCACCGCACCCGCCGCCTCGCCCGGCGCGTAACCGAGGTTTGCGAGCGCCGAGAGCGCCTCGGGCTGGGCGGTGCTGGACGGGGGCGCGGGCGGGGTCGTGGCGGGTCGCGGCGGCTCGATCACCTCCCCGTCCTCCGGCGCGCCCTGTGCCAGCGCCTGCCCGGCGCCCATGGCCATGATCGCCGGGGCCTTGTCCTTCAACTCGTTGACCACCCGTTGCGCGGTCTTGGGGCCGATGCCCCGCGCCGCCTTGATCGCGTTCCAGTCGCCTAGCGCGATGGCGCGGCTCACCCCGTCGGCCCCGAGCGCACCGAGGATCGCGGTGGCGGCCTTGGCCCCGACGCCCTGAATGGTCAAAAGCAGGCGAAACCACTCTTTCTCGACCAGAGAGGAAAACCCGTGCAATTGCATCAGGTCTTCTCGCACGATCATGTCTGTATAAAGCGACGTGGCCCCGCCCGGCCCCGGCAGGGCAGCCAAGGTCCGGTCCGACACATGCACCACGTAGCCGACACCGCGCACGTCGATCAGAACATGATCCGTGCCCTTGTAATCCACATGTCCCGAGATTTTGCCGATCATGCCGCGCCCCGCTTTGCCCTATGCCCGCCGGTCGTGGCGCGCCCGACCGCTTGGGCAAGCCGGTCACCGGAGCGTGCGAGATAGGCATGGCAAAGCGCGATGGCCAGCGCATCGGCGGCATCCGGGCTGTCGATCCCTGCGCCCGGAAGCTGCAGGCGCACCATGTGGTCCACCTGCCGCTTGTCGGCATGGCCGACGCCCACCACGGTCTTCTTGACCGTGTTCGGGGCATATTCGCCGACCGGCAACCCGGCCTGCGCGGGCACCAGAAGCGCGACCCCCCGCGCCTGCCCAAGCTTGAGCGTGCCCGCCCCGTCCTTGTTCACGAAGGTCTGTTCGATCGCCGCGCTGTCCGGGCGATACTGCGCCACGATGTCGGTCAGGGCCGCGTGAAGTGCGAGCAATCTTTGGGACAAATCATCGCCGTTCCCGTGGCAGACGCCATTGGCGACATGGCTCATCCGGTTCCCTTCGGTGTCGATGACGCCCCAGCCGAGGTTTCGAAGCCCCGGGTCAATGCCCAGTATGCGCATGTCGCTGCCCTTTTGTTCTCATTTTGAGCCTGATTAGCACGAAAGGCGAACATCTCAAAACCAAAATCTTGCAGCCCTCCCTGGCCCCACCGCAACCCCTGGCGGTTGGCCGTGGGTGGCGGGCGACGCGATCCCGGCGCGCGAGCCATGCGTTTTTCGCGCCTGAGGCTTGCAAAAACTGCAATTGTGCGACGGTGTCACGCACCCTATTTGACCGTGACACGGTTCACGGACCGCGCAATTTTTAAGCATGGAGCGCGAAATATGGCTATGCAAGCAATCGACTACGACATCGCGGAATCGACCACCCGTTTCATGCGCAAAGTCCTCGACCTGCGCCTGGACGTCGAGCGGGCTTATACCCGCCTGAAGACCCGTCGGGCCCTCGCCGCGCTGTCGGATGAGCAGTTGGAAGATATCGGGCTGACCCGCTGGGATGCCAAATCCTTCGACTGAGACCGGCGTTGGCACCCGGGTCATTGACCCCGATCGCCTGACACACCCACTCACGGAATGATACAAACAGGCCCCGCGCAGCGCGCGGGGCCTTGTCGTTGTCCTTATTCCTCGACCGGCAGCGCCACGAAGCGTGGATCGCCGCCGCGCCGCACAAGCAGCAGGAGAGATTGACGCCCTCCATCCCGCGTGGCCTCGATCCGCGTCTCGAAATCGGCAATCGTGGTAAGCCGTTCCTGCCCCGCCTCGGTGATCACGTCACCGGGCATGATGCCTTTTTCAGCTGCCGCAGAGGCCGCGTCGACCTCTGTCACCACGAGGCCTTCGGCCCCGGCGTCAAGGCCAAGCTCACCGCGCAGCTCATCGGTCATTTCCGACAGGGTCAGGCCGAGAATGGTAGATTCGGTCGGCTCCGGCGCCGCTTCCGGGGTCTCTTCCTCGCTCTCGTCGGCGGCCAGCGCGTCTTCGCGACGGCCCAGCGTCACCTTGATCGTCTGGGTCTGACCGTCGCGCAGGATGACCACACGCACGGTGTCACCCACGCCGGAATCCCCGACGATGCGCACAAGCTCGCGTGTATCCGCGACCTCTTGCCCCGCGAAGCTCAGGATCAGGTCACCGCCTTCGATCCCTGCGTCCTTCGCCGGACCATCGGGCACATCCGTCACCAGCGCGCCGCGCGTATTGTCGAGTTCCATGGCCTCGGCCACGTCTTCGGTCACGTCCTGAATGCGCACGCCGAGCCATCCGCGCCGCGTCTCGCCAAATTCCTTGAGCTGATCGACCACCTTGGTGACCACGTTCGACGCCATGGCGAAGCCGATCCCGATCGAGCCGCCATTGGGGCTGAGAATCGCGGTGTTCACCCCCACGACCTGGCCCTGAAGATTGAACAGCGGCCCGCCCGAGTTGCCCCGGTTGATCGCGGCATCGGTTTGCAGGAAATCATCATAAGAGCCCTGAAGCTCACGCCCGCGTGCCGAGATGATCCCGGCCGAGATCGAAAACCCCTGGCCCAGCGGATTGCCCATGGCCATCACCCAATCGCCGACCCGGATCGCCTCCGAGTCGCCGAAGACGACAAAGGGAAGCGGTTCGTCGGTCTCGACCTTCAGGAGCGCGATGTCAGTGTTGGGATCGGTCCCGACGACGGTTGCGTCAAGCTCGCCCCTGTCGCCGAAGAATTCCACCTGGATCTCGTCCGCGCCCTCGATCACGTGGTTGTTGGTAACGATATAGCCATCTTCCGAGATCACGAACCCCGAACCCAGCGCGGATGAGCGGCGGGTGCGCGGCTGGTTGCCCTCGCCGTCGCGTTCAAGAAAGTCGCGGAAGAAATCCTCAAAAGGCGAGCCTTCGGGCACCATCGGTTGCGGGCCGGTGTCTTGGCTCACCACGGTAGCGGTGGTGATGTTCACCACGGACGGGCTGACACGTTCGGCGAGGTCGGCAAAACTTCCGGGCCTCGACTGCGCCTGCGCCATCGCCCCCAACATGAAGACGAATGTCGCGACGACCGCGAACAGGGTCGCGATCTGCCTCGGGGTTGGTCGGGTTTTGGCGATTGCCTGCGCTTTCCCTGCGATCTTCACATCGATCTCCTCTGTGCACCTGTGCGCTTCGAAACTATCTTCAAGATAGACACTGAAATGCGCAACGCAATCCTCGCCACATTCCGTCACGATGGCGTAACCCGGCAGTTACACGCCCATGATGCGCGCCAGCCAGACTATTCCAACGCCAATCGCGATCGCCACGAGCCCGGCAATGCGTCGCGCCTCGGGGCCGATTTCCTCGAGCGCCGCGATCAGCCGATCGAGCCGAACGGGGAGCATGAAAAGGACAAGGCCCTCGATCACGAGGGCCAAGCCTAATCCCAAAAGCAGCCATGACATGGCGTGCCCCCGCGTCTACTGGTCGCGCGTCGCCGCGGATTCGTCGGACCCGAGATAATTGAAGAACTCGCTGTCCGGCGAGAGCACCAGCGTCGAATTCTCGCCCTTGAGTGAATTCTCATAGGCCCGCATGGAGCGGTAGAAGGCGAAGAACTCTTCGTCCCGGCCGAAGGCATCGGCAAAGATCGCGTTTCGCGCCGCGTCGGCCTGACCCCGAATGATATCGGCTTCCTTCTGGGCCTGGGACGTGGTTTCGACCACGGTCCGGTCGGCTTGCGCACGCACGCGCTGCGCCGCCTCGTTACCACGCGCGATCTCGTCCGCCGCTTCCCGCTCACGCTCGGCCCGCATCCGTTCATAGGTCGCTTCGAGGTTCTGTTCGGGCAGATCGGCCCGAATGATCCGCACGTCGATGACGAGAATACCAAGGTTGAGCGCCTGTTCGCGGGCCTGATCCCGGATCGCGTTCATCAGCGACACACGGTCGACCGACAGCACCGCATCCGAGGGCACGCTACCCAGCACTTCACGAAGCTCAGCGTTCAAGATCCGATCCAAACGCTGACGCGCTCCGGTGATCCCCGAGGCGCCGACGGCCTGACGAAACTGGGTCGCGTCTTCAATGCGCCACCGGGCGAAGGCATCGACCACGAGACGACGGTCATCCGCCGGCGTGACTTCGAGCTCTTCCGTGTCCAGCGGCAGGATACGGTCGTCGTACTTGGCGATCTCGTGCAGAACCGGCACCTTGAAATACAGCCCCGGATCGTCGATGTCCGCCGTCACCTCACCAAACCAGAGGCGCAGCGCCTTTTCACGTTCGTCGACGATGTAGATGGAATTTAGGCCGATGAAGACGAGAACGGCCACGATCGCGATGAAAATATAAGAGCGGCGCATCAGTTCGACCCTCCTGTCGTGGTGGACTGGGTTGAATTGCGGCGCAATTCGTTAAGCGGCAGGTAAGGCACGACGCCCTGATCCCCCCCGGCAGCTTCGTCGATGATGATCTTCTCGACATCACCCAGAACCCGCTCAAGCGTTTCGAGATACAGACGCTTGCGCGTCACATCCGGGGCTTTCGCATATTCGTCGTAAACCGAGATGAAACGTTGCGCTTCACCTTCGGCTTCATTGACGACCTGAGCCCGGTAGGCTTCGGCCTCTTCCAGCGTCTGAGCCGCCTGACCACGGGCCTCGGCGATCACGCGGTTGGCATAGGCGTCGGCTTGCGATTGCAGCGTGTCACGGGTCTGTTCGGCTGCCTGCACGTCGCGGAAGCTGTCGATCACCTCGCGCGGCGGGTCGGCCCGGTCAAAGTTCACGCGGATGATGTTCACGCCGCTCTCGTAACTGTCGAGCGTGGATTGGATCAGCTCCTGAAGCTCTTGGCCAATGACGCCCCGGTCGCGGTTCAGAACGGGGGCCAGAGACGAGCGCGCGATGATCTCACGCATGGCCGATTCAGACACAGCGCGCACGGTGTCCACCGGGTCGGCCACGTTGAAGACGAATTTCTCGATGTCACCAATGTTCCAGACCACCTGATAATCAATGTCGACGATATTCTCGTCACCGGTCAGCATCAGACCCTCTTCGGTGCCGATCCCGATATCCTCGGTGTTCTCCCGGGTAACCGGATAAATCTCCTTGGTCACAACCGGCCATGGCGCAAAGTTCAAACCGGCGGTGCCGACCTTGTATTGCTCACCAAAGAACAATTCGACCGACTGCTCCGAGGTGTCGACGCGATAAAAGCTCGCGAAAAGCCAAAGCGCGACCGCGGCAATAAGAACGATGACCACGCTTCCGCGTGAAAAGCCGGGGCCGCCGGACCCGTCGCCGCCACCGCCGCCATTGCCCCGTCCGCCCATGAGCACGCGAAGCTGTTCCTGCCCCCGGCGCATCAGGTCGTCTATCTCGGGCACGTTGGAGCCCTGCCCCTGTCCGGGGCGGCGCGGTCCACCGCGCTGTCCGTTTCGCCCGTCATCTCCACCCTGACCGCCGCGGTTTCCACCGCCGCCGCCCCAGGGGCCGCCATTGTCGCTGGCCATCTGTTTGTCATCCTCCAAAATCTGTCCGCTTATAACTGGCGGTGATACGCTTCAATTTCAACCCGGTTCAGTCCGCGCGGGTCGGTGTTTTCATCAGGACGATTTCCTCGGCCATGGTCGGATGCACCGCCACAGCCGCGTCAAAATCGGCCTTGGTCGCCCCCATCTTTACCGCCACGGCGGCCAGCTGGATCATCTCGCCCGCCCCGTCTGCGACGATATGGCATCCCAAGACCTTCTGGCTCTCCTGGCTCACGATCAGCTTGAACAACGCCTTCTCAGACCGGTCGATGAAGCTTTTCTGCATCGGACGGAAGGCGGCGCAATAGACATCGATCTTCTCCTGCGCGCGTGCTTCTTCCTCGGTCAGCCCCACTGTACCATACTCCGGCTGGGTGAAAACCGCGCTGGCCACCAGCGCGTGGTCGGGCCGCGTCGGGTTGCCCTTGAACACCGTCTCGACAAACGCCGCGCCTTCGCGGATCGCGACCGGGGTCAGGGCGATGCGGTCGGTCACATCGCCGATGGCAAAGATCGAGGGCACGGCGGTCTGGCTATATTCATCGACCACGATCGCACCGTTGTCCGCGCGCTCCACTCCAAGCGCCTCGAGCCCGAGATCATCGGAGTTGGGCGTGCGCCCGGTGGCCCAAAGCACCTCGCCGACCATGGCCTTGTGATCATCGGTGCCGGAGACACGTAGCCGCCCGTCCGAGCCGCGCTGAACCCCGGTGGGCGAGACGCCGACGCGCAGGTCGATCCCCTGTGCGATCATCACCTCGGCGATATGACCGCGCACCTCGTCGTCAAAGCCCCGCAACACCTGCGGCCCCCGGTGCCAAAGCGTCACCCCGACGCCCAGACCATTGAGAATACAGGCGAACTCACAGGCAATGTACCCGCCGCCAACGATCAGGATCTTCTCGGGCAGATGGTCGAGATTGAAGATCTCGTTCGAGGTGATGCCAAGCTCTGCGCCCGGCAGATCGGGAACGAAAGGCCGCCCGCCGGTGGCCACGAGAATGTGTTTCGCGGTGTAGCTTTGCCCGTTCGACAGCGCGACCGTATGCGCATCAATCAGACGCGCCCGCGCGTCATGGATGTCGGTGCCGGGACGGGCCAGGTTGGTGCGATAGATGTTCTCAAGACGCGACAATTCATTGTGCAGCTTCGGGCGAAACGCGAGCCAGTCGAACCGCCCATCCGGCATGTCCCACCCGAAATCCCGCGCCTCACCGGCCAGGGGGCCGAATTTCGACGCGAAGACCATCAGCTTTTTGGGCACACATCCCCGGATCACGCAGGTACCACCCATGCGAAATTCCTCGGCCAGCCCGACCTTCGCCCCGCTCTCTGCCGCCACGCGCCCGGCGCGCACACCGCCCGAACCGCCACCGATCACGAAAAGGTCGTAGTCGAAATCGCTCATGGGTCACCTTTGTCCGTCTCTTTGAAGGCGATATTCCACAGAACCCGGCAACATGCCAGCATCGGACCCCAACATTCACGCGCCCTTGAGCGTGGCGCGCCTGTCGTCGCTCCCCTTCATCGTTCCGAAAATATTCTCGGGGGTGGTTTGGAGGGGGCAGACAGCCCCCTCCAATCAGTCGTTCCACAACGGTTCATTGAAACAAGGCAGCGCCCGACAAAGGCCCTGTCTCAAATATCCGAGAACAGGTTCTCGGACTCGACGAAGTCGATCTGACCCTCTTCCTGGGTGCCCTCGTTGATATCGATGACCTCGACCCGGCCATCCTGATGCCCGATCACGACCTTGTCACAGATGTCGACGAACAGACCGTTCTCGACCACGCCGGGGATCTGGTTCAAAACCATGGAAATCTGGCGCGGGTTGCCGATGCGTTGCAGGTGAAGATCAATGATGTGATTGCCCTCGTCGGTGACAAACGGCGCCTCGCTGTTCATCCGAAGGCTCGCCTGTTGGCCCAGAACGTCGAGCGACGCCAGCGTTTCCTCGATCAGCGCCTTGGTGGTCTGCCATCCGAAGGGGATCACTTCGACGGGCAGCGGGAAAGCCCCGAGATGCTCCACCTGTTTCGACGGGTCCGTGATCACGATCATCATGTCCGACGCGGTGGCGACGATCTTTTCCTGAAGATGCGCGCCACCGCCGCCCTTGATCAGGTTCAGATCGGCGTCGAATTCATCGGCCCCGTCAATGGTCACATCAAGCCAGCGCGCCTCATCGAGGCTGATGACCCGGATGCCAACCTGCCGGGCCAGTTCCGCGGTGCGGGTCGAGGTCGGAACGCCCGAGATCTTCAACCCCTCCTCGCGCACCCGTTCCCCGAGACAGCGCACCATCCACGCCGCCGTCGACCCGGTGCCCAGCCCGACCCGCATGCCGTCCTCGACGAAATCCACCGCGCGCTTGGCAGCAACGAATTTGGCGGTGTCGATGGGCGAAAGATTGTTGGACATGGCAGCGTTCCTAAAAGGGCGGGGCAGATTCCCCGGTTTTATAAGCAAACCCGGTGCCATGTGCGAGGGGGGATCGGTGCGGCGGGCGGCTGACCGGGCAACTGATCGGGCGGCGGGGAGGGCCAGCCCTCCCACGGTGCATTTGCAGGCAAATGCCCCGCTCCCTCCCGAGGTATTTCGAAAACGGTGAAGATCACAGCGCGCGAAGCGCGGTGATCGCGTCATCAAGGGCGGCGCGGGGCAGGATCACCAATAGCCCGTCCCGATCCGCCTCGACCACCACACGGCCCCGCGCGATGTTCGAGGTGCCGACCCGGCCCCAGGGGGCCAGGGTGAGGCGTTCAAACGACCACTCCATGCCGTCGGTGTGCACATCCAGTTCGGCCATCGGGAACAGCGACACCCGGCTCCCGATTTTCAAATCCATGAACAGGCGCCTGCGTGCCGGCAGGTGAAAGCAGATGTCGTGCCCGCCCACGAGGATGCAGCACACATCCGGGTGGCGCACCAGCGCGTTGTAGCAGGCAAGCTCATGATCCAGCCGTTGTCCCATGAACCCGGCCCCGAGGATCAGCGGCGCGCGGATCGAACGCAGCGCCTTGTCGAAGTCCGTCGTGTCCTGATCGGTCAGCTCATGCACCCGGCCCGGGTTAAGCCGCGCTCTTGTTTCTGCATCGAGGCTGTCCATATCCCCGATGACGGCGTCAGGCATGACCCCCATCGCGAGCGCCCCTGTCGCGGCCCCGTCACAAACCACCAGATTCGGGGCCCGCGTCAACAGATCGGAAACGGTTTCATCGGTAAGGTCACCCCCACCAAGAAGCGTTACTGTCTCCGAAAAGGATGAAATGATCGGGTTTTTATGCTTCATTGTATCCATTCCAGAAACTATCCACATTTCGGACGCGAAAAAATACCGCCAATTTCGCGCTTTTGTGCAATTTCTCGAAGCGCTCCGTGGTAAACCTGCTGTTGCTGGATCGGGGGAGAAAGCGAACGTGACATGGTGAATTCGAGCAGGATTCTCACTGTATCTTACGGCACCTTCAGCTGCACGCTGGAAGGTTTTGACGATCCCTTCAACACGATGAAGTCGATCGCGGAATATTTTCGCGACCTCGCGGCCGATGATCGCTATTTCGGGGCGGAGCCGCCGACCCCCGACGCGGAGATGCTGCACCAGATTGCCGAACGCGAAGGCAAGAAGCGTGTCGAGGCGCAGGTCAGCGAACATGGCGTTGTGCTGCGCCAAGCCAAGGATGATCCGCAAGCTGTCGGTCTGCTCACCGACGCGAACGCGGGGGATGATGCCGATGATGACGCGGCGGACGAAGCGGCAGAGAAGGCCGCGGAAGACGCCGAGAAGGTAAAGGCTGCCGAGGCGGAAGCCGAACGCCACGCCGCCGAGATCGAGCGCGAGGCCGAGGCAGCGCGCGTCGCCGAAGAAGAGGCAGCGCAACGCGCCCGGGAAGAAGAGGCAGCCCGCGAGGCCCAGCGCAAGGCAGACGAAGCCGAGACAGCCCGCCGCCGTGAGGCCGAGAAAGCCGAAGCAGACGCCAATGCGCGCGCCAAGCGCGACGCGGCAGCCAAAAAGGTGCGCGAAACGGCCGACAAAGACGCGGATCAGGACGATGGCCCGCGCGAAGTCGGGTCTGTCACCGACAAGATCCGCCGCATCCGTGCCGTGGTCGACACCAGCCCGAAACCGGGCGCGCGCACGCCGACGAAAGACGAAGATTATTCCGAAGATCAGCATGCCGAGGATTATTTTCCGTCTGACGATGATGCCGACGACGTGGATGACATTCTCGAACAGGCGATGATCGCCGAGGAAGAAGACGAACGCGCACCGGGTGCCGACCGGGCCCCGGACACGGCAGAGACCGACGCGGACGACGACGCGGACTTTGCCGCTCTGCTTGGCAAGGTCACGGAAGAGAGCCGCGAATTCGGGCCGCGCGACGACAATGAAAACGCGTTCGACGACACCGATGATGCTGCCGATCCCTTGGCCGCCGACCTGACCTCCGGGCAGGACGATGGCGAGGTGTTCGATCTTGGGGACGAGGACGAAGAGGCTGCCGAAGCGCCCAAAGTGGAAACCACAGAGGACACCGCAGAGGACACCTCACAGGAACCTGCGGAGGAGACCGCAGAGGCGGCCCCCGAACAGACCCCCGACGCCAAGGCCGGAAAACGTCGCCCGGTGGCCCGCGTCGTGCACGTGCGCCGTCCGGACTCCGACGCCCCGAAACAGGCCGCCGATGAGCCGACCGACACGGATCAGACGCCCACCACGGACGACGACATCGCCGCTGACATCTTTGCCGATGATGAGGAGGATGACAGCTTCACCGTGCCCGGCGAAAGCTCGCTCGACCCGGAAGAGGAAGCGGCGCTGACAGCCGAACTCGCCCAAGTCGAACGCGAATCGCGCGCGGCGCTGGAGCGGGGCGAGGCCGAGGCAGATCTTGGCAATTACGACACGGACCGCGCCAAGGCTGCCCTGTCCGAGGACGAGGACGACACCGAGGACGACGAGGATTGGGACGCCCTGAGCCGGATCGACCCGGATGCCGAATATGAGACCGATGACGCGGACGACACGGACGCCACGCTTGAGACGGACGAAGGCGAGAGCGACGAGAGCGCGGGTAACGAAGACGCGCAAGACGCCGCGTTTCATGCGGTTGCCGAGGACACAGCGCGCCCCGAACCGCTGTCGATCCAGCCGGAAGAAGAACCGACAGACCGCATCGCGGCCCAAGGTGGCACGCCGCGCACCGCCTTTGACGATGTCGACATCGGCGAAACCGACCGGGCGATCGACCGCATCCTTGAAAAGACCAACACCCAACTCGCGACCGGGGAAAGCACCCGCCGCCGCTCGGCCATCCAGCACCTGAAAGCTGCCGTTCAGGCAAAGCGAGCGGACAGCGAGAAGGTCGAAGATGCGTTCGAATCGATGGACGCTGCCGCGCTGCGGTCGGACGAGGTGTATCGCGACGATCTCGCCCGCGTGGTGCGCCCGCGCCGCCCCTCTGCCGGGGCCGACGCGCCGAAGCGTCGGCTTGCCCCGCTGGTCCTCGTGTCCGAACAGCGCGTGGATGACGAGGCCGAGGAAACGGTTCAGCCCGCGCAGCCCAAGCGTCCGGTGCAGCCGGTGCGCCCGCGTCGCGTGGCCAAATCGAACCTCGCCACCCGCGAAGAGCCGCAGGCGGACGAGGAGGATCAGGACGAGGCCGCGAACCAGGATATGACCTCCGGGTTCCGGGCCTTCGCCGCCGATCTCGGGGTCGAGGGGATCGAGGATGCGCTGGAGGCGGCAACAGCCTTTGTCACGCAGGAAGTGGGCCGGCCCTGGGCCACGCGCCCGCAGATCATGTCGCTGGCGCTGGCCTGCACGCCCGAGGTGAACCGCGACGACGCCCTGCGCTCTTTCGGTCAGCTTCTCAAGGCCGGTCAGATCACGAAGGTCCAGCGCGGGCAATTCGTTCTGTCGGAAGAAAGCCTGTATTACGAATGATCATTTCGGCGCGCGGTCGCGGGCCAGTCGATCAAAAAAACCGGCGGCGCATGCCAGATGCGCCGCCGGTTTTTGTTTGGTGTGCAAGGGGCCTTGTCGCGGGGCGGATCAGTGATGATCCCCCTCGTCCTCCGGCGGTGCTGCCGCCACGCCCTTGAACAGGTTCTTGAACGGGAAGATCCACACCACGCCAAGCACGATGAACACCAAAAGCTCGACCAGCATGTTGTCGCGGCTGACGAGATCGGCAAGGTTCACCGCGATGATGATCCAGATCGGCAGGACAACAACCAAGACGAAGATCGCCCAGCCTTTGCGCGCCTTTTGTGACAGGGCCATGGTGCCTCCTTTAGTCCGAATACGCGGTCAATCCGCGAAGGGATCAGTGACGAGGATGGTATCCTCGCGCTCCGGGCTCGTCGACAAGAGCGCGACCGGGCAGCCGATCAGCTCTTCCACCCGGCGCACGTATTTGATCGCGGCGGCGGGCAGATCGGCCCAGGAGCGTGCGCCTTCGCTCGACGCGTTCCAGCCCTCCATCTCTTCGTAGATCGGGGTGCAGCGCGCCTGCTCTTCCGCTGCGGTGGGCAGGTAATCCAACCGTTTGCCATCAAGCTCATAGGCGACGCAAATCTTGAGCGTCTCGAACCCGTCGAGCACGTCGAGCTTGGTCAGACAGATGCCGTTGATCCCCGAGATGGCGCAGGTCTGGCGCACCAGCGCGGCATCGAACCAGCCACAGCGGCGCTGGCGCCCGGTGGTGGTGCCAAATTCGTGGCCACGTTCGCCAAGCCGCTGCCCATCCGCATCGAACAATTCGGTCGGGAACGGCCCCTCGCCCACGCGGGTGGTATAGGCTTTCACGATCCCGAGCACGTAATCGATGGACCCCGGCCCGACGCCGACGCCGGTCGCGGCCTGCCCCGCGATCACGTTTGACGAGGTCACGAAGGGATAGGTGCCGAAGTCGATGTCCAAAAGTGCGCCCTGCGCCCCTTCGAACAAGATCCGCTTGCCCGCCTTGCGCTTCTCCGACAGCACCTTCCAGACCGGGGCGGCATAGGCGAGGATCTTCGGCGCAATGTCTGTCAACTGCGCGATCAATGCCTCGCGGTCGATCTCTTCGGCGCCAAGCCCCCGGCGCAACGGGTTGTGATGCTGCAACGCGCGGTCCACGCGCGCTTCGAGCGTGGCGGCATCCGCGAGATCCGCGACCCGGATCACCCGGCGCCCGACCTTGTCTTCATAGGCCGGGCCGATCCCGCGCCCGGTCGTCCCGATCTTGGTGCCCTTCGAGGCGGCTTCTTCACGCGCCCGGTCAAGCTCACCATGAAATGGCAGGATCAGGGGCGTGTTCTCGGCGATCATCAGCGTTTGCGGCGTGATCTCGACCCCCTGCGCCCGGATCGTCTCGATCTCGGACAACAAATGCCACGGGTCCAACACCACGCCGTTTCCAATGACCGACAGCTTTCCGGGGCGCACAACGCCGGATGGCAATGCATGCAGCTTGTAAACCTTGCCGTCGATGACCAGCGTATGACCGGCATTATGGCCCCCTTGGAATCGGCAGATGACATCGGCCCGTTCCGACAGCCAATCCACGATCTTGCCCTTCCCCTCATCGCCCCACTGGGCGCCGACGACGACAACATTGGCCATATCCGATCCTCTCAAGGTGAAACCCGCGCCCGTATAGCGAAGGCGGGGGAACGTTGAAAGGCGAAACCGCCGGCAGACCGGCCAAGGGCGCGCGCGCACGCGCCAAAGCGGGCGAACGCCTCCGGCGCGGCGCTTTCGTCATTTGCAAATGGTGGATTTTCATTCGGTCCCCCCGCCCTTAAAGAAAGGCAACCTTGCACTTCAAACCCGCACCCCGGCGCCCGGCTTTCCCTCGGGCCCTGCCCCGGACCCCGTCATGAACCGAGAAACGCGCCTTGCCCTTAACCTTCTGTCGCTGACCATGTTTTCGGTCGGGGCGACCATGTTCGTGGCCATCGGTACCCTGCCCGATCTCACCACCTCTCTTGGCGTGACGCGGGCCGAGGCCGCGATGGTGACGGCGGTTTATGCGTTCGGGTCGGCGATCGGGGCACCGCTGCTTCAGATCGTCGTCGGGCACCTGCCGCGCAAAAGGCTCGTGGTGGCCGGGCTCATGTTTCTGGGCGGGGGCGTGGTGCTCTCCGGTCTCGCCCCGACCTATGAGCTGGTGCTGGCCGGGCGCGTGGTCTCGGCCATCGGCGGATCGGTGGCGAGCCCGGTGGCCTCGGCGCTCGGGGCGAGCCTTGTGGCGGAGGCGCGACGCGGTCAGGCGCTGACCATCGTCGCGGCCGGGATGGTGGTCGCCTCGGCGGTGATGGCCCCGCTTGCCACATGGATGGGGGCGCAGTTTGGCTGGCGGCCCACCTTTGTCTCGTTCGGGGTCGCGGTGATGCTGTTTGCCGCCCTGACCCAATGGCGGGTGCCCGAAACCGGGCCGGGCGAGCGGCTGAATGGCCGGGTTCTGGTCGAGACGATCCTGCAACCGGTGAACCTGACCGGGATACTCGTGCCCATCGCCGCGCTGACCGGTCTGTTCACGACCTTCTCGATGATCACGCTTTATTACTTCGACTATATCGGCGCGACGCCGGAACAGACCTCGGTCGCGATGGTGCTTTATGGTATTGCCGGGGTCGCGGGGAATTACCTTGCCCGCGTCGTGACCCGTATCTGGCCCGCCGAACGCACCATCACGGTTGCGCTTTTGGCGACCATCGCGGCCTTTTGCGCGTTGTTCTGGATGCCCCCGTTGCTTGTGCCCGCAACCGTCGCGATCGTCGTCTGGTCAGGCATGCTGTCGCTGTTCTTTCCCGCCCAGCAGCAGCGGATGATGGGGCTCGCCCCCAATCGCGCCGGGCTGATTCTCGCGCTCAACACCTCGGCGCTCTACATCGGCATGTCCTCGGGGTCTTGGGTCGCGGGCCTTGTCGATGCGTCTTATGGGCTGGCGAGCCTGCCGATCGTCTCGGTCGGGTTTCTCGGTCTCGCTTTGGGCGTGCTCGCGCTGTCGAGCACGCTCGCGGCGCGCCGGGCGCGATTGGCCCCGGGCGTGTAACGCCGCTTGGAGGCTGCGGCGCGGCGATCACAAGCTCGGGGGCCCCGCATGTCTTGGTGGTATAGGCCGGATTTCGCAAAAAATTGCGCGTCAGGGTTGGCGCGATACCGGTCTTTGGGGTTGCGGGTGCGCGGCGTTCCCCCTAGATAGCCCCATCAAGACCGAAGGAACCGGGGACCCCATGGAAAACGTCCTGCTCATCATCCTGCTCCTGCTCGCGCTGACCCTGATCGGCGTCGTTCTGCTGCAACGCTCCGAAGGGGGCGGTCTCGGCATGGGCGGCGGTGGAGGCGGCGGCGGTGGCGGTGTCATGTCATCGCGCGGGGCCGCAACGGCGCTGTCGAAACTGACCTGGGTGCTTGGCATCACCTTTCTCGGCGCATCGCTGGCTCTCACGATCATCTCGGCACAAAACACCGCCGACAGCTCGGTCACCGACCTGATCTCGACCCCGGCACCAGATGCCGCGGACGGCGACGCCGCCCCGGCGGCCCCCGCCGTTCCCGGCACGCCCGACGTGTCCGACATGATGCCGTCGTCCGAACCGGCAGGGAACGCCCCGGTCGCCCCGCCGCGCGCCGACTGACCGCGCGGGCCAACCGCCTTTCGGGTTTCGCCAGCTTGGCGCGGCCCCGATCACCCACCCACAACCTATTGAGGCGGATTAATTTTCCGCCCCATCATCTTGCGGTCAGCTTGTCTTTTGGCCGGGAATCGGTTAAACGGAAATCCCGTGATGAGTGGTTTTTTCTGCGCGCTCGCAACCGCGCGTGACCGGATCGCTTCAAACAACGAAAAACCACGGGGGCAATCAGGCATGGCACGTTACATCTTCATCACCGGCGGCGTGGTCTCGTCGCTTGGAAAGGGGCTGACCGCAGCCGCACTCGGCGCCTTGCTTCAGGCGCGCGGCTTCTCGGTCCGGATGCGCAAGCTCGACCCCTATCTCAACGTCGATCCCGGCACGATGAGCCCGTTTGAACATGGCGAGGTGTTCGTCACCGACGATGGGGCGGAAACCGACCTCGACCTCGGCCATTACGAGCGGTTCACCGGCGTCGCCGCGCGGGCCACGGATTCGGTCTCGTCCGGCCGCATCTACACCACCGTTCTGGAAAAGGAGCGCCGGGGGGATTACTTGGGCAAAACCATCCAGGTGATTCCCCACGTGACCAATGAAATCAAGGACTTCATCGCGATCGGTGATGACGAGGTCGATTTCATGCTCTGTGAAATCGGCGGCACGGTGGGTGATATCGAAGCCTTGCCCTTCTTCGAAGCCATCCGGCAATTCAGCCAGGAACGCCCGCGCGGCGAATGCATCTTCATGCACCTGACGCTCCTGCCATTTCTCGCGGCTTCGGGCGAGCTGAAGACCAAGCCCACCCAGCATTCGGTCAAGGAATTGCGCGCCATCGGGATCGCCCCCGATGTGCTGGTCTGCCGCGCCGAGCATCCGATCCCGGAAAAAGAACGCGCCAAGATCGCGCTGTTTTGCAACGTGCGCCCCGACAGCGTGATCCCGGCCTATGACCTGAAGTCGATCTACGAGGCCCCGGTGGCCTTCCACAATGTCGGGCTGGACCAATCGGTGCTCGACGCATTCCAGATCTCGCCCGCCCCGAAGCCCGACATGTCGCGCTGGATCGATGTCGAAGACCGCATCCACAACGCCGAGGGCGAGGTGAAGATCGCCATCGTCGGCAAATACGTGCAACTCGAAGATGCCTACAAGTCGATCAAGGAGGCCCTCACCCACGGCGGCATGGCCAACCGGGTGAAGGTGACGACCGAATGGGTCGATGCCGAGATTTTCGAGAAGGAAGACCCCGCCCCGCATCTCGAAGGATTCCACGCGATCCTCGTGCCCGGCGGCTTCGGCGAACGCGGCACGGAAGGCAAGATCCGGGCGGCGCAATTCGCCCGCGAACACAAGGTGCCGTATCTCGGGATTTGCCTCGGGATGCAAATGGCGGTGATCGAGGCCGCCCGCAACGTGGCCGGGATCACCGATGCCGGGTCCGAGGAATTCGACCACGAGGCCGGTCAAAAACGCTTCACCCCGGTGGTCTACCATCTCAAGGAATGGGTGCAGGGCAACTACAAGGTCAAGCGCGACGTCACCGATGACAAGGGCGGGACCATGCGTCTTGGCGCCTATTCCGCAACGCTGACCAAGGGGTCACGGGTGGCCGAGGTTTACGGCGACACCAGTATCGAGGAACGGCACCGCCACCGCTACGAAGTCGACATCCGCTACCGCGCCGAGCTTGAGGACAAGGGGCTGGTGTTCTCGGGCATGTCACCCGACGGGCGCCTGCCCGAGATCGTGGAATGGAAAGACCACCCGTGGTTCATCGGGGTGCAATATCATCCCGAGCTGAAGTCGAAACCCTTCGCCCCCGCGCCGCTGTTTGCCGATTTCGTGCGGGCCGCGATCGAACAGGAAAGGCTCGTGTGATGCCCAAAGGCTACTGGATCGGGCGGGTCGACGTGCATGACCTTGAGACCTACAAGACCTATGTCGCCGCCAACGCCGCGCCCTTTGCCAAATATGGCGCGCGGTTTTTGACCCGGGGCGGGGCCTTCGAGGCGGTCGAGGGGCAGGCACGCAGCCGCAATGTCGTCATCGAGTTTCCCAGCTACCAAGCCGCGCTTGCCTGTTACCAATCGCCGGACTACCAGGCCGCAAAGGCCCTGCGCGATCCGGTGTCGGAGGGCGAGTTGGTGATCGTCGAAGGGGTCGAGGACTAACCCCGGCGTCCGCCCCCCTCCACCCCGCCGCGCGCAGACCAGAGCGAGCGAGGGAGGCGCTGCCTCCCCCACGCCGCACCTGCAGGCAGGTGCGCCTCCCCCTCCGAGGTATTTACAAAACAGTGAAGGGATGATGCTGGAACCTGCCGCGCAATCGGCTTATTCAGGGGACATGTTTGATCGACTTCTGAAATCCCTGCTCGCCCCGGAACCCGCGCCGCTTCCCGATACCGATGCGCGCGTGGCGCTGACCGCCCTTCTCGTGCGCATCGCGCGCTCGGACGGCGATTACGCCGAGAACGAGAAGGACACCATTCGCAGGATCGTGGCGCAGCGCTATGACCTGTCGGACGGGGCGGCGTCCGAGTTGATGGGCGAAGCCGAAACGCTTGAGACCGAGGCACCCGATACCGTGCGCTTCACCGAGGCGATCAAGTCCGCCGTTCCCTACATGGACCGGATGTCGGTGATCGAGGCGGCGTGGCAGGTCGTGCTTGCCGATGGTGATCGGGCGGACGAGGAGGACGCGCTGATGCGATTGATCGCGAAGTTTCTGGGCGTCACCGATCGCGATTCCCATATTGCCCGAAAGCGGGCCCAAGGCTGAGCCCCGCTGCACACGTATGCGGCAGGTCGAAAACGCGAGGCGGGTCGGCCCGCGGCACTGCCCCGGCGTCAAGAAATCTATCATTGCAATAGACTAGGTTTTGCGCCCTACTCGGTGCCTGAACCGAATGTGATCATATCCTGTGACCGATACCGCACCGCCAGTCATCGAGATCCGCGACCTGCACAAGAGCTTTGGCTCTCTCGAAGTGCTGAAGGGGGTGAGCCTTTCGGCCCCCTCGGGCCACGCGATCAGCCTGATCGGGTCATCAGGCTCGGGCAAGTCCACGCTGTTGCGCTGTTGTAACCTTCTTGAAGACAGCCAATCGGGCGATATCCGCTTCAACGGGGAACCGATCAACTGGAAGGGCGCGGGGCTTCATCGCCGCCCGGCAGACGCAAAGCAGGTCACCCGCGTGCGCACCAACCTGTCGATGGTGTTCCAAAGCTTCAACCTGTGGTCCCACATGACCATTCTCGAGAACGTCATGGAGGCCCCGATCACCGTTCTGGGCCGACCGCGCCGCGAGGTCGAGGAAGCTGCCCGCGCCTACCTGGAGAAGGTCGGCATCGGCGACAAGAGCGATGCCTGGCCCGCCCAGCTGTCGGGGGGCCAGCAGCAGCGCGCCGCGATCGCGCGCGCGCTTTGCATGGAGCCGCAGGCGCTTTTGTTCGATGAGCCGACATCGGCGCTCGACCCCGAGCTGGAGCAGGAAGTGGTCCGGGTGATCAAGGATCTTGCCGCCGAAGGGCGCACCATGATCGTCGTGACGCACGACATGCGCATGGCCGCCGACGTGGCAGATCACGTGATCTTCCTGCACCAAGGCAAGATCGAGGAAGAAGGGACGCCAGAGGCCCTCTTCGGCAACCCGAAATCGGAACGTTTGCAGGGCTTTCTGTCCCACGGCGTTCCGGCATGACAACCAACCAAGGGAGTGTTTCAAAATGAAAAAACTGATCCTCACAACTGCCGCGCTGGCGCTGATGTCCGGTACGGCCTTTGCCCAGGATACCGTGCGCATGGGCACCGAAGGCGCCTATCCTCCGTATAACTTTCTCAACGATGACGGCGAGGTTGACGGGTTCGAACGCGATCTGGGCGACGCGATCTGCGAGACCGCCGAGCTGTCGTGCGAATGGGTGACCAATGATTGGGATTCGATCATCCCTAACCTTGTCTCGGGCAACTACGACACGATCATCGCCGGCATGTCGATCACCGATGAGCGCGACGAGGTCATCGACTTCACCCAAGCCTATTTCCCGCCCGACCCTTCGGCCTTTGCCGCCATGTCCGATGCCTTTGACGGCACCGGTGTTGTCGCGGCCCAGACGGGCACGATCCAGGCCAGCCATATCGCCTCGATGGACGGTGCGGCGCTGGTCGAATTTGCCACGCCCGAGGAAACGATCGCCGCCGTGAAATCAGGCGAAGCCGACGCGGTTCTGGCCGACAAGGCGTTTCTCGATCCGATCGTGGCGGAAGACGCCGACCTTATGTTTGCGAGCGACGACGTGATGCTCGGGGGCGGTATCGGCATCGGGGTTCGCGAATCTGATACCGAGTTGAAGGCCACGCTCGACGCGGCGATCACGGCGTTGAAAGAGGACGGCACGGTGAACACGCTGATCGAGAAATGGTTCGATGGCATGACCGGCCCCTACTAAGGGCAACGCGCGGGCGCGGCGGCCTGGCTGACCGCGCCCGCAGTGTTTTTTCATGTTCAGCTATTGCACAGACCCCGCTTCGCTCGAGGGCCTCGCCTGGCTTTCCTGCTACCTGACGAACGGCAAGCATTTGCTGTTCTACCAGTCGTTCGGGACGGTCCTTTTACTGCTGTTCGTGACCGCACCCGTCGCGCTGGCGTTCGGATTTGTCGGGGCCGCTGCCGCGCGGGCCCGCTTTGCCCCGCTTGCGCTTTTGGCCAAGGGCTACACCGCGATCGTGCGCGGGGTGCCCGATATCGCGTTTTTCCTGTTCTTCGTAATCGCGCTGGACCAAGCGTTCGAATACCTGCGCCACAAGGTGAAATGCCCGGATTGGGAAGGGCCGATCCGGCAAGGCAGCGATTTCGTGGTCTGCAGTGCGGCCAAGTTGCCCCTGTCGAATTCTGCCCAATGGGTGCATGAGGTTTATGGTTTCGCGCTTGCCGTTCTGACCTTTGCCATTGTTTTCGGGGCCTTTGCCGCCAACGTCCTGTTCGGGGCCATGCGCTCGGTGCCCCGTCCGCAGCTTGAAACCGCCGAAGCCTATGGGTTCTCGGCGCGGCAGACGTTCTGGCGCATCCTTGTGCCCCAAATGTGGGTCTATGCGCTGCCGGGCCTGTCGAACCTTTGGATGATCCTCGTGAAAGCCACGCCGCTTTTGTTCCTGCTTGGGGTCGAGGATATCGTTTACTGGGCGCGCGAGCTGGGTGGGACCAAGAACCCCCGGTTCTCGGATTACCCGCATGGCGACTGGCGGATGTATTATTTCGGCGCGCTGTTGCTGTTCTATCTCGGGCTGACCAAGGTGTCTGAGGTCGTGTTGGACCGGCTCATGGCCCGTCTCACGCTGGGTCAGGCAACCTCGGGCGGCGATGCGCAGCGAAAGGCCCCGGCATGACTTGTATGGAGGTCATCGCGGATTACGGATTGCGGTCCTTGGGCATCGGCGAACGGTTGTTGCCGCGCACGGATTTCACGCTGTGTCAGCATTTCACCCTGATCGGCTCCGGGATGATCTGGAACATCTACTTCGGCGTGCTCGCGCTGGCCGCCGGGTTTTTCCTGTCGATCACGGTCGCGTTTGGCAAGGCCGCGCGAAATCCGGTCGCGCGTCGTGCCTCGACATGGTTCATCTTTCTCTTTCGCGGCTCACCCCTTTTCATCCAGTTTTTCTTTGCCTATTTCGCGTTCTTGTCGCTGAAACAGGCGCATCCTGCCTTCGATCCCCTGACCTCGGCGGCCATCGGCGCGACGCTCGTGCTGTTTCTCAACACCTCGGCCTACGCGGGCGAGATTTTTCACGGGGCGCTCAAATCCATCCCCAAGGGCGATCTTGAGGCCGCCGACGCTTATGGAATCACCGGGTGGAAGCGGTTTCGCCGCATCACCTTTCCCACCATGCTCAGGCTCGGCTGGCCCGCCTATACAAACGAGGCGATCTTCCTGTTTCATGCCACGGCATTGGTGTTCTTTTCGGGGTTTCCCGCCTGGCAACAGCGCGGTGATGCGCTGTATTACGCGAATTATTTTGCCGACAAGACTTTCAACCCCTTCGTGCCCTACCCGATCCTTGCGATGTATTTCATCATGCTGACGCTCGCCGTCATCTCGATCTTCGGGGCGATCAACCGCCGCCTGACCCGGCACCTGCCGCCCGAGCGGCAAACCCGCCTGCGGTTCCGGGCCCGACAGTTTATTCGCTAGACGCGCGGACCGCTTGTCGGCCCCTTTCGGCTCGTCTAGTGTCGCGTCAAATTTGATCAAATTGGTGACCCATGCGCATCGGCATCCTGCAAACCGGGCACGCGCCCGACGCCATTCGCCCAGAATCCGGCGACTATGACGACATGTTCGCGCGGCTCTTTGCCGGCGAAGGCTTCGAATTCACGACCTACAATGTCGTGGACGACGAATTTCCGTCCGCGCCCGACGCACAAGACGGCTGGATCGTCACCGGGTCGCGCCACGGGGCCTATGAGGACCACCCTTGGATCGCCCCGCTCGAGGGGCTCATCCGCAAAATCGCGGCGACGCGCCATCCCATGCTGGGGATCTGCTTTGGCCACCAGATCATCGCGCAAGCGCTTGGCGGGACAGTGGAAAAATTCAGCGGCGGATGGGCTGTCGGGCGCGCGGCCTATGATTTCGGCGATGCCACGCTGCATCTCAACGCCTGGCATCAGGACCAAGTGGTGGAACTGCCCCCCGGGGCCACGGTGATCGCCGAGAACGATTTTTGCAGGTACCCCGCCATGGTGATCGGCAAAACCATTCTCACCGTCCAGCCGCACCCGGAATTTGACCGCAAGGTTGTCGAGGGGCTGATCGCACATCGGTCCAAGACCGTGCCGCGCGATCTTGTGGACAAGGCGCGCAATGATCTTGGCGAACCCACCGACAACGCAGACATGGCCGCCCGCATGGCCGCCTTCCTCAAGAAAGGGGCCAAGTGATGGCAAAGGACTGGACCGCGCATCTGCCCGCCGCCGCCGCCGCCTATCTCGAAAATCGGCGTCTGGACGAGGTGGAGTGTATCATCGCCGACCTGCCCGGCATCGCGCGGGGCAAGGCGGTGCCTGCCGCCAAGTTCGCGCGGCAGAAGTATTTCCACCTGCCCGACAGTATTTTCTACCAGACGATCACCGGGGATTGGGGCGAAGCGGCCGGGGACGAGGGCTTCATCGAACGCGACATGGTGCTCAAACCCGAGATGTCCACCGCCACCGCCGCGCCCTGGACCGGCGACTGGACGCTTCAAGTGATCCACGACGCCTATGACCGCAACGACAACCCGATTCCCTTCGCGCCCCGCAACGTGCTCAAACACGTGCTCTCGCTCTACCGCAAACAGGGCTGGACCCCCGTGGTCGCGCCGGAGATGGAGTTTTTCCTCGTTGCCCCGAACCTTGACCCGGCGAAGCGGATCGAGCCGATGATGGGCCGGTCGGGCCGCCCCGCTGCCGCCCGGCAGGCCTATTCCATGACGGCAGTGGACGAATTTGGACCGGTGATCGACGACATCTACGATTTCGCCGAGGCCCAGGGATTCGAGATCGACGGGATCACGCAGGAAGGCGGCGCAGGCCAATTGGAGATCAACCTCCAGCACGGTGACCCGCTGCTTCTGGCCGACGAAGTGTTTTATTTCAAACGGCTGATCCGCGAGGCGGCGCTGGGGCACAATTGCTTTGCCACCTTCATGGCGAAACCGATCGCGGAAGAGCCGGGATCGGCCATGCATATCCACCATTCCGTGGTCGAAACGGAGACGGGCAAGAACCTGTTTTCCGGTCCCAACGGCGGGGATACGGATGCGTTTTTCACCTTTATCGGCGGCCTGCAAACATACCTGCCGTCGGTCATCGCGGTAATGGCGCCCTATGTGAACAGCTATCGCCGCTACGTGCGCGACAACGCGGCCCCCATCAACCTTGAATGGGGCCGCGACAACCGCACCACCGGTATTCGCGTGCCGCTGTCGGGCCCCGATTCCCGCCGGATCGAGAACCGGTTGACCGGCATGGATGCGAACCCCTATCTCGCCATCGCCGTATCCCTTGCTGCCGGGTATCTCGGCATGATGAACGAGGTGCGGGCGGACACGCAGTTCAGGGGGGATGCCTACCAAGGGGCGGAAGCGATCCCGCATGACCTCTGGTCCGCGCTCGACCTGTTCGACGCCGCCACCGAGATGAAGGCGGTGCTGGGCGAAGAATTCGCGCGTGTCTATTCCATCGTGAAGCGCACTGAATACCAAGAGTTCCTGTCAGTGATCAGCCCGTGGGAGCGGGAACACCTGCTCATGAACGTCTAAAGCGGACCTGAAATCCTGTTTATGCGGCAAAATGGGCGACTCCCCGCTTGGGGGTGCGTTTTTTGTTGGCCAGGTGTCATACCCCTGTTACGGTTTTCCCGAATATGATATTCGGAAAACCCGAAAAGGATATGAGCATGACCCTCGCGCCAAACGTCTACGACGCGGAACCCATTCCCGAAGCGGCCCGGGCCGAGATCGACCGGCTTTTGCAATCGGGTGACCTGTTTCGCTACACGGCACCGCAGGATGCGCCGGTCGCGCTGCTGGAGCGCGAGTTTGCCGATCTCATGGGCGTGAAATACGCATTGGCGGTCTCGTCCTGTTCGGCGGCTCTTTTCCTGTCGTTGAAGGCGCTTGACCTGCCGCGCGACACCAAGGTGCTGATCCCGGCCTTCACCTTCGCCGCCGTGCCGTCATCCGTCGTGCACGCCGATTGCATCCCCGTCCTTGTCGACGTGACGGACAATTACCGGGTCGACATGGCGGATTTCGAGAAAAAGCTCACCGAAGACATCGGGGCCGTGATCATCAGCCATATGCGCGGCCATACCTCGGACATGGATGCGATCATGGCGCTCTGCGATGCGCGCGGTGTGCCCGTGGTCGAAGACGCCGCGCATTCGCTTGGCACGCTCTGGCATGGCCGCAAGATCGGCACCATCGGCAAGATCGGCTGTTTTTCGTTCCAATCCTACAAGATGCTGAACGCGGGCGAAGGCGGGGTGCTTGTCACCAACGATCCCGACGTGGTGGCCCGCGCGGTGATCATGTCGGGCGCTTACGAGCACAATTGGAAGAAACATAAATCCCCGCGGGGCGAGAATTCCTCGGACCTCGAAGAAGCCTTTGCGCGCTGGCAAAACAAGCTGCCGCTCTACAATCAGCGGCTCTCCAACCTGTCCGCCGCCGTGATCCGGCCCCAGATCCCCGAGCTTGAGCGGCGCGTGACGGACGGGTTGCGCAACCACGATTACGTGGCAGACAAGCTCAACACCTCGCCCTGGATCGACGTTCCCGCCGCGTTGGCCCCCGAAACCCGCGCGCCGGATTCGATCCAGTTCAACCTTGTCGGGATGACCGACGGTGAAACCCGTGCCTTCATGGCCGCCGCCAAGGACCGTGGCGTGAGCGTGCAGGTCTTTGGAATGCACACCGACAACGCCCGCGCCCACTGGAACTGGGAATTCATCGGGGATCAGGGACCGCTGCCGGGCACCGACAAGATGCTGATGCGCGCCTGTGACACCCGCCTTCCGGTGCGATTGAAACAGCCGGAGCTCGATTTCATCGCCGAGGCGCTGATTGCCGCCGCGGCGGATGTGAAAACGCGCGCCTCGGTCGCCGCCGAGTAAGCGCAAGACACGAACGCATGCCAAGGGCCGCCGGATCGCGCGGCCCTTCCTGTGTCTCGCCCCTGGTGCCGCCCCCGGTCAGAGCAGCATCACCCGCCCCTCGAGCCAAGGCATCTGGGCAACGGTCGGCTCGACCACCAACGTGGCAAGATGCGTCTTGATCCGCGTGGCGACATCGTCGGGCAAAGACCCCAAAACCTTCTGACGCGCCGACAAGGTGAGGCGACGGGTGAAGCCGGCAAAGGGCAATTCCACGATCTCGACCTCGGTCACGAACCGCTGCGCGCGCGCGACGCCAAGCGGGGTGAGAATGGTCCACCCGGCCCCGCGCGCGACCATGGCGAGGATCGCATGATAGCTATCCAATTCGTAGCGGTGCGAGGTCTGTACATCTTCACGCGCGAGATGCGCGGAAATCTGGCGCCCCATGAAATGGCGTGAAGAATACTGGATCAGCGGCAGGTCCCGAAGCGCGGCGGCGGCCGCGTCTGTGCCTTTGGGCACGGCGGCCACGAAGGGTTCCTCCAACAGCGGATGCGCGACGACCCCGTCCGGTTTTTCACCCAGATCTGCTGTCACCACCACGTCGAGCGCGCGGGCATCAAGTTGATCAAGCAGGCGGTGCGATGCGCCGGTTTCAAGCAGGAATTGTGTGCGAGGCCAAGCTTCGGCCAAATCGCTCAGAAGTGCGGGCGTCACATCGGCATCGAAGTCCTCGATCATGCCAAGGCGAAAGCGGCTCATCCGTGTAAGATCGGCCGCGGCCAATTCGGCGCGCGCCTGTTCGGCTTCGTTGAGAATGGTCAGGGCACGGCGGCGAAACAGCTCGCCCGCCGGCGTGCAGGTCAGCGGGCGCGCCGACCGGTCGATCAGGGCCGAGCCGACCGCGCTTTCCAGATTGGTAAGTTGTTGGCTCACGCTCGAAGGGCTGGCCCCAAGACGCCGCGCGGCGGCCGAGATCGAGCGTTCGTCGGCAATAGCCGCGAAAACTTCGACCCCCCAAAGCGTGATCCGCCCCGCTGTCTCAACCATCCTCGCCTCGCAGGTCAGGCCACATGCCAAAGCGCATGCCGCGCGCGATCAGTTCATGTCAGAGAGTTTCTTTTGAAGCTCCGCAAGCTGGCGTTTGATCGTCTCAAGATCTTCTTCGGACGCCTCCGCTTCAGACGACTCAGATGTCTCTTCAGAGCTATCTTCCATGCCCGGCATCGAGCTGCCCGACGGCCAGCCCGACATCATCGCCTGCAAGAATGCCTTTTGCTGCGCTTGCAGCGTATCGAAGCCCGGCACATTGGCCATCGGGTTCGGCAGGGTCTGCATGTTCTCGACCATCTTCGACTGGCCTTCGCGCAGCATCTGGAAGCTGGAGGCAAGAAATTGCGGCACGATCGACTGGGCCTGCGTGGTGTAGCTGCGCACCAGATCGGTGAGCACGTCAACCGGCAGAACGCTTTCCCCGCGGCTTTCGTGTTCCGCGATGATTTGCAACAGGTATTGCCGGGTCAGGTCATCACCGGATTTCAGATCGACGATCTGAACCTCGCGCCCTTCCGAGATGAAGCCCGCGATGTCTTCGAGCGTCACGTAATCGGACGTCTCGGTGTTATAAAGTCTCCGGCTCGCGTAACGCTTGATGAGAAGCGGATCTTTCTTTTCAGCCACGGCAACCTCCCCGTTGTCTGATCCGCCGGTCTATTGGCGGTGCAGAAAAAAGCCTACGCTAGTGCAGAAACGAAAAGCAAGGGTCGGTGCGCGTCGTCGCCGGACAATCGTTGGAACGAAAAAGGGCGGACCCCGTGCGGGGCCCGCCCTGTGGTCTTTGCCGACGGGGAGGAGGTCGTCGGTCAGAAGAACCTTAGGCCGAGGCGGCTTTCTTCGTCGCCTTGGTCACGTCGTCGGTGGCTTTCTTGACAGCAGCCGACGCTTCGTCGCCCATGTCTTTGCCAGCAGCGAGCATCAGCTCGACAGTGTCCATCTGGACCTTCTTCGCAACTTCGGCGAAGGCCGACATGTATTCGGCGGTCGCTTCGGCTTGGGTCGACGCGAAATCGGTCATCGCTTTCGAGTAGTCAGCCGGGTCTTTTTTCGCGGTCGCGACATCGCCCACCTTGGACAGGGTGTCCTTGGTCCAGGTGTTCGAGATCTCGGTCGACTTGCCAGCGGCTTCCAGAGCCACTTTCGAAAACTTCTCGCCCATTTCGGCGGAGGATTTCATCATGCTTTCCATGCCGGACATGTCCATCGGGAACGCGCCCATCATGTCCTGAACCATCTTGGTGTAATCGGTTGTCTTAGCCATTGTCGTGTCTCCAAGTCTGCAAATTGAACGTCTGTGCCGGTCATCGACCAGCGTCGTGTTCGCGGTTTCATCTTCTGAAGACAATATGAATGCTGCAGTGCAGAATTTCAAGGTTTTTCTGCACTGCAGCGAAAAAATACACCGCCGCGTCAAATTCGATTGTGCGGCAAGCCTTTGCGCGGCTCAGTGCTTGGGTTTCGCAACCACGTAGGTGCCCGGCGCAGGCGCAAGCTCGGGATGATCAGAATCACCCAGACCGCGTGCTGGGATCTTTTTGCCCGACCGTTTGGCCAGCCACTTGGCCCATTGGAACCACCAGGTGCCATCCTGGCGCTCTGCCCCGGCGTGCCATGCCTCGGGCGTCTCGGGCCAGTCGGCATTGAGATAGTGACCGTATTTCTTCTTGGACGGCGGGTTCACGATTCCGGCGATATGGCCGGATTCCGACAAGATGAAGGTCTTGTTCTTGGACCCCATCTTGCGGATCCCCGTGTAGGAAGACCGCCACGCGGCGATATGGTCGGTTTCGCAGGCCACAGCGCAGACCGGCACCGTCACGTCCGAGATCTTCAGACGTTCACCACAAATCTCGAACCCGTCTTCCGACCCGGCAAATTCGTTCTTCTGGCACAGCCCGCGCAGGTATTCGATCGCCATCTTGCCCGGAAGATTGGTGCTGTCCCCGTTCCAGTAAAGCAGATCAAAGGCCGGCGGCGGATCGCCCAGCATGTAGGACCGGATCGCGGGCGTATAGACCAGATCATTGGCGCGCAGGTAGCTGAAGGTGCGCGCCATGTAGACCGATGACATGACGCCGTTGTCGCGCGCCTCTTCCTCGATCCCATCGACGAAATCGTCTTCGAGAAACACGCCCACCTCGCCCCGGTCCGAGAAATCGGTCAGGGCGGTGAAGAAGGTGGCCGAGTTGATCTTGTTCTCCTTGCGCTTGGCCAGAAGGCTGAGCGTCAGGGCGAGCGTGGTGCCCGCGATGCAGTAGCCGACCACGTTGATCTTGTCCTGTCCGGTCATCGCGCGCACTTCGTCGATGGCGGTCAGGAACCCTTCCTCGATGTATTCCGACAGGCCCACATCGGCATAGGAGGCGTCCGGGTTGACCCAGGACACCACGTAAAGCGTGAAGCCCTGTTCGGTGATCCATTTGATCAGGCTGTTCTTTTCCTTGAGATCGAGAATGTAGAACTTGTTGATCCACGGCGGAAAGATGACGAGGGGCTTTTCATAGACCTCCTCGGTCACGGCCTTGTATTGGATCAACTCGAACATGCGGTTGCGAAACACCACGCTGCCTTCGGTGGTCCCAAGGTTCTCGCCCACCGAGAAGGCGTCGGGGTCCGAGAGCGTCACGATCAATTCGCCATCGTTGCGCTCCAGATCGTGGATCATGTTCTCAAGCCCGTCGACCAGCGATTGACCCTCGGTCGCCACGGCTTTTTCCAGCGCATCCGGATTGGTGGCAAGAAAATTGGTCGGTGCCATCAGGTCGATCATCTGCCGGGTGAAATACCGCACGCGGTTGCGGTCCCCGTCCTCGATTCCCTCAAGGTCATCGACAGCCTCATCCATGGCTTGCGCGGTGATCAGGTATTGCTGCTTGAGGTAATTGAAATAGGGATGCGTTTCCCACAGCGGGTTGCGAAACCGTGGATCGGGCGGGGTGTCGTCCTCCGGCACATCGCCGCCAGAGACAAGCGCATGTTGCGCTTCGACCGCGTGTTTCAGGGTCTTGCCCCAGAACTCGACCTGATTTTCCAGCATCTTGCCGGGCGAATTCATCATCTCGGTCCAATAGGCATTCATCGCCTTGGCGTAAAATTCCTGCCCCGGCCCCTGCAAAGACGGTCGAGTCGGCTGTTTTTTCGACAATGCGGCCGTGAATCGCTGGGACAAATCTTCGATACGCTTCAGATTTTGCTCAAGCTTCTCGCGGTCCGCGGCGGGTTTGATTTCGTCAGTTGCCATGCGCAACGATCCACCCTAGGTTACTTTGCACTTGCAGCATTCTGCTGTGCATCTCCGGGGACCGATCCTAAGGGACCAAGCTTGGGGAAAGCAACACTAAGGACGATCACATGCGTTATCTGGCGACATACGATTTGATGGAAACATTCCGCAACACCAACCAATGGATGGGGGCCACGGCGCAGGCCATCGGTGGGTATCCGGCGATGGCGATGTTTCCAAACCCGATGATGCAATTCCTCAGCGCCTGGGGCGAAGTGACCGAACGCAGCTTTGCCCGCATGGTCGCGCGGCCCGATTGGGGGATCCATTCGGTGGTCGGCGAAGACGGGCGCGATCATGTGGTCAGCGTCGAGACTTTGGTCGAAAAACCGTTCGGCGACTTGGTGCATTTCAAGGTGCAGGGCCGCGCGGAAAAGTCGCGGCGCGTTTTGCTGGTCGCCCCGATGTCCGGCCACTATTCGACGCTCCTGCGCTCCACCGTCGCCTCGCTCCTGCCCGATGCCGAAGTCTACATCACCGATTGGCACAATGCCCGCGACGTCCCGGTGTCGAAGGGCAAATTCGACATCGAGGATTACACCCTCTACATCGTGGATTTCATGCGCCACCTCGGCCCCGACATCAATGTTGTCGCCGTGTGTCAGCCCGCGCCCCTCACCCTTGCCGCCACCGCCTATCTCGCCGAGATCGACCCGGACGCGCAGCCCAATACGCTCACCCTCATCGGCGGGCCGATCGACCCCGATGCCGCGCCCACGGATGTGACCGATTTCGGCAACCGCGTGACCATGGGCCAACTCGAAGAGCTCGCGATTCAGCGCGTCGGGTTCAAATACAAGGGTGTCGGGCGCACGGTCTATCCCGGCATGTTGCAGCTTAATTCCTTCATGACGATGAACGCCGAAAAGCATACCCAGGCCTTTTCCGACCAGATCTGGGCGGTGGCGCGGGGCGAGGCGGGCGATCACGACAAGCACAACAAGTTCTACGACGAATACCTCGCCGTGATGGACATGACCGCCGAATTCTACCTCTCGACCGTGGACCGTGTGTTCAAGGGGCTTGAGATTGCCAAGAACGAATTCGTCGTGGACGGACACAAGATCGACATCGGCAAGATCACCGATGTGGCGGTGAAGACCGTCGAAGGGTCAAAGGACGATATTTCGGCGCCAGGCCAATGTTACGCGGCGCTGGCGCTCTGCACCGGTCTGCCCGACGACAAGAAGGCGCATCATCTGGAAGAGGGCGCGGGCCACTACGGCATCTTCGCCGGGCGGTCGTGGCGCGACAACATTCGCCCCCTCGTGCTCGACTTCATGGACCAGAACGCAGGCCGCCATGCCGCGATGGCGGCGCGCAAAAAGGGCGAAGCAAAGCTCAAGGCGGTCTGAGCGCGCCTAGCGCTGCACCACCGGAAGCTCCATCCACGCCGCCAGCGCAATGTTGGTCTTCTCAGGCGTCTCGAGCGTCGGCAAATGGCCTGCGTCCTCCAACACCACAAGCTCGGCATAGGGGATCAACTCGGCCATGAAATCATGCCGTTTCACCGGCGTGATCTGGTCATGCGCGCCGCACATCACCAGCGTGGGAACCTGTGTGCGGCTCAGCACCTTTTGCCCGTCCGGGCGGCGTTGCAACGCCCGTGACTGACGCACGAAAATGGCCGGACCCAGCGTGCGTGCCATGGTTTTCACCATGGTTTGCGTCTCGTTCTTGTTCTGTCCGGGCGCGAAATTGTCAGGCGACAACGCCTCGTCCATGGCCGCGTCGAGATTGCCGGCCTGCGCCTTCACGATCTGCGGCTCACGCCACACCGCCTGCTCCGGGGTCTCGGTCAGGGGCGTGGTCGACATGAGACACAGACGCGTGACACGCTCGGGCACACGACGCAGGATTTCCATCGCCACGATCCCGCCCATCGCCAGCCCGAACAGCGCAAAACGCGGCGGCGCGGAATGGATCGCTTCGGCAGCCATTTCCCGGATGGTTTCGGCATTGGCAACATTGGCCACCTGCACGACATGCTGCCCCGACAGATACCCAAGCTGCGGGGCAAACACCCGGGCGTCGCACATCATTCCCGGCACCATGAGGATCGGTTCCTTCATGGTGCGATCTCTTCGATGGCGCGGATCATCAGGGCAAGGCATTCGGGGGTCGAGAACCGGTGATCCGCCCCTTTGACGAAGGTCAGGCGCAGGTCATCGCTGTCGATATGGTCGAGAAATTCGAGCGCCACCTCGCGCTCGACATCGGCATCCGCCGTGCCCTGCAACAGGCGCACGGGGAACGGCATTGGCAGGGGGGCACGCAGGACAAGGTTCTCACGCCCGTCCTCGATCAAACGCCGTGTGATCGGATAGGGATCGCCATAATCCGATGGCAACATCACGAGCCCTTCTTCCATCAGCCGGGCACGCTCCCGCTCCGGGAAATCGCGCCACATGCTGTCCTCGGTGAAATCGGGTGCTGCAGAAATTCCAACAAAACCGGCACATTTTTGTGGGATTTGTCGGGTTAAAATTGCACTTATCCAACCTCCCATCGAAGAACCGACCAGGATTTGCGGGCCCTCGGTCAGCGTTTCGATCGCCTCCCGCGCATCCTCGGCCCAATCTCCGATCGCCCCGTCCGTGAAGGCACCCGAGCTATGCCCATGGCCCGAGTAGTCAAAGCGCAGAAACGCCCGGCCCGCCGCAACGGCCCAGTTTTCAAGCGCGATCGCCTTGGTTCCATCCATGTCGGATTTGAAGCCGCCAAGAAACACGACCCCCGGCCCCGTTCCCTTGGTGATGTGATACGCAATGCGCCGTCCACGCGCGGTTGCGAGGAATTCCGGGTCACCCACGACCTGCCCCTTATGTAGCCCCATTTATATGATCCTGCATTACGAAACACGGCTTGGAAAGGGGGTCAATCGCGCTCGGCTTCTTCCAGCCCATGGGCACACGCGACACCGATCAACGGCGCCGCATACCCGACCGCGCCAGTGACCACAGGCTGCTCGCCGATCACCCGTTTGCCGTCACCGCATTGGGCCCCCGCGCCTCGGTCCCGTGCCCGCGCTGCCGCGTTTGCCAATGTTCCTGACCATCCGGGTTGACTTGATCGCGGCATGGGGCCAAACCCGCGATATGCGCGGGGTGACGTTACCCCGCCTCATAACCCGCAACCGGGCGTTCCGTGGGCGCCAAACCGACGAGGAGCATGGCCGATGAGCCAGATTTCCCTGACCTTTCCCGATGGCAACACGCGCGATTACGACGCCGGGGTCACCCCCGCCGATATCGCCAGCAGCATTTCCAATTCCCTTGCGAAAAAGGCCATCTCGGCAACCGTGAACGGGCAGCATTTCGATCTGCAATGGCCGATCACCGAAGATGCCGCGATCGCCATTCACACGATGAAGGACGAGGCGCAGGCGCTTGAGCTTATCCGACACGACGCGGCGCACATCATGGCCCGCGCGGTGCAGGAAATCTGGCCCGAGGTAAAGGTCACCATCGGCCCGGTGATCGAGAACGGCTGGTATTACGATTTCGACCGCGACGCGCCGTTCACGCCCGAAGATCTCGGCCAGATCGAGGCCAAGATGAAAGAGATCATCAATCGCCGCGACCCGGTCACCACCGAAATCTGGGACCGCACCCGCGCGGTGAAACATTACGAGGCAAACCACGAACCTTACAAGGTCGAGCTGGTCGGTATGATCCCCGAAGGGCAACCGATCCGCATGTATTGGCACGGCCATTGGCAGGATTTGTGCCGGGGTCCGCATCTTCAGCACACCGGGCAGGTGCCCGCCGATGCCTTCAAGCTTATGAAGGTCGCGGGTGCCTATTGGCGTGGCGACAGCGACCGTCCGATGTTGCAGCGCATCTACGGCGTGGCATTTCAAAACCGGGACCAGTTGAAGAAATACCTGCATTTCCTTGAAGAGGCCGAGAAGCGTGATCATCGCCGCCTTGGGCGCGAAATGAACCTGTTTCACATGCAGGAAGAAGCCCCGGGTCAGGTGTTCTGGCATCCCAACGGCTGGCACATCTACACCGCGCTGCAAGATTACATGCGCCGCCAGCAAACGCGCGGTGGCTATGTCGAGGTGAACACCCCGCAGGTCGTCGACCGCAAATTGTGGGAGGCCTCGGGGCACTGGGACAAATACCAGGACAACATGTTCATCGTCGAAGTGGACGAAGATCATGCGCGCGAGAAGGCCATCAATGCGCTGAAGCCGATGAATTGCCCATGCCACGTGCAGATTTTCAACCAGGGTCTGAAATCCTACCGCGACCTGCCGTTGCGCATGGCCGAGTTCGGCTCCTGCGCGCGCTATGAACCGTCCGGGGCGCTGCACGGGATCATGCGGGTGCGCGGTTTCACGCAAGATGATGCGCATATCTTCTGCACCGAAGCGCAGATCGAGGCGGAAACCGCCAAGTTCATCGAGTTTCTTGCCGCCATCTATGCCGATCTTGGCTTTCATGACTGGACCATCAAGCTTTCGACCCGTCCCGAAAAACGGATCGGGTCGGACGAAAGCTGGGACCGGGTCGAAAAGGCGCTTGGCGATGCCTGCAACAAGGCGGGATACGCGTTCGACGTTCTGGAGGGCGAAGGGGCCTTTTATGGCCCGAAGCTTGAATTCACGCTGACCGACGCGATTGGCCGCGATTGGCAATGCGGCACCTTGCAGGTGGACCCGAACCTGCCTGAGCGTCTGGATGCGACCTTCGTGGCCGAAGACGGGGCAAAGCACCGGCCGGTCATGTTGCACCGCGCCGTGCTTGGGTCATTCGAACGCTTCATCGGTATCTTGATCGAGGAACACGCGGGCAAGCTGCCCTTCTGGCTTGCCCCGCGTCAGGTCGTCGTCGCTTCGATCGTGTCGGATGCCGACACCTATGTGCGCGAGGTGGTCGCCGCGCTCACCGCCGCCGGTGTGCGGGCCGAGGCCGACACGCGCAACGAAAAAATCAACTACAAGGTGCGCGAACACTCGGTCGGCAAGGTGCCGGTCATCCTCGCCATCGGGTTGAAAGAGGTCGAGGACCGGACTGTTACATTGCGCCGTTTGGGCGAGAAACAGACCCGGGTCATCGCGCTTGACGAAGTGATAGCCGAGCTCTCGCTTGAGGCGACACCCCCGGACCTTGCATAGCGCCAAGATATTGATATCAAAATGAAAAGGCGGCTCGGGAGAGTCGCCTTTTCACGAACAATTCACGAAACCGTTTGTTACACATCGTCACACACTCGCGCTGCACGCCCCTGTGAGTGGTCAGTGACCCCGTCTCCGACTTAGCAATTGGGCATCGTTCATCAGGACGAGAAACCGAATTCAAACCGGAGGATCATCGAAATGAAAGTCACTCACGCCGCCGTCGCAGGTGCCGTTGCAACCGCCCTCGCCTCGCTCGCAGGACCCGCAGCCGCACAAGACGACATGGAAAAATGCTACGGCATTTCGAAAGCCGGTGAAAACGGCTGCGCGGCAGGCCCGGGCACGACCTGTGCGGGCACGTCGACCGTGGACTACCAGGGCAACGCCTGGACGCTGGTGCCCGCAGGCACCTGCGAAGAGACCGTCATCGAAGCCTCGATGACCGACGACGGGACCGAGCGTATGGGATCGCTTGAAGAACTCGATCGCGACATTCCTCAAGGCTGATCTTATCGGCGGGGCGCCGTTTTGGCGCCCCGCCTCACCAATTTCGCGGAGACACGGATGTTCGACATGTCACGGGGACACTTGCCCACCGCAGCCGGGGTCGGCTTCAAACCTCAGCACTACAACGAGATTATTTCCGCGCCTGGCGCGGTCCGATGGGTCGAAGTGCACGCGGAAAACTACATGGGCGATGGCGGGCGACCCCTCGCCCAATTGCGCGCGCTGTCCGAACGCATGCCGATCTCGGTTCACGGGGTCGGGTTGTCCATTGGCGGCTCTGATCCGCTGGACCAGGACCACCTGGACCGGTTGAAACACCTGCTGGGCTGGTTACAGCCCGCCTCTTTTTCCGAACATCTCGCATGGTCCAGCCATGGCGGGGTTTATTTCAACGACCTGCTCCCACTGCCCTATACCGCAAAGACGCTGGCGCGCGTCGTGGACCATATCGACGCGGTGCAAGAGACCTTGGGGCAGCGCATGCTGCTTGAAAACCCGTCGGTCTATGTCGGGTTCGACGAGACGGACATGGAAGAAACCGATTTTCTTGCCGAGATCGTGCGCCGCACCGGATGCGGCCTACTCCTCGATATCAACAATGTCTTCGTGTCCTGCACCAACCAATGCCGCGATCCCCACGACTACCTCGCGCAGTTTCCGCTTGGCGCTGTGGGCGAGGTTCACTTGGGCGGGCATGACGCCGACGAAGACCTCGATGGCACCCCGCTTTTGATCGACGCGCATGGATCGGAAGTCGTGGACCCGGTTTGGGCGCTCTACGAAGAAACCATCACGCGGATGGGGCCGAAGCCGACGCTGATCGAATGGGACAACAACATTCCCGACTGGGACATGTTGGAAGAAGAGGCGGCGCGCGCCGGAACGATCCTGCGCGGGGCACATGTGACCTGAGCGCGCCGGGGAAACCCGCGACACCACCCCGCACCGCACCCCCTTTTGCGGGCGGCGGCACGGGACAACCGGATGGGGAGGGACAACCATGGGCTGGGACAGCGCATTGCTCACACCAGATGACACGCCAAGCGGGCTCACCGGCCCCCGCGACCGGCCGCCCACACGGCGGTTCGATGTTTACCGCAACAACGTCATGTCCTCGCTCGTCGGCGCGATGCGCGACGGGTTCAGCGTCGTCCACCGGCTTGTCGGCGAAGATTTCTTTGCTGCCATGGCCGCCGAATTTATCCGCCGGTCCCCGCCCCGCTCGCCCTGCCTGTCACACTACGGGGCCGATTTCGGGGATTTCATCGCGGGCTTCCCGCCTGCCGCCTCTGTCCCCTACCTTGGCGATATTGCCCGACTGGAGTTTGCCCTGCGCCGTGCCTACCACGCCGCCGACGTAACCCCGGTGGGGCAAGAGGTGCTGGCCGATCCCGACATCGCCCGTGCGCGCCTGACCCTCGCCCCGGCGGTGCAGGTGATTTCATCGGCCTACCCGGTCTTCGACATCTGGCGCGCCAACATGGACCGCAGCGCGCCAAGCACGCTGTCGGGGGCGCAATCCGTGCTGGTCACCCGCCCGGATTGGGACCCGGTCGCCGAACCGATCACACAGGCCGAAGCGAATTTCCTGTCAGCCCTGCCCAATCAAACCCTTGGCGAGGCCGCCGTTCACACCGACGACCTCGCGCCCATTCTCGCCCGCCTCATGGCGCGCAAATCCATCATCAATGTCGAGGTGCCCGCATGATCCGTTCTTATCTGACCCTGATCGGCGGGCTTGACCGTCTCGCCCCCGCGACGCTCGCCACGCTGGCGCGGTTCGGGTTCGCCGCCATTCTCGCCAGCTATTTCTGGGCCTCCGCGCTGACCAAGATCGACGGATTTTCCCTGTCCCTCAACGCTTATGCGCAGATCTTTCCAAAGGCGATGGAGGCGGCGGGATACAATGTCGGTGCCTTGGGCCCGTTTCACACGGTGGTGGTCGCGGCAGGCACGGTGGCGGAATTCGTGTTACCGGCGCTCTTGATCCTCGGGTTGGCCACCCGGCCCGCGGCGCTTGGCATGATGGGCTTCATCGTGGTGCAGACCCTGACCGATCTGTTCGGTCACGGCGCGCTGGGGCAGCCCGAAACGCTTGGAGCGTGGTTCGACCGGATCCCCGACAGCGTGATCATGGATCAGCGCCTGCTCTGGATCATCCTTCTCGCGGTCCCGCTCTTGCACGGCGCCGGCCCCCTGTCGCTTGACCGGCTGATCGCCCGCACGAGAAGTTAGAGCCAGATTTCGCGCACCTTGGCATCCCAGCCAAGCGTGCGCCGGTCGCCCTGTTCGATGACCGGGCGCTTCATCAGCGTTGGATGGTCGGTCAAAAGCCGAAGCGGGTCCGCCCCGCGTTCCACCTCGTCCAAACCCCGCCACGTGGTGGAGCGCCGGTTGATCAGCGCCTCTCCGAAGTCGTCCAAAAACCGTTTCCACACAGATACTTCCAACGGTGTCTCGCGCAAATCCACCAATTCCGGCGCGTTTCCTGCCGCTGCCAGATCTTTCATCGCCTTGCGAACCGTGTCGCAGGATTTGATCCCGTAGACGCGCATCCCCTCTCCCCCTCAAGAAATCTTCACTTGAATTTTGCCCGCTTTGGGTCACCATATCCTTGTGAGACAGGTACTTCCAGACGATCGCTCCTTCGAGCGCAGCTGAAGACCACTGGGCTGCACCATGCCGCCGCAATCCCGTGGGCGGACAACAGAAGGAGAGACTGAATGGCCACTGGCACCGTGAAATGGTTCAACGCAACGAAAGGCTACGGCTTCATCGCACCCGATGATGGCGGCAAAGACGTCTTCGTGCACATTTCCGCCGTGGAACGCGCCGGGCTGACCGGGCTGGCGGACGACCAGAAGGTGGAATACGAGATGATCCCGGGTCGCGATGGTCGCGAAAGCGCCGGTGACATCAAGCCGCTCTGATGCGCGCCACCCTATGAAGAAGCAGACCCCGCGACCGGACGGCGCGGGGTTTTTTTCTTCGCGCGGTCAGGTCGGGATCAAACCGGCAAAACCCGCATGATCGCAACCCCGGCCCAGGCCGAGAAACCGGTCAGGACCGTGCCCCAAACCACGTCGATCGCCACCATCTGCGGCGCCCAGAGCTTCAGCGTCGCGTAGTTGGTGAATTCATAGGTGCCATAGGCCATCGCGCCGATCACCGCGCCCGCAATCAGCGCCTGCATGGGCGCGCCGTTCTTCAGCGCGGGCAATGACACGAGCCAGACCAGACCCCCCACGTAGAACAGGTAGAACACGGCCGCAGGCCCAATGCGCACCGGCAATTGCAGCCAATCCCCAAGATAGCTTTCGAAAAGCGGTTTCATGACCTTGTTCAGCATGATCGCGTCGATCGCGAGAAAGATCACTGCCGTGATGACATAAAGAAGGATCGTCTGCATCGCGCACCTTTGTCTTGTTTGATCTGATTACGGGGAGCCGCAGGGTTTGGATGACTCGAGCCGCCGTTTTCAGCCGGACCGCGCACGACGGGCCAACGACCGCGCGCAGGCGTCAAAGCCGAAGCAGCTCGCGCACCACGCAGGTCGGGGCCGTCCCGCGCAACTCGCGGCGCGTCACCTCGCGCCAGTCAGCCTCATCGAATTCCGGGAAATGCGCGTCCGCCCCGTCGACTGACAACGCGATCTCGGTCACCATCAACCGATCCGCAAGCGGCAAGAGCGCCTCGTAAATCCCCGCGCCCCCGATCCCGTAGACCCGGTGATACCCAGCGTCATAAGCGGATTTGATCGCCGCCTCCGGGGTTTCGAAGACATGTTCCGCAAGGCTTGGGTCGCGCGACACCACGCAATTCAGACGGTCTTTCAAGGGCTTGACCGGCAGGCTTTCCCAAGTGCGCCGCCCCATGACCAGCGCACCCCCCTTTGTCTCGCGCTGAAACATCTTCAGATCTTCGGGCGCGCGCCACGGAATATCCCCGTCCTTGCCGATGGCACCTGCCGCGTCCCGGGCCACGATCAACGTCAGCATCAGACCGCCACCGGGGCCTTGATGCCCGGATGCGGATCATACCCCGGGAAGGCGAAATCCTCGTATCGGAAATCGAAGATCGACGCGACATCCCTTGTGATCTCGATACCGGGCAGCGGACGGGGCGCGCGCAACAATTGTTCGTGCACCTGGTCCATGTGGTTGGAATAGATATGCGCATCCCCAAGCGTATGGACGAAGGTGCCGGGCACATAGCCGGTCACATGGGCCAGCATGACCTGCAACAGCGCATAGGACGCGATGTTGAACGGCACGCCCAGAAACATGTCCGCCGAACGTTGGTAGAGCTGAAGATGCAGCTTGCCCCCGAGGATCTTGACCTGCCACAGCGTGTGACAGGGCGGCAGCGCCATGTCGGGCACATCGCCGGGGTTCCACGCCGACACGATCAAGCGGCGGCTGTCCGGGCTGACCCGGATCATCTCGACAAGATCGGCGATCTGGTCGACTTCGCCCAAGAGCAGTTTCACCGCCCCGTCATCCGCGCCCTCGTCCGCGCGGCCTCTCGTGACCTTCGGGAAATGACGCCACTGGTGGCCGTAGACCGGGCCAAGATCCCCGTTTTCATCGGCCCATTCGTCCCAGATCGACACCCCGTTCTCTTTCAGATACGCGATATTGGTGTCGCCAGACAGAAACCACAGCAATTCGTGAATGATCGACCGCAGGTGCAGTTTCTTGGTGGTGACAAGCGGAAAACCATCGGCCAGATCATAGCGCATCTGCATGCCGAAATGGCTTGTGGTGCCGGTCCCGGTGCGATCCGTGGTCTCGACCCCTTTGTCCAGAATGGTGCGGAGCGCATCAAGATATTGTTGCATCGGCTTCCCCCCAAACGACCCGTAGAGGCGTTTTCTCATACATCCGCGCCACGTTCCAGTGTCTTCCATGCTTGACTTGCGCCCCGATGGCTGGAAACCTCAAAAGAAAAAGGCGGTCGAGCAGCATGACCGAACACCGACGCATCGCAGGGCGCGCAGCCGCGCGCGCCGGGTTGGCACGCAGGTATCTGCGGGCCGCCACGCTTGCCCTGTGCCTCGTCGGCAGCGGTGCTTCTGCGCAAGATGAACTGGCAGAGGCGGCGGCGCAGCTGGAGCAAGCCCCCCAGGTAGCGCTCGCGGCGGCAGAAGACAGCCTTGCGCGCGACCCCGGCCATATCGACGCCCTGTTGATCAAGGCCCGTGCACTGGCCACACTGGGCCAACCACGCGCCGCGCGGCAGGCCGCGCTGGCCGCCTATCGGGCCGCTGATGTTGCGCCCGCCCGTTACGTTTCGGCCATGATCCTTGCCGATGTCCTGACCCAGAACGGCCAACACACGTTCGCCCAATACTGGCTCCGCCGCGCCGTCCAGCACACCCGCAGCGAGGCCGAGGTGACCCGTGTTGCAAGCGCCTATGCCCATGTGAAACGCGAAAACCCTTGGACGTTTCGGTTTTCCGTCGGGGCCGCGCCGAATTCCAACGTGAACAACGGGTCGTCCGAGCGGATCATCGCGATCCAGGGGCTGCCCTTCGTGCTCTCGCCCACTGCGCGCGCGCTAGACGGCTACACCGCCGAGGCGACCGCAGCGGTGCAATACCGGTTCGCAGAAACCGCCACCTCGCAAAGCCATATCGGGATCGAGGCGGCGGGGCGCATGAATTGGCTTACACCCGCATCACAGGCGGCGGCCCCCGGCGCATCGGGGCGTGATTTCGACTACCACGCGGTGACACTGATCGGGCGGCATGTGCAACTTCTGGACAGCGCGGGCACGCTGGTCGCGCTGTCGGGGCAAGTCGGGCGCACGTGGTATGGCGGCGCGAAATTGACCGACCGGTTCGGTGCCGGTCTTGCCCTGACGCTGCCAGTTGCGGGCGGGCAGGATTCGCTTACCTTGACCGGGCGGGCCGACCGGGTGCTGCACGCGCGACCGGGGCGGGCCCATGAAACGGTCGGGCATGTCGGGGCGTCTTATGTGCACCAGCTTGACTGGGGCGACCATATCACCGGGAGGTTGGGCTATAGCAAATCGGTGTCCGCCAACGCGGTGCAGGAATACAGCATGCCGGAGGTTTCGCTGTCTTATGCCTTCGATACACCGGTTCTCGGCACGATCTTCACCCTCGGGGCGCATTATGGCTATAAGGATTACAAGGCGTCGCCCTATACGAACGTGGGGCGGCAAGACCACATGGTCGGGGTCGAGGTGTCGGCCGAGTTTCGCGATCTCGCATATATGGGCTTCGCCCCGGTGGTGAGCCTTCAGGCCAATCGGAGCGTGTCGAATGTCTCGCTATACAGCCAGCAAAGCCTGTCGGCGGGGATCAGTCTGCAATCCCGGTTTTGACCCCGGATCTGGCAGGGTGCGCGCGGTGGCGGCGGCTTTGAGGACGCTGATCCTCGTCGCAGTGCTGGCCGGTGGAGCTGCCCCGGCAGTGGCGCAGGAGGCAGAACAGCCCGCGTGCCGACAGGCGCTGGTCCTCGCGCTGGATGTATCCGGGTCGGTGGATTCGAAGGAATATCGCCTGCAAATCGATGGTTTGGCCGAAGCCCTGACCACCCCGCGCGTCTCGGACGCGATCCTTGTCGCGGGTGCCGCGCCCATCGCGGTACATGTGTTCGAATGGAGCGGGCCGGAGTTTCAAAACGTGCTGGTGCCCTGGACCCGGATCACCGACGAGGGCGTGCTTCTTGACACAGCACGCCGTCTGGCGGGGACCGAACGCAGCCCCTCGCCCCCCTCCACCGCGCTTGGCACGGCGATGGCGACCGGGGCGCGGGCACTGGCACAAGGCCCTGCTTGCTGGGCGTCTACGCTCGACATTTCCGGTGACGGGAAATCCAACACCGGGCCGGACCCGGAAGACTTGCGGGCCCTCCCGGAGCTTCAAGGGGTCACCGTGAACGGGCTGGTCATACTGACCATCGATTCCATGGGCGCGGGCCCCGGCGACGACGACCTGGTCGCCTATTTCGAAACGCGGGTGATCCGGGGGCCTGATGCCTTCGTCGAAATTGCCGACGGGTTCGAGGATTACGCCCGCGCGATGGAGAAAAAGCTCCTGCGTGAAATCAAGACCATGGCGGTGGGGCAATTGATCCCCCCGGACCGCGAGCATCAGTAGATATAGCGGATTTGGTCGGTCCAGTATCTCTCGATCCGTTTGAGCGATGAATTGATTTCCTCGATTCCGTCGAGCGAGAGCACCTTTCGTTCCTCAAGCCCGGTTGCGTGCCGTTCGAAAAGCTCTGCCACCACCCTGCGCACCTCGCGCCCCCGGTCGGTCAGCCGCACCCGGACCGAGCGTCGGTCGATCTCGGATCGCTGGTGGTGCATATAGCCCATATCAACCAGTTTCTTGAGATTGTAGGACACGTTGGAGCCCTGGTAATAGCCGCGGGATTTCAATTCGCCCGCCGTAACCTCGTTCTCCCCGATGTTGAACAGCATCAGCGCCTGAACCGCATTGATCTCCAGCACCCCCAGCCGTTCGAATTCATCCTTGATCACGTCAAGCAATAGCCGATGCAGCCGCTCAACCATCGACAATGCGTCGAGATACTGGGACATGAAGCCCGTCTCGATGCCCCCCGAAATAGGGTTATACATGCTCATCCCGGCCTCCGTTTCCGCTCGGTCAGGCCAGAGTTGAGACAAAAATCGGAATATTCGGTTAAACCGCGATGCTTTTTTCGCCACTCAACAGCGCGCGGGCAGCACACGGCCCATGCGTTGGCCGGCGGTCTAGCGCGTGCGCGTCACGGCGTGATCCGCGATATCGCCGACCAGACCCGCGAAGCGTTCGGGCGGGGCCGCTTGCCCGGAGACCCATTGGTAAAGATCCTGATCGTTTTCCGACAAGAGCGCGTCGTAGAGATCGAGCGTGTCAGGGTCGAGAACGGCCAGACGATCATCGCTGAAATGCCCAAGGATGATGTCCATCTCCTTGATCCCGCGCCGCCATGACCGCATGCCCAGCTTTCTGAGCCGGGCATCGGGATCTTCGGTCGTCGCGGGCGTCCTGGTCGTCATCCGGTCTCCTTCAACGCCTGCCGCAGCGATTTCTCCAACCGGGCAAGCCGCTTTGTTGCATCGTTGATATCACCCCGCAGTTCGCGAAGTTCAAGCAAAAGCGCCTGCGCATCGGGGCTGAGCGCGCCCTCGCCGTCCGGCGGTTCGACCCCTTCGCCCTCGCCGGTCAGAAGCCAGCCGAGCGAAACGCTGAGCAGGCCGGACATAAGCTGCAACCGGTTGGCACGGGGTTCAGTCAGATCGTTTTCCCAAGCCGACAGGGTTTTCACCTTCACACCCAGACGTTTGGCAAGATCCTTCTGGCTCATCCCCGCTGCTTCGCGCGCGCCTGCCAGCCGATCACCAAAGGTCGCGGCATCGTCGGAATACCAATTGTCGTCCATGATCTCTCCCTTCACGCTTGATCGCGTTTCAGGCCAAGCCTAAGACGGACCGGACCCCGACTTCAAACCCGGATGCGACAATGGCCCTACTCTCTGCGACGCTTGAGCGCGTGAAACCCTCTCCCACGATCTCGGTGACGACCTTGGCGCAAGAGCTGAAGGCGGCCGGGCGCGATGTCATCGGGCTGGGCGCAGGCGAGCCTGACTTCGACACGCCCGAGCATATCAAGGCCGCGGCAAAGGCCGCGATCGACGCGGGCAAGACGAAATACACCGCGCCCGATGGCATGCCCGAGCTGAAACAGGCGATATGCGCGAAATTCGCGCGCGACAATGACCTGCACTATACGCCCGCGCAGGTTTCGGTCGCCACCGGCGGCAAGCAGATCTTGTACAATGCCCTTATGGCGACGTTGAACCCCGGCGACGAAGTGGTGATCCCCGCCCCCTACTGGGTGAGCTACCCGGACATGGTTTTGCTCGCGGGGGGCACCCCCGTCCCCGTGACATGCGGCATCGAGGCGGGGTTCAAGATGACACCCGCGCAGCTTGAGGCGGCGATCACGCCGAAGACCAAGTGGCTGATCTTCAATTCGCCCTCGAACCCGACCGGGGCGGGATATTCACGGGCCGAGTTGAAGGCGCTGACCGATGTGCTCATGCGGCACCCCCACGTCTGGGTGATGTCGGACGACATGTATGAACACCTCGTCTTCGATGATTTCCAATTCGTCTCGCCGGCACAGGTCGAGCCGGGGCTTTATGACCGGACGCTCACCGTGAACGGCGTGTCCAAGGCCTATGCCATGACCGGTTGGCGCATCGGCTTCGCGGGCGGGCCCGAGCCGCTGATCACGGCGATGCGCAAGCTGCAGTCGCAATCAACCACCAACCCCTGCACCATCAGCCAATGGGCAGCGGTCGAGGCGCTGAACGGGCCGCAGGATTTCCTTGCCGACAATGCCCGGATGTTCGAGCGCCGTCGCGATCTTGTCGTCGAAATGCTGAACGCGGCACCGGGCGTGGACTGTCCGACGCCCGAGGGGGCCTTCTATGTCTATCCGTCGATCGCGGGCTGCATCGGGAAAAAGACGCCGGGCGGGGTCGTGATCGACAGTGACGAGACCTTTTGCACCGAGCTTCTCGAAGAGACCGGGGTGGCCGTTGTTTTCGGGGCGGCCTTCGGTGTCAGCCCGAATTTCCGCGTAAGCTACGCCACATCGGATGCGGCACTGACCACCGCCTGCACCCGGATACAGGCGTTTTGTGCCGCCCTCACCTGAGCCGCGCCGCTTGACCTCGGGACAGGCAGCCGATTGACTGGCGAAAATTGGCCGTAATGGTTAAGATTGTTCCGTAACGAGAAAAAACGAGCCCCATGTCCACCGAACTCCCCGAATATTATTTCCGCGTCCGCGAAAACGGCGCCTTCGTGTTCAAAGTGGACACGCAAAACCGCCATCGCCGGATCGAAATGGATCAAATCGCGGTGGTCAATACCCGCAACGGCGAAGTGAAGCCACACGGGAACCGCACCCTGTCGAACGAAGACATGGCGGCGATCCACGACTGGTTGGAAGAGCGGCGTGACCTGCTTGCCGCCCGCGATATCGACGACATCCTGCGCGCGGTCGATACGCTCAATCACACAGCGCATTGGGTGCAGACCCGGGCCGAGGACGGGCAGCTGGAGATGGTAACCGACAGCCTGCTCATGGCGATGCACGACCTGCGCACCCTTCTGGTCCGCAAGAAGGCCGAGCGGTTGATGCGCGAGGATTAGACCCGCGACGACAAAAGCCGGAACCGGATGGCAAGCCCGACGGCCGCAAAGCTCAGCCCAAGCACCAGCCCGACCCAGACCCCGACCGCGCCGACCCCGAAGGTGACGCCGAGCAGGTAACTCGCAGGCGCACCGATGCCCCAATAGCTGATGACCGCGATCATCAGCGGCACGCGGGTATCATGCAGCCCGCGCAGGATCGAAATTCCGATGACCTGCGCCGCATCGACGAACTGAAACAAGGCCGCCATCACCAAAAGCGCGCCGCCAATGGCGAGGATTTCGCCCCGCAGCGGGTCGTCGGGGTCAACGAACGAGCCGATCAGAAGATCAGGCATGGTGAGAAACGCCACCATCGCCAGAACCGCGAAGCCAAGGCCCAGCGCCCAGACCGCCAAGGCCCCGTCAAGCAGCCCTTGCCTGTCTCCGCGCCCCATCGCCCGCCCCGCACGCACCGTCGCGGCCTGTGACAGGCCGAGTTGCACCATGAAGGTGATCGTCGCGATCTGAAGCGCGATACCGTGGGCGGCAAGCTGTATGGTCCCGATCCAGCCCATGATCAGCGCGGTGAAATTGAACAACCCCACCTCTGCCACGGTGGTCACGGCGATTTGCCAACCCATGCGAAACACCTGACCCAAGGCAAGCCAGTCAGGCCGCCAGAAGCGCGCGAACAGGCCATGGCTGGGAAACAGGTATACCGCGTAAGCCGCCAGCGCGAAGAACGACAGGAAATGCACCGCGGTCGAGGCGATGGCCGCGCCGCGCAGGCCAAGCTCCGGCGCGCCGAGATTGCCGAAGATCAGAACCCAGTTGAGGGCGATGTTGATGACGGCCCCGGCGGTATAGATCCAAAACAGCACCTGCGTGCGCTCAAGCGCCGACAGGTAGGAGCGCAGCACATTGACGGTAAGCGCGGGCAACATGCCGATGCCTGCGATCCGCAGGTAGGTCTGGGCCAGCTCGGAAATCTCGGGGTCTTGCCCGAGCAGGCGCAAGATCGGGCCGGAATACCAAAAGATCGGCAGGAACACGAGCGCGGCCAGAACCGAGAGCCAGTTGCCCATCCGCGTGACCCGGCGCACCTGTGTCTCATCCCCCGCTTCGTGGGCCGAGGCCACCATCGGCATCACCGCCCAGGCAAAGCCTGACGCCAGCAAGAGCAGGAACAGAAACAGATTGGCCGAAAGCACCAGCGCGGCCAGATCACGCACGTCATACCAACCCATCATCAGCGTATCAGCGGTGGTGATCGCGACCTGCGCCAACTGGCTTCCGACAAGCGGCAAACCCAGCGCAAGATGCGCGCGTGCATGGGGCAGATATCTGGCGAGACGTTGCATGGCCTTCCCTCTTGCCACGCATGTCCGCGATGGGAAAGAGGCTAAATCAGGGGCGTGACAGACCCTGTCAGACCGGCTTTTCAGCGATGATGTCAATCAGCGCGGACAACCCCGCATGCCCTTCGCCCTCGTCCAACTCGCGCTCGTAGGAGTCGAGCCGCAGGATCGTCCAATCCGAGAAGGCATTTGCCAGCATTTCCGGGGTATAAAGGTTCTCCACCGCCTTCGGTCCGCCGGTCCCATGGGCAAGCTGTTCGGGCGTGTAGCCGTGGATCATCACCCGTCCGCCAGGGGCGGTGGCGCGCTTCATGCCATCGAAAACCCGGGCGCGCGCCTCGGGCCCCATGAATTGAAAGAACACCCCGATGACCCGGTCATATTGCACCGCGTCCCAATCGTAGTCGAAAATATCAGCCAGATCGAAGCGCAGCGATACGCCGCGTTCCTTGGCCAGCTTGCGGGCCTTTGCGACCGCGTTTTCGCTGGCCTCCATGGCGGTCACGTCAAGTCCGCGCTCGGCCAACCAGACCGAATTGCGCCCTTCGCCATCGGCGATCAAAAGCGCGGTCTCTACCCCGTCGAAATGCGCCGCTTGCGCGGTCATGAATTGCGAGGGTGCTTTGCCGAAGACGTAGTCCTCGGTCGCGAACCGTTCGTTCCACATGCGTGATGTCTCCTGATTACCCGCGCGGCCGACCGCCAAGGTGCCGCAAGAGCGCCTTGGTCGCAAGCCCGGACGAGGGCAGACCATTGGCCGCCTCATAGGCCCGGATCGCGGCTTCGGACTTTGCCCCGATCACACCATCGGCGCCATCGGTGTCAAAGCCCTTGGCGGTCAGGCGGCGTTGAATATCCTTGCGGTCTTCCAAGGTCAGGCCTTGGGGATCGGGGCCGAAATCACCCTGGATCGGGCCGCCTCCGGCGATGCGGTCGCCCAAGTGGCCGATACCGATAGCATAAGACGTGGCATTGTTGTAGCGCTTGATCACGTCGAAATTGTTGAAGACCATGAAGGCGGGGCCACCCCCGCCCGCCGGTTCGATCACGCGCGACGGCCCATGGTTCGCCACCGCGCGCCCGTCCATGTCGCGCACGCCCATCGCGGTCCAATCCGCGACATTGCGGGTATTGGCAAACCCGGCGCGCGAGCGGTCGAAGCCTTCGGGCAGCTTGACCTCCACCCCCCATGGCTGACCGGTTTTCCAGCCGAAAGAGCGTAGGTAATTCGCCGCCGACGCCAAGGCATCGGTCGGGTCATCAGCCCAGATGTCGCGCCGCCCGTCGCCGGTGAAATCCACCGCGTAGGCGAGATAGGAGGTCGGCATGAACTGCGTATGGCCCATGGCCCCGGCCCATGAGCCGACCATGTTGTCCGGGGTCGTATCGCCCGATTGAAGGATTTTCAGCACCGCGAAAAGCTGTTTTTCAAAAAACGCGCCACGGCGCCCGTCATAGGCAAGCGTCGACATGGCCGAGACCGAGGGCTCGACGCCCCGCCGCGCGCCATAGCTGCTTTCCATCCCCCAGACCGCGGTGACGATCTTGGCCTCAACGCCATATGTCTGCTCGATCCGCGACAGGGTCGAGGCATAGCGGCGATACTTCTCACGACCCGTCTTCACCCGGGTGTCGCTGGCGGCAATGGCGAGATAATCCTCCAGCGTGCGGGTGAACTCGGTCTGCTTGCGATCCTTTGCGATCACGTCGGGCATGTAGCCCGCACCACGAAAGGCTTGGTCCAGCAAGCTGCGGGAATAGCCCTGTGCTTCTGCGCGCGCCTTGAACCCGACAACCCAGCTTTCGAACCCCGAATTATCGGTGACAAGCGTCGATGGACGCGCCGGGGCGGGGTCGGACGGGCCGGCAAGCGCGGCCCCACCGGGCGTGCGCCCACAGGCCGCCAGCGCCACCATGGCGCCAAGGCTTGTGACCGCTGCGCGACGGTTCATCTTCAAAGGGTGAGTCATGCCTGTCCCCGATCCGGGTTTCGTTTTTCGAAACAATAGACCGTGCGGGCCCCGCCTGCCAAGCGCTGGCTTTCCTGCCCCGTGCGTGGGCGGTGTCCTGCCACAGCGCCAGCCAAAGGGGCGTCCGCGAAAAAACCCGCCCCGCCGTCAGGCGTAGCGGGTTTCGCTATCACGGCCCGGTTAGGCCCGTCCGGGCCCGGCTCAGAGCGGCTTGTCGACCCGAACCGTCACATGCACGGTGCCCCGGCAGGCCTCTTGCCAGTCAAGCTGCACAAGATCGCTGGTCGACCCCGCGTTGACCACCACATAGGGCATCCCGTTGACCCGGTTGTTTGAGGCGTTCCGGATCTCGCCTTCCGCCACGACCGATGTCACGGTTCGGGCATTGCCGCCGAAGGGCAGGTAATTTGACGGGTTCAGCGTCCATGTCGTCGCGTTCGATGGCTGCTGAAACTCAAGGTTCACCGGGCTGATGGTGCGCTGCGCGATCCCGTTGAAATTGTTGCGCTCGAAGGTGATGTTGCGGAACCGCCATTTGTCCGGCCCGGCAAAGGTCGTATCCCACTCTTCGACCCGGTCGATCCCGTTGCCGCCGTTGAACGAGTTCTCGTTCACTTGCAGGCCCGAGATGAAATGACCGCTGCCATAGGGTTTCACCCTGATGAAGCGGAAGCTGGAAATGGCGTTCGAGCAATAGAAGATGTTGCCGGTGATCGCGAGGCTGCCAAACCCGTACTCGCTTCCGAAATCTGGCTGGGAATCGTGTTCATTGGTCCACTCGATCGAGCAATTGTCGACGTAGTTGCCGGTAAACACCGACATGCAGGGCGCATAGGTGAACACGATCCCCGCCAAGCGGGGTGCATTCGACAGATCGTCGCCTTGGAAGACATGGTTGCCGACCAATTGGTGCCCGGTCCCGTCCAGAACCGCCGAAAGCCCGAGGCGCTGGAACCGGTTGTCGCGGATTTTCGTATCGTTGGAATTGACGTTGAAACCGACCGAAACGCGGTCCACGGCGGCAATGTTCTGTTCGGCAGAGATGAACTGGCACCGGTCGAGGTGAAGATCCTGACAGGCCCGCCCGGCCGAGGTGATGCCCTTGTTCTTCGGCTTGACGAAGAAGCAATCCTTGAACTGGAAATTCTCGCCTTCCTTGGACAGGAGCACACCGTTGGTGTAGCCGTTCATCTGAAACTCGACCCCGGTGAATGTCAGCCGTCGCAGGTTCTCGAACCCCATGAAATCCAACATGTATTTGTATCGGGTGAAGGTATAGACCTGTGTCGCGTTCGGGGCATAAAGCGGCTGGCTCAGGGTGACGGTCTGGGCCGCCACGTTGACCTCTTTCACATAGACTTCGCGCCCCACGCCGGTGCCGGTGACCTGCGCGCCGGGTTGGATCTGCGACGCATTCACGACATTGGTGAGCTGCACGGGGTTGTTGACGTTGTAATTCCCCGATGAGCTTGCCACATCCGGGTCCCACCCCCCGCTGTCCTGCGCGTAGAAGGCGCCATCGCGGATCACGCGGCGGATCAGGAACGAATTGGAATCGTTCAGCGCCGCCTGCATGTCGATCGGCTCCGTCAGGTTCACGACCCGGCCCCCGAGGCTGAAACTGTCGTGGTCCGAGAAATTCATCAGCGCCTGAAAGCCCTTCTTGAACCCCTCGACCTCGTCGCCAAACGCATCCGCGTAACTGGACAGATCGAAATTGCGCAACAGGGCGAGCCGCGCTGAGGCCGGCATCGACACCGTGCCTTCAAACCGGATCTTGTTCTGGATGGTGAGCGACGCCCCAAGGTGATAGGTGCCCGCCGGGACGATCACCGTGCGCCCGGCGGCGGCACTGTCGGCGGCAGCGAAGGCTGCCCTGTCGTCGGTCGTCCCGTCACCCACGGCACCGAAATCGCGCACATCCACCACATCGAGCATATCGCGCAGGAAGGCGCTGGTGATGTCCTCGATCCGGATGTCGTCGATGCGTAGAATGCCCCCCGAGCTGCCCACGAGATCGAGACCGAAATGACCGTAAACCGGCCCCGAGCCCCAGATCATGTCCACCCCGTCGCGGTTGCCCGTGCCGACGATGGCCGAAACCTCGATCACCTTGCCATAGGTGTCAAGCGACACGGACGGACCGGCCTCAACCAGCCCGGAGACATGGTTGTCGGACCCGTCCATCGCGTAGCCCGCGATCCGCACGTCGGGAAAGATCCCGCTCATCGCCTTCACCCGCGCGGTGATACGCAGGTAGGTGCCCGGCAGGATCGGCGTCTGCCCGGTCCAGCGCAGCTTTTGCGTCGCCTGCGTCTTCAGGAGTTCAAGGCATCCGCCGAAATCCTGATCCGAGGGCACGTAGCCCGCGTTGGCGGCACCATCGTAGGTGGCCGAACCGGACGTGCCGTTTTCGCTGGACCAGACGTCCAGCCCATCGACGAATTGGGGCGGCATCAGGTCGAGCCCCTCGGTGATCGAGATATTCATGTGTTCCCTTTCCGTGGTCCGCAGGGGCGGTGGGCCGACCGCAGGCAGATGCGGCGGCCCGGGACCGGCCCGAGATGGGCAACAGGGATAGGGAAAGCTGGTTAAATGGCAGTGCGGGCAGCGCGCGCTCCCCTTGTCACCGCGAGGAGACGCGCGTCACAAAACCCAGCGGAAGGCGCGCTGAAGCTCGGCGGCCCCGTTTTCGCGGTACCAGCGCCCATGGGCGAGAACGACGCGTTCGGGGGCCCAACCGATCATGCGATGCACGTCGGCGCGCAGCAGGTCGCGGTTCTTTCGAAAAGTCAGCCGCATGTCGCGCGGCATCCCCCCATCCGGGTCCACAACCCCGAGAAATTTGGTCGCCCACCGCATCCACCACGGCAGGTTCCGCGCTTCGAAATTCTCGATCAGGTCGGTTAGGATCAGGGTCCGGCTCGCCCGGTGAAAGAACACCGCCTCGTGGTGAACCGTCGATCCGCGCACCAGCAACTGGTCGATCTCACCCCGCCATGCCGCCGGGGCCTCTTGCCCGAGGGTGTGATCAAACCGCCCCGGCATCCCGTGTTTCATGGCCCGCTCGGCCACGCCCGGCGCGGCCCATGTGGTCGCCTCGGGAAACCGCGCCGACCAGTCATCAACATAGGCGTAATGGATCCAATTGGGCGCGATCAGATGCGTCACCGGCCCAAGGGCTGCGATGTCTGTCGCCAGCGCCTCGCTCAGAACCGTCGGGGAATGCACCCAGATCTCGCCCGAGGCCAGCCGCACCACCGTCGCCCGCGTGGAAAACGGCATCCCGTAGAAGCGTATCAAGGGCCCGTCGACCACCCAGATATCGGGGGCCACGGGCTTTAGCGTATTGAGCGGTTCGTATCCGGTGTCCATGCGCCATGAACGCGCCGAATGCCTCGAAGGTCAAGAGGTCAGACGCCGACACCCGCCGCGCGGATAAGCTTCACCGCGTCGATGAGCCATCCGTCCTGCGTTTCGACCATCTTGTAGTCGAGCAGATGGTATTTCCCCGCCGCATCGCGCACCTGCACCTTTTGCCAAAGTTCCCCGTCCAACTCCCGCAATTCCAGGAACGTGGTGTCGGTCGGGGACCAGACCATCGGATAGCCGTTCTCGACCATGCGGCCAAAGTTTTCCGGCGTGCGGAACATCAGTTGGATCGTGGGCGAGGCAAAGCGCCATGCTTGCGCCACGTCGCGGTCGACGAAGGCGGCGAATTGATCAGAAATCACGCCTTGGATCGCGCCTTCGCTGGCCTCCTGGGCAGGGGCCGGACCGGGCAGCAACATGGACAAACACAACGCCGTTGAAAGAATGAGTTGTTTCATGGCTTTTCTCCCTGTGTGGGGGAGATACGCGGCGCGGGCCGGGGCAGTTTCAATTCTGCCCAGATTTCATCGCGGCGCAAACCCTGGCGGTCGGGTCAGGCGGCAAGCTCACCCGCAAGCGCCCGGTCGATCAGGGCGATCGTCTCATTCACACCGTAGAGCGCGATGAACGATCCGAAACGCGGGCCCTGATCGGCCCCCAGAAGCACCTGGTAGAGCGCCTTGAACCAATCGCGCATCGGCTCGAACCGTTCGCGCCCACAAGCAAAAACCTCGCCCTGCAACGCCTCCCCCGTCACCTCCCCGTCGAAGGCCAGAAGCCGGTCCCGCAGATCCATCAACGCCTCGCGCTCCAGATCATCGGGCAGGCGGTATTGCTTCGCGGGGGCCACGAAATCCTCGTAGTATTTCACCGCAAATCCCGCCGCGGCATCAAGGTCCGGGTGGGTCTCGGGCGTCGCCTTCGGGGCATAGTTCCGGATAAAGCCCCAGAGCACGGATTTGTCATGCGCTGCGGCCACGCTCGCAAGGTTCAGAAGCATCGAATAGGTGACCACCATCCGGCTTTCCGGCACGTCGCCGTTGTGGATGTGATGCACCGGGTTCGCCAACTGCTGCTCAAGGCTCTGGGTCGGATAGGCCGCAAGCTGTTGATGGTATTCATCCATCGCGCGCGGGATCACGTCGAAGAACATGCGCTTTGCCGTCTTGGGCTTTTGATACATGAAATAGGCCAAGCTCTCGGTCGAGGCATAAGTAAGCCATTCGTCGATGGTCAGCCCATTACCCTTCGACTTCGAGATCTTCTCGCCCTTGTCGTCCAAAAACAGCTCGTAGACGAAATGCTCGGGCGGACGCACGCCAAGCTTTCGGCAAATGCCATCATAGATTTTCGTGTTGGTCGAATGGTCCTTGCCATACATCTCGAAATCGACACCAAGGGCTGCCCAGCGCGCGCCGAAATCCGGCTTCCATTGCAGCTTCACGTTGCCGCCGGTCACCGGCAGCGTCCATTCGCGCCCGTCTTCGTCGTCAAAGGTGACGGTGCCCTGTTTCGCGTCGACCGCCTTGATCGGCACGTAAAGCACCCGACCGGTTTCCGGGTGGATCGGCAGGAAGATGGAATAGGTCTGCTGACGTTCCTCGCGCAGAGACGTCAACATGATCGCCATCAGGTCGTCATAGCGTTCGGCCGCACGCAGCAAGACCTCGTCAAACTGGCCAGAGCGATAGAAGTCGGTCGCCGAGATGAATTCATACTCGAACCCGAAAGTGTCGAGGAACCGGCGCAACATCGCGTTGTTGTGGTGGCCGAAGCTTTCAAATTCGCCGAACGGATCCGGCACGCTGGTCAGCGGTTTCTGGACGTTGGCGTGCAAAAGCTCTTGGTTAGGCATGTTGTCTGGCACCTTGCGCATCCCGTCCATGTCGTCGGAAAAACAAACAAGCCGTGTTGGAATGTCACTGATCGTCTCGAACGCGCGGCGGATCATCGTGGTGCGCATCACCTCACCAAAGGTGCCGATATGGGGCAGACCGCTTGGCCCATAGCCGGTTTCAAACAGCACATGCCCCTTGTCCGGCGCGCCGCCTTCATAGCGTTTCAAAAGCTTCCGGGCCTCCTCGAAAGGCCAGGCTTTCGATGTCATTGCAAGGTCGCGCAGGTCGGACATGATCATTTCCATTCAAGAGGCGTTCACAGGGCTTGTGCGCCGGATCGTTCGCCTACCTATTGAAGCGGGCGCGTGCGGTCAATATTCTGTCATGCAACAAGAACACGAACGGAGGCCCCCGTGCCCGACCTTCCCCATTCCTTCACCCCGCAAGACAGCCTGATCGCCGTGATGATGGCGGTCTCTCTTTCTGATGGGCAGGTCGGCACCGCCGAGTTGCTTCGGATCGAAGAGATCGTGAATCACCTTCCAATCTTCGCCGACTACGACACCGACCGGATCAAGGGCGTGTCCAACGCGGTCTTTGACATGATGAGCGAGGAAGACGGGCTCGACGCGCTCTTTGGCCTCGTGCGTGAAAACCTGCCCGAGCGGCTGTCGGAAACCGCCTATGCCATGGCCTGTGACGTGGCCGCCGCCGACGCGACCTTGCGGGACGCCGAATTGCGCATTCTTGAAGAAATCCGGTATGAGCTAAACCTCGACCGCCTGCATGCCGCCGCCATCGAACGCGGCGCGCGGGCCCGTCATATGACTCTTTGAAAAATTCATCCGAAAGCGATTATCCCGTCCGGGCCTTTCACCCGGATCTGAAAGGAAACGACATGCTTGATCAATTCGATATCACCAAGGGCTGGCCGGCCCAGAACCCGTCCGCCATCCAGCTTTATTCCCTTCCCACCCCGAACGGGATCAAGATCTCGGCGATGCTTGAGGAATGCGGCCTGTCCTACGAGGCGCATTTGGTCAACATCATGGAAGACGATCAATTCACGCCGGAATTCCTGTCACTGAACCCGAACAACAAGATCCCGGCGATCATCGACCCGGATGGGCCGGGCGGCACGCCGCTGGGCCTGTTCGAAACCGGCGCGATCCTGGTTTACCTTGCCGAGAAGACCGGGAAATTTCTGCCCGAAGACCCGGCGGCCCGCTATGAGACCCTCCAGTGGCTGATGTGGCAGATGGGCGGGGTCGGCCCGATGTTCGGGCAACTCGGGTTCTTCTTTGCCTTCGGCGGCAAGGACATCGAGGATAAGCGCCCGGTTGAACGTTATCTCAACGAATCCAAACGTTTGCTTGGCGTTCTTGATAAACGTCTCGAAGGTCGTGACTTCATCATGGGCAGCGAGTATTCCATTGCGGACATCGCCACATGGCCTTGGGTCCGGGCCCTGACGAGCGCCTACAAGGCGGATGACGCGCTTGGGCTTGCCACCTTTGAACGCGTCCAGCGTTGGTGTGCGGCCTGCAGCGCGCGGCCTGCATCCGAGGTCGCCGTGGTCACCCCGAAACGGGATTGATCAGGACCACGTCTCAAGCACCATAGACACTCACCCACCTGTTGATGAGCTGATGTTGTAACCAGCGCGACCGACCGGTCCAGGCGCGCCCGCCCTGCGGTCGTTCGCGCTCGGCCTTGCTCAAGGCGTTGCGGCGCGCCATGTCGCCGGTGAAGACCGCGAAAGACAACACGTTGCCATCCGGCGCGGTGGCGTATCCGGCAAGGCTGGATACGAAATTCAGCGTGCCGGTCTTGGCCTCGATCCGGTGGGCAGCGTTCGGGTCGTTGCGCCCCTCGCTGTCCTTCGGCGTGACGGATTTCATATGTTGGTGCAGCGCCCCGCCGGGTTTCATCTGCACCAGCATGCTGACCATGTCCTGCGCCGAAATCCGGCTTTTGTCCGACAGGCCGGAGTGGTCGGTGAAACTGGCGCTCTCGGCCCCGAGCCCGGCTTTCATCCATGCGCTCATCGCCTGCGCCGAGGCCGTCAGGCTCCCCACATTCTGTCCACGGGCGCGCGAGGCGCTCATCCCGATCACTTCGGCGGTCAGGTTGGTGGACCACAAAAGCATCTGCTTCGAGATTGTCGAGAGCGTCTTCGAGTTATGCTGGACGATGGGGGTGCCACGCGGCGTGCCGCGCATCGGTTGCGGGTCGGGAAGCACCACGCCGTGGACCCGGGCCAGCGCCTGAAAGACATCGCCCGCGTAAAGATCGGGGTGGCGCACCGGAAGCCAGCGCGCACCGCCATTGCCCAAAGCCCCGCGCGCCACGGTCCATTCATCCACCCCACCCGACGACTCGCGGTAGGTATAGGTCGGCAGATCCCGGTTCACGATCTGCATTTTCGCCATCTTTACGGTTGGGCGATACCGTTCCGACCGCCCATCCATCGCGACCTGGTAGCCGTTCTCGGACCGGGTCCACTGGAAATGCACGCGGTTGTAATTCAGGTTCAAACCGGACACCGCCGGGCTGTATCCGACATGATCGGGTTGCTGCGGGTCGATGGTCTTCACGTAAGGCAGCCTGCCACCGTAGACATAAAACCGCCCCGTGACGCCGGTCACCCCCTTCGCTTTCAGATCCTGCGCCATGGCGGCGAGCGAGTCGGTGTCAAGCGTCGGGTCGCCCATGCCGAGCAGGATGAGATCACCTTGCACCTTGCCGCCCGAGATCGGCCCGGTCACCGCGATCTGCGTCGCGAAGGCGTGGTCCATGCCCAGCGCATCGAAACCGTAGACCGCCGTGACCGCCTTGGTCACACTCGCCGGCGGCAGGGCGAGCTCTGGCGATTTGCTTTCAAGGATAAGCCCGGTCTTGGCATCCGCCACAGCGAAACCGATGTTTCCGCCCAATTGCGCCTGCGCGATCAGCGCGTCGGTGGTCGGGGCATTGCGTGCTTGGGATGCTGCGTTCGAGATCGCCGGGGTCGGCACCGGCCCGCGTGGCGGCGGGCGCAGCGACCGGAGCGGGGCCTCCGCCAAGGCCGATCCGGCGAAGGCCGCCATGGCCCCCCCAAGGAAAACTCGTCTGGATACACCCCCGCGCATGCGGCAAGTAAACCGCGCGTCTCGGTTACAGACAAGTCCGAAGTTGGAAACAATGCGTGATCTGAACGGGCGATCCGCCCGACGTCGTCAGGGCGTGCCGGACCACCCGCCGCGCGCCCGGATCTCGCTCGAAGAATGCGGTCGCATGGGCACGTTGAGCAAACTCCATGCCGGGGCCTCCAATCGTGCGATCCTTGCCGCACCCCGGCCCGGCACACGCTTTTCGCGGTATATCCGCGCGGCGGGCGAGGTGCGGGCCGCCACACGTTCGCCCGGGCGGGCGATCACGGCGACCGGCACCGCCTCCATGATCCAATCCCAGCGCTCCCACCGATGAAAATCGGCGAGATTGTCAGCGCCCATGAGCCAGACGAAATTCACGTTTCGGTAAAGATGAAACAGCGCCTCCAGCGTTTCTGCCGTGAAGCGCGTGCCCAACCGCTGCTCGATCCCGGTCACCGTGACCTTGGGATGATCCATGAGCGCGCGTGCATGTTCGATCCGGGTCTCGATCGGCTGAGGTCCATGGTCTTTCAACGGGTTGCCGGGGGTAACCAGCCACCAGATCGCGTCCAGCCCGAGGCGCTTCAATGCCTCGCGCGTGATATGCACGTGCCCTTCGTGGGCCGGGTCGAAAGACCCCCCCAGAAGCCCGACGGTCGATCCGGGGCGCGCATATGGCATGTCGTGACGCATCGCGCCTGATTGGCCTTCAATGATATATCCTGTCAATCGGTTTTACGGGGGTTGACGCCGCATGTGCTATCTGACTTTTGTCAGCTAAATGATCCGACCAAAGTCCGCGCCATGAACGCCATCGACATCACCCGTATCCGCCGCTTCCACCGCACCGTAACCCGCGAGGCGGGCGTGCTGGACCAAAGCTTCCTCGGGCGTGGCCGCCCTCTCGGCGCTGCCCGCGTGCTCAACGCCATCGGGCGGGGGATGAGCGATGTGGCGGTGATCCGCGACTACCTCGGTCTGGACAGCGGGCTGATGAGCCGCCTCTTGCGGGGGCTGGAAACCGAAGGCCTGCTTGCCACCACGCCAAACCCGGGCGACGCGCGGCGGCGCATCGCGGCCCTGACGCCGGCGGGACAGGCCGAATTCGAAGCCTACGAAGACCTGTCGAACGAACGGGCGCAACAGCTTCTGGACCATCACCCCGATACCGATGCCCTGCTCGCCGCGATGGACCTCATCGCCTCGGCGCTTGGTCAGCAGGCCATTGCATTTGAAGAAGTCGACCCGCGCGACCCGCGCGCCATTTGGTGCCTTGAGCAGTATTTTGGCGAACTTGCGCGCCGGTTCGAAACCGGGTTCGACGTCCACCTGTCGAAAGACCCCGAAGCCGCAACCATGATCGCCCCCCGGGGGGCCTTCTTCATTGCGCTCTCCGACGGGTTGCCGGTGGGCTGCTGCGGGTTGAAGGGTCATGGCCACTGGGGTGAGGTCAAGCGCCTCTGGGTTGCCCCTTCGACCCGCGGCATGAAGCTCGCGACCCGGTTCATGGACCGGATCGAAACCGCTGCCTGCGCCCTTGGGCACGACACCCTTCGTCTTGATACCAACAGCCAGCTTCCCGAAGCGGTCGCGCTCTACCACCGCCTTGGCTGGACCGAGATCGACCGCTTCAACGACGACCCCTACCCCGACGTGTTCTTCGAGAAACGGCTCTGAGCATCACCGACCGGCGCGGGGCAGGCCACAACCTGTTGCTCCTGCCCGTCCGGAAGACTATCTAGGCCGAAACCCTGAATTCGCGAGGATCCCATGGCTTCCTACCAATACGTCTACCACATGGACGGCCTGTCCAAGACCTACCCGGGCGGCAAGAAATGCTTTGAAAACATCCGCCTGTCCTTCCTGCCCGGTGTGAAGATCGGGGTTGTCGGCGTGAACGGCTCGGGGAAATCGACCCTGATGCGGATCATGTCCGGCCAGGACAAGGATTTCACCGGCGAAGCCTGGGCGGCCGAAGGCGCCAAGGTCGGCTACCTGAGCCAGGAACCAGAGCTGGACGACGATCTCAGCGTGCGGGAAAACGTGATGCAGGGCGTGGCCGAGAAACGCGCGATCCTTGAACGCTACAACGATCTCGCCATGAATTATTCCGACGAGACGGCAGAAGAGATGGCCCAGCTTCAGGACACCATCGACAGCCAGGATCTTTGGGATCTCGACGCGCAGGTCGACGTGTCGATGGAGGCCCTGCGCTGCCCGCCGGACGACGCGAATGTCGCGACGCTGTCAGGCGGGGAACGCCGCCGCGTCGCGCTGTGCAAGCTTTTGCTCGAAGCGCCCGACATGCTGCTGCTTGACGAGCCGACCAACCACCTTGATGCCGAAACCATCGCCTGGCTGCAACAGCACCTCATCGACTACAAGGGCACCATCCTGATCGTCACCCACGACCGCTATTTTCTTGATGATATCACGGGCTGGATCCTTGAGCTCGATCGCGGACGCGGCATTCCCTACGAAGGCAATTATTCCGCCTGGCTGGAACAGAAGGCAAAGCGGCTGGCACAGGAATCGCGCGAGGATTCGTCACGCCAGAAGACCCTGCAACGCGAGCTTGACTGGATGCGGCAAGGCGCCAAGGCGCGCCAAGCCAAGCAAAAGGCCCGGATCAACGCCTATAACGAGTTGGCGGATCAATCCGAGCGCGAGAAGATCACCAACGCGCAGATCGTGGTGCCGCGCGGCCCCCGGCTTGGCTCGAAAGTGATCGAGGTAAACGGGCTGAAAAAGGCCATGGGGGACAAGCTTTTGATCGAGAAGCTGTCATTTTCCCTGCCCCCCGGCGGCATCGTCGGCGTGATCGGGCCGAACGGCGCGGGCAAATCCACGCTGTTTCGCATGATCACCGGGCAGGAGCAGCCCGACGCGGGCACGATCGAATTCGGTGACACCGTGGACCTCGCCTATGTCGACCAGAGCCGCGACGCACTCGATCCCGACAAGACGGTTTGGGAAGAAATCTCGGGCGGGGCCGAGGTGATCGACCTTGGCGATGCGCAAATGAACTCCCGCGCCTATTGCGGCGCGTTCAACTTCAAGGGCGGCGACCAGCAGAAAAAGGTCGGGCTGCTGTCAGGCGGCGAACGCAACCGCGTCCACATGGCAAAACTGCTGAAATCCGGCGGCAACGTCATCTTGCTCGATGAGCCGACCAACGACCTCGACGTCGAAACGCTGCGCGCACTGGAAGACGCGCTGGTCGATTTCGCCGGCTGCGCCGTCGTCATCTCCCACGACCGCTTCTTCCTCGACCGCATCTGCACGCATATCCTTGCGTTTGAAGGCGAGGCCCATGTGGAGTGGTTCGAAGGCAACTTCGAGGACTACGAGGAAGACAAGAAGCGCCGTCTTGGACCGGACGCGTTGGAGCCGAAGCGGTTGAAGTACAAGAAGTTTACGCGTTGAGGGGATTGGCTCCATCGGGGCCACGTAGGGTGGGTGACAACCCACCTTCGCCGACGCGGTTATCAAGACGGCGCTTTTATTGAGATTGCGGCGCGCGTGAAAGGTGGGTTTGCACCCACCCTACGTGACCCTTGTTTCCCGGTGCACCGATGAATACGGCCAGTCCATCGCATGTGTGACAAACCCATGTTTTACTGGGTTCTCATGGCAATAGGCCACATGCGCGGCGAAATCGGCGTCATCGCGGATCATGTGCTCCCAGAACCGCCTTTGCCACACCCCGACTTCCCCCTTCGCGCGCTTACTCTCCGAGACACGTAGGGTGGGTACAAACCCACCCTCCAAAATGTCTTTGGAAAACCGTGTCTTGATCATTTTCCACCGCGTCGAGAAATCCGCATCCCCATCCGGCAAGGTCCAGACGGCGTGGATATGATCCGGCATCACCACGATGGCCTCGGTCCGCACCGGACGCTCCGACACAACCGTTCTATAGGCGACCCGCAAGTGGTCGATGCGATCGACGAGTAGACGCGATCCACGATCGGCCAGTGTCACGGTGAAGAAATACGTACCCCCAGGGCGGTATTTGCGGCGGTAATCCGGCATGCCGCCATCATCGGGCCTTTTGGTAAACGGTCGGTTTACAACCAACCTACGGATTGTTGCCCAAGACCCTCCGCCAGACACCTAGGGGCCCGCCGCCTCCCCCAGAACCCCGTCCGCCTTCTCATAGTGCGCCTCGGTCATCTTGCCCTGAAGCGATTTCAGCGCGGCCCAGAACACCAGCGCGTCGTCGGTATACCCGAGACCGACGATGAAATCGGGGATCAGGTCGGTGGGGATCACGAAATAGGCCAAAGGCGCGACCACGGCGGCGCGGGTCAGGGCCGGGACCTTTGGGTCAAGCATGGCGAAATAGGCCGCGACCGCGTCCCGCGCGAACGGCAGGTGGCGAGCCAGCCCCTTGATCTTGCGAAGAAAACCGTTGCGCACGACGCGTTCCTGCGCGCGCGCGTCGAGGCCGTCGAGGTATCTGGCGTATCTTTGCTCCATGAAAGATATCTAGGCGCGCATCTCGCCATGTCAAATCGCACGGCGCGACCCCGCCATCGCGGCGAGATGCCTCATAGGCAAGGCATCCCGTATCGGGAACACTGCCCCGCGTGACGCGCCCGAGGCAACGGGCGCGAGGGCGAAGGAGGCTGGACCATGACCATGCAAGCAACCCCGATGACCCATGCAACCGGCTGGCAAGCCATCGGTCCGCGGCTTGTGCGCACCGTCGCGCTGTCTCTCGCGCTGCTCCTGCCCGCGGCTGCGGTGCCCGCTTCGGACGCCGTGCCGGCGGGCTACGCGCTCGAGGATGTCGAGGACGGGGTGCGGCTGATTTTCGAGGGCGAAACCGTGTTCGAAACCACCCAGCCGGGGATGTTGCTCTTTGCCCGGGTCACAGGGCCGCACGACATGAACGGCGATGGCATCCCCGATCTGGTGATCTACGAGCGGATCGGCCGCAGCATGGCTCAGCTCACGGTGTTTTCCCTCGCGCCGGACGGGCCGGACATGCTGATGCAGAACAGCGGGATGGCGGTGCAGATGCGTGGCTTTGAAAGCGTCACCGAAGACACCGATCTCTCCGCCCTGCTGGCCCAGTCAGACCCCACCCGCGATGAAATCGAATTCGACCTGCGCAGCGCCCCGGAACCGGAGCCGGAGGCCGCCGGTGCGGGCGCATGGCGCACCACGACCGGCACCTGGGAGGAAGGCTTTGTCGCGAAGATGGGCTGGGTGGTCCCCGAGTTTTCCGAGACCGAATACGCCGCCATGCTGTTTCGCTGCCCCGACAACGGCGATCCCTTCTGGGTCGAACCCCTGATCTTCCACGACACACGCGAGGACGTGCCGCGCCGTGTGCTGCTCGACATGGACGGAACCCCCGTCAGCCTGCCGGTCGCGCCGCAGATGGACGACCCCCGGTCCGACCAGTGGTACGCGATCGGCACCCTGCCGCGCGATACGGCGCTGTTCTCGCAGATGGCGGAGGCGGAGCGCATCGTCATGCATTACGCCGACCTCGCCCCCTTCGACATGACCGGCGGGGCCGCCGCGCCGGAACAGCGCGAACAGATCGCGCGGTTCATCGCGATGTGCGGCAACTGATGGCAAGCAACGTGATGGTCGGGGTTTGCCCGTCAAGGGTGGCTTAACACCCACCCCACGGCCCCCGCCGCCTCACTCGAAGGCACACCCCGCCTTCACACCGCACTTGCCGAGCCCCCAAGCCATCCGCTTGCGCCGCGTTGCAGCATCTTCTACCGTCGAGCGATAAACATAATCCGACGGGTCGGGGAGAGAGACATGCCGGACTTCCAGAAAATCCTCGTCGCCAACCGTGGCGAGATTGCAATTCGCATCCTGCGCGCCGCCAACGAGTTGGGGAAAAAGACCGTCGCGGTCTATGCCGAAGAGGACAAGCTGGGCCTTCACCGGTTCAAGGCGGACGAGGCTTACAAGATCGGCGAGGGTCTTGGGCCGGTCGCGGCCTATCTCTCGATCGAGGAAATCATACGTGTCGCCAAGGCGTCGGGCGCCGATGCGATCCATCCGGGTTACGGGCTTTTGTCCGAGAACCCCGAATTCGTCGATGCCTGCGACGCCGCCGGGATCGCCTTCATTGGCCCCAAGGCCGAAACCATGCGCAAGCTGGGCGACAAGGCCTCGGCACGGCAGGTCGCGATCGAGGCCGGCGTGCCGGTCGTGCCCGCCTCGGATGTGCTCGGCGAGGACATGAAAGCCATCGCCAAGAGCGCGGACGAGATCGGCTATCCGCTCATGCTCAAGGCGTCCTGGGGCGGCGGCGGCCGGGGCATGCGCCCGATCGAGGGGCCAGACGAGCTGGAAGAAAAGGTGCGCGAGGGGCGGCGCGAAGCCGAGGCGGCCTTTGGCAACGGCGAAGGGTATCTGGAGAAAATGATCATCCGCGCCCGCCACGTCGAGGTGCAGATCCTTGGCGACAGCCACGGCAACATCTACCACCTTTGGGAGCGTGACTGCTCGGTTCAACGCCGCAACCAGAAGGTCGTCGAACGCGCCCCCGCGCCCTATCTCTCCGAGGCGCAGCGCGAGGAAATCTGCAATCTCGGGCGCAAGATTTGCGAACATGTGAATTACGAATGTGCCGGCACGGTCGAGTTCCTCATGGACATGGACACCGGCGCCTTCTTCTTCATCGAGGTGAACCCGCGCGTGCAGGTCGAACACACGGTGACCGAGGAAGTCACCGGCATCGACATCGTCCGCGCGCAGATCCTGATCGCGGAAGGCAAGACGCTGACCGAGGCGACCGGTGTGGCCAGCCAGTATGACGTGAAGCTTTCGGGTCACGCGCTGCAAACCCGGATCACCACGGAAGACCCGCAGAACAATTTCATCCCCGACTACGGGCGTCTCACCGCCTACCGGACCGCGACCGGCATGGGCATCCGGCTGGATGGCGGCACCGCCTACGCGGGGTCGGTCATCACCCGGTTCTACGATTCGCTTCTGGTGAAGGTGACCGCCCATGGCCAGACGCCGGAACAGGCGATCAAACGGATGGACCGGGCGTTGCGGGAATTCCGAATTCGGGGCGTGTCAACGAATATCGACTTCGTCATCAACCTTCTGAAACACCCGGTTTTTCTGAACAACGAATACACGACCAAGTTCATCGATACGACGCCTGAGCTGTTTGATTTCAGAAAGCGCCGGGACCGGGCGACCAAGATCCTGACCTATGTCGCCGATATCACCGTGAACGGTCACCCCGAGACCGAGGGACGGCCCAAGCCCCGCTCGGACCTCAAGCCGCCCGTCATGCCGCGTCTTGTCAATGACACGCCGCCGCCGGGCAGCCGGACGCTTCTGGAGGCCGAAGGGCCCGAGGCGGTGGCGAAATGGATGAAGGCGCAAAACCAGCTTCTCATCACCGATACGACGATGCGGGACGGGCACCAATCGCTGCTCGCAACCCGGATGCGGTCGATCGACATGATCCGCATTGCGCCCTCCTATGCCGCCAATCTGCCGCAGATGTTCAGCGTCGAATGCTGGGGTGGGGCGACCTTTGACGTGGCCTACCGCTTCTTGCAGGAATGCCCGTGGCAGCGCCTGCGCGACATCCGCGCCAAGATGCCCAACATCATGACGCAGATGCTTTTGCGCGCCTCGAACGGCGTGGGCTATACCAATTACCCCGACAACGTGGTGCGCGAATTCGTCCGGCAAGCGGCGGAAACCGGCGTCGATGTTTTTCGCGTCTTCGACAGCCTCAACTGGGTCGAGAACATGCGCGTCGCGATGGATGCCGTGGGCGACAGCGGCAAGGTAATCGAAGGCACGATTTGTTACACCGGCAACGTGCTCGACCCCGACCGCTCGAAGTATGATATCAATTATTACGTCGACATGGCGAAGGCGTTGGAGAAAGCGGGCGCGCATGTGCTGGGGCTCAAGGACATGGCCGGGCTCTTGAAACCCGCCGCCGCCAAAGTGCTCATCCCGGCCCTGAAGGACGCGGTCGACCTGCCCATCCATTTCCACACCCACGACACGGCGGGGATCGCCAGCGGCTCCATCCTCGCCGCCGCCGATGTCGGCGTGGACGCGGTCGATTGCGCCATGGACGCGCTGTCGGGCAACACCAGCCAAGCCACGCTTGGCACCGTCGTCGAAGCGCTTCAATTCACCGAGCGTGACACCTGTCTCGACATCGCCGCGATCCGCGAGATATCGAATTACTGGGAGGCGGTGCGCGGCCAATACGCGGCCTTTGAAAGCGGACTGCAAGCCCCGGCGTCCGAAGTCTACCTGCACGAGATGCCCGGTGGCCAGTTCACGAACCTGAAGGCACAGGCCCGCAGTCTCGGGCTGGAAGAAAAATGGCACGAGGTGGCACAGGCCTATGCCGATGTGAACCGGATGTTCGGGGATATCGTGAAGGTAACGCCATCTTCGAAGGTTGTCGGTGACATGGCCCTGATGATGGTGAGCCAGGGGCTGACCTGCGCCGAAGTGGAAGACCCGGACACAGAGGTCTCCTTCCCGGACTCGGTCATCGACATGTTGAAGGGCAATCTTGGCCAACCGCCGGGCGGCTTTCCCGAGGGCATCGTGAAAAAGGTGCTCAAGGGTGAAAAACCCGATACGGATCGCCCCGGCAAACACCTCGATCCTGTCGACCTTGAGGCGAAGCGCAACGAGCTCGCGGATCTCTTCGAGGGCTATGAGCCGGATGACGAAGATCTGAACGGCTACCTCATGTATCCAAAGGTCTTCACCGACTACCTCGCGCGGCACGAAACCTATGGGCCCGTGCGCACCCTGCCCACGCCGACCTTCTTTTATGGCATGGAACCCGGGGACGAGATCGAGGCCGAGATCGACCCGGGCAAAACGCTCGTCATCCGAATGCAGGCGCAGGGGGAGACCAACGAGGAAGGCGAGGCCCGGGTGTTCTTTGAATTGAACGGCCAGCCGCGCACCATCCGCGTCCCCGATCGTTCGGCCAGCGCCACGCAGGCGGCACGCCCCAAGGCCGAGATCGGCAATCCACGCCACGTTGGCGCGCCGATGCCCGGTGTCGTCGCCACGGTCGCGGCGCAGGCCGGGGCCAAGGTGAAAGCCGGAGACCTGCTTCTGACCATCGAGGCGATGAAAATGGAAACCGGCATCCACGCCGAACGCGACTCGGTGGTCAAGGCCGTCAACGTGACGCCGGGTGCCCAGATCGACGCAAAGGACCTTTTGGTCGAATTCGAAGACTAGTCACGGATCGCGCCGGGGGGCTGTCTTCCGGCGCGAACTTTTTTACCGCTCCGGTGATTTTGGGCTTGAAGCGCGCAGCGGGGTTTTATACATCCGCGTCACCGACAGGACGCGGGTGTAGCTCAGGGGTAGAGCATTACCTTGCCAAGGTAAGGGTCGTGAGTTCGAATCTCATCACCCGCTCCAGTTGGTCCTCCCGTTATTCCACCGGCACGTTGTTCGACCGGGCCTTGTCGTCGGCCCCCAGTGGCGGGTTAAGCTTGGATTTCAAAGAAATCTCACCCGGCTTCGATCAGCCGCCGCAGGTCCTCGGTCCGCGCCGCGAGCAGGCCGGTATCCCCCCGCGCCTCGACATTCAGTCTTAGCAGCGGTTCGGTGTTGGAGGCACGCAGGTTGAAACGCCACTCATCAAACGCGAGCGAAAGCCCGTCTGTATCATCGCGGGATGTAGCATGTTGGGCATAAGTGTCTTCGATCCCAGCCACTACGCGGGCCACGTCATCGACACGAAAATTGATCTCGCCAGATGACGGAAACGCCGCGCGACGGGCATCGACCAAGGTGGCAAGGGGCTGATCCCGGCGGCTCATAAGCTCTGCCACGAGGAGCCAGGGGATCATCCCTGAATCGCACGCCATGAAATCACGGAAATAGTGATGCGCCGACATCTCGCCCCCGTAGACCGCGCGCGTGTCTCGCATCACCTGTTTGACAAAGGCATGGCCGGTGCGCGATTGCACCGCCTCGCCGCCATGGCGTGACACGATCTCTTGCGTGTTCCAGACCACGCGGGGGTCATGGACGATCTTCGCGCCCGGCTCTTTCACCAGAAACGCCTCGGCCAACAGCCCGACCACGTATTCGCCGGGGACAAAGCGTCCCTCGGCATCGAACAGGAAACAGCGGTCAAAATCGCCGTCCCACGCGATACCAAGATCTGCCCCATGGGCGCGCACCGCCGCTGCCGTCACCGGCTGGTTCTCTTCAAGGAGCGGATTGGGAATACCGTTGGGAAACGTCGGGTCGGGATCGTGATGCAGGCGCACCACCTCGAACGGCGCGCCGTTTTGGGTGAGCGCCGCGAACAGCGCATCGAATGTCGGGCCAGCCGCCCCATTGCCCGCATTCACCAGCAATTTCAATGGCTTCAGTGCCGCGATATCGACAAAAGAGAGCACCCGCGCGACATAGGCCGCGCGGGCGCCCTCGGCGGGCCGCACCCGGCCCACCTTGGCCGCCGCTGTGAAATCGTCCGCCTCGGCCAGTGCTTTCACATGCGCCAATTCCGTCGCGGGATCGAGCGGGGCCGAGCCCGCCTTCACCATCTTCATCCCGTTGTAATCCATCGGGTTGTGCGACGCGGTGACGCAAATGCCGCCATCGGCCCCAAAATGCGTGGTGGCGAAATACATCTCTTCGGTGCCCGACAGCCCGAGGTCGAGGACCTCGACCCCCTGCCCCGTGAGCCCCTCGGCAACAGCCGCCGACAGGGCTTCGGACGAGGCACGGATATCGCGACCCAGAACCACGCGGCGGCACCCAAGCGCCACCGCGAAGCCCGCCCCGATGCGCCACGCGATGTCTTCGTCGAGGTTGTCGCCAAGACGGCCCCGGACATCGTAGGCCTTGAAACAACTCAGATCAGTCCCGGGCATACACGTCCTCGTAGCGGATAATATCATCTTCACCGAGATAGGCCCCGGTCTGAACCTCGATCAGAACCATTGGTAGTTTGCCGGGGTTCTCCATCCTGTGGGTCTCGCCAAGCGGGATATAGACCGACTGGTTCTCGCTCACCAATTCTTCGCGATCGCCGATTGTCACCCGCGCGGTGCCCTGCACCACGATCCAGTGCTCTGAGCGGTGGTGGTGCGATTGCAGGCTCAGCGCCGCACCGGGGTGCACCACGATCCGCTTGACCTGAAACCGGTCGCCGATCGCAAGGCTTTCGAACCACCCCCAGGGCCGGTGATCTTTTGGAAAGGTCTCGGCCTGACGCGCATGCTTGTCCTTGAGCGCGGCCACGGCGGCCTTCACATCCTGCGCGCGCGAGGCGTC
>JAABTN010000014.1 GCA_011389895.1 Maritimibacter sp. | reverse complement strand
GTCGAAGCCTATGCAAAGGAAAACGGGTTCTGGCGCGGGCCGGATTACGACCCGGTCTATACCTCGACCCTCGCGCTTGACATGGCCACCATCGTGCCCGCCATTTCCGGCCCGAAGCGCCCGCAGGATTACGTGGCGCTGACCGATGCCGCCGAGGCATTCGATACCGTTGTGGCCGATTACCGGGGCGTCGACATCACCGGGGATGCGCAAGACATGGCCGCCGAAGGGCCGGTCGCGACCAAGCCGGTGAACCTGCAAAAATCAGCCAAGGTCGAGGGCGAAGATTACGAGATTTCCGATGGCTCGGTGGTGATCGCCTCGATCACCTCCTGCACCAACACCTCGAACCCCTACGTGATGATCGGCGCCGGGCTCGTCGCGCGCAAGGCGCGTGAACTGGGTCTGAACCGCAAGCCTTGGGTCAAGACCTCGCTCGCGCCCGGGTCGCAGGTGGTGACCGAGTATCTCGAAGGCGCGGGGCTTCAGGAAGACCTCGATGCCATCGGCTTCGATCTCGTGGGCTACGGCTGCACCACCTGCATCGGCAACTCCGGCCCGCTCCAGCCGGAAATCTCGAAAGCGATCGCGGACAACGACCTGATCGCCACCTCGGTCCTGTCGGGCAACCGCAATTTCGAGGGCCGGATTTCCCCGGACGTGCGCGCCAATTACCTCGCCTCGCCGCCGCTGGTCGTGGCCTATGCGTTGGCGGGTGACATGAACATCGACATCTCGCGCGACCCGATCGCACAGACGCCGGAGGGCAAGGATGTCTACCTGAAAGACATCTGGCCGACCGACGCGGAGATTGCCGAGCTGGTCGAGCGGGTCGTCACCCGCGAAGCGTTCCAGTCGAAATATGCCGATGTCTTCAAGGGCGACGAGAAATGGCAGGGCGTCGAGGTGTCGGGTGGCGAAACCTATGACTGGCCACCGCAGTCGACCTATATCCAGAACCCGCCGTATTTCCAGGGCATGTCCAAGGATGCAGGCGTTATTTCGGACATCGAGGATGCCGGCGTGCTCGCCGTTCTGGGCGACATGATCACCACCGACCACATCTCGCCCGCAGGCAGCTTCAAGCCGGACACGCCGGCGGGCAAATACCTGACCGAGCGTCAGGTCGCGCCGCGTGACTTCAACAGCTATGGCTCGCGCCGGGGCAACCACGAGGTCATGATGCGCGGCACCTTCGCCAACATCCGCATCAAGAACGAGATGCTGGACAGCGTCGAAGGCGGCTATACCAAGGGGCCGGACGGTGAGCAGATGTCGATTTTCGATGCCTCGATGGCCTACCAGGAGGCGGGCAAGCCGCTCGTCATCTTTGGCGGCGAACAATATGGCGCGGGCTCGTCGCGCGACTGGGCGGCCAAGGGCACCAACCTTCTGGGTGTGAAGGCCGTGATCGCCGAGAATTTCGAACGCATCCACCGCTCGAACCTCGTGGGGATGGGGGTGATCCCGTTCGAATTCACCGGGGGCGAGACGCGCAAAACGCTTGGTCTCACCGGCGAAGAAAGCGTGTCGATCTCGGGCCTTGCCGGGGATCTCAAACCGCTGTCGGAGGTGCCTTGCACCATCACCTACCCGGACGGCAGCACCAAGGACATCACGCTCAAGTGCCGGATCGATACGGCGGTCGAAATCGACTACGTGAAAAACGGCGGCGTGTTGCACTACGTGCTGCGCAACCTCGCCAAAAGCTGATAGGTGCTTTGCACATGTTGAAAAGCCCCGGGTTGCGCCCGGGGCTTTTTCGTTTTGGAGGGGCACAGGTCGTGTCAGACATCTTGGACGCTTACTCCAACATCCATGCGCCATCCGGGTAGAAGGCGTGGAAGGCGAAGGCGAACATCACGTCGTGCGGCAGGTCTGCGCCGGTGTCGTCCTGCACCCGGATCGCGGCGACCGTGTCGGCCTCGCCCATCCGCTGTGCGCCAAGCGCGCTGGCCTGGTCATGGGCCCATTCGATGCTCACCCCGGCCTCGGTCAGGGTCTCGCCCTGCGCAAGCCGTGACATCGGCCAGGCGCGGTCGCCCACCCGCACGACCCGGGCCAGCGCGGGGATGCCATGCGGCGGGTCTTCGCCGGTGAAGAACGGATAGGGCCGCGCGCGGTCGTCGTAGTTGACATAGGGGTTTTCCCCGTAGCGCCGGTTGTGCGCCGGCTCGGCCATGACGTCGCCTTGCGGGTTGCGGTCGACAAAGGCCCCCCAAGCCTCCATCCAGGACGGAACCTGCGTCAGCTCATCACCCGCGTATTGGCCCACGATCCCTTCGCCCAAGGCTTGTTGCCACCAGCTTTCGGTTTCGCGGTCATACATCACCATGTCGGAATGGCGCAGCTTGCCCGACACGCCAAAGGTAAGCACCTGCCCGCCGTGGCGACGATCAAAGGTCAGGGCCGAATTGCACAGCGGGCAAAAGGTCACCGCCACCGGCACGTCTCCAATGCGGTCGTTCGCGATTTCATGCCAGATGAGGTAGCGGATCGGGTAGGCGCGCGGCGTCTCGCCGTCGAGTTCGACCGTGATCACCGGTTCGCGCGGCGGAAGCTCTGCCTGCTCCACCCCGATGACCTCGGGGTCGACCAGCGCGGGGATACCGTCGCGCGGGGGGCCGCCCGACAGGATCTCGCCCCAGGAGTCGATGGTGCGTTTCGAGAAGTCGGTTTTCGGAAACTCGTTCTGCCAGACCGTCGGGTTGGCCCAGAGGGCGGCGGGCAGAACGAAGAGGAGGAACGCAAGTCTAAGCATGGGGGAAGAATGCCCAAGGGGCCGATCACTGTCACCTGCCGATTGCGTGACTGGACGGGACCGTACACACTGGAGCGGGGATTGTTTCCGGTATGAGGCCGATCCCCCACCCCCCGGCGGATTGCCCGCGACACAAGCGAAACAGGCCGCAAACTTGCCCGAATACCTGGGAAAAAGGTTTAATTAACCCCCTTTGTGGCATCATACTGTGACCCTGAGAGGAGAATCCCATGCTGGCTGCCGCCAAACAGTTTCACATCCCCCTATTCGAATGGCTTGTCGCCGCAGGCTTTCTCTTGCTGCTGGCGACAGCATAGCAAAAAGGCCCGCTGAGCGCGGGCCTCTTCATGACAGTGCGATCTGCGCGATCTGCGCGAGGGGCCATCGGGTCACTCTGCGATCACGCGCACCTCTTCCATCACGTCCGGCGCACCGACGATGGCCCCGTTGCTGCCTTCGCCCCGCTTGATGTCCGCGACCACGTCCATCCCGTCGATGACCCGGCCGACAACGGTGTAGTTTTCGTCCAGATGGCGGGCGTCTTCGAACATGATGAAAAATTGGCTATTGGCGCTATCGGGGCTTTGCGACCGGGCCATGCCAACCGTGCCGCGCACGAAAGGCTCTTTCGAGAATTCTGCGGGCAAGTTCGGGTAGCTCGACCCGCCGGTGCCCGCAAGTCGCATGTCGCCGCCTTCGCGCCCGTGTTCCACGTCGCCGGTCTGGGCCATGAAGCCATCGATCACGCGGTGAAACACCACGCCGTCATAGGCGCCTTCGCCCGCCAGCGTCACGATCCGCTCGGCATGTTGGGGGGCAAGGGTATCAAACAGCTCGATGGTGATCGTGCCGTTCGCCTCGCCCGCCACGGAAAGCGCGATCTGAGGGCCCCCCGCCTGCCCCGGGGCGTCGTTCACCACCGCCGGGGCACGATCGAGCGTGGACCACCAATAAAGGCCGACAATAGCGACCCCGACCGCGAAAATGATCCATGCAACGGTCTTAGCTGGCATCGGCGGCGACCTTGACCGAGATCATCTTGTCCGGGGACATCGGCGGCTCGCCCCGGGTGATGGCATCGACATGCTCCATGCCCGAAATGACCTGCCCGAACACGGTGTATTGGCCGTTGAGGAAGTCGTTGTCCTTGAAATTGATGAAAAACTGGCTGTTGGCCGAGTTGGGGTTGGCCGACCGCGCCGCGCCAAGCGCGCCGCGCGCATGCGGCACCTTCGAGAATTCCGCTGGCAGGTCGGGCAGATCGGACCCCCCGGTGCCCGCCCGGCGCAATTCGCCGCCGTGGTCGAGGTTGCCGTGTTCGACATCGCCGGTCTGGGCCATGAAGCCGTCGATCACGCGGTGAAACACGACGCCATCGTATTTGCCCGCCCGCGCAAGCTCTTTCATCCGCGCGACATGCTGGGGGGCCACGTCCGGCAGAAGTTCGATGGTCACGGTGCCATCCTTGAGTTCCACCAGAACGGTGTTTTCCGGGTCTTTGATCTCGGCCATGAGGCTCTCCTTTTTTCGTCAGGCGGAAAGTATGGGCCCCGACGCCCATGCACAAGGCCTGAAAAAACCGGGGTATGCGCCGCGCAGAGCATTGAAACTTCCCGCTTTGAGTGTCTCTATTCCGACAGCAACGCGGAGAGTGACGATGACCTGGAAAACGCTGGATGACATGGACCTCGGGGGCAGATCCGTCCTCATCAGGGTGGATATCAACGTGCCGCTGAACGACGCGGGCCAGATCACCGACGCGACCCGGATCGAGCGGATCGTGCCCACGGTGCGTGACGTGCTCGCCACGGGCGGGCGGCCCATTCTGTTGGCTCATTTCGGGCGACCCAAGGGCGCGGTGGTGCCGGAGATGTCGCTGGAACGCCTTGTCCCCGCGCTGTCCGAAGCCTTCGGTGTTCCCGTGACCTTCGCCGAAGATTGCATCGGGGGTCCGGCCAAGATCGCGGTCTCGAAACAAGAGCCCGACACGGTGCTTTTGCTTGAGAACACGCGCTTTCACGCCGAAGAGACGGGAAACGATCCGCAATTCGCCGCCGCCCTCGCCGCCCTTGGCGAGGTTTACGTGAACGATGCTTTCTCGGCCTCGCACCGGGCGCATGCCTCGACCGAAGGCGTGGCGCGGCTGTTGCCTGCCTGTGCCGGACGGTTGATGGAGGCCGAGCTTCGGGCGCTTGAGCGCGCGCTGGCCCATCCGGTGCGCCCGGTGACGGCGGTGGTGGGCGGGGCGAAAGTGTCGACCAAGCTCGACCTTCTGGGCAACCTGATCGAACGGGTCGACACGCTTGTGATCGGGGGCGGCATGGCCAACACGTTCCTCGCCGCACAGGGCATCGATGTCGGGGCCTCGCTTTGCGAACACGACATGGCCGAGACCGCGCGCGAAATCTTGTCCAAGGCCGAAACCACCGGCTGCACGATCCTGTTGCCCAGCGATGTGGTCGTCGCGTCCGAGTTCAAGGCCGGGGCACAGGCCGACACGGTCGCCGCCGACGCCTGCCCCCCGGACGCGATGATCCTGGATGCCGGGCCCGAAACTGTCGCGGCGATCATCACCGCGTTCGAGCATTCGGCGACCTTGATCTGGAATGGCCCGCTCGGGGCGTTCGAGATCCCGCCCTTCGACACCGCGACCAATGCCGCCGCCCAAGCCGCGGCCCGGCTTACCACCGATGGTCACCTCGTCTCGGTCGCGGGCGGGGGCGACACGGTTTCGGCCCTGAACCAAGCCGGCGTGGCAGAGGATTTCACCTATATCTCCACCGCCGGCGGTGCCTTTCTGGAATGGATGGAGGGAAAGACCCTACCCGGTGTTGCGGCCCTCGAGGATTAGTCGCCCCCCACCCCGCCACGTTAGCGCGACCAGAATTGCGCCTTGCGCCCGCGTCGCTTAACACGGGGTTCAAGACCGGCTCACGGGGACAGGACGGGGACGACAGATGAGCAATTCGGACATGCGCGCACAGATGCAATCGGGCCAAGGCTTCATCGCCGCGCTTGACCAATCGGGCGGCTCGACGCCCAAGGCGCTGCGTTTATACGGGATCGACGAGGACGCCTACAGCTCGGATGCCGAGATGTTCGACCTGATCCACGAGATGCGCGCACGCATCGCGCAAGCCCCGGCCTTTACCGGTGACAAGGTGATCGGAGCGATCCTGTTCGAGGACACGATGGAGCGCACCATCGCCGGCAAGCCCACGGCTGAATACCTGTGGCAAGAGCGCGGGGTCGTGCCCTTTCTCAAGGTCGACAAGGGGCTTGAGGATGAGAGCGACGGGTGCCAGGTGATGAAACCGATACCGGGTCTCGACACGCTTCTGGACCGCGCGGTTGCGCGCGGCGTGTTCGGCACGAAGATGCGCTCGGTCATCTCGGCGGCAAACGGCGACGGCATTCGCGCCGTGGTGGACCAACAATTCGCGGTGGCCCGGCAAATCCTCGCCAAAGGGCTGGTCCCGATCATCGAGCCGGAGGTGACGATCACCATCGACGACAAGGCCGAGGCTGAAGACATCCTGCTCGAAGAGATCACCAAGCATCTCGATGATCTTGCCGAAGGTCAGGAGGTGATGCTGAAGCTGTCGCTGCCGACCACGGCCAACCATTACGGCTCGCTCGTCAACCATCCGCGCGTCTTGCGTGTCGTGGCGCTTTCGGGCGGCTACGCGCGTGACACGGCCAATGATCTCTTGGCGCAGAACACCGGGATGATCGCAAGCTTCTCGCGCGCCTTGACCGAGGGGCTTTCGGCCCAGCAATCAGACGCGGATTTCAACGCGGCCATCGCCACGGCGATCACGGGGATCCACGCGGCGTCCTGCACCTGATCTTTCCGGTGTGACGCCACGCGGAATGCGGGCCGCCCGCCGTCACAGTCGCGCCAGCAGAGCCTCGGTATCCAGCCCGCTGACCGATCCGGGAATAAGCCCGCGCGCGCCCTCAAGCCGGGTCGCAATCCAGCCATCGGCCACCGCCGCGTGGCCCGTGCGCAAAAGCACCGATCCCGCCAGAAGACCCGCGAGACTCTCGGCAAACCACCGCGCCTCGGCCTCATCCGGCAGCCCGGGCCAGCGCGCCAAATGCGCCTCAAGCGCCGCGTCATAGCGCCGGTCCGCGCCGGTCGCCGCCTGCAACTCGGCGCGCAAGGCCTCGCCCGCGCCCTTATCGCGCGCCAGCGTGCGCAGGATATCGAGACAGATCACGTTCCCCGACCCCTCCCAGATCGAGTTCAAGGGGGCCTCGCGGTAGAGCATCGGCATCGGCGTGTCGTCGACATAGCCCATGCCACCAAGGCATTCCATCGCCTCGACGATCACCTGCGGGGCGCGTTTGTTCGACATGTATTTCGCCAGCGCCACCGTGATCCGGGCCAACGACCGTTCCTCGGGCGTCGCCCCGTCAAAGGCGCGGGCCGCGCGCATGCCAAGCGCCAGCGCGCCTTCCCAATCCAGCACGAGATCGGCGACCACGGCGCGCATGAGCGGTTGGTCGATCAGCCGTTTCTGGAAGGTGCGCCGACCGGAGATCCAATGTTTCACCTCGGTCAGCGCGGCGCGCATAAGCCCGGCGGGGGCCATCGCGGTGTCGAGCCGGGTGTGATGCACCATCTCGATGATCGTGGCCACCCCCCGCCCCTCTTCACCCAGAAGCGTGGCGCGCGCGCCGTGATATTCAATCTCGGACGACGCATTGGCGATATTGCCCAGCTTGGCTTTCAGCCGCTGAATGCGGATCGCGTTGCGCCCATCGTCAAGCCACCGGGGCACGAGAAAGCACGACAGCCCGTTGTCGGTCTGGGCCAGTGTCAGGAACCCGTCCGACATCGGGGCGGAGCAGAACCACTTGTGCCCGGTCAGACGATAGATGTCCCCATCCCGTTCGGCGGTCGTCGTGTTGGCGCGCACGTCCGATCCGCCCTGTTTCTCGGTCATCGCCATGCCCATGGTCGCCCCGCGTTTCGCAGCAACCGGCGCGACGGACGGGTCATAGTCGCGCGAGGTGAGCTTGGGGGACCAGAGTGCCGCGGTCTCGGGGGTGGCGTTCAACGCGGGCACGGCGGCATAGGTCATGGTGAGCGGGCAACAGATCGCCGGTTCCACCTGTGACAGCAAATAGACCATGGCGGCATGGGTCGCATGACCGCCCGGTGCGCCGTCCCAAGCCACCTCGGCATAGCCGGCCGCCAACCCGGCCGAGAGCACCTCGTGATAGCCGGGATGAAAGGCCACCTCGTCCAACCGGCGACCGGCCCGGTCGAAAAGCCGAAGCTCAGGCGGATGCCGCCGGGCCTCTTCCCCGGCGTTGCGCAGGCGCTCAGACCCAAACAACGCCCCCGCCTCGGCCACCACTTCGCCGCGCCCGCCCGCAGCCACAAGCGTTTCGCGGAGCGCGGTATCGGTGGTCCAGAGATCGACCGCCGGGGGTGGGCCCGGCTGGTTCTCGACCCTGTGGGTGGCAAGCTCGGTCTCGGGTGCGGTTTCGGGTGCTGCTTCGTGGCGGCGCGCGGCATCGGTCATGGTCGGTCCTCCCTGACCCAACCTAACCCCGGGCGGGCCGGTGGCAAAAGAGATGACGTCACGCGACAAGCGGGAAATCGCGTGTGCGAATCATTTGGGGATTCACAGGACGAATCACCTGTGGCATAGATACGGGCAGCGTCCGTCAGAGACGCGGTTCGAGGCAGACAAGGCGGCCCTTATGCGTGGACCCCGAAAGACAACCGGATTGGGCGGGGCTCTGTATCTGCTTGGCCTGATGCTGGCCGGGACCTATTTCGCTTTGGCATCGGTGCAGGGCGACTATGGCCTGTTTCGCCGGATCGGGATCGAGGCCGAGGCCGACGACCTGCGCGCCGAGCGCGCGCGGCTGGCCAGCCAGATCGCGGAATACGAAAACAAGACGCGCCGCATGTCGGACGAATACCTCGACCTCGATCTGCTGGACGAGCAGGCCCGTCAGGTGTTGGGTTTCGCGCGTGCGGATGAAATCATCCTGCGCTGACCCCGCGCCGACAGCAGGCCACAAAACCCCCCTCGCATGAGAAGACGTTTTCGTTTATACGGTAGTTTAATGCTAAACTATTATTTCGACTGCGGAGGAGAGGCCCCATGCCAGCGGCCAAAAGCCCCAAGAAACCAAACACTTCCAAGGAAGAGCTGCTCAAGTATTATCGCGAGATGCTGCTCATCCGGCGATTCGAGGAAAAGGCGGGCCAGCTATATGGCATGGGCCTGATCGGCGGGTTCTGCCACCTCTACATCGGACAAGAGGCCGTTGTCGTCGGGCTCGAAGCGGCGGCCTCCGAAGGCGACAAACGCGTCACCTCCTATCGCGATCACGGCCACATGCTGGCCTGCGGGATGGACCCGAAGGGCGTCATGGCGGAATTGACCGGACGCGAGGGCGGCTATTCCAAGGGCAAGGGCGGCTCGATGCACATGTTCTCGACCGAGAAGCATTTCTACGGCGGGCATGGCATCGTCGGCGCGCAGGTGCCCATCGGCGCCGGGTTGGCCTTTGCCGACAGGTATCTGGAAACCGGGGGCGTGACCTTCACCTATTTCGGCGATGGCGCGGCCAACCAGGGCCAGGTCTACGAGACCTACAACATGGCCGAGCTTTGGGATCTTCCGGTGGTCTTCGTGATCGAGAACAACCAATACGCCATGGGCACATCGGTGCAGCGGTCGACAAAGTCACCCTCTCTGTGGGAACGCGGCGCTGCCTACGGCATCGAGGGCGAGGAAGTCGACGGCATGGACGTGCTGGCGGTGAAAGCCGCCGGGGAAAAGGCCGTGAAGCACTGCCGCGCGGGCAAGGGGCCCTACATTCTCGAAATGAAAACCTATCGCTACCGGGGCCATTCCATGTCGGACCCGGCGAAATACCGGACCCGCGAAGAGGTTCAGAAAATCCGCGAAGAGCGTGACGCCATCGAACATGTGCGCGAGCTCTTGTTGCAGGGCAAACACGCGGGCGAGGATGAGCTGAAGGCCATCGACAAGGAAACCAAGGATATCGTGAACGCCGCCGCCGAATTTGCGCGGGAAAGCCCGGAGCCGTCGCTGGACGAGCTCTGGACGGAAATTTACGCGTAAGCCCCCCGGGAGGACAGAACAGATGGCAACCGAAATTCTCATGCCGGCGCTCAGCCCGACCATGGAAGAGGGCACGCTGGCAAAATGGCTCGTCAAGGAAGGCGACGAGGTCAAATCCGGCGATATCCTCGCCGAGATCGAGACCGACAAGGCGACGATGGAATTCGAAGCGGTCGACGAAGGCACCGTGGGCAAGATCCTGATCGACGAAGGCACCGAGGGCGTGAAAGTGAATACGCCCATCGCCGTGATGGTCGAAGAGGGCGAACGCGCGGAAGACATCGACACATCGGCGTCAAAGGACAGCGCGCCGGCCGACGACACCTCGGACAAGGACACCGATACGGCCAAGCCGATGTCGGCACAGCCCGCAGCCGCCATGCCCGAACCGGAACCGGTCGAAGACCCGGAGGTGCCCGAGGGGACCGAGATGAAGACCCAGACCGTGCGCGAAGCCTTGCGCGACGCAATGGCGGAAGAAATGCGCGGTGACGACACCGTGTTTCTGATGGGCGAGGAAGTGGCCGAATACCAAGGGGCCTACAAGGTGTCGCAAGGGCTCTTGGACGAATTCGGGGCCAAGCGCGTGATCGACACCCCGATCACCGAGCACGGCTTTACCGGCGTTGCCACCGGGGCCGCAATGGGCGGTCTGCGCCCGATCGTGGAATTCATGACCTGGAACTTTGCCATGCAGGCGATCGACCAGATCATCAACACCGCCGCCAAGACGCGCTACATGTCGGGTGGCCAGATGAGCGTGCCGGTCGTGTTTCGCGGTGCCAACGGGGCGGCAGCGCGCGTGGGTGCGCAGCATTCGCAGGATTATGCCGCATGGTATGCGCAGATCCCCGGCCTGCATGTCGCGATGCCCTATTCCGCCGCCGATGCCAAGGGGCTTTTGAAGACCGCCATTCGCGGTGACACGCCGGTCGTGTTTCTGGAAAACGAACTGCTCTATGGTCAGTCGTTCGAGGTGCCCGACCTTGACGATTACACCGTGCCATTCGGCAAGGCGCGCATCTGGCAAAAGGGCGATGACGTCACCCTCGTGTCCTTCGGGATCGGCATGAAATACGCGTTGGAGGCCGCCGAAAAGCTTGCCGAAGACGGGATTTCCGCCGAGGTCATCGACCTTCGGACCCTGCGCCCGATGGACACCAAGACCGTGATCGAGAGCGTGAAGAAAACCAATCGCTGCGTCACGGTGGAAGAAGGCTGGCCGGTGTCCTCGATCGGTGGCACGATCTCATCCGTCCTGATGCAACAGGCGTTCGATTACCTCGACGCGCCGGTCATCACCTGCACCGGCAAGGACGTGCCGATGCCCTATGCCGCCAACCTTGAAAAACATGCTCTGGTCACCACCGACGAGGTGATCGAAGCCGTGAAAACCGTGACCTACAAGTAAGGAGAGAGCGCGATGCCAACGGAAATCCTGATGCCCGCCCTCTCGCCGACGATGGAAGAGGGCACGCTTGCCAAATGGCTGGTGAAAGAAGGCGACGAGGTGAAGGCCGGGGATCTTCTGGCCGAGATCGAGACAGACAAGGCGACGATGGAATTCGAAGCCGTGGACGAAGGCGTGATCGGCAAGATCCTGATCGACGGCGCCACCGAGGGGGTGAAGGTAAACACGCCCATCGCGGTGCTGCTGGAAGAGGGTGAAAGCGCCGATGACATCGAGGCTTCGGGTTCGGACAATGCGCCAAAAGCCAAGGCAGAATCGGGCGGGGAAACCCCGTCCGAAGCGTCGGAGGAGCCGACAAGCTCCGGCTCCCCCACGCCCGCCGACACCGGGTCCGCGGGCGCATTGCCTGCGCAAAAAGACGACAAGGGCGAGCGTATCTTTGCTTCGCCCCTCGCCCGCCGGATCGCCAAGGACAAGGGATTGGACCTGACCCAGATCGAAGGCTCCGGGCCGAAGGGCCGGATTGTGAAGGCCGACGTGGCCGACGCGAAACCCGAAGCGGCCCCGGCGAAGACAGAAGCGGCTGCCGCGTCCACCGCCCCTGCCCCGGCCACGGGCCCCTCGTCCGAGGCTGTGGTGAAGATGTATGCGGATCGCGACTACGAAGAGGTCACGCTCGACGGGATGCGCAAGACGATCGCGGCCCGGCTGACCGAGGCCAAGCAGACCATCCCGCATTTCTACCTGCGGCGCGACATCAAGCTCGATGCGCTGCTGGCGTTCCGCTCTGATCTGAACAAGCAGCTTGAAGGGCGCGGCGTGAAGCTTTCGGTCAATGATTTCATCATCAAGGCCTCGGCGCTCGCGCTACAGGCCGTGCCGGATGCCAATGCGGTTTGGGCCGGGGACCGGGTGCTGAAGCTCAAGCCATCGGACGTCGCCGTGGCGGTGGCCATCGAGGGCGGGCTGTTCACGCCGGTTTTGCGCGACAGCGATACAAAATCGCTCTCGACATTGTCGGCAGAGATGAAAGATCTTGCCACCCGAGCGCGCGACCGAAAGCTTGCGCCGCATGAATACCAGGGCGGCAGCTTCGCGGTTTCCAACCTCGGCATGTTCGGCATCGACAACTTCGACGCGGTCATCAACCCGCCGCATGGCGCGATCCTTGCGGTCGGTGCGGGGGTGAAAAAGCCGGTGGTGAATGCCGAGGGCGAGATCGAGGTGGCCACGGTCATGTCGGTCACCCTCAGCGTCGACCACCGGGTGATCGACGGCGCGCTCGGGGCAGAGCTTTTGGAGCAGGTCGTGCAGAACCTTGAAAACCCGATGGTGATGCTTGCCTGACGCGGAGCCAGCTAGACCCAGACAGGGCCGTGCGGGCACCCGCGCGGCCCGTTCGTTTCCAAGGCCCCTGACACAAGAAAAGAGCGCGGGGTGGTGACCCGGCGCTCTTCTTCATTGCTTGTTTTTCTTGGTCAGATCAGGCGGCAATCGCCACGGCATAAAGCGCAGCAAAGCCGAATACGGTAGCAATCCAGAGACGAAACATGAAAGTTTTCCTGTTGTTTTACACAGAAACTTTCTTTCGTATTTCGCGCCGCTTGTCATTGACCGAGATCAGCTTGCGCGAAAAATTGCCTATGAGACTCAAGGGCTTGTTTGGCGTTCTATAAGTGTTCCGGTCTGGGCGCGCTTTCCGGCGCGGCCCGATTTCGCCCTTACCCGACCGGCGACACCGCCTGTGTCACACGATTAGGGCCAGCATCGTGCCGGCTGTGACCCAACCGATGGCGAACATTGCAAAGGGTTTCATATCATCGTCTCCCAAGATCATTTGACCCCGAGTATCGCGGGATCTTTCTCAAGAAACGGTTCACGTGCGGCGAGAGTTTCCGAAAAAAACGACCAAGGTTTCGAAAACGTGAACACGCCCGGCACAAGAGCCTGTGCCGGGTCGCTTTTGTCAGCTGTCTTTGCCGCGTGTGCCCAGAAGCTGGTTCATGGACACCGAGGGGTGCGCACAGCCCGCCTCGCCCACGACCTTCGCCGGCACACCGGCCACGGTCGTCGCGGGCGGCACATCCGACAGCACCACCGAACCCGCCGCGATGCGCGAGCAGCAGCCAACCGAGATATTGCCCAGAACCTTGGCCCCGGCGCCGATCAGCACTTCATCGGCAATCTTCGGATGCCGGTCCTCTTCTTCCTTGCCGGTGCCGCCCAAGGTGACGGAATGCAGCATCGAGACATTGTCACCGACCACGGCGGTTTCCCCGATCACGATGGAATGGGCGTGGTCAATCATGATGCCCTTGCCGATCCGCGCCGCCGGGTGGATGTCGATCCCGTAGACCTCGGAACAGCGCATTTGCAGGAAATAGGCAAGGTCTTCGCGCCCGTCCTCAAAAAGCCAATGGGCCAGCCGATGCGCCTGCATCCCTTGGAACCCCTTGTAATAAAGGATCGGTTGCAGCAGCCGGTGGGTGGCCGGATCACGCTCCATCACCGCCGAAAGATCGGCGCGCGCGGCCTCGACCAGTTCGGGCGACAGCGCATAGGCCTCGTTCGCGACCTCGCGCAGCACCATCATCGACATCTCGTTCGAGCTAAGCTTGGCCGCGATCCGGTAGGACAGGGCCTTATCCAGCGTCTTGTGATGCAGGATACAGGCATGGATCAACCCGCCCATGAGCGGTTCGCGTGTCACCGCCTCCTGGGCTTCGGCTGTGATCCGGTCCCAGACCGGGTCGATGGCACGGGGTTGCGTATCCACTTTTGCCATGGCTGGCTCCATCCTAGTTTCGGGCCGTGTTACGGGCCTTGTTGCGGGCCCCTGATACCCCAGATAGGGTCTGGATTCCAAACGCAAAGCTGTGATGGGGGAAATCACGATCGTGGATGAGCGTCGGATCGCAACATACGCGCAGGCACTTGAGGCAAGCTTGGCCGAGCTCGACGCCGAAGATGCGCTTGGCCAGACCGGGCAGGATGTGGTGACACTCGACCAGCAGTCCGTGGGGCGCCTGAGCCGCATGGATGCGCTTCAGGGGCAGGCCATGGCCAAGGCCACCGCGGCGCGGCGGGTGGCCCAGCGCAAGCGGATCGCGGCGGCCTTTGCCCGGATCGACGAGGGCGAATACGGCTATTGCACGGACTGCGGCGAAGAGATCGCCGAAAAGCGACTGGAACTCGACCCCGCCGTGCCCACCTGCATCTCCTGCGCACGGGGGTAGGGTCGTGTCTGTGCCCTAGACTGTCACCTCGATCCGCGCCCCCGGCCCCGCGCCGAAGGCCTGCGATATCTGGGCCACCTCGATCTTGAACGGGGACAGGACCATGTCGGCGGCCTGCGCGCTGGCGGAATAGATCCAGCCGGGCGTGTTCACCACCTCTTCGCGCACAACCGTGCTGCCCGAGATGACCTTCACAAGGTATTGCTCAACGTCTTCGCCCATCGGCACCTCGACACCTTGCCAGCTATCGCCATCAATGCGCGTGCGCCTGATCCAGCTGACCGACAGATCGCCCCCGGCCCACCGGCCCCGCAGATGCGCGGGCTTGTAGGGCCGAAGCCCCACGCCCTCGGTGGTCATCACCGTGTGGGAAAAGCTCTCGTCATCAAGCGGCTGCGAAGCCGGGCCGATCCGGTAATGGCGTTCAAGGCCGCGCGCATGGCGCGGCAGCGCGAGCTGTTCGACCGCGCCATCGAGGATCACCACCGTGGCCCCCGCCGCCCATTCCTCGGGTATGAAGGGATCACTGCCCGCCTGTCCGCGCAACCGCGTGGACAGTTCATAGACGTCTTCCTCGACCAAGATCGCCTCGGCAAACTGGAACACCTCCCACCCGTCCGGGCCATCGAGCCCGATCACCGCGACGTTCGAACCGTTCAACATCGCCCCCTCGCCGGAAGAAGACACCGCGCCGCGCGTCATGCGCACCCGAAGTGCGGGGCCACGGTCGATCACGCCGGGGCGAGCATAGGGCATCGGGTTCTCGCTCACCCCCACCCGCGCGGGCGTGTCGATGATCCGGTTCAGAGAATAGCCATTGTCGCGCGACGCGGAATACACCGCGACCGGACCCGGCCAAGGGTCGGCGATGACCGCAAGATGGGGGGCATGGTCGGTTTCCCCGCCCGAAAGCAGGGGCAGGTCGAGCCAGATGGGATCGACCGGCACCACAGGCGTGTAATCGGCCATCCGCACCGGGTGGTCGGTCCCTTCCGATGGTTGGAACACGCCCGGCTCAACACGCACCGCCTGCACCATTTGCATCCCGGCCTGCTCGATGCGGTCGATGCGGAAATTCGCGGGGCCCGCCCCGGTGTCCAGCCGGACCACGTCCCCGGCCCGGCAGCCGATGTCGGACGGCGGCAGTGCGAAACGCGCCCGGTCCTGCGACACCCGCGCCTGCGCCAGCCACCGTTCGGTCATCGCCATCGCCTCTGCCCGATCCAGAACCAGCGGGATTTCCGATGTGGAAATTCCGCGGGTTTCCTCGTCGGGAAAGATCGCCTCGGCAGCCCTTGTTTCATAAGCCGCGCGGCTCTCGGCATAATTCAGGCGGACGCGCCCCGCCATCTCGGCTTCGGGCGCGCGGGTGAGTTCAAGATCCCCGTCCAGATCATCCGACACCGCAAGCCGCGTCACGTCAAGCTCGGTGTCATGGGTGCCGCGCCGGGTGAAAAACTCGACCATCCCGTCCCGTTCGGCAGCCTCGAACCCGAAGGCCGTCATCAGGGGTTGAAGGGCGGCGCGGGCATCGGTCACGTCGCGCAGCATATAGCCCCGCACGCTGCCATAAAGTCGCCGGGTGTCGATGTCGGTGACGCCCGAACGGGCGCAAATCTCGCACACCACGCTCTCGAGCGTGCGTTGCGACGCGCGTCCGTTCAACCAATGTCCGCGCGCATAATTCGCGTGATCACCCCACAGCGCGCGCCGGTTCGGAAACCACGGATAGGGCCGCGCATCCCAGGCCCAGACATGGGTGCGCGCCGTATTCACCATGGTCACGCCGGTTTGCGGATCGGTCGGGTTGTTGACCGGATCATCCCAAAACTCGCGCAAGGCGCGCAGATACTGTGTCTGAATGAAATCGTCGCGCTGGCCGTTGGAATAGCGGGGCATCGCGCTTTCCGACGACTTGGGATCGAGAAACTTGTTGGGTTGGTTGGTGCCCTTGTCGATGGCGGCGCAGCCGATTTCGGTGAACCAGATCGGCTTTGACCCGGGCACCCAGCCGGTTGGATCAAGCGACCGGGTGCCGCCGATCCGTTCGTGATGCGGGGTCGCCCACCACGACCGGATGTCCTTGTAGCGGAAAACCCAAGGCTCGCCATGCGCCCCGTCCGTGATCGGGGTGCGCAATTGCACGTCGCGGGCTTCGGGGGCGTGGTAATACCAGTCATACCCCTCACCCCCCATCACGTTGGACTTGAGGTAGTCGAGGTTGTGGATCGCCCCCCAATGGCTGTCGGCATGGTCTTCGCCGTCGCGCCAGTCGGACAGGGGCATGTAGTTGTCGATCCCGACGAAGTCGATATTCGGTTCGGACCACAGCGGGTCCAGGTGGAAATACACGTCGCCCGAGCCGTCTTGCGGGTGGTATCCGAAGTATTCCGACCAATCGGCGGCGTATGAAATCTTGACCGAGGGGCCGAGAATGGCGCGCACGTCCGCGGCAAGGGCGCGCAGGGCGTCGACCACCGGGAAAGACCCATTCGCGCCGCGGATCTGGGTCAACCCACGAAGCTCGGAGCCGATCAGGAAGGCATCCAACCCGCCGACCTGCGCGCAAAGGTGGGCGTAATGCAGGATGAAGCGGCGATAGGACCATTCCGGCGGACCGGTATAGGTCACCGTGTCCTCGCCCGCGGTGAAATCGTGGCGTCCGGCCTGCCCGAAGAACGCCGCAACCTCGTTACCCGCCGCGTGGGTCCCATCGGGCGAGCCATCGCGCCCCGGAGCGGCCGAAAGCGTGATCCGACCCCGCCATGGGAATTTCGGCTGGCCCGCCTGCCCGCTCCAGGGATCGGGCCGGGTGTTGCCCGCCGCCTGCTCCATCAGGATGAAGGGATAGAAGGTCACCGCCTTGCCGCTGGCTTTGAGCGCGCTCAACGCCTGTCTCACCGAAACATCCGTGGGAGTGCCGCCATAGACCGCCTGCCCGCTGTCGTAGGGGACCAGCCCGGCCCCGTCGCGATCCAGCCCCGAGACCCGCCACGGCATCTCGATCCCGTCGCTCTCCTTTTGGTCCACACGCGGTCGGATGCCGCAGTGGGGGGCGCGCAGGTCATCGCCAAACCACGACACGATGAGCGAAGCGGCTTCGCAATTCGGCAGCTCGCCGTCCAGCATGTCCAAGGACACCCGGAAATCGGTCTTGCCGATGGGGGTATTCACGTTCACGGGTTTGCGCCGCCCGCGCGCGCCGCCGAAATGGACCTTCCGGGTCGCAAGCGCGTATTCGCCCGTGCCCGGGATCATCGCGACGGCGCGCGTGCCCCGCCCGGTGCCCGGCGTCTCATCGGGTTGTTCGGGGCGGAACACCTCGAAGTTCAAAACCGGTATGCGGTTGTTGAAGCGGGTCAGATCGAGGTTCTCGATGACCACGTAGGCGGTGCCGCGAAACCCCGGCGCGTTGCCCGCGCCAAGATCGGCCTCGACCGCCGGGTCAGGTGTCTGGGTCTCGGTCCCCGGATAGAGGCGCAGGTTCAGGCTTTGGGGCCGGATTTCCTCGCCATCTGCCCAGATACGGCCGATATGCGTGATCTCGCCTTCGCACAATCCGACCGCAAGCGACACGGTATAGCTGTATTCGGTGATCTGGGTCGTCGTGCTCGGGGCCGAGAACAGCCCCTTTCCCGACCCGGTGGCTTCCTCTTCGTCGCTGATATGGCGATGCTCGCGCACCTTCGAGGCCCAGATGACCTGTCCGCCGGTGCGAAACCGGCCAAAGACATGGCCCACGGGCGCGCCTTCGGACACGCCGGTGATACGCAGGCGATCGACCTCGCCGGTCGCGACCGCCTCGGACCCTTCGCCCATGAGCCGGTTGTCGATGGCGCGCCCGACGATGGCACCGGCGGCGCGCCCGATGAGAACCGACGACAGGCCGAGCACGGACCCGCCGACGGATGATCCAATCGCGCCTCCAACGGCGGACAGAACGATCGTGGCCATGCGTAACCCCTTTTTACGGAAACCTGAAAAACCCGACGATGCGCCGGTGCCATGGGGCCGACAGCGGGCTTTCGAGCACGCCGTGCCCGCTATAGGCGTGAATGAACGCGGGGGCCGCGCCTGCCGCCCCGGACAGGATGCCCAGATGCTTGGCAATCGCGCCCTCGCGCATGCGAAACAGGATCACATCGCCGGGCCCTGCCGCCGCGCCGTCCAGCTCGACCAAAAGGCGGCGCGCGGCGACGAGAAGCGTTTCCTCGCGCGCGGCCTCGGACCAGTCGGGGGTGTAGGGCGGAACATGTTCGGGCAATTCGCCGTAGAGCGCGCGCCAAACGCCGGTGACCAACCCGAGGCAATCACAGCCTGCCCCCCGGCAGGAGGCTTGGTGCACAAACGGGGTTCCGATCCAACGCCGCGCTTCCGCGACGATCTCCTGACCGCTCATTTCGCGCCCCCCGATCCGGTGCTATCCACCGTCGTGCCGCGCACCGGCAGAGACATCAGGCGATCTTCGCCGGGGATATTGGGAAACCCGCGGAAATTGACGATGTTGTCGAACTTGTCGCGACAGGTCGCCCGGCGTTTGTCACACCCCGCCTCGATCCGCACCCGGTCGCCGACCGCCAGATCGGCGCGCAAGGCCTGCCAAAGCTCCACCTCCCGGCCCGCATCCCGCGCCCGGTCGGTCTTGATCACACCTGAAAGCCCCTCGGCTGCCCCGTCGAGCACGCGAAAGCGCCCGCGCTCGAACCACCGGCCGGGCTGTTCCGCCCCACCGAGAAGCGCAAAGCGCGTGCTCTCTTCAACCGAGATCACCGTGACGTCTTCGTGAAATCCCGGCGCATCCAGATCGAAGCCACATCGCGCATCGCCCAGAACTGCCGAACAGGATGTCTGATACACCCGGCCCTGGGGCAGGTTGAGCGCTTCGGCAAGCCCCAGAAGCTCGGCCCGAAACGCCCCGCCCACCCGCGTGATCTCGCCAAGGGTTCCGCGAAACTGCAACAGCCGCTCCGCCGGGTTGGCCCAGTTCACCAGCCAGCCTTCGACCCCGGCCCCGTCAAAGCGCCCCGCCGCGATGTCCGCTTCGCGCACGGAAACATCGCTGAGCGCGCCCAGCGCCTCCGAGTTGTCGATGGAAAGACCGGTGGTCTGCATCAGGGCATGGGCGGTCATACCGGTGTCCGCCCGGAAGGTGACGCCCGCGAAGACGATATCTTCGTCATGGTCGGTGAACCCCCGCGTCCAGCCATCGCGGCGCGTGAGTTTCCAACACCTGGCCAGCGTGGTCAGCCCGCTTTGCACATGGTCGAGAAAGGCTTGCGTGGCAGGCATCAGACGCGCACCTCCACGACCGGGACATTGGGCACATCGCCCGCCTGGAACGACGCGACCGAGGTTTGGATGCGGTCGGTGTCGAAACGCACCGGCACGTCAAACTCGAACCCGGCGGTGACCTGCGCGCCGCCCGGAGGCGGAGAGAAGAACGTCACCTGCCCTGCCGCCAGATCGACCTCGTAATCCACGGTTTCAATCTGCGGATCGCCCGAGATTCCGACCTTCACGCTCCCCGCCACGGGTTTGCGGATCGGGCGGGTATAGCTGTTTTCGCCGCTGCGGTAGCGTTTCTGGACCTGAAAGACCGTGGTGGTGCCATCGCCCCAACCCAGATCCTGATCGTTGTAATGCGGCGCTGTCGAAGGGGCGCAGGATTTGTAATCAGACCAATCCTTCCACCGAAACCCGAAAAGCTGCCCGCGCCGCGCCTCGAAGAATGCGATCAATGTCTCGATGTCATCGAGCGACCGCATGCCCAGCCCCGCGTCATAGCGGCGGCGTGAATGCGACCACGGCGTGTTGCGTTCTTCGAACCCGTTGGCGAGCGTCACCACCTCGGTGCGCCGTTCGGGGCCGCCGACCGAACCGAAACTCAGGGTGGGCGGGAAACGAACCTCGTGAAACGACATGGGCAACTCTCCTCAGCTATACCGGCGTCCGCGCCCGAGCGCGCGGTTCATCTGGGCCGCGATCTGGCCTTGGCTGCGCTTGAACCCGTCGACATCGGGCGTGGTGATGTTCATCACAACGTTGACCGCGCGCCCGCCCCCCTCGGCCCGCACACCAAGCTTGCCGCCCGGTCCCCGGGCCAGCGGCATGATCGCCTCGGGCCCCGCTTCCCCCATGAGCCCGGTGCCACCGCGCATCGCGAACCGCGTGGGGCCGTTCACGATGCCGCCATTGGCAAAGGGGGTGACCCGGCCCTGCGCGAAGGCGCCACCTTTGGCAAACGGCAGGAAGGCGTTCATGATGGTGCCAAGACCTTGGCCGAGGAGACCGCCGACATGGTCCGTCACGGGCGACACGGCGCGGTCATAGACCGTGTCCAGCATCGAGGTCTGAAGCGATTTCAGCGCGTCTTGCATGGTCATGGTGCCGTAGACGACACCGTCAAGCGATTTGCGCAGCCCGCGCGCCATCCCCGAGGACAGGGTCGACACCGTGTCGTCCACCTGGTCGAAGGTCGCGCCCACCTTCGCAATCTCGGCCGAGAACCCGGCCGCCAGCATCGCGGCATCTTGGAGCGAGCCTTCCAAGGCGGCGACCTGATCGTCAAAGTCGTCAAGGCTTTCAAAGTCAGCCATCGCTATTCTCCTTCTTCACGCGCGACGGGCAGGTCCGGAAACGCCCGCGCCAGATCTTCCAGCCGGGACCGGTCCAAGACACCGGCACCGCCCCCGTCGCGCCCGAGCATCACCGCGAATTCGGCAGGCGTGAGCGCCCAAAACTCATGCGGTCTCAGCCCAAGGCTTTTGAGCCCGATCCGCATCAAGCCGGGCCAGTCGAAGCCGCTCATGCCGCGGTCCCGGGCTCAGGTTCAGGCAGCGAGAAGGCGCGCAGGATCAACTGCCCCGCCGCTTGTGCCGCCGCCATCGGCCCGCCGTCGATGTCTGCGGTGGCAAGCTCAACCTCACCCGGGGCCATGCCACCGCCACGAAGCCCGGCGACCAGCACCGCGATCACGTCTCGGGTGGAAAAGCCCCCTTGCTCGAACCGGGTTGCCAGCGCCACGAGGCTATCGGCCTCAAGCCGGGCCTCCAGCTCGGCCAATGCGCCCAGCGTGAGCTTGAGCACGCGACGCTTGCCGTCGATGGTCAGCGCCACTTCTCCGGTCCATGGGTTTGCCATCCTCAAAGCGCCGTGAAGGTCAGTTCACCGGCGGACGCCATGGCGAGTTCAAAGGCCGCCTCGCCGTTGTGTGACCCCGAATATTCGATCGCCGTGATCATGAACGGACCCTGAATGATGCCGAAATCCGGCACGATCACCTGGAAATCGGGTACTTCACCATCGAAGAAAATCTGGCGCGCGCGCTCGTCCGTGGTCTCGTCCTTGAAGATGCCGGACCCTGAAATGGCGGCGGATTTGACCCCGGCCCCACCCAGAAGCTCGCGCCAGCCGCCCTGGCTTTCCAGCGACGTCACATCGACGCTTTCCGCATCGAAGCTGATCCGGGTGGCGCGCAGGCCCGCGAGGGTCGAGAAATTGCCCGTATTGTCCATATCAAGCTTGATAAGCAGGTCTTTGCCGTTTTGAGCCGTCATGACGGTGTCTCCAATCCAGATGGTGTGTCAGCTATCCTCGACCCGCGCCCTGAAACGCAGGTCGATCCGCCGCATGTCGGCGTCTTGCACCCGCCGCGCGCGGGCGCGGTGGAAATTCAGCGATATGAGCGTGCCGCGTGCGAGGAGCAGCGTCGCATCGACCAGCGCGTCGGACACCGCCGCTGCCACGGTCTTTGCCGTCGCGAACCCGGCGGTATCGGAGACCACGCTGACGGTGATATCGTGCAGCGCGCCCTGCCCGCTTTGGTCGCCCGCCTCGCGCACGTCTTCGGGGCCAAGCAGCACATAAGTCCCCCCGGTGACACCCGGCGGGGCGGCATCATAGATCGCGCCGCCGACAAGGGCCGCGAGCGCGGTGTTCGCGGTTAGCCGTTGATAGACCGCCTGCTGTAGCGCGAGCGCCGTGCCATAGCTCATGCCGACACCTCCTCATGTGCGAAACAGGTGAGAAACCGCGCCTCGGGGTCAGCCTCGGCCACCGCGAGGATGCGAAAGACCCGATCCCCCGCGCGCAGACGCTGTTCGGGTTTCGGGCGCGACGGTGCGCCGACCCGGGCCGCCCGAACGGTGATTTTCCACGGGATAATCGAGGCGGTCATGCCTTCGACCGCGCGCTCACGCCCCGTGCCGGCCCTGATCTCGGCCCAGAGCGCGCCCAGCACGACCCAGGTGGTGGTGAACCCGCCCGCGCCATCGGGCATTCGTTGCGGCGCTTCCAACACCAGTTTCCGGTTGAGGGTCGGCTCTTTCATACCCGGCTCCCCCCGAACAACCGCAATTCGCGGTAGGGCTGCACAAGCGTGGCGATTGGGCCCGGAAGGCCCGATGTGGCCTCGCCGCGGGGCGTGCGCTCGTCATGATAAAGCGCCGCCAGCATAAAGATCGCGTGTGCGAGATCGGCGGGCACCGCGGACCATGCGGGACCATAACCCGCCTGAAACGCGATGACGGCCTTTCCCCCAACCGGGATCTGCGGCAGGTAGAATCCGGTCGCGGTGACCCTTGGGCGGTGCGGGTCTGGCACCAAACGGTAGCGCGCCGGGTCGATCACCTCGGCATCGCCCATCCGATCGACAATGGTCAGCGCGGCAAGCGTCGCCACCGGCGCGATCGGCAAGGCTTGGGTGGCGAGATCCCGCCATGCGGAGACGGTCCATTCGTAATCGCGGGATACCGTCACCTTGGATGTATGCGCTTCGATGGCCGCGATGGCAGCGCGCAAGGCGGCTTCCAGCACCACATCCTGCGCGTCATCATCGGCAAACCCCGTGCCAAGCCGCAGGTGGTCCTTGAAGTCCGCGATTGGCAAGCTGCCGCTCGGGAGGGTGGTCTGCTCGACAAGCATCATGGATCAACTCCGAAAATTCGGGCCCCTTCAGTGGGTGATGGGCGCGCGCCTCCCGTGTCGCTCGGACGGAGGGGGGAGCAGTTAGACAACATGGGGGAAGTCCGGCGCGCGCCCGTGCCCGCGCCCGTTTTTGACGGACGCGAACCGGGTTTCGGCTTACGACGTGCCGAATTTCAGAAGCTTGATCGCGGCGAAATCGCTCACGTCGCCCCCCACGCGCTTGGTCGCGTAGAACAGCACATGAGGCTTGGCCGAGAACGGGTCACGCAGGATACGCGTATCCGGGCGCTCCACGATGGTGTAACCGGCTGCGAAGTCTCCAAAGGCGATCGCCATGGCATCCGACGCGATGTCTGGCATATCCTCGACGATCAGGACCGGGTAGCCCGCCAAACGGGCCGGGGCCTGCGCGGCGAGGCCATCGGACCACAGGAAACGACCATCGGCATCCTTGAGCTTGCGCACAGCCCCCGCCGTGCGCGAATTCATCAGGAACGTCGCGCCTGCGCGGTATTCGGCATCCAGCGCATAGACCAGATCGAACAGGCAATCCGCCGGGTTGGTCGCGTCAAAGCCGCCGTCAGCCCCGGTCACCGCGTAGCCAAGATTGCCCCAGCTCCAGCTCGCGTTGTCAACGGTGGTGTGGGTCAAGAACCCGGTCGGCTTGTCGACCCCGTCGCCCGACACGAACGCGGCTGCCTCGGCCCGGGCGAACTTGTCCGCGATCCGCGAGGCCAGCCAGGTCTCGATGTCGAACGCGGCGTCGTCCAGCAGGCGTTGCGACGCCTTGGGCAGCGCCGACAGCTCGTGCAGAGGGATCGAGATGCGCTCGATGCTGGGCGTGGTGGTTTCCGACGCAGGGTCGGTTTCGGTCGCCCAACCCGAGCCAAGATCGCCGTGGTCGATCAGCACGTCATAAGACGTCGCCTCGACATTCACCACGTTGGCCGCCGCACGCAGGGAGGCATTGGATCGCAGCACGCTCTGGATCACATCGGCGGTCTTGGGGTCCACCAGATAGCCCCCATCGGCAGCCACGGCGGTGGTCAGGCTCTTACCCTCAAGGTCGATGCCGCGCAGCGCGTCGTCATCGCCGCTGCGCAGGTAGGCTTCGAAGGCCTTCTGGTGCGGGGCATCGGTGTCAGCCGCCGCGGACAAAGCCGGGCGGGCGGGCGAGAGGGATTTACGATCCAGCATGGTCAGTCGCTCTTCCTGTTGTTGAAGTCTGCATTGAATGTCGTCGTTGAACGACTTGATTTCGCTTACGAAACACGCGAGGGCGGTCTTCACCTCCCGGGTCGGACCCTCCGCAGGGGCGGAAGCGTCCGACAGGTCGCGTTGGCTCATCTCCTTGGTCATCACTATTCCTGTTCCGAGAGTTGAGAGGGCCGGCTCAGCCGCGCCGGGCCAGCATCCGGCTCGCATCGTCGATGATCCGGGCCAATTCACGCAGGTCGCCCAATTCGGACGCGTCGCCCTTGGCTTCGACCCGCGCACTGGGCAGCATCGGGAAGGTCACGAGGGACACCTCCCAAAGCTCCAGTTCCTGCAAGAGCCTTTGGCCCTTGTCATTTTTCACCGCACGCAGGGTGCGATACCCGATGGACAGCCCATCGATGGCTCCCGCCTCGATCAACCGGGCCGCTTCGCGCCCCTTGTCGATCTCGGTCAGGATGCGCCCTTTCACGTAAAGGCCACGCGCATCCTCGCGCACTTCGTCCCAGACACCGATGGGCTGCGCCGGGTCATGTTGCCAAAGCATCTTGGCCTGTCCGCCCCGCGCCTGAAGCGCGCGCAACCCCTTGGCATATGCGCCCTTGGTCACGATGTCGCCGCCCCGGTCGGTCTCGCCGAAAAAGCTTGCGTATCCTTCAATGGCGACGCCATCGGTCACTTTCCGGGTGTCGCCCAGCGCGACGAATTTGTGCTCAAGGCCCAAAGGGGTTTGGTGCTCATTCATCCTGCATCTCCGCGTCGTTCTCGGTGTCGTTGCCCGGCCCCGTATCCTCGCCCGGACCCGTGTCGCCCTCCGCGATCGCGGGAAGGCCCAGCAGGGTGCGTTTCTCGTTCTGGGTCAGGAAATCGGCGCCCACCACGCGGGCCCATTGCTGATCGCGTTCGATGGCAAGGGCGGGAACTTGGTCGAGGTCGGGCTTAAGCGCGACATCCTCGCCGGTAAATGCGGTGAGCCAATGCGACAGCGTCGCCGCCACCTTGGACGCCAAGGGGAGCACCGTCAGGCGGTAGAAGGCGCGATTTGCTTCCTGGTAATTGGCATAGGTCATGTCGCCGGTGATCCCGAGCAACATGGGCGGCACACCGAAGGCAGTCGCAATCTCGCGGGCCGCGGCTTCCTTGGTTTTCTGGAACTCCATGTCCGAGGGCGAGAACCCCATGGGTTTCCAATCCAGCCCGCCTTCCAGCAGCATGGGCCGCCCGGCATTGCGCGCGCCGACGTGATGGGCCTCCATCTCCGAGAGCAACCGGTCGTATTGATCGGGCGTCAACGTGCCTTGCCCTTCACCCCCGGAATAGACAATGGCACCCGAAGGCCGGGCCGCGTTGTCGAGCAGCGCCTTGGACCATGCAGTCGCCGAATTGTGCACGTCCATCGCGCTGGCCGCCGCCTGCATCGGGGACAGGCCGTAGTGGTCGTCCTGCGGATGAAAGGTGCGGATGTGGCAGATCGGCGAGAGGCGCTCGGAGACGTGGAACCGATGCGCCTTCGCGCCGACCGTGTAGTCATAGGCGACCGGCCACCCGTCGCTACCGGGCACAAGGCTCATCCGGTCCGAGCGCAGCACGTGCAACTCTTGCGGCACGCCGCCTTCATAGCCCACCGCCTCGATATACCCGTTGCCAGACAGAAGGATCTGGCCAAACAGCGCCTCGAAAAGATCGGCACGCGCCTGGGCCGGGTTGGGCCGGGTCACGAGATCGAGCACCGGGTGCACCTCGTAGCGCCGGGTCGCGTCCTGAAGCACCAGCGGCAGCGCGGCGGCGGACTCGGCGATCAGCTTGACCGCGCGAAACCCGACCGGGTTTGACGTGAACCCGTTGCGCGTCAGGTTCACCGTATCGCGCGGCCCCCAGATCACGCGACCGGTCCCCCGATAGGCGATCACCGGGCCAGTGGCCGATGCCTTGGTCTCGTCCGCGCTCATCTCGCTGCGCTTCAGGAAATCGAAAACGGCCATGCGCCAAAGCTCCTCGTTGATCCTGCGGCCCGCCGGACGCACCGCGCCCGTCCAGTGCCGGGGATGTGACCCCGGATTGGGCTGATTTCTCATTTCATGTCAGCACCTTGGGACGAGTGCCTGCTGGCCTTCGCCAACGTTGGACACCCTGACAGCCAAGGTTAAAAAAGCGTTTAACGCAGCGTACGCACCTGCGGGCGCCGCCAGTGTTGACCCGGTTCGATCAACAGGTCATGAAGCGCCCAGACCAACGCATCGACGCGGTCCGGGCTACCTTTGCCGTCGTAGCCCCGCGTCGTCATGCGGCACATCTGGTCTTCGAGATCGCCAAGATCGCGCAGGTGCCAGACCCGCCCCTGCTCATAAAGCGCGGCCACGGGTTCGGCACGTGCCGCCTTACCCTTCGCGGCCCGCACCGCGCGGTAAGGCACCAGTGGATCGATTTGGCGAATGACCGCTTCGACGAGGTCACCGCCCTGGTTCACTTCGGCCACCAGCCGCTCTGCCGACCACCGGTCGACCGCCGCCAAGGCAGCCCGCGCCCAATCGGTCGGCTTCGCGGCGGCAACGCTGGCATCCTCCAGCACAACCGCCTGCCAGTCGGACGGCGGACCCTCGGTCCGCGCCCCGACCACCACGATCCCGCAGGCATCTGACAGGCTGTGCCCGGTCACCGGGGGGTCGACCGCGACGACGATCCGCGACACTTCCGGCGGTGCCTCTATCCGCACCGCGTCCAGAGCGCGCATTGACCAAAGCGCGCCCTCCCGGTCATCAAGCAAGACCCCCTCAAGCTCTTGGCGGCCAAGCCGCGTGCCCGCATAGCGCGCCCGGATTTCCGTGAGAAACGAGGTGGCGAGGTTCGCCCGGTTTGCCTCGGTGGGCGCATGGGTCGATACCGTGGTCGGCAGGTCCAGCACATGGCGCAAGAGCGGCACATTGCGCGGGGTCGTTGTCACCACCTGCCGGGGATCGTCCCCCAGCCGAAGCGCGAATTGCAGCATGTCCCAGGCTTCCTCGGCCTTCTTCCACTTCGCCAACTCGTCGATCCATGCGCCGTCGAATTGCGGCCCGCGCAGGGCCTCGGGTTCCGACGCCGAAAACGCCTGCGCCACGGCCCCGTTGGGCCAGACAAGCTGGCGTCGAGTCGCCTCCCAGACCGGACGCCGATCGGGAGGCGAGCAGGCGAGGATACCGGACACGCCGAAAACCATGACCGCGCGCACCTCGTCAAATGTCTCGCCCACCAGCGCGATCCGGCTGGCCCGGCCCCGATCCCCGGGGGTCGCCCCTTCGACCTGGCCGCGCACCCATTCGGACCCGGCGCGGGTCTTCCCCGCCCCGCGCCCCCCGAGGATCATCCAGGTTCGCCAATCGCCGCGCGGCGGGATCTGGTGATCCAGAGCCCAGAATTCGAACAGGAACGGGAACGCCTGCAATTGCGGCGCGCTCAGGCTTTCGAGAAACTCAGCCTGCGTCGCGCGCGGCGCGGATGCGAGCCAGGCGGCGTTCGATTTCGGTCTTCGCTTCTTCGAGGTCGACGCCAGCCCCCGTTTCGGTCGCGTCGGTTTTGTATTTCGCGGCTGCGTCATCGCTGCGCTTCCTTTCCTCGAACACCACCTGCATCGCCTTGCGCACATCCGTCGTGGTCACCTTCACATCCGGGGCGCTCTTGATTTTGCCGGCCTCGATGTCTTCGACCACCGCGTTCAGCGCCTGCAACGCGCGTTCGAAATGCTTCAGCGCGATGACATGCACGTCGATCTCGAGGGCCTTGCCAGCCCCCGGTTTGCGGGTGTCAGGGGGGTTGCTCATCAGAAAGATCACCTTTCGCCAATGCGCCCGCCTTGGGCGGCGCGGGTCCACGTCCGTTCCAACACGCTCCATCTATCGCCTGCAGGCCTTACCAGCCGACCAAGCCTGCGTTCGCCCTAGGCGGGCCTGACCGCCGCAACCTGCTGATTCTGCCGCCTGCCGGTTGGCGGGTTTCGCGAAATTTCTCTGGAATTCCCGCAGCTTTCGGCAAAAAGCCGCGTGACACTTGCCGAATCCGGGCCATTCCCGGTTTCATCCCCCCGTTTCGCTTTCCTTGCGCCTGTTCCTGCTATAGTTTCCCGGAAACTTCCGGGAGTTGGGTCCGGAAAATGTTGGAAAAGTGAAACGGGCAGACCAGGGGCCATGAAGCCGGATTTTGCGCTTGATCTCAGCCATGATGGTATTCGCCTCCTGTTTCGTGCGCGGGGCGGATGGCAGCGCGTGGGCGAAGTCGCGCTGGACGATCCCGCCATGTCCGAACATCTGGCGGCCCTGCGACAGACCGCGGAAAGCCTTGTCGAGGGGCCGATCACCACCAAGCTGGTGATCCCGAATTCCCAGATTCTCTACACGACGCTTCAGGCCCCCGGCCCGGACGACACCGCGCGCGAGGTGCAAATTCGCGTGGCCCTCGAAGGCATGACGCCCTACGCGGTCTCGGACCTGGTCTTCGACTGGCGCGCCGATGGCGACACTGCCCGCGTGGCCGTTTTGGCCCAGGAAACCATGGACGAAGCCGAAGGGTTCGCCGCGCAATTCGGCTTCAACCCGGTGAGCTTCGTGGCACGGCCCGAGAACGGATCGTTTTCTGGCGAGCCGTTTTTTGGCTCCAGCGCCAAGGCGGCAGGCCTCATCCCCAAGACCGACCGCCTCGTGCCGGACACCTCGCCCGTGCCCAAGACACCCCGGCAAATGGACCTGCCCGGCACAGCATCGCCCTCCCCGGACCCGGCGACATCAGCGCCCGAAACGCCCGCGACCCCGGCCACCACCGCAACCGAGCCATCCGGGGCTGACGACCCAACCCCGGCGCCGATGCCCGGACCGGCGTCCACGGCAGAGCCCGGCGCGCTCGACCCGTTCCCGACCCTCCCACCGGACCCACCGGAGGAGGCGCCGGAACCGTCCGCGCCGACCGAACGCACGCCATCGGTCGACACCTTGCCCAAGCCGGATGCAGACACGCCGCGACCGTCCGCCCCCACCTCAGACCGGCCCGACGACACGCCGCCAGTGTTTCAATCGCGCTCTGCGCCCACAGGCGACAGCGCCCCGGCACCCGAGGCCCCCCGCGTATCCGCCCCCCGGCGGGACGCCCCTCCGGCCCCCTCGACCTCGCCGCCCATTGCCCCGACAGCCCGGCGCGAACAGGAAACCGTCGCGACGCCGGTCCTGGCCCCCTTCCCCCCGACGCCGGATGACGCATCCGATCCCGCGAAAAAACCCGCCTTCCGGCCAGTCATGCGGTCGTCCGATGTGCCAGAGCCTTCGACGCCACCACGCACGGCGGCCCCGACGCCGGACCCCGCGCCAAGCACCCCTGCCTTCACGTCGCGCCGGCAAAACGACCCATCGGACGAGGTTGCTTCGCAGCCTGCAGCGCCGGTTGCACCGCCCCCTCCGCCCCCTGATCAGCCACAACCCCCCGAGACGGATTTCAACCCGAGCGACGATGGCGGTCGGGCGACCTTTGCAGCCGAACCCGCCGCCGACACCGCGCCGTCCCGCAAGGTTTTGATCGACGACACCGCGCCCTTCACGCCGAAGATGTCGGGGGACGCCGAGAAGCGCCGCCTCGCCATGGCGCGCGCGCTCGGCCATGGCCCCGATGAGGACGATGGCGCGCGCATCGGCTCCCGGTTTGGCAAAGCCATCGCCGGTGCCGGTGCGGGTCTTGGCCGCTTCGCCGATCAACGCCGCGCCCGCGCCGCCGACAGGAAATCGCGCAAAGCGGAAAAGAAGGCACCGCCCGAAGAGGTGCTGGATGCAAACGGCCTGCCCCCGGTTCCCAGACCCGACGCTGTTGAAACCGAAGCCACACCGCAACAGCGCCGGGGTCTGATCGGGCGCAAGGCAAAAGCAAATGATCCCGCGTCCGGCCCCCAACCGGATAGCGAGGCCGAGGCGCTCACCGTTTTCGGCGCGCGGCAGGGGCAAAGCACCGGAAAACGCCGGTCCTCGGTCCCGACCGGCGTGACCCTTACGCTGCTTTTGCTTTTGCTTCTCGCGGGGGCCGCGCTCTGGTCGACCTTCTATCTCGAAGATGAAGATGTGGCCCTGTTCAACCCGGACACCGGGACCGCGCCCCCGGCGGCCGATGAACCAACCAGCTCCGAGCCCGCCGCCGCCGAGACGCAAGCTGCCGACCCGGCGATGATGAGCGCGGAAGAAGCGGCCGAGGTCTATGCCTCCACCGGGGTGTGGGAACGTGCCCCCGAAACCCCCGATGATCCCGAAGCCGCGCGCGAGGATGACGTCTATATCGCGTCGATCGACCCGACCGTGTCGGCGACCGATGCCCTCGCCCTGCCCGATCCGGGAAACCTCGCGATGCAACCGCCCGTGTCGCCCACGCCGCCCCCGCCGCCCGGAACATCTTTTGACCTCAATGAAGATGGCCTTGTCATCGCCACCCCCGAAGGCGCGGTGTCACCGGCGGGAACCCTCGTGACCCGTGGCCGGCCTGCCGTTACCCCTGCACCGCGCCCCGAGGGGCTGGTCCCCGCCCCCGAGGTGCAGGAGGATGCAGCCCTCGTGCCCGGAGAGACCGCCCTGCCCGGTCGCCCCGCGCCGCGCGAGCGCCCGGAAAACCTGGCTGAATTGACCGAAAGATCGCGTCTTGGCGGACAAAGCCTTGCCGAACTGGCCGAGATCAGGCCGCGCGAACGCCCCGAGGCGCTGGATATCGACGTTGCGGTCGCCGCGGCGGCACAGGTGACAGATGAGGCCCCCGCCGCGACCCTTGACGAAACCAGCCTCGCCTCTGCCACCGATCTCGCGGTCGCCGCCTCGATGCGGCCCAGCGGCCGGCCCGGCAACATGCAGCAGTTGGTGGCACAGGCGCGCGACCGCGCTGTGAACGAACCGGCAAATGACGACGGAAGCCAGGTCATTGCCGCCTCCGCCGCGACCACGCGTCCGGCCATCCCGTCATCGGCTTCCGTTGCCCGCACCGCGACGATGAAGAACGCCCTGAACCTTCGCAAGATCAACCTGATCGGTGTTTACGGGGCCAAGTCGACGCGTCGGGCGCTGGTTCGCATGTCATCCGGGCGCTATGTGAAAGTGTCGGTGGGCGACCGCCTTGACGGGGGCCAAGTGACATCCATTTCCGATACCCGCCTCACCTACCAAAAAGGCGGGCGGCACTATGCCCTCGACGTTCTGCCACTGGGATAACCTCCCACCCGGGCACCTTACCCGTCAGATACGCCCGCTTCGGCAAAGGTCGCCATGCCCGAATGCGTGGCCAAAGCGCCTTGCAACACGGCGATCGCCAGCGCGGCACCGGACCCTTCCCCCAGACGCATGCCAAGCGACAAAAGCGGCTCTTTCCCGATTTTCGCCAGAAGGGCCGCGTGACCGGCCTCGGCCGAGACATGCCCCGCCACCGCGTGATCCAACGCGCGCTCAGACAGGGTCGCCAAGGCGGCCGCGGTCGCGGTGCAAATGAACCCGTCAAGGATGACCGGGATCCCCTCGACCCGCGCCCGCGCCATCGCCCCGGCCATACCGGCCAGCTCGCGCCCGCCGACACAGCGCAACGCTTCAAGCCCGTCGCCCTTCGCCCCCGGATTGGCGACCAAGGCCTCGGCCAGAACGCGCGCCTTGTTGGCAAGCCCCGCGTCATCGACCCCGGTGCCGCGGCCAACCCAATCCTCGGGTGCGCCACCGAAAAGCGCGTAGGCGACGGCAGCCGCCGCCGTGGTGTTGCCGATGCCCATCTCGCCCGTAACCAGAAGATCCGCCCCCGGATCGACCGCGTGCCACCCTGCGGTTAGGGCAGAGAGAAACCCGGCCTCATCCATCGCCGGACCTTGGGTGAAATCGGCGGTCGGCGTCTCAAGCGCCAGCGCCTGCACGTCCAGCCGGGCCCCGAAGGCCTCGGCCAATTGGTTGATCGCCGCGCCGCCCGCCTTGAAATTCGCCACCATCTGCGCCGTCACTTCGGCGGGAAAGGCCGACACGCCCTGCGCACAGACCCCGTGGTTCCCAGCAAAGACCAAGACCTGCGGGGCCTTGATCTTCGGGCGCGCATCCCCGCGCCACCCGGCATACCAGATCGCCAGATCCTCAAGCCGCCCAAGCGAGCCGGGCGGTTTGGTCAACTGACCATTGCGCGCCGTCGCACCCGCGATTGCCTTGGCATCGGGCTCCGGCAGGGTGTCAAACAGCGCCCGGAATTCGGCGGCGCTGGAGAAGGGAGCGTCGTGCATGCTGGTCTCCTGTTGATGTGGTCGCGACGATTGTCTACCCACGACAGATCACCGAGAACAAGGCGAAACAGATGCCCGATCGCGACCCACTTCTCATACCCGGCGACATTCCCGAAGCCATGACGCTGCTTTCGCGCCTGCCGATGCCACCCGGCACCCCGCGCGGTGCCCCGTCAGCTTGGGCCTGGCCGGTTGTCGGCTTGGTCATCGGGGTTTTGGCGGCGCTGGCCGGTTGGATCGGGTTTCAGCTTGGCCTTCCCCTGCCGCTGGTCGCCGTTGTGGTTGTCACGGTCGAGATCGCGCTGACCGGTGGGCTTCACGAAGACGGTCTGGCGGATGTCGCGGACGGGGTCTGGGGCGGCGCCGACACCGCGCGGCGGCTTGAAATCATGAAAGACAGCCGAATCGGAAGTTACGGTGTGATCGCCCTCGTGCTGGGTCTGCTGGCCCGGTGTTTCGCGCTCATCGCCATCTTTGAAACCGGCGCGTTGTTCGCCCCGGTCATGGCGGCGGCTGTCCTGTCCCGCGCGCCCATGGCCGTGCTCATGTCCGCCATGGCAAACGCGCGCGGGCACGGGCTTTCCGATCACGTCGGGCGACCGTCGCAGGCGACCGCGACGCTTGGCGTCCTCTTTGCGCTGGCGCTTGCTTTCGTGCTTTTGGGGCCCGCCGCGCTTGCCCCGGTCTTCTGGACCTCTGTCGCGACGCTCGCCGTTGCCGCGTTGGCGACGAAGAAGATCGGCGGGCAAACCGGTGACGTGCTGGGGGCCGCGCAACAGATTGCCCATATCGCCGCCCTCGCCGCGCTTGCGGCGACGCTCTGATCACGGTCCACACCAGACGTGCGCAACGAAAAACCGCCGCTCACGAGAGCGGCGGTTGAACAGGTTCACCCAAGCTTGCGATTGGTCGTATCGGGTTACGCCGCGCGCGACATCAGGACGTCATCGACCTTTTGCTGTGCTGCGGTTTCGTCGCCACCGGACACGGCCGCCACTTCGCGGGTCAGACGTTCCAGCGCGGCTTCGTAAAGCTGACGCTCGGAATAGCTTTGCTCGCGTTGTTCATCATTGCGATGCAGGTCGCGCACGACCTCGGCGATAGAAATGAGATCGCCCGAATTGATCTTCTGTTCATATTCCTGCGCGCGACGCGACCACATGGCGCGCTTCACCTTCGCCTTGCCTTTCAGCGTGTCCATGGCCTTGGACACGACATCCGGCGAAGACAGGCTTCGCATGCCCACTTCAGTGGCCTTGTTGGTCGGCACACGCAGCGTCATCTTGTCCTTCTCGAAAGAGATGACAAAAAGCTCCAGCGTCAGCCCGGCGACCTCCTGCTCCTCGATCGACACGATCTGTCCGACGCCATGGGCGGGGTAGACCACATATTCATTGGGGCGGAAATCAAGCTTCTTGGCTTTGCTCATCTTTAGATACTTCCTTTCACCGCTTGGCGGTCAGCAGGTCTTTCAAGCGCATTTCAGAGACACGTGCATGGCGACCGGGCAAACCCGGCAACCGCGCGTTATTTGAAATGTGCAATCCTGCCCCAACCCCCGAAGAGGCTTCCGTCTGGCGTCATGTTTCACAGCAGCGTTCTATATAGCGCAGAATCGCGCGTTTTCAAAGCAATAGGGTCGGAAACACGCAATTTCGCCCTCAAAACCGTGGTTTTGGGCGAATATGCGCCAATACCGCCGCCGATTGCGGCCCTCGTGGCGAATCAGCTCCCGGGTGCTTCCGAGAAGTATTTCTCCAACTTGCCCTCTTCCCCGTCACGCTCTTCAGCGTCCGGATGCGGGTCTTTCTTCTCGATGATCACCGGCCACAGCTCGGAATACTTGCGATTGAATTCGACCCATTCCGCCGCCTCCGGCTCGGTGTCGGGCCGGATCGCATCTGCGGGGCATTCGGGTTCGCATACGCCGCAATCAATGCATTCATCGGGGTGAATGACGAGCATGTTCTCGCCCTCGTAAAAGCAATCCACCGGGCAGACTTCAACGCAGTCGGTGTATTTGCAGGAGATGCATTTGTCGTTGACGATGTAGGTCATGGATCATCCCAAAGCCGAGTGTCTGCGAATTTGCCTACCCTTGCGCGCAGGATCAATCAAGACGGGTCGGGTCATAAAGACGTGCGTTTCGTCGATCTTTCCCCGTTGGGCGCCCTTTTCCCTCGTAGCGCGGCGTGCGTGGCACGGCGTTTTCCTCGGGCGTCATGTCGTCAAACAGCGTTTGAGCCTCGCTCGCCGGGCCCCGGCGCTCGGACAGGGCGGTGAGCTTCACGACCCGGATGCGACGCGCCTGTGGAAAGGTCAGAACATCGCCAATGCCCACGGCCTGCGCGGGTTTGGACGCCTTCGCCCCGTTCACCCGCAGATGCCCGGCGGTAATCGCCTTTGCCGCCGCCCCGCGTGTCTTGAAAAACCGCGCGTGCCAAAGCCACTTGTCGGCCCGCATCCTCGCACGCGCCTCGTGCATCAGGATTTGTCTTTCAACCCCATGAGCGCCTGGGCGAACGGGTTGTCCGGATCGATCGGCTTTTCCTTTTTCGGCGGGCGGGACGAGAAGGATTTGGCCTTGCCACCTCCGTCGCCACGCGGCGGCTTGTTGCCCTTCGGCCCCTTGTTGGGCTTACCGCCCCCCTTGCCCGGCCTGCCCCGCGGCGCAGGCCCGCTCTTGCGCGCAAAACCGCCCCAGGTGAACGTGTAGAACACGTCCATCTCGGGGGCCTCTGCGGCGTCTCCGGTCGCCTCGGGATCAGCAGCACTGGCGTCGGAAGTTTCCTCCTCGGCCCCGCCTGTTGGTTCCCGCGCCGTCTCGTTAGAGGGCTCGGCAGGCGTCTCAATTGGCGTTTCTGTGGTTGCCCCGGCGTCGCGCGGCGCATCGGGCGTTTGCTTCACCTTCACCCGCTCGCCCCGTTCGGCCTTGTAGCCAAGCCCCTGCATCAAGTCGGCAAATTGTACCAGCGTCATGCCGGTGATCGACAACATGTCGGGGTTCGCTTCAAACCCACCCTTCGTGTCCTGCGCGCGCAATTGGTCGGCAAGACGCTCAAGCATGTCGATACGGATCGCGCGCGATCCGGCCTGGCGATAGCCCGACAGTGTATAGACCTTCTCGCCCACCGTACCGACCACCGGGATCGTGACCAACCCCGGCGGCGGGCTTTCGGGAAATTCGTCCAGCCCCTCGAACAGGCTCCACAACACAAGCCGCAATCGCGTCGGGGCCGGTTTCAGGAGGAGCGGCATGAAAATCGTGAACTGACCGAAGCGCACCCCGTGCTTGCGCAAAAGCCCACGCGCGTCCTGATCCAGCTCCTTGACCTCCTGCGCCACCTCGTGGCGCGGAATGACGCCCAGCGCCTCGACCAGCCGGAAGGCAAAGCCGCGCGGCAAACCTGTCATGGTCTCGTCCCGCTGCATCGCGATCATCGGCTCGAACAGCGCGGCCACCTTGCGGTCGATGAAGTGCTGCAAGCGGCGCGTGACCTTCTCGGCCACCTCCGTGCCCGCCTCGTCATCCACGAAGGCCTGAACCCGGGGGCGCAACACGTCATCGCCCTTGACCAGCTTGCCAATCGCCGTGGTGCCCCACATCAGCCCGCCCTGCTCGGTAAAATCCAGCTCGGTGTCGGGGGCGTTGTAGAATCGGTCGGCGCGCAAATGGAACTCGGGGGCCAATGCCGTCATGGCCGCGGATTGCACCGTCTTCGCCTCTTCCGGGGAACTCGCGCCGTCTTGCTTGAACCGGAACCCTTCGAGCCGCCCGACGAATTCGCCTTCCACGGTCACTTCACCCTTTTCGTTCACCTCAGCCACAAGGCTCTCCTTCTGCTTCAACCGGCGCAGGAGCACGGATGTGCGCCGGTCGACAAATCTCTTGGTCAGCGCCGTGTGGAGCGCGTCCGATAGGCGGTCTTCTACCGCACGGGTTTCGCCGCGCCAATGGTCTTGGTCGCGAAGCCAGCCGTTTCTTTGCGCGACATAAGTCCATGTGCGGATATACGCCAGACGTTTCGACAATGTGTCAATTTCACCATCTGACCGGTCAATCCGCTTCACCTGCCGCGCGAACCAGTCTTCGCGCACCTGCCCATTCTCGTGCAGATCGGTGAACAGCGACGTGAGAAGCGTGGCATGCTCAGTCTGGCTGATACCCCGGAAATCCGGCACCCGGCAGACATCCCACAAGAGCCGGACCGAGCGCGCATCCCCGGCCCGCGCCGCCAGCACAGGGTCCGCGCCCAAGTCTTTCAACGCTGCGAGATCGTCGGCCTCGCGCGCCTTCATCAGCCATTGATCCTCGACCCCCGCCTCGAGCGACGCGACCAACGCCTCGATCGACCCGAACCGAAGCTTGTCGTTGCGCCAGTTTAGCTTTCGGATTGGGGCGAAGCGATGCTCCATGATCGCCTCGGCCACGTCCGCTTCCAAAGGCTGCGCCTCACCGGTGGTCCCGAAGCTGCCATCGGTCATGTAGCGCCCGGCCCGCCCCGCGATCTGCCCCAGCTCGTTGGGGGCAAGGTGGCGCATCCGCCGCCCGTCGAATTTCGTCAGCGCCGAGAAAGCCACATGCGTCACATCGAGGTTAAGCCCCATGCCGATCGCATCCGTGGCGACGAGATAATCGACATCGCCGTTTTGATACATCTCGACCTGCGCGTTCCGTGTCCGAGGGCTGAGCGCCCCCATCACGACCGCAACGCCGCCCTTCTGGCGGCGCATCAATTCGGCAATGGCATAGAGGTTATCGACCGAGAACCCGACAATCGCCGAGCGCCCCGGCATCCGCGACAGCTTCTTTGAACCCGCATAGGTCAGCCGGCTGAACCGTTCGCGTCGCAGGAATTGCACCTTGGGCACAAGCCCCGCGATGGCCCCGCGCATGGTGTCGGACCCCATGAACAGCGTCTCGTGCAGCCCGCGCATGTTCAACAGCCGGTCGGTGAACACATGCCCGCGCTCAGGATCGGCGCAAAGCTGTATCTCGTCGATGGCGACGAAATCCGCCCCGATCCCCTCGGGCATCGCCTCGACCGTGCAGACCCAGTATTGCGTGCGCGGCGGGACGATGCGTTCTTCGCCGGTGACCAGCGCCACGACGCTGGGGCCCCGAAGCACGACGATGCGGTCATAGATCTCGCGCGCCAGAAGCCGCAGCGGCAATCCGATGACGCCCGTGCGATGGGCCAGCATCCTCTCGATCGCGTAATGCGTTTTGCCCGTGTTGGTCGGACCGAGAACGGCAGTGATCCCCGGCATGTATCCCCCAGACCCCGCGCGCGGGTCTTAAATGGCAGTTCCCTCAAGAGCGAATTCAAGACGCTCCACCGCCCTTACTAGGTTCGGTTTCTGGGGATGTATAGCCAAGGCCGCGCGATAGGCGCGAAGCGCGTCCTGTTCCTGCCCGGTTTCCTCGAGGATCAGGCCAAGACCCGACAGGGCCCCGAAATGGCGCGGCTCCAACGCGATCACCTTGGCGATATCGGCCAATGCCGGTCCAACCAGATCGGCGCTGTAATAGGCGGTGGCTCGCGCGTTCCAGCCTTCGGCAAACTCCGGCGCATTCTCCACCAGCGCGGTCAGATGTTCGATCGCCTCGCCGGGTTTGTCGGCTTCCATTGCGTCGCGGCCACGATCAAGCAACAGATCCAGCGCGGGCGATCCCGACCGGCTCCATTCGCGCCAGATCTTGGCTTCGATCTGCTGCCAGGATGTCTCGTCCGCCTCGGCCAACGCGTCGAACAATTCATTCAGACGCGCCTCGCGGCGGCGGCGGGCGGCGTGACGAAAAGGAGGATCAGAACAAGAAGGTATCGCATGGCGCCATCCTAACTTGATCCACAGCGTCCTGCCATCACCATCGCGCGAGGAAAAAACCAACATTCCCGTGCGTCATCCTCCCGTTTCGGGTGTTTTCGACATCCGCCACCCCTGCTAACCTGACGGGGACGTAAACTTGCGACCCGGAGGATATCAAGGTGAGCGATGTAATTGACGGGGCCGTTGCCGCCCTGAACGAAAAACTGGCCGGCGAAGGCTTCGACGGCACTGCGAAATTCGTGATCGAAGACGAAGGCTCCATCGTGGTCGACAGCGACGGCGCCCGCGCCAGCGATGACGAAACCGATGTGACCCTCACCGCCTCGGCCGACACGTTCGAGAGCATGATCGCGGGCGAATTGAACCCGACCGCCGCCTTCATGTCCGGCAAGCTGTCGGTTGACGGGGACATGGGCGCCGCGATGAAACTCGGTGGTCTTCTCGCCTGATGCAAGACGCCCCGCTCTTCGATGACATCGCGCAGGGTCCGAAGAACGGGCGCGCCTATTGGTATGACGCCCCGGATGGGGTGCGCCTGCGCATCGGTCACTGGCCGGTGCCCGGGCGGGGCAAGTTGCGGGGAACGGTGCTCCTGTTCCCCGGACGCACCGAGTATATCGAGAAATACGGACCTGCGGCCATGGCTTTCACGGCGCGGGGATACCATGTCATTGCCATCGACTGGCGTGGTCAGGGGCTTGCCGACCGCGCCCATTCCGACCCGCTGCTTGGCCATGTCGGCGATTTCGCCGAATTCCAGATGGACGTGCAATGCCTGCGCACGGCGATCAACGACCTTGATCTTCCCACACCGCTCCATCTCATCGGTCATTCGATGGGCGGGGCCATCGGGCTTCGCGCCCTGCACAACGGCCTACCGGTCAATTCGGCGGTCTTCTCCGCGCCCATGTGGGGCATAGGGATCGCAACCTGGATGCGCCCGGTCGCCTGGAGCCTTGCCTGGCTCAACCACTCCATCGGGCGCGGCACGATCCTCTCGCCCGCCACCAAGCGCGAAAGCTACACACTGATCGCCCCCTTCGAGGACAACCAGCTTACCAAGGACCGCGATATGTGGGACTTCATGGTGGGCCAACTCGACGCCCACCCGGAGCTTGCCTTGGGCGGGCCTTCGATCACATGGCTTTATACCGCGCTGGTCGAATGCAAACGGCTTCAGGCGCTGCCTGCACCAAAGCATCCGGCGCTCACCTTCCTTGGCGAAGACGAACGCATCGTCGCCAAGGCGCCGGTGCGCGCCCTCATGGGCCGCTGGCAAGACGGCCGCCTGATCGACGTGCCGAAAGCCGAACATGAAATCATGATGGAAATCCCCGCCACGCGCGATGATTTCTTCCAGCGCACGACTGACTTCTTCGACAGCCACGCCTGACACCCACCGCCACCTGCCCCTTCATCGTTTATGAAATACCTCGGGGTGGTCCGGAGGGGCAGCGCCCCTCCGGCGGCGCGGCGCAGGCGCGCCGCACCTGCGCTCATATCAATGGGCCGGTTTGATGAAGGTCCCATTGCGCAAATCCGCCATCGCCTGACGCAGCTCATCGGGCGTGTTCATCACAATCGGGCCGTGCCAGGCCACCGGTTCCTCGATCGGAGCGCCAGAGATCAACAGAAACCGCACACCTTCGGCCCCCGCCTGCACCACAACCTCGTCCCCCGAGCCAAAGCGCACCACCGTGCGGTTGCCCGACAGGTCGCGGATGTTAACCTCTTGGCCCATCACTTCCTTTTCCAACAGCACGCCCGCGGGTTCGGACGCATCGGCAAAAGCCGCCGCGCCTTGGAACACATAGGCGAACGCCTTGCGGTAAGTGTCGATGCGGAAGGTTTTCTTGACCCCCGCCGGGATTGACACGTCAAGGTATTGTGGGTCCGCCGCGATCCCGTCGACCGGGCCGCGTTTGCCCCAGAACTCCCCCGCGACAACCCGCACCCGCGTGCCATCATCGTCGATCACCTCGGGAATTTCCGGGGCGGGAATGTCCTGGTAGCGCGGGTCCGTCATCTTCAGGCTCGACGGCAGGTTCCCCCAAAGTTGGAACCCGTGCATCTGGCCTTTGGCGTTGCCGGTCGGCATTTCCTGGTGCATGATCCCGGATCCGGCGGTCATCCACTGGATATCACCGGCGCCCAAGCTGCCACGATTGCCAAGGCTGTCGCCATGCTCGACCGTGCCTTCCAGCACATAGGTGATCGTCTCGATCCCCCGGTGCGGATGCCACGGGAACCCGGCAAGGTAATCGTCCGGCACCTCGCCCCGGAAATCGTCGAACAGAAGGAAGGGATCATGCGCCTTGGGGTCGTGAAATCCAAAGCCACGATGAAGCTTCACGCCGGCGCCCTCAAGCGTGGGCTGGGCCTGCGAGGCGGAAAGAACGGGTCTGATGGACATGAGCGTCTCCTTTCGCCACTCAAAATAGGCCCTCACCCGCCCCGCTTCAATCGCTCAGAAATCTCCGAATGGCGCAAGACCTGTGCAATCAGGAACAGGTCTCAGTCACAGCCGTTTTGCCCGGTCCAGCAAAGTTTCGGCCCGAAGCGCGGTTCGGTCACCACGATATCGACGAAGGTGTTCTTCTTCGTGTAGCCCCAGTTGATTTCCTTGTCCGTGCCATCCGGTCTTTTGAACAGGATATCGAGCGGCGGCAGGAACGGGGGCTCATAATCCACGCTGGTCTCGACCACGATGGCCCATTGCCCCGAAGGCAACAGCGGGATGTGTTGCTGGATCGTATTGCGCATTTGTGTGGTCGACAACGACGTCTGCCCTTCCGTCGCGCGCGAGAAATCGACCTCCATCACCCGGTTCTGGTTCGAGGTGCAATCACGCGTGCAAACCACCTGCGTGACGCGCACCCATGTGTTGTCACCGCCTTGGGTGAGGTAGGAGAAAATCTTGTCCACACCGGCGAGATAGGCGCTGTCGATCGACATCACCTCGCGCGACAGCAGGTCGGAGATGGCGTAATTCGCTTTCAGCGCGAGATTGCGGGCACGAAACACGTCGAACACGGTGATGACGGTGAGAAACCCCCACAAAAGAAGCGGCAGGATCAAGACCAGCTCGACCGACAGCGATGCACTTTCGTCGCGGCAAAACCGGCGCAACGCGTAGCGGATGGTCAAGGGAACAAAGCGCATCACACCCTCACGGTTCATTCACAAAGGTCGACGCGGCCACCACCGCGTATTCGCCCGAGCTGTCCAGCGGCAGAAGGTCGATGACCCATGGCGTCGTGGCGAAGAACGGGTCCACTTTGGCACAGGCCCGCACGACCATAAGGTCGTTGGCGATGCCGAAATTGACGGTGGTCGCGGGGTTGATGTTGGCGTTCCGGTCAACACATTTGATGTTACCCGACGGCAGATCCCACGAATGCGTGGGCACAACCACCAATTCAACCTTCATGGTCTCCGAACAGGCCGGCAGGATCGGCGCACGATCACACAGCGTCTGCTTCAAATCTTCCGCCGTTGCCGGGTCAAAAATCCCCAGCCGCAGCTCGCGCACCGTCGTGTCCAATGATTTCTCGAGCAGAACGGACCGCAAGAGCATCACCGAGACTTCGAAAGACGACAGAAACAGCGTCATGATCGCGGGGAAGAGGATGACGAATTCAATCGTCGCGTTGCCCTCGTCCCGTCGAAGCGCCTGCCAGAATTTTTTTATTGTTTTGCCTGCCCCGAATGCCATGTCAGTTGACCAGTCTTAGTTTTGAAATCTCTCGTGCGATCGAGGCAAAGGCGTTCTGGATGTCCAGCCCTTCCACATCGTAGTAGTAAGAGGGGAATGTGGCGCAATTGCGCATGATCGTATCTTGGGTGCCGTCGGGCACCTCGAGACCGATGGTGAAGACCATCACGTCTTCGGCCTTTGCCGCCGTGCAGATCGCGTTGAGGTTGGTGTTCTTCTGGTGGTAGCCGAAATCGCTCGCGGCATTGCCGGTGAAATTCCACTGCTCATACCAAGCGATCGTGAATTCTTCCCACAGTTCGGGAAAGCTCAGCTCGGTTGCACCATCGCCTTCGACCGTGGTGCAGACCCAGCGCCAGCCCGTCCACCAGGACCCCTGCCAACCACATTCCTCGGTGTCACCGTCCCCATAGGCATGGTCATTCCAGCTTCCATCCCAGGGCCAGTAATAGGAATCGTCCTCTGCGTCATATATCGACACACGGCCATTGTTGTTGTTGACATAAACCCCCGACGGTCCGCTGCGATAGGCGTCGTGCAGGTAATCCTGACTGGTATTCTCACCGTCCGTCATCAACACGATGACTTTCTTGATGCCGCGCTTGTCATAGGCAAACGGGCGGTCTTCGAACGCGTTGGTGATTTCACCGTCCGCGATCATGTCTTCCGCCACACGCTTGAGCGACTCGTCCAGCAGGGCCGCCCCCCACTTCATCCCGAGATCGATCGACGTGTTGCCCGACGCACGAAGATCCTCGATCACGTCAAAAAGATCCCCGAGATCGTCTTCGAGAAAGGTCACTTCGCGCCAATCGTCGTCCAGGCACGGCGCATTATAGTCGCGCGGGTTGTTGTTGCGATTGCCATGCGGGTCGAAATGCCCGGTGCGTTTCAGACGCTCGTGCTCAAAAGCCGGATCGGCATTCACCGCGACAGTGGAAAACTCCGCATTCTGGAAGGTCACGCAGGAGCTTTCGGTATGCTCCGACGTCGCGTTCATCCGGGTCAAAAGCGTCTCACCCAGCAGCACTTGCTCGGAATACGGGACGACATTGATCGAAATCTTGTCCTCGTCCACGGTGCAATCGGCTTCGTTGGGAAGGTCGGTCCAATCAAACCCGGGCTCTTCCGAACCTTCGGGGTTGCACAGCATCATGTTCACGAATTGCTTGGCGGCGCGCTTCAACTCGTAAAGTTTCGACCTGCCAGAGTGGCTGTCCCAGCCCATCGACCCCGAAACGTCGAGCACCAGTGACACTTCCGACAGCGACGCGGCTTCCTCCGCTGCCCCGGCGGCGGGAAAGCGCAGCGAATGATAGTTGCCCATCCGCAGGAAAGTGGTGCCCATCTTCAGGTCGAGCGAGGCTTCGACCCGACGCTCGGTATCGGTCGCGACCCAGTCGATGTCCTCAGACGTGATCAGGTGCCCGAGCCCTGCCTTGGCAAAGTAATCCAGCACGACCGCATCCGGTTGCAGCGTTTGATCAAGCGCGGCGGCGGCAAGGATCGCACGATCGAGCGTGTTCTGCACCTTCGTGCGGTGTGCCTCGTATCGCATCACGTCGACACCCAGACCGCCCGCAAAGACCATCAACAGGAAGATCGCGAGGCCGAAGATGATGAAAGACCCGCTTTCATCGCGCCAAAACCTGCGCCGCGGCTTGGTCGCTGCGCGCATTTTCGGTTCCATCTGGCTATCGAGGCGTGTCTTCATCGACCCAACTCCCGCGTCCTTGACGCATGACCCACATCGTCCGTTTACGGACTCTCTCACAGCTCACAGACACAAAAAGGGTGTCCAAATTGGGGCGATTTCGGGGAATTTGACGCCCATTGACGTCATCTTGGGGCGCAATGCCTTGCACCCCCGCGCATTGTTTCTCTCGCCGGGACGATCCGCCACATTTCAGAACTGAATCGTTAACGGCACCCGGGTGTTGTGGCCCGCCCTGCCCTTGCCTATGTCTGGGGAAACCTTGAGCCGACAGGAGAGACCATGCGCACACCCCTACAGACCGCCCCGACCAAAGATGCCGCGACCGAAGCTGCGGGGAACGGCGATGGGTTCGGGGCGCTGCCGGATTGGGATCTTACCGATCTCTACACCGCGCCGGACGCGCCCGAGGTGGCCGCCGACCTTGAAGCCTTGGACAAGGCCTGCGCGGATTTCGCCGCGACCTATGAAGGCAAACTGGCCGATCTGGACGCCAAAGGCATGCTCGCCTGCCTCAAGTCCTACGAGAAAATCAATCTCACGGCGGGCCGCCTGATGTCCTTTGCCGGTCTGCGGTATTACCAGAACACCACCGACGGCGACCGCGCGCAATTTCTTCAGAATTGTCAGGAAAAGGTTACCGACAGCACCACCCCGCTTGTGTTCTTTTCGCTTGAGATTAACCGCATTCCGGACGACCAGCTTGACGGGCTGTTCGATCAGGACACGGATTTGGCCCGCTACAAACCGGTGTTCGAACGCCTGCGCGCGATGCGCCCTTACCAACTGTCCGATGAGCTTGAAAAATTCCTCCATGATCAAAGCGCGGTCGGGGCGGCGGCATGGAACAAGCTCTTCGATGAAACCATGGCCGGTCTTACTTTCCAGCCCGAAGGCATGGACGAGATGAGCCTTGAGGCCACGCTGAACCTGCTCTCGGACCAAGACCGCGGGAAGCGCGAAGCCGGGGCGCGGGAACTGGCGCGGGTCTTTGGCGAAAACATCCGGCTGTTCGCCCGTGTTCATAACACGCTCGCCAAGGACAAAGAGATCGAGGATCGCTGGCGCGGGATGCCGACGCCCCAGACCGGGCGCCACCTCGCAAACCACGTCGAACCCGAAGTGGTCGAGGCGCTGCGTAATGCCGTGGTCGAGGCCTACCCCAAGCTGTCACACCGCTACTACGCTCTGAAGAAGAAATGGCTCGGGCTCGACACGATGGAGGTCTGGGATCGCAACGCGCCGCTGCCCATGGACGAAGAGCGCGTCATCGACTGGCCGCTTGCGCGCAAGATGGTGATGGACGCCTACGCAGGCTTTGACCCGCGCATGGCCGAGATCGCGGAACCGTTTTTCGACAAGGGCTGGATCGACGCGGGCGTGAAGCCCGGCAAGGCCCCCGGGGCCTTCGCCCACCCGACCGTGACCGACGCGCACCCCTATGTCATGTTGAACTACCTCGGCAAACCGCGTGACGTGATGACGCTGGCGCATGAGTTGGGTCACGGCGTGCATCAGGTTCTGGCCGCTGATCAGGGCGAGCTTTTGGCGGACACGCCCTTGACGCTCGCGGAAACCGCCTCGGTGTTCGGTGAAATGCTCACCTTTCGCAAACTGCTGGCCGAAGCGCCGGATGCGGCCCAGAAGAAGGTGCTGCTGGCGGGCAAGGTCGAGGACATGATCAACACGGTCGTGCGCCAGATTGCGTTCTACGATTTCGAATGCAAATTGCACGACGCCCGGCGCAGCCAAGGCGAGCTTACCGTGAGCCAGATCAACGAACTTTGGATGAGCGTTCAGGGCGAAAGCCTTGGCCCCGCGTTCACCTTCATGGACGGGTATGAAACCTTCTGGTCCTACATCCCGCACTTCGTGCATTCGCCGTTCTACGTCTATGCCTATGCCTTTGGCGACGGTCTGGTGAACGCGCTCTACGCGGTCTACGAAGAAGGCGATCCGGACTTCCAAGAGAAGTATTTCGAGATGCTGCGCGCGGGCGGGTCAAAGCACCACTCGGAACTCCTGAAACCCTTCGGTCTCGACGCCTCGGACCCAAAATTCTGGGACAAGGGCCTGTCGATGATCTCGGGCTTCATCGACGAACTTGAGGCGATGGAAGCATGATCGAAGGTCGGGCGCCACAGCCCGGCCTTTTCATTTCAACTGGCTGTCTTTCGACCCACGCCGGTTGAATCCGGGGCGCGCGCGGAACGCCGTGTCACGCTCCTGCTGGCAGTCAATGCAGATCTTGACCCCCGGCAGGGCTTCGCGGCGGGCGGTCGGGATCGGCTCATCACATTCGGCGCAGCGGGTCAGGCTTTCGCCCACGGGCGCTTTGCGCGCGCGCAGCCGCGCCAATTCGTCCGCGACACTCGCCTCGATCTGTTCGTTCACCGCGCCATCGCGGCTCCATCCTCCGGCCATTGGTCTACTCCCATCAAACCCCGGCTCGACAGATGATCCGTCACCCGGTGCGGATATCAGTCCGGGATGCCCCAGCGATCAAAGGGAAACGGCCGATCCTCGGTCGCGCCCGTGACATAGATCGTGGCCCGCGCCATCCAGTCCCCCAGATCCTCGCCAAAGGCCGCGACATGCGGGTTTCTGGCCGAGGCGAACAGCATCCAGAAAAACTGGATCACGGCAGCCACGATCATGATGCCCCGCGCCACCCACATGAGCGCGATGAACACCAACATCCAAAGCCCGCGCAACCAGATGTTCTGGTCCTCCATGTCATCCTCCGACCCATCGGTCGGCTCGTTCAGAACCACTGGTTCCTCGTCGTCTTTCCTCGCCATGATCATCCCCTGACTTGATCTGTGCACCAGAATGTAGCGCCAAAGCGCCTTATTGAAAGAGGGTCAGGCGATTTCATTCGCCCCGGAGAGCACAAGGTCCATCATCCCCTGCGTTCCCCGGCTGAATTCCAGCGGGCAGTCATAGGGCGCACCGTCGCGCGCCGCGCGCGAGAACGCCTCGACCTGCAACACGTATTGGTTCACCCCGGGATAGCGATAGATCGTGCTCTCGTCCCCGCGCCTGAGATGCACCTGCGCCTCGCCAAAGACATTGGCGTTGAACGGCGCGTGGAGCGAAATGGTGCCCTCGTCCCCCTGGAACACCACGTCCTGACGATTGGCCAGCCGGGTCGACGTGATCCCTGAATAGGTGAACCGGCCCAGCGGGCCTTCCATCTGGCCCACCACCTGCGCAAACGTGTCAACCCCGTTTTCCAGCCGCACGCGCGAGGTCAGGTTAACAGGCTCCGCCCCGGTCGCAAACCGCACCGAGCCATAGGCATAGACCCCGATATCGGGAATGCCGCCACCCCCGGTTTCGGGCCGGTTACGGATGTTGGTCATGTCCGGGTTGTTGAAGCTGAAGGCGACATCGACATGCGACAAGTTGCCTATGGCCCCCTCGCCCAAAAGATCGCGCACCTTGTGCCACTGCGGATGATGCGTGATCATGAAGGCTTCAGCGGCCATCAGCCCGGTGTCGTCACGCGCCGCAATGATCCGGTCGATCTGGTCTGCTTGCAGCGCGATCGGCTTTTCACACAGCACGTGTTTTCCGGCGGCAAGCGCTTTTAACGTCCATTCGACATGAAGATGGTTCGGCAAGGGGATATAGACCGCGTCGATCCCGTCCCAAGCCAGAAGTGCCTCGTAATCTTCGAAAATCTCAAGCCCAGGCGCAATCTGCACAAAGGGCTCGGCCTTGTCCGCCGACGACGTGGCCAGCGCGACCAGCGCGTTGCCTTCGGCCGCGTGAATCGCCGGCCCCATGTGGTTGCGCGCAAAATCCGCGGCCCCAAGAATTCCCCACCGAAACGCCATCTCATCCTCCTTTGCATGGAAACGCCCGGGGGATTGGACCCGGGCGATCTTTGCGCGAATGATAGCGTTATCAGGACGCTTCGGCCATGCCCTTCTCGGCGGCCAGATCCTGCATCCGTTTTTGCAGTTTCTCGAAGGCGCGCACTTCGATCTGGCGAATGCGTTCGCGGCTCACATCATACTGGCTGGACAATTGTTCCAACGTCACGGTTTCGTCCGACAGCCGACGCTGGGTGAGAATATCTTTCTCCCGATCGTTCAGCACATCCATGGCCGAGGCCAACATTTCGCGGCGGATCGTCAATTCGTCGCGTTCTTCGTAATCCGTCGCTTGGTCAGCCCCTTCGTCCTCGAGCCAATCCTGCCATTGCATCGTGCCCTCGCCATCGTTCGACACGGTGGCATTCAGGCTCGCATCCCCGCCCGACATGCGCCGGTTCATCGAGATGACCTCTTTTTCCGTCACGCTCAGGTCATGCGCGATCCGGGCGACATGTTCGGGCCGCAGGTCGCCATCCTCCAACGCGCCGATCCGGGCCTTGGCCTTGCGCAGGTTGAAAAACAGCTTCTTTTGCGCCGATGTCGTCCCGAGCTTCACGAGGCTCCAGGAGCGCAGGATGTATTCCTGAATCGAGGCGCGGATCCACCACATCGCATAGGTCGCAAGGCGGAACCCCTTCTCGGGATCGAACCGCTTCACGGCCTGCATCAGGCCCACGTTCGCCTCGGAAATCACCTCGGCTTGTGGCAGGCCGTAGCCGCGATAGCCCATGGCGATTTTCGCGGCAAGGCGCAGGTGGGAGGTGACCAACTGGTGGGCGGCATCTGTGTCCTGATGATCCACCCAGCTCTTGGCCAGCATGTATTCCTGTTCCGGCTCCAGCATCGGAAAACGCCGGATTTCCTGCAAGTAGCGGTTCAAACCGCCTTCCGGCGTCGGGGCCGGCAAGTTCTGATAATTGCTCATCGTCTCTGCTTTGCTCCACTGTCGGCGCCCGCAATGTTGCGGGGCTTAACATTTCATCTAGGGCGCGGCCAATTCCGTTTCAAGGGCCAGGTGCCCCTGAAGCTTTCACGAAGTATGGCCCGCATTCCGTCGTGGCGACAGGTCTCTCACGTGCTTGTGCGCAGTGTTTCAACAAGCTCCGCCATGTCATTTGGCAAACGCGCCTCGAAGCGCAATTGTTCCTTTGTCACGGGGTGCTCAAAACCCAAAGTCGCCGCATGAAGGGCCTGTCTGTCAAACGCCCTGAGCGCGGCGGCGGCAGCCGGCCCGAGCGCGGCTTCAGAAGGTTTACGCCGCCCCCCGTAAGTCGGATCACCGATCAGCCCGTGACCGGCATGGGCCATGTGCACGCGGATCTGATGGGTGCGCCCGGTTTCCAGCCAGCAATCCATGAGCGCGACGGCGGGGGGCGTGCCAAACTGCGCCTCGATCCGGGCCCGCGTCACCGCGTGACGCCCGTTCGACCAGACCACCGCCTGTTTTTGCCGGTCGGTGCGGTGGCGGGCAAGCTGGGTGGTGATCTTCACAATCCCGCCCTGCTCGAAACTCACCCCCCGCACCCCCTTGAGCCGCGGATCGGCACGGTCGGGCACCCCGTAGACCAGCGCGCGGTAATGGCGTTCGACCGAATGCCGCTCGAACTGGGTCGCCAGCCCATGGTGGGCGGCATCCGTTTTCGCAACCACCAGCAGGCCGGAGGTGTCCTTGTCGATCCGGTGCACGATCCCGGGCCGCTTCGCCCCGCCGACCCCGGACAAATCGGCCCCGCAATGGGCCAAAAGCGCGTTCACCAGCGTGCCCGTGGGCGTGCCCGGGGCCGGGTGCACCACCATCCCCGCCGGCTTGTTCACCACGACAAGGTCACGGTCCTCATGCAGGATGTCGAGCGCGATCTCCTCGGGCCCGATGTGGCTCTCGGCCGCTTCGGGCACGGCGATTTCCAACACTTCGCCCTCGGCCACCTTGGCGCGCGGATCGACCATCGGGCGCCCGCCCCGCGACACCGCGCCCTCGGCGATCAGACGCGACAACCGCGAGCGCGACAGGTTGGCTTCCTCTGGAACGTCACGCGCCAATGCCTTATCAAGCCGCTTGGGCGGATCGGCCTGTATGGTGACAAGGACAGTGGTGGACATGCTCGATGCTCCCGAAACACCCGTGGACAGCGGTTTGGTGCGCTACCTGAAATGGTTGGTGACGACGCTGACCGTCACGATGATTGTCGGGCTTGTAGTGTTGATTGCACTGGTTGTCATGCGATTCAACGCCTCCAAACCCTTGGCCCTGCCCGCTGAAATCACCCTGCCGGACGGCACCACCCCCACGGCTTTCACCCGGGGCTCCGATTGGCTCGCCGTGGTGACGACTGATGACCGCATCCTGATCTACGACCTCGACGGCACGACCCTGCGCCAAGAGATCGAGATCACGCCACGCTGACGCGCCGAATGGCCTGTGAAGGGCCGAAATTTCCGCGTCTGGTCGGGTGGGAACGAAGCACTGGCCGGGGGTTTTGGTGGTACCGCCTCCCCGGCTCGAACGGGGGACCTCTTGATCCACAATCAAGCGCTCTAACCTACTGAGCTAAGGCGGCACGCCGGTGCCATTTACCGACTGCGCCGAACCAATGCAAGAGGCCGGTCTTGAAAAACCGCGCCGGGGCCCGTAACTCACCCAAGTCCCGCCAAGGAGCTTATCATGGGTATCAATTCCGAAACCGACATCAACGCGAACCTGCAAATCGGTCCGACGACACAAGGCATGGTGCGCATCTATGTCGAGGGCGACGGTGTCGACCTTCCGATGGATTTCGATCCCAGTGAAGCCATTGAAATCGCGGATGAGATCAAGGCTGCCGCGATGCAGGCCCAGAAGATGGCGAAGAAGGGTCAGAAAAAGCGCTGACCCCCGGGTCGCGGTAGCCCTGCAAACGCCGGGCGGTGTCGCGGGCGAATTTCAAGGTCATCTTGCGGCGCCGGGCGGCGGCAAGCTTTTGTTCCGGTCCCATGCGGACGATCTCGGCGTCATAGCTGTCGGCGATGATAAGCCCGGTCTCTTCCGGCAAAAGCTCGACCGGGAAGGCCGCGTCGACCGCCCAGAAAAAACGGTCGCAATACGCGCGGTAACCCTGCCACTTGTGGTCCGACAGGTAATCCGCGCGGCTCGATTTGCATTCGACGACCCAGATTTCGCCTTTTGGACCAATCGCATAGACATCTGTGCGAAGCCCCCGCTCGGGCACGAATTCTTCAAGCGAGGCAAAGTCGTGGCGGCGAAGGTGCCGTGCCACGCCGCGCGCCAGAAGCTGTCCGGGTTGAAGGGGGATCTCGGTCATGGGTCAAGAATGAACAATCCATGAACAAAACACAAGATGCACGCCCCCTTGCGCGCCGGTTGTCTTGGCCCTATCTGCAATGGAGGCGGTCTGCCCTTCTCGTAAAACGGGAACATTCCGGTGGCCTTAAGCAAATCCGAGGGAGCTGGCTCTGTCGCGACCGTGGTCGAGTTACCTGGCACCCACCTGTACATACAGGTCCTCGGGAATGCGCTTCCCAAACGGTCGCGGTGGTCCCGCCACACCGGAAAACGCCGCCCCCACGGGGCGGTGTTTTCACTTTGGGCACGCTCCCAAGACAGCCGGGGAATGACGACGAGGGTTTCCCCGCCCCGCGCTTTGCCCTAGCCTAGGCTGAAGCGAGGGGAAAGCCATGTTTTCAAAAGATAATCTACCGCACGAGGCCCTGCCTCTCCCGGACCAGATCGAACGCACCGACGCCGAAGCGCGCCGCGCCGCCGATGACTTTTTCGACCTCATGGCCAAACGGCACACGATCCGCGATTTCTCGGACCGCCCGGTGCCGCGCGAGATCATCGAACGCGCCGTGGCGACAGCGGGGCGCGCACCCTCCGGGGCCAATCACCAGCCTTGGTTCTTCGCCGCCGTGGCCGATCCGGCCCTGAAAGCTCTCATCCGCGCAGAAGCCGAGGCGGAAGAGGCGAAATTCTATGACGGTGGCGCGGGCGACGAATGGCTTCGTGCGCTGGAACCCTTGGGAACGGATGCCTCAAAGCCGCATCTCGAGATTGCGCCATGGCTCATCGTGGTTTTCGCCCAGCGCTGGGGCACATACGACGATGGCACCCGGTTCAAGAACTACTACGTGCCTGAAAGCGTGGGGATCGCCACCGGGTTTCTGATCGCGGCCCTGCACAACGCGGGGTTATCGGCGCTGACCCACACCCCGAACCCGATGAAATTCCTCAATTCCGCGCTGAACCGACCGGATAGCGAAAAGCCGGTCATGATCCTTGCGGTCGGTCACGCGGCCCAAACGGCCACCGTTCCCGCCGTGGCGAAGATGAAAAAGCCGCTGGACGATATTCTGAAGGTCTATTGACGCGGGCGCGCCGTCGCCCCGATCCGCGCGGGAACGCGGGTCGCCACCGGCGCGCGTTTGCCCCCCTTGGGCGAATCGTCCTCTCCCATCCGCATGATCGAGATCGCGAACTGCACGCCCGCGAAGACAATGCCATGCCCCATGAACAGCATGACCACGGCGATCCAGCCGATGTCCGAAGTTGAAACAAGGTGCCACAGGTTCCCCACGTTCTGCCAAAGCAGCAGCGCGACAAAGAGACCGGACAGGGCAAACCCGATCAGGGCCTGACGAATATAGAGCTTTACGAGCTTGGGCATGAGCCACCTCCTTGGGAACAAGGTAACATCCGTATGTGCGCTGCCAAGTGGCAGGTCGTCGCATCGGCTGGAACCGGCCCCAGACCCACGTGGGGCCAGCTGGGGCCATCTGCCCCTCAGAATGCCTCAGGCCGTGCCTCGCGCGCCATGTGATCGAGCACCGCGTTGGTGAACTTGGCTTCCTGCCCCTCGGGAAAGAACGCCTTCGCCACGTCCACGAATTCGACGATCACCACCTTGGGCGGCGTGTCGGCGATGACGAACTCGGCCCCCGCCGCACGAAACAGCGCCCGAAGCGTTGGGTCGATCCGGTCGATCGGCCATTTCGCGACGAGGGCACGGTCGGTCATCTGGTCGATCCGCGCCTGGTTTTCGACGGCAGCGTCAAGCAGCGCGCGAAACAGGTCCACGTCGCCCTCTTCGAATTCGCCTTCCTCGTATTCCGCCCCGAACCGATGGGTCTCGAACTCCCGCCGCACGCTGTCGATGCCCTGCCCCGCCGCTTCCATCTGGAACAGCGCCTGCACGGCATAAAGCCGCGATGCGGATCGCATGCGGCGTTTCAGGTTGTTCGACATCTTGCGCTTCGGGGTTCCGTCCGGCGCGGTGTCGGGGGTGTCATCGGTCATGCTTTGACGGGGCCTTCGTCGGGGTCACCGGCGAGCTTGTAGTCCTCGCGCGGCAGGAAGCCAACAGGCTTTTCGGACCCGCCCCATTTCCGGCTCAGGGCCACGAGATGAAGCGCAGCAGCCGCCGCCCCGCCCCCCTTGTTCATCTTCTCGGGGTTGGCGCGCGCCTCGGCCTGATCAAAATTCTCGACGGTGAGAATTCCGTTTCCGATGCACAGGCCGCGCAGACCCAGCTCCATCAACCCGCGCGACGAGTCGTTGCACACCGTCTCGTAATGCGTGGTCTCGCCCCGGATGACACAGCCCAATGCGACGAAGCCGTCGAAATTCGAGGTCCGGTCGGCAATCTGGATCGCCGTCGGCAGCTCGAGCGCACCGGGCACTTCGATCAGGTCATGGGTCGCCCCCGCCGCCTCGATCTCGGCGCGCGCGCCTGCGATCAACCCATCGGCGATATCGCGGTAGAAGGGTGCGACGACGATGAGAAGTTTCACCGGCTTGTCAAAGCTCGGGCGCGGCAGGGTGTATTCGGTCTGGGCCATTATTTCGGCCCTCCGAGAATGGGTTTGGTGCCGGTGATGGTCAGGTCATAGGCATCGAGACCCACCACCTTGGGCTGCGGGCTGTCGGTGAGCAACACCATGTCGTGGATCCCCAGCGCAGACAGGATCTGGGCCCCGAGACCGTATTGGCGCAGAACCTGTGGGCTCACCTCACCATCGAAGGCAAGCTTCATGCCCGGATCGCGCAACAGCACGACGACGCCGCGCCCTTCCTCGGCGACAATTTCCATCGCCTTGGTCAATTCGTTGTGGGGCGACGGGCCAATGCCGATCGCATCCTCAAGCGGGTTCAGCGCATGCATCCGCACCAAGACAGGAACATCCGTTGTGATGTCGCCCTTGGTCAGAACGATATGCTCGGCCCCCTGCGTCTCGTCGGTGAAAATGCGCAGCATCCAGTCGCCACCAAAGGCCGAGGTCACGCTTTTCACCGCGCTCTCGGTGACAAGGTTGTCGTGGCGGTGGCGATAGGCGATGAGATCGCTGATCGTCCCGATCTTGAGCGCGTGCCGCTGCGCAAAGGCGATCAGGTCGGGAAGACGCGCCATGCTGCCATCCTCCTTCATGATCTCGCAGATCACGCCGGAGGGGTTGAGCCCGGCAAGCCGCGCGATATCAACCGCCGCCTCGGTATGGCCGGCACGCACCAGGACGCCCCCGTCCTTGGCCCGCAGCGGAAAGACATGCCCGGGCGTGGCAATATCGGTCGCGCCGCGGGTCGGATCGATGGCCACCGCCACGGTGCGGGCGCGGTCATGGGCGGAAATCCCCGTGGTCACCCCCTCGCGCGCCTCGATCGAGGTGGTGAAGGCGGTCTCGTGGCGCGATGAATTCTGCGACGCCATGAGCGGCAGCCCAAGCGCATCCACCCGCTCACCGGTCATCGACAGACAAATCAGACCGCGGCCATGGGTTGCCATGAAATTGATCGCTTCCGGAGTCGCCATCTGCGCGGGAATGACAAGGTCGCCTTCGTTTTCGCGATCCTCGTGATCGACAAGGATGAACATGCGCCCGTTGCGCGCATCCTCGATGATCTCCTCGATATTCGAGATGACATCGCCGTGTTTCGCTTCCACCGGACCGGGTGTGTCGTAGATCTTGCTGTCGGACATGGTCTCTCCTCGCCTCTGGCCCCCGCGAGATAACCCCTCATCTCGATCAATGCCAGAGGGACTTGGCGCACAATTCCTGTGCCCGCAACGTCACCCCCTTCATCGTTTCGGAAATACCTCGGGGGTCAAGGGGGCAGCGCCCCCTTGCTTGCCGGGCGCGGACAGATGCTGACGGGCGTGGAAAGAGGGTGTCAGCGCTCGCCGAGCCTGTGGCTGGACCTCACAGGCCCGGGACGCTCAGAACCGCCAGAGCGCGGGCACGAAGCGGTAGGCCCCGCCATCGGCCATCACGTGCCCGACACCGGGAAAGGGAAAATGGTAGCCGACGACGGGAATGCGATCTGTGGCCGCCATGTCGAGGATGCGCTTGCGCGACACCACCGTTGCCTCCGGGTCCGAATCCATTTCGCCATACCATTCGGGATGGGCGAAATGGCCGAACGCATGGGTGACCGCATCGCCCAGCACCAATAGCTGGTGATCGCCGCTGTCGATCCGGACCGACATATGCCCGGGCGTATGTCCCGGGCTGGCCATCAGGTGCACGCCCGGCGCGACCTCGTGACCCTCCCCGGCTTCCGTCCATTCCGCACCGTCGACCGCGATGGAATTCACTGCCCCCAACACGAATTGCTGGTCTTCCGCCGCGACGCGGTCGACCAGCCCCTCTTGGGTCCAATAGGCTTTCTCCGCCTCCCCGATGATATATTCGGCCCCCGGGATCACCGCCTCGTCGAACCCGTCGCGAATGCCCCAGATATGATCCGGGTGTGCATGGGTGATGACCACCTTGTCGATCCCCATCGGGTCGACACCCGCCGCCTCCAGATTGCCCATCAGGCGGCCTGCGGTGTCAAAAAACCGCGTGCCGGAGCCGACATCGATCAGCACGCTGGTATCGCCGGTTTCGATCAGCACGTGGTTGGTGTGCCCCACGATCTCGTCCATCGGCTGAAAATGCGCCTTGAGAAACGCCTCTTTCGCGGCCTCGTCCGCATTCATGCCCAACGATGACAGGGGTTGGGGGAACCAGCCGTCCGACACGATGGTGATCTTGATGTCCCCCACGGTGAACCGGAAATGGCTCGGCTGGTCGCCCTGGGGCGGGCCAAGCTCGGCGCGCGCGGCGGCGGGCATGGCGAAGGCGGGCATTATCGCGGCGAGCTTGAGCATCTCGCGGCGGGTCGGGCGCATAAGCGGCATTGAGGGTCCCTTTCGTTCTGGTGGCCCTGCGCGGGACCAGTGATCCTGTTTCACCACATCATATGCACGGATTGCAATCCGTCAAACAGACCCTGCGACGGTCCGGTGCGAATATCAGCCGACGACGTCGTTCAACCGGGCCACGTAGCGCGCCAGCGTGTCGATCTCGAGGTTGACCTGGTCGCCCTCGCGCACATCGCCCCAGGTCGTGACTTCTTTCGTGTGGGTGATGAGGTTCACGCCAAAGGTGTCACCATCGACCTCGTTCACGGTCAAGGATGTGCCGTTCAGGGCCACCGATCCCTTGGGCGCGATGAAGCGGGCCAGGGCTGCGGGCGCGCGAAAGGAAATCCGGGTCGAGTCGGCTTCGGCCACCACGCGGATCACATCGGCCACTCCGTCGACATGGCCGGACACGATATGCCCGCCCAGCTCGTCGCCCACCTTCAGGGCACGTTCAAGATTCACGCGCCGCCCTTCCTGCCAGACCCCAAGGTTGCTCTTGTCCAGCGTCTCGGCAGAGACATAAACCTCGTACCAATCCGGCCCCAGCGCCGTCACCGTGAGACAGACACCATCCGAGGCGATCGAAGCCCCGAGGTCGATCGACCCGGTGTCATACCCGGTGGTGATCCGCGCGCGCATGTCCGCGTCGCGCGACACCTGCGTGATGATGCCGATATCCGTTACGATGCCTGTGAACATGAGCGCCTCCTATCGTCCCATGGCTACGCCGCCGCGCGGGATTTGCCAAGTCGCCGGTCGCAACCTTGTCGCGCGAGCGTCAAAAAAACGCCTTCACCCCGTGGTTTGTTACAGGTATTGGGACAATCACACCGCCTCCCCCCATATCTGGGGCCAATTCGGGGCGGATGGCGAGACACGGGGGCCCGATTTAGGGTAGCTTGGGCGCATGAAAGCCATCGACGGCAAAAACCGCACCTTCCTGTTTCTACAGGGCCCGCACGGGCCGTTTTTTCGGCGTCTGGGCCGCATGTTGCGCGCAACGGGCGCGACCGTCTGGCGCGTCGGCTTCAACATGGGGGACGCGGCGTTCTGGGCCGATGGGGAGAGCTATATTCCCTTTGCCGAGGATCAGGGCGCATGGCCCGCCCGCATCCGCGATCTCATCGCCACCAAATCCGTCACCGACCTTGTGCTCTACGGCGATACGCGCTTCATTCATGCCGAAGCGGTGCGCGCGGCCAAGGAGGCCGGGGTTTGCGTGCATATCTTCGAAGAAGGCTACCTGCGCCCCTATTGGGTCAGCTATGAGCGCGGCGGATCAAACGGCAATTCGCGCCTGATGGAGATGGAGGTCACCGACATGCAGCGCGTGTTGGCGGATGCCGAGCTCGACATCCCCGAAGCGCCCGCCCATTGGGGCGACATGCGCCACCATATTTTCTATGGGGCGCTCTATCACTGGTTCGTCATGTTCCTGAACCGGCGCTACAGGGGCTTCAAGGCGCATCGCGACCTGCCTGTCGCGAAGGAGTTCCAGCTCTATCTGAAGCGGCTCTTGCTGATGCCCGTGCAGGCGCTGGAACGGATCATCGCCACGGGGCGGGTGCGGCGCGGGGGCTTTCCCTATCACCTCGCGCTTTTGCAACTGGCGCATGATGCAAGCTTCACCGCGCATTCCCGCTTCACCTCGATCACCGAGTTTCTGGACACCGCCATCGCGGGGTTTGCCGAGGGTGCGCCGCGCCACCATCACCTTGTTTTCAAGGCCCATCCGCTGGAAGACGGGCGTGTGAATCTGCGGCGTGAAATCCGCCGCCTCGCCCAACACCACGGGGTGGCGCACCGGGTGCACTACCTGCGCGGCGGCAAGCTCGCCCGGCTTCTGGACCATGCCCGCTCGGCGGTCACGGTGAATTCCACGGCGGCACAACAGGTGCTTTGGCGCGGCCTTCCGCTCAGGGTGTTCGGGGATGCAGTTTATGCCAAGCCAGAGTTTGTTTCGACCCAGCCTTTGGCCGAATTCTTTGCCCAACCAACACGCCCCGACAACCGCGCCTACCGCGATTATCGTCACTATCTTCTGGAAACCTCGCAGATCGCGGGGGGGTTTTATTCCGCACGCGGGCGGCGGCAGTTGTTGCGGCAGGTGGTCGACATGATGCTGGCCCCAGACGACCCCTACGAGGCGCTGGCCAAGGGCACGGCGACACCCCGTCAACAGCTTCGACTGGTCAAATAGGCGCCTCAAGAGGCAAGACCCACCCGACAGCACCCCAACCACGCCCCGCCGCCCCGATGGGCGGCGATGGCCCCTTATCGCATGCCCGGACCACGGGCGAGTCGTCATGGCAACACCTCGACACGCAAAACCCTGCCGGTTTGAAACCGAGGGTTTCTTTTTTATCCACAGGCGCGTAGGTTTACGAAAAAAGAAACTGAGGCAGAACTCCAAAAAGGAGCCCGGGCAGTGAATATTTTCGGCTTTTCAAGTGCGCGCATTGCCGCGTTTTTGGTGCTTGTCATGGGCATGGCGAGCTGTGACGTCCTTCCCCGGGTCGGTCCGAACAAACAAGAGATTTACGCAGGCTCGGTACAACGCGACGGCGATGCCTTCGTGGTCGCGGTCAATGACCGCGTGACACGCGCAACCGGCGTGGTGCCATCGCTCGGCTTTTCTGACGATTTCCTCAAGGCCGGACAGGTCGGATCGGACACCGTGCGCCCCGGCGACGTGCTGGGCGTGGCGATTTGGGAAAACGTGGAACAGGGCATTCTCGCCTCCGCCGGGGCGCCCGCCGCGCTCGAAGAGGTGCAGGTCGATGGCGGGGGCTTTATCTTCATCCCCTACGCGGGCCGGATCAAGGCCGCTGGCAACACGCCCGAGACGATCCGACGGATCGTGACCGAACAACTCGAAAGCCAGACCCCCGATCCGCAGGTGCTGATCACCCGGGTAGCAGGCGACGGCGCGACGGTGTCGGTCACCGGTGCGGTCAGCGCGCAGGGGGTCTATGCCATCGAACGCCCGACCCGGACGCTGGGCGCCATGCTTGCCCGCGCGGGCGGCGTGGCGATCAACCCCGAAATCGCGGTGGTCAAGATCATCCGGGGCGGGAAAACCGGGCAAATCTGGTATCAGGATCTGTTCGAGGATCCGCGCCTCGACATCGCCCTTCGTAACGGCGACCGCATCCTGGTCGAGGCCGACACCCGCGCCTTCACGGCGCTCGGCGCGACCGGCACCCAGACGCGCGTCACCTTCCAGACCCAAACGCTCTCCGCGCTTGAAGCCATCGCGCAGGTCGGCGGCCTGAACCCGACGCTGGCCGACCCGACCGGCATCTTCGTCTTCCGCAACGAGCCCGCAGATATCGCCAACAACGTGCTGGGCCGCACCGATCTCGTGGGGGCGCAACGGATGATCTACGTGCTGAACCTGACCGAACCCAACGGCATGTTCACCGCCCGTGACTTCGTGATCCGCGACAGCGACACGGTCTATGTGACCGAGGCACCCTATGTGCAATGGACCAAGGTAATCACCGCCCTGACCGGCACGCTGGGGGCGGCCGAAAGCCTGACCACGGCCGGGAGCACCCTTGGCGTTCTGGGCGGTGCCCCGTAAAGGCGGGATCATGACGCCCTATGACAGGATCAAGGCCGCCGGGAGAGAGCCCCCCTCCTCCCGGCGGCTTTTCTATTACTCCGGCGGGTTCCTGCGCGAACGCCGCCTGCGCCGTATCCTCACGCTCGCCGGATGGGAGATGAAGCTGGGCTGGCCCAAACCCGGTGATCACGTCGCGGTCTGGGGCAACGCGCCGACCGCGTCGCGCGGACGACAGGTGGCCGAGACACGGTGTGCCGGGCTCTTGCGTGTCGAAGATGCCTTCCTGCGCTCTGTCCTCCCGGGGCGCTCCGGGGAACCGGCGATGGGCCTTCTGCTCGACACATCGGGGCTTCATTTCGACCCGTCGACGCCCTCGGACCTCGAACACATGCTGGCGCGGGCCCCGCTGGACGACTTCGCCAAGCTGACCCGCGCGCGCCAAGTCATCGACTGGCTCAAACACGCGCATCTGTCGAAATACAACGACATCGACCCGGCGGCGGAGGTGCCCCGCGCGCCTTACGTGGTGGTGATCGACCAGACCCGCGAAGATGCCTCGGTCCTCGCCTCGGGCGCGACACCGGCGACCTTTCGCGAAATGCTCGTCATGGCGCAGGAAGAGAACCCCGGTCTCAACGTCTACATCAAGACCCACCCCGAAACCGACGCGGGCCATCGCCCCGGCTACTACGGCCCCGAACACGCTGTCGGCAGGGTCAAGCTGATCACCGGCGCGCTCAGCCCATGGGCGCTGATGGAAGGCGCCATGGCGGTCTACACGGTTTCGTCCGGCATGGGGTTCGAGGCGATCCTCGCAGGCCACAAGCCGCGCGTCTTCGGCCAACCGTTTTACGCCGGATGGGGCCTGACGCAGGACGTGAACCCGGTGCCCCGCCGCGACCGGCAACTGACCCGCCCGCAGCTCGTCACCGCCGCGCTCATTGACTATCCGACCTGGTATGACCCCTACCGCGATCAACTCTGCGAGGTCGAGGACGTGCTCGCCAACCTCGAAGCCCGCGCCCGCGCCCACCGCGAAGATGCGCGAGGCTATGTCGCGGTCGGGATGCGGCTATGGAAACGAAGGCCGATCACCCGGTTTTATGGCGGCGGTCGCGGCGTGGTCTTCTCAGGCCCGGACAAGGCCGCAGACCGCGCCCGCACCAGCGATCGCGCGCTCATGGTCTGGGCCAATCGCGCCGACACGCTGGCTGCCCCTGCGCTTCGGATCGAGGACGGTTTCGTGCGCTCACGCGGTCTTGGGGCCGAATTGACGCCGCCCCTGTCGCTGGTGCGCGATGATCTGGGCATCTACTATGACCCGTCGCGCCCGAGCCGCCTTGAAACCCTGATCGCGGCGTCGGAAAGGCTGCCCGATGGCGCGAAAGCCCGGGCCGAGCGGGTCGTGGCGCGGCTGATCACTGCGGGCATCGACAAGTATAACCTCGGGCGCGACGCGGCGGACACACTGCCGGAAGGCCACCGTATTCTCGTGCCCGGACAGGTCGAGGACGACGCCTCGATCCGGTTGGGCACCGGGGACGTGTCGACCAACCAGGCGCTCTTGCAACAGGTGCGCCGGGCCAACCCGGAGGCGGTGGTGATCTACAAGCCCCACCCCGATGTCGAAGCGGGGCTGCGCGCAGGCGATGTGCCCGGGGCCGACACCGATGGTCTCGCCGACGTTGTGGCGCACCGGGCCAATGGACTTGCCCTCATCAACGCGGTGGACGAGGTCTGGACGATGACCTCTCTCATGGGGTTCGAGGCGCTGTTGCGCGGCAAATCGGTGACCTGTCTCGGCGTGCCTTTCTATGCCGGCTGGGGATTGACCCGCGATCTCGGCCCGGTGCCGGAGCGGCGCACCGCGCGCCCCGATCTTCTGTCGCTTGCCCATGCGGTGCTGATCGACTACCCGCGCTATTTCGATCCGGTGACCCGAACCCCCTGCCCCATCGAGGTGGCGCTGGACCGGATCGAAAGCGGGGCGACCGGCGGCAAGGGGCCGCGCCTGTCGGCCCTGTCGAAATTGCAAGGCGTGCTGGCAACACAGGCACACCTGTGGCGCAGGTCGTGATCACCCGTCGGGCATACGCCACCGGTGCATCACGTCGCCCCCCAGAACACGGGTCTCGGTCAACGACATGCGCGGCGCGTCGGCCAGCGGGCCGACCCCCATGGCCGCCAGCGATGGCCGTCCTTCCGCACCAAGCGCCACGCCAGCGGTGAAGCCGATATAATCGTCAACCAGCCCTTCGGTGAGCAGCGAAGCCGCCAATCCGCCGCCACCTTCGCAAAACACCCGCGTCACGCCGCATGCGGCCAAAAGCGCCAGCACCGCCTCAAGATCAAGCGCGCTCTGGCGCACCGGAACGGGCAGGCAGATCGCGCCGATGTCTTCCCATGCGCGGATCAGTTCGGGCTGCGCCCGGTCACCGTGGATCAGCCAAAGCGGCACCTCGCGCGCGCTGCGCGACAACTTGCTATCGAGCGGAAGATCGAGATGGCGGGACAACACCACGCGCACCGGCTGGGGCACCTGCCCCATCCCGCGCACGGTCAGCGTCGGATCATCTGCGCGCGCCGTGCCACCTCCGACCAGCACCGCGTCATGGCGCAGGCGCAGGGCATGCACGAAACGCCGGGCGTCAGGCCCGGTGATCCACTGGCTCTCGCCCGACGCGGTTGCAATGCGCCCGTCCAGCGATGTCGCGAGCTTCAGGGTCACGACCGGACGCCCGCGCGTCACCCGTGACAAGAACCCCGCCTGATCCACGCGCGCCTCTTGGGCACAAACACCCTCCACGACCTCGATCCCGGCGGCGCGCAGGCGTTCGATCCCCTGCCCGTTCACCCGCGGGTCCGGATCGGACAGCGCGACAACCACCCGCGCGACCCCGGCGGCGATCAAGGCATCGGCACAGGGCGGGGTTTCGCCGTGGTGGGCGCAGGGTTCCAGCGTGACATAGACACTCGCACCCCGCGCGCCCGCGCCGGCCTGTTCAAGCGCCACGACCTCGGCATGGGGCCGACCACCCGGCTGGGTCCAGCCACGCCCGATGACGCGCGCGCCCCTTGCGATCACACAGCCGACCGCCGGGTTCGGCCAGACATTTCCAAGACCCCGCCGCCCAAGCGACAAGGCCAGTTTCATGAACCTGTCGTCGGTCACGGGATCTCTTCTGGGGGAATATCCGGGCGCAATTCGCTAACGAACTTGTCGAAATCATCGGCGGCCTGGAAATTCTTGTAAACCGAGGCAAAGCGCACGTAGGCCACGGTGTCGATCCGCGCGAGGCTTTCCATGACGATCTCGCCGATGGTCTTGGACGGAATGTCGGTCTCGCCCATGCTTTCCAACCGGCGCACGATGCCCGAGATCATCTGGTCGATACGCTCCGGCTCCACCGGGCGTTTCTGCATCGAGATACGGATCGAGCGCTCAAGCTTTTCACGGTCGAAGTCTTCGCGCCGCCCGTTGGTCTTGATCACCACCAGATCGCGCAGTTGCACCCGTTCATATGTGGTGAAACGGCCCCCGCACGCGGGGCAGAACCGCCGCCGCCGGATGGCCACATGGTCTTCGGCAGGACGCGAGTCCTTCACCTGGGTGTCGATATTTCCGCAAAACGGGCAGCGCATGCCTGTCCCCTTCTTATTCTTGCCTGTACCTCGGGTCGTGGGTCTTTGCCCACTTATCCACAGGCACTATAGGGCTGCCCCGTCATTTTGGGTAGGGTCAAAACGTCTCCACAAGATGCCGGGTCGCGACCTGTGGCGAAGAAGACTCGTTATCCGGCGAGATGCGCGGCGACCTGACGGCGGTGTGGGCGGTCGCGATGTTCGAAAATGTAAAGCCCCTGCCATGTTCCAAGCGCCAGATGCCCATCCATGATCGGAATCTGTAAAGAGACGGGCAGCAGCGCCGCCTTGATATGCGCCGGCATGTCGTCCGGCCCCTCGTAGGTATGCGTCAGGTAGGACATGCTGGGGTCCGTGGTCGGTGGCACGAGGCGCGAAAAGTAGTTTTTCAGGTCCACCTGAACCTCGGGGTCGGCATTTTCCATGACCAGCAGCGAGGCCGAGGTATGGCGGATGAAGAGCGTGAGGAGCCCATCGCGCAAGCCCGCGCCGTCCACCCAACGCGTCACGTCGCGGGTGAACTCATAGGTGCCCTGCCCTCGGGTCTGGATGTCGAAAATGGTGTTCATAAGTTTGGCTTCAGAAACCGTCTCTTGCGCGCTGAATGCCCCGTCCTGCCAAGCAGCTGTTTGGATTCTTCCGTACTTCGATCTAGGTCGTGTCTGGTTTTTCAGGCGCCAGAGTGCGTCGAATCTCAATGAAAGGCAGCGGCTTCTCTTCGAACTCGGTAGCTCGAGACTCCATTTCCAGAATAAGATGTAGGAGATTTAGCAGGAACCGTTCACGTGCCGGTAGGTTTGACTCGTAATCGTTGCTGTCCACAAAATTCAATGAGTTGCACCTGCCAACAATATTCTGCGTTTCGAATGTGGCCTTCGAAATATGCGCGAATTTGTTTCGGATTTTTTGGATCAAACCCAGATTAATACGCTCTTCCTGCGAAATCGCCCCTAGAGCAAATGCGATGTTTGCCCTTGTGTCAAAGTTGCTCCTTTCAACGAACGTTTTCATCGGTTCAGGGTTCTGCGCAAAGGAAACCAGGATTGCGCCAAGGATATCATCAAGGATCGCGGCACCAACTATGGCCAGCCCGCGATCACTCTCTTTCTTTAGCTCGTCATAGAAAGCCTTTGCACGCGGCTGATCATTATTGGGATCCCAAAACAGAAACTCGGGTGTGCCGTCTTCATTGAAGGCAATTCCCAGAAAGAATTCCGAGCCGTCTACCGCCACCATGCTAGGTTTCGTCCCACCTACTGGTCCAGGAACGAGCGCAGCTTGCGCGACCGGCTCGGGTGCTTGAGCTTCCTCAATGCCTTGGCTTCGATCTGGCGGATCCGTTCGCGGGTCACGCTGAACTGCTGGCCCACTTCTTCCAGCGTGTGGTCGGTGTTCATACCGATGCCGAACCGCATCCGCAGAACGCGTTCTTCGCGGGGCGTGAGCGAAGCCAGAACGCGGGTCGTGGTTTCCTTCAGGTTCTCCTGAATGGCCGAGTCCAGCGGCAGGACCGCGTTCTTGTCCTCGATGAAATCGCCAAGCTGGCTGTCTTCCTCGTCGCCAATCGGCGTCTCCAGGGAAATCGGCTCCTTGGCGATCTTCATCACCTTGCGGACCTTCTCCAGCGGCATCTGCAGTTTGGCGGCCAGCTCTTCAGGCGTCGGTTCGCGCCCGATCTCGTGGAGCATCTGGCGCCCCGTGCGCACCAGCTTGTTGATAGTCTCTATCATGTGGACCGGGATACGGATCGTGCGGGCCTGATCGGCGATGGAGCGGGTGATCGCCTGCCGGATCCACCATGTCGCGTAGGTCGAGAACTTGTAGCCCCGGCGATACTCGAACTTGTCCACGGCCTTCATCAACCCGATGTTGCCTTCCTGAATGAGATCGAGGAACTGCAAACCACGGTTGGTGTATTTCTTGGCAATCGAGATGACGAGACGCAGGTTGGCCTCGACCATTTCCTTTTTCGCAGAACGGGCTTCTTTTTCGCCCTTCTGGACCTGCGCCACGATGCGGCGGAATTCCGGGATGTCGACGCCGACATATTGCCCGACCTGCGCCATGTCACCGCGAAGCTCGGACACCTTGTCCGACGACCGGTCGATGAACGCCTGCCAGCCGCGCCCGGGCTTGTCCGCCATGCGTTCCATCCACGTCGGGTCAAGCTCGTACCCACGGTAGGCATCGACGAATTCGCGGCGGTTGATGCGGGCCTGATCGGCCAGCTTCACCATCGAGCTGTCGATCGACATGATCCGACGATTGATCCCGTAAAGCTGGTCCACCAGCGCCTCGATCCGGTTGTTGTGCAGGTGAAGCTCGTTCACCAGCTCCACGATCTCGGAGCGCAGCTTCTGGTAAGCCTTTTCTTCCTTCTCGCTGAACGAATCGTCTTCGTTCAGCGTTGCCGACATGCGTAGATCCTGCATTTCCGACAGCTTGGTATAATCGCGGGCGATCAACTCCAGCGTTTCGAGAACGCGGGGTTTGAGCGCGGCTTCCATCGCCGCGAGCGACATGTTGGCCTGATCGTCTTCATCGTCCTCGTCGTCGTCCTTGGCGATCGGGTTGCCATCGGCGTCCAGCTCGGGCTGCTCTTCCTTCTCGGACTTTTCCTCGGTGGTGGCGGTCGGCGCGGCTGGTGCGGCGGCCTCGGCAGCCAGACCGCCAACCACGGTCTCCTCGTCGCCGTCTTCGCCCAACTGGCGGCCAAAGGTGGCATCCAGATCAATGACATCGCGCAAGAGAATGTCTTCGTTCAAAAGCTCGTCACGCCAGATCGTGATGGCCTGAAACGTCAGCGGGCTTTCACAAAGGCCCGCAATCATCGTGTTCCGGCCTGCCTCGATCCGTTTGGCGATGGCAATCTCGCCTTCGCGCGACAAAAGCTCGACCGACCCCATTTCGCGCAGATACATGCGCACGGGGTCGTCGGTGCGATCAAGCTTCTCGGCAGCGGCCCCGGAGACGGCAACCTCGCCCTTCTGATCCTTGGTGATGACGGCGGTGGAGCCCCGCGCTTCGTCCTCGGCCTCTTCGGCTTCTTCGTCCTCGATGATGTTGATGCCCATTTCCGAGAGCATCGACATCACGTCTTCAATCTGTTCGGACGACACCTGATCCGGCGGCAGAACCTGGTTCAGCTCATCATAGGTGATGTAGCCCTTTTCACGGGCGTCGCCGATCATCTTCTTCACGGCGGCCTGGTCCATATCCCCGATCGGGGCGGCGTCGTCGACCTCGGGTTTGTTCTGATCGTCGTCGGTGTTGTCCTTGGCGGCCATGCGGCACTCCCTTTTCGCGGGCGGGTTTCAGGTGGCGGGCCTGTGTCGTGGGACATAAGCCCTGCACGCACCCGAATCAATCAACTGGCGATTCGTTTTTTCGAATCATTCCCTCGAATCACTGATTCTCCAACCCGATAACCCAAGATTCCCTGCGATTATCCCAAAACCTGTTGCACGGCCTCTATTTTTTGCCGCTGGTCTGGGTCTGAATCCGTTTCAGGAGCGCGTCCAACGCCTCCCGTTCCTCACGCGCCATCATGACGCCGTTGTCGGCCCGTTCGAAAAGACCCTTGTCTTCGCCCTTCCCGCTCTGGGCCTCGTGTCGCATGCGATTGGCCTCGGTCAGTCGGAATGTCAGGCCCTCGTCCGCCAGCGCCGCGATGTCCACGGCCGCCACGTTGGTTTCGCGCCGTGCGCCCCGGGTCGCCTCAAGCTTGGCAAGCTCTTCGGCCAGACACAGCGCGGCGAGATCGGTGTCATCCTTGCGCCGCATCGGGGGTGCGATCTGTACATGGTTGAGGGCAAAGAGCTTTTCAACCGCCCCCGCGCCACATTGTGTGGCGATCGTTTCGCGCAGCGCCGCCGGGTCTTCGCCGGTGAACGCAAGGATCGTGGATTGCATCGCCCGATGATCCGCGGTGGTCATCTCGACCCGCTCAAACGCGCTCTCGAATTGCTCGATCAGGTTCGGGTGGGTGATCAGGGTGGCCAAGATCACCGCTTCGCGCAAGACCTCTTCGACCTGCCCCGACGCGGCCACCAGAAGCGACCCCTTGGTCGAGGCCTGCACCGGGTCCGGCGCGCCCCAGCGGCGTTTTCCCGGCTGGAAACCACCCCGCCCCGCCCCCTGTTGCGCGGCGGCGCGACGCGGATTGAACAACTGCCAGCGCAGGTTCTTTATTTCATCGCCGTAATGGCGGCGAATCGACGGGTCCTGAATGCGCCCGATGGCTTGGCGCAAATCGCGGTCCAGCGCGGCCTTTCGTTCCGGGCTGTCGAACACCTTGCCCTCGGTTTCGCGCTGCCACAGGAGCGACACCATGGGCCGGGCCAAGTCAAGAAGCTTCTGCATCGCGCCCACGCCCTGCGCCTTGATCAGGTCATCGGGGTCCAGCCCCTCGGGCATGATCGCAAAGCGTAGCGAATTGCCCGCCTCCAGCAGCGGCAGCGCGAGATCAATCAACCGCATCGCGGCGCGCAGACCGGCCGTGTCCCCATCCAGCGCAATGATCGGTTCTGACGTAATGCGCCAAAGCAGGCGAAGTTGATCTTCCGTGATCGCGGTGCCAAGGGGCGCGACGGCGGCGGTGAACCCGGCCTCCGACAGGGCGATCACATCCATGTATCCTTCAGCCACGACCAGCGGTTGACCTTTTCCCGCCGCCTCGCGCGCCGGTCCGTGGTTGAAAAGCGTGCGCCCCTTGTCGAAAAGCTCCGTCTCGGGCCCATTGAGGTATTTGGCCCGCGCATTCGGGTCGAGCGCCCGACCCCCGAGCGAAATGGCCCGCCCCCGTGGGTCGCGGATCGGAAAGATGATACGCCCGCGAAACCGGTCATAGGGCGGCCCGCCATCGTCGGGTTTGATCGCGAGACCGCTGGCCACGATCAACTCCTCCGAGACACCCTTCTCGCGCAGATGTGTCAGCACCCCCTGACGATTGTCCGGCGCATAGCCGATGTTCCAGACTTCCTGCGCCCCGTCGCCCAACCCCCGCCGGGCAAGGTATTCACGCGCTCCCGCGCCCTGGTTGGTCTTGAGTTGCAGGCGATAATACTGGACCGCCTGCTCCATCACCTCGGACAATTGCGTGCGCCGGTCTGATTTCTCCTGTGCCTTGGGGTCACGCGCGGGCATCGTCATCCCGGCTTCACGGGACAGGATTTCAACCGCTTCCATGAAGCCCACGTTTTCGGTGTCTTTCACGAACGAGATCGCATCGCCCTTCGCGTGGCAGCCGAAACAGTAGTAGAACCCCTTTCGGTCATCGACGTGGAACGAGGCCGTCTTTTCCTGATGAAACGGACAGGGCGCCCACATGTCACCCTTCGCCTGATTGGATTTTCTCTGGTCCCACATGACCTTACGCCCGACCACATCGGTCAGCGAAAGGCGAGTGCGCAGTTCATCGAGGAATCCGGGGGGCAATGACATGGCATCGTTATACGCCGGGCCGCAGGCAGGCTCAATTCACCACGCGGCTGCTGTCACGAGAATTGAACGGGGACAGGTGCCTGGTGGCACATGCCCCGCTCACCCCGAGACGGACTTGCGCAGCATATCCCAATAGATGCTCTCGACCTCACCTTGGCCCAGCCGCCCGCCTTCGCGAAACCACGTGGTGACCCCGTTCAACATGGAAATCGCCGCCTTCGCCGCGAGCCGCGTGTCCGGCACCTGAAACACCCCCTCGGCCCGGCCCGCGTCGAGAATGTCGATCAGGCTCGCCTCGTAAAGATCACGCAGGCGTTCGACCTCGGCGAAATTGTCAGGCTCAAGATTGCGCAATTCCATGTAGGCGATGAAGATCGTGTCGGGGCGATCAAGGTGATAGCGCATGTGAAAGCGGGCAAACGCCTCCAGCCGTGCGGCAGGCGGCCCACCCTTGTCCGCCTCGGCCCAAGCCGACAAAAGCTCGTCCAGATGGCCCCGCATCAAATCGAACAGAAGCGTTTGCTTGTCCGGCGTATAAAGATAAAGCGCCCCGGCCTGCACCCCAACCTCGCGCGCGATCTGGCGCATGGACACCGCCGCATAGCCATAGCGGGCAAAAAGGCGCAGCGCCACGTCGCGCACCTTGGGTCCGGTGATCCCGGCATGAGAGCCTTGTTTGCGGGCCATGGTCCGACAGTAACTGAACGCGCGTTCAGATCAAGCGGTGCGGATCATGGATGCCGTGGTGGCGCAGCAGGCAGTCAGGCGCTCAGGCCGTCAGCCCCTCTGGCTCGTCCAACCCGTTGGCCCGGCAGGTCGCGGTCAGCGTGTTGGCCAGAAGGCAGGCGATCGTCATCGGGCCGACACCGCCGGGCACCGGCGTGATCGCCCCCGCCACGGCGGACGCCGAGGCGAAATCGACATCGCCCACAAGCCTGCCCTTGGCGCCTTCTTCAACGGGCGGCAGGCGGTTGATGCCCACGTCGATGACCACGGCACCGGGTTTCAGCCATTCCCCTGTCACCATCTCGGCACGCCCCACGGCGGCGATCACGATGTCGGCCCCGCGCACCACGTCTTCGATATCCTTGGTGCGGCTGTGCGCGATGGTCACGGTGCAGCTGTCGCGCAGCAAAAGCTGTGCCATGGGTTTGCCCACGATGTTGGAGCGCCCCACCACGACCGCCGTCTTGCCCGACAGCGACCCGAAGTGGTCGCGCAGCAGCATCAGGCAGCCAAGCGGGGTGCAGGGCACCATGGCCTTCTGCCCCGTGGCCAGAAGCCCGACGTTCGAGATATGGAAGCCGTCCACATCCTTTGCCGGGTCGATCGCGTTGATCACGAGGTCTTCGTTCAGGTGTTCGGGCAGCGGCAGTTGCACGAGGATGCCGTTCACTGCCGGATCCTTGTTCAGACGGTCCACCAGCGCGAGAAGATCGGCCTCCGCCGTGTCGGCGGGCAGCTTGTGCTCGAAACTCTCCATTCCCGCCTCGACCGTCTGCTTGCCCTTGGAGCGCACATAGACCTGGCTGGCCGGGTCATCGCCGACGATCACCACGGCAAGGCCGGGCTTGATGCCCTGCTCTGCCAGCTTTGCCACATGGGTGGCCACCTTGGCCCGCACTTCGGCCGCGAAGGCCTTGCCATCAATAATCGTCGCGCTCATGGCGTCCCCCTCAGACATCGGTCTTGTCATAGGCGTCGCGGTAATGCTCCATCTGCATCCGCGTCGCCATGACGGCGTTTTTCATCAGGGTCGCAACCGTCACCGGCCCGACCCCTCCCGGCACCGGGGTCAACCACCCCGCGACCTCGGCCACGCTGTCGAAATCAACGTCACCCACGGTTTTTCCATCAACCCGGTTGATGCCGATGTCGATCACGGCGGCCCCGGGTTTGATCATGTCTCCGGTCACCAGCCCGGCCTTGCCGACCGCGACGAAGACCGCGTCCGCGGCGCGCGAATGCATCGCGACCGAGCGGGTCATGTGGTGACAGACCGTCACCGTCGCCCCCAACCCCATCATGAGAAAGGCGATGGGCTTGCCGACGATCTCGGAATGGCCGATGACGGTGACATTCAGCCCCGCCATGTCCATCGGCAAGGTCTTCAGGATCTCGACGGCGGCCACGGCGGTGCAGGGTCCGAGTGCAAGATCATTGTAGACGATGTTGCCAATCGACGCCGGATGCATGCCTTCCACGTCCTTGAGCGGATGCACCGCCTTTTGCAGCGCCTTGACCGGGATGTGATCGGGCAGCGGACGCTGGATGATGATGCCATTGATGCGCGGATCGTGGTTCAGCCCCTGCAAGATCCCGATCAGCTGTTCGAGCGAGGTTTCTTCGGGATAGCTGCGCGCCTCGAACGCCACGCCCGCGCTTTCGGCATGTTTTTTCTGGTTGCGCACATAAAGGTCCGAAGCGGCCTGATCCCCGACCGACACCGACACAAGCAACGGCGCCCAGCCCAGCTTGGTCAACGCCGCGCTTTCCTTGGCCACATCCAGCCGCAGGTCGGCGGCAATGCTCTTGCCGTCGATCAACGCGGCGCGATGGTGTGTCGTGGGCATTTCGGCTCCTGTTGTCCCCCGCCCCGTTGCATCGGGCCACGGTGATCCTCTTCGCCTGTCCGGCCAGAGCGGGTCTGCCCCGCTCTAGCCAAGGCAGTGCCTTAGAACAAGCCCTGCACATCCCCGCTGTCATCCAGCCCGATGGTCAGTGCAGCGGGTTTCGACGGAAGCCCCGGCATGGTCATGATTTCCCCGCAGATGACCACGACGAACCCGGCCCCCGCCGACAGCCGCACTTCGCGGATCGGGACCGAGTGGCCCGTGGGTGCCCCACGTAGGTTCGGATCGGTTGAGAAGCTGTATTGCGTCTTGGCCATGCAGACCGGCAGATCGCCGTATCCCGCGTCTTCCCACGCCTTGAGCTGATCGCGGATCTTCTTGTCCGCCAACACCTCGTCCGCGCGGTAGATGCGCTTGGCAACCGTCTCGATCTTCTCAAAGAGACCCATGTCGTCGGCGTAGAGCGGCGCGAAGCTGCCCATGTCGGCATCCGCGATCTCGGCCACACGGGTGGCAAGCTCCTTGGTCCCGTCCGAGCCCAACGCCCAGTGCTTGCACAGGATCGCCTCGGACCCGTGGTTCTCGACATAGTCCTGCACGGCCTGCACTTCCGCATCGGTATCGGTCACGAAATGGTTGATCGCCACCACCACCGGCACACCGAAGCTCTTGAGGTTCTCGATATGACGGCCAAGGTTGGGGCAACCGGCCTTCACGGCCTCGACATTCTCCGGGCCCAGATCGGCCTTGGCAACGCCGCCGTTCATCTTCATCGCGCGGATCGTGGCGACCACGACCACCGCCGAGGGGGCCAGCCCGCCCTTGCGGCACTTGATGTTCATGAACTTCTCGGCCCCGAGATCGGCCCCGAACCCCGCCTCGGTCACGACGTAGTCGGCCAGCTTGAGCGCGGTCTGCGTGGCGATGAGCGAGTTGCAGCCATGCGCGATATTGGCAAAGGGTCCGCCATGCACGAAGGCCGGGTTGTTCTCCAGCGTCTGCACGAGGTTGGGTTGCATCGCATCTTTGAGCAGAACCGTCATGGCCCCATCCGCCCCGATGTCGCGGCAGGTGATCGCCGCGCGCTCACGGGTGTAGGCGACGATGATGTTGCCCAGACGCTCTTGCAGATCGGCGAGGTTCTTGGACAGGCACAGGATCGCCATGACTTCGGAGGCGACCGTGATGTCGAACCCGGTCTGACGCGGGAACCCGTTGGCGACACCGCCGAGCGAAGTCACCACATCGCGCAACGCGCGGTCATTAAGGTCGACCACCCGGCGCCATGTCACCCGGCGCTCGTCGATGGCAAGCTCGTTGCCCCAGTAGATATGGTTGTCGATCATCGCCGACAGCAGGTTATGGGCCGAGGTGATGGCATGGAAATCGCCGGTGAAATGAAGGTTCATGTCCTCCATCGGCACGATCTGCGCATAGCCTCCGCCAGCCGCGCCACCCTTCATCCCGAAATTCGGCCCGAGCGAGGCTTCGCGAATGCAGACCGCCGCCTTTTTGCCGATCGCATTCAAACCATCTCCCAGCCCGACCGTGGTGGTCGTCTTGCCTTCGCCCGCAGGGGTCGGGTTGATCGCCGTGACAAGGATCAGCTTGCCGTTGTCGCGATCTTGCACCGAGTTGATGAACTCTTGGCTCACCTTGGCCTTATCGTGGCCATAGGGGATGATGTCATCGAAGGTCATGTCGAGCTTGGCCGCGACATCCTGGATCGGATGCTTGTTGGCTGCGCGGGCGATTTCGATGTCGGACTTGTGGCTCATGTATTCATTCCTCCCGGTTTGCGCCTCAAAGCGCGCTCCCGAGCCTTATCATGCATACATTTGTCTTCAAGCAACCTGAAACGCGACTTATTCGGGTGCGTTTTCGGCATTCCGGCGAAACCCGTGTTGCCGATCGGAAACTTCGTGCGAATTTCCGGTCATTCCCCGCGCGCTCAGCCGTTCGGGGCCCAAGCGCGTTGGGCGGGGATAAACAGGCGTAGCTCGTCGCCCAAGGCGAGCGTGCCGGGGCGTTCGACCCAGCCCGTCACACCGCGCCGGTCCCGCGCGGCGGGTTTGTAGGCCGGGCCTTTACCCGCACACCCGCTTTCAATGGATTTCCCGGTAATGGTGCAGGGATGATTGACCATCTCGATCACCAAGGTCGCCCCATTCGCCGCCTGCAAGCGCGCGCAGGGCGGCAGGTAGGACAAATCCGGTATACCCGCGACGACGATCGAGGCCCCCATGAGTGCCGGATCAAGGTGGTCTACCCCCATCTCGTCCGCCGTGGCGGCGATCTCTTCCGCCGAGAGCACCGTCACCTGCCGCGTATTGCGAATCTCGGTGCCTTGGGGATGCAAGGTCGAGACGCGGACACAGGCGCGGCGATTGAGCCCGCCATGCGCCTCGCCCAAAATGCCCTCCCACCCTAACTGGGCGGTCTCAAGCGGCGTGGCCGCAGGCCCGGCGGCGCGGTCGGTCACGTGACCGAGAAAGGTTATGCGCCCGGTGTAGGGCGTCTTCTCGTAGATGTCGGGCATGCGAACCTCATGCGATCACGTCTTGTCGGCGCACGGTAAAGAAAAGCCGCTGGAACGGAAAGAGCACCGGGGCGTCCGGCGTGGCGGTGCCATAGGCGTCCTGTAGCCGCGCATCATAGGTGGCGATGAAACGGGTCACCTCGTCCCCGTCGAGCTTGTCGAGAAAGGGCCGCATGGCAGTCGATTGGGTGAACCTGCGCACCGGATGACTGCCGTCGGCCCCGGGCGTAAGGCTCTGGTAATACCGCGTCTCCCAGACCGTGCAGTGATAGCGGTCGGGGGAAAACAGGCGCGCATAGGCGCCCGGCGCGGCAACCGGGGGTTCCCAATCGGAGAAGTCGAAGTAATCGGGGAAAATGTCCTCGGCGATCTGGCGCAAGAGCGCGTGGGAGGGCGCATCATACTGACGCGGCATCTGCACCGCGAGACTGCCCCCCGATGGCAGCCAGCCCGCCCAGCGCGCAAACAGCGCCGGATGATCGGGGAGCCAGTGGCACAGCGCGTTGGCGAAGACGAGGGCCGGGGTCACGTCCGGTTCAAAGCTCGTCGCATCGGATTGGATCAACCGGGTGTAGTTGCCGGTTTCCTCGGCCTCCTCCAGCATGGCGGGCGATTGGTCCAGACCGATCAGGTCACGGTCGGGAAACCGCGTGGCGAGCGCGCCGCCGACCGCCCCCGATCCGCAGCCCATGTCGATCACCGGCCCCTCCGGCAGATCCGACACCCGGGACAGAAGATCCAACGCGGGGCGCAGGCGCAAACCGGCAAAGCGGCCATAAAGCTCTGGGTTCCAGTCGGTCTCGGCCACGGTCGGTCCTCACGCAAAGCTGTCACCCAAGCATTGGCACAGGTGCGCCACAAAGGGAATTGCGCAAGGTGGGGGCGGAACGCGACCAAGGCTTGATATGAAAAAGGCCGGGGTCATTGCCCCGGCCTTTTGGTCGTCTTTGTCCTGCGTGCTCAGGCGGTCGGTTCCGGCTCAAGCCCGCCATCGCCCTTTGGCTTCTTGCGCGGCTTGGTCTTCGGGATCGCGGCGACCGAGGGTTTTTCTTCCTCTTTCGCGCCCGCACCGCCATCTTCGTCTTCGTCGATATGCGGCGGCTCACCGGCCATGACGCGCTTGATCTCTTCGCCCGTCAGGGTTTCATACTCCAAGAGCCCCTGTGCCAGCCGTTCCCATTCGTCCTTGCGGTCTTCAAGGATCTGACGCGCCCGGTCATAGCCTTCTTGCACGAAGGTGCGGACCTCTTCCTCGATCTGCTCCTTGGTGTTGGCCGAGACCGAGAACCCGCCGGTCGTGCCTTGGTAACCTTCGGCGGCTTCAGCGTAGTCGATGTTGCCGACCTTGTCGGACATGCCCCAGCGCATCACCATGGCACGGGCCAGCTGGCTCGCCTGCATGATGTCGCCCGCAGGCCCGTTCGACACCTCGTCGGCCCCCCATTTGATGATCTCGGCGGCCTTACCGGCCATGGTCATGGCAAGCTGCTGGTGACACTGATCCTTGTGCCAGTTCAGCCGGTCCATTTCCGGAAGGCTCACGACCATGCCCAACGCGCCGCCGCGCGGAATGATGGTGGCCTTGTAGACCGGATCGCATTTCGGAAGGCTCAGGCCAACAATGGCATGGCCCGCTTCGTGATAGGCCGTGTGTTCCTTCTGCTCGTCGGTCAGGACCATGGATCGGCGCTCTGCCCCCATCATGACCTTGTCCTTGGCATTCTCGAAATCATCCATCACGACGAACCGTCGGCCCACGCGCGCCGCCATCAGGGCGGCTTCGTTCACGAGATTGGCGAGATCGGCGCCAGAGAACCCCGGCGTGCCGCGCGCGATGATGCGCATATCGACGTCCGGGCCCAAAGGCACCTTGCGTGCATGCACGCCCAAAATCTTCTCGCGGCCCTTGATGTCGGGGTTCGGCACCGTGACCTGGCGGTCGAAACGACCGGGGCGCAAAAGCGCGGGGTCGAGCACGTCCTTGCGGTTGGTGGCCGCGATGATGATCACGCCCTCGTTGGATTCGAACCCGTCCATCTCGACCAGAAGCTGGTTCAGCGTCTGCTCGCGTTCGTCATTGCCGCCGCCGTAGCCTGCGCCACGCGACCGACCGACCGCGTCAATCTCGTCTATGAAAACGATACAGGGTGCGTTTTTCTTGGCCTGTTCGAACATGTCGCGCACACGGCTGGCCCCGACACCGACGAACATTTCGACGAAATCGGACCCCGAGATCGAGAAGAAGGGAACCCCCGCCTCCCCCGCGACCGAGCGGGCGAGAAGCGTCTTACCGGTGCCAGGCGGGCCGACCAGAAGCGCCCCCTTGGGGATCTGCCCCCCGAGGCGCGAGAATTTTTGCGGGTTGCGCAGAAATTCGACGATCTCCTGCAATTCTTCCTTGGCTTCGTCGATTCCGGCCACGTCATCGAACGTCACCTTGCCTTCACGTTCGGTGAGAAGCTTGGCCCGGCTCTTGCCGAACCCCATGGCACCGCCTTTTCCCCCGCCCTGCATCCGGTTCATCATGAAGAACCAGAAGCCGATCAGGATGATAACGGGCAGAAGAAGCGACATGAGTCCCATGATACCCGATTGCTGTTGTTTTTCCGCTTTCACGTTCACG
>JAABTN010000013.1 GCA_011389895.1 Maritimibacter sp. | reverse complement strand
GCGTGAATCGCTGGGTCGCAAGATGGCCGAAAGCGCGACACAGACCCGGCTTTTGGCCGGGCTCGCCGAAGCCTTCGATCTCGACACCCCGCCCGGACGGATCGAGGTCTACGACAATTCGCACATCCAGGGGGCGCACGCGGTGGGCGCGATGATCGTGGCCGGTCCCGAGGGGCTGATGAAAAGCCAGTATCGGAAATTCAACATCAAGGGCGAAGACCTGACCCCCGGGGACGATTTCGGTATGATGAAAGAGGTGCTCACCCGTCGGTTCAAGCGGCTTTTGAAGGAAGACCCGGACCGCGAGAGCGAGGCTTGGCCTGATCTGCTCCTGATCGACGGCGGCGCGGGGCAGGTTTCGGCCGTCAACCAGATCATGGAGGATCTCGGGGTCGAAGACATCGCCATGGTGGGCGTCGCCAAAGGCATCGACCGCGACGCCGGGAAGGAAGAATTTCACCGGATCGGCGCGCGCCCCTTTGCCCTGAAGCGCAATGATCCGGTGCTGTATTTCGTGCAACGGCTGCGTGACGAGGCGCATCGTTTTGCCATTGGCACCCACCGCGCCAAACGCTCCAAGGCGATCACCGCGAACCCGCTTGACGATGTGCCCGGCGTGGGCGCCGGGCGCAAGAAGGCGCTTTTGGCGCATTTCGGGTCGGCCAAGGCGGTGACGACCGCGTCGCTCGACGACCTCAAGGCGGTGAAGGGCATCTCGGCCGCGCTCGCCGAGACGATCCACGGCCATTTTCACGAAAGCTAAGGATCCGCGCGCCGCGCGGATCGGGAGGGCCGGCCCTCCCGACCTCCCGAGGTATTTTCGAAACGATGAAGGGAAAGCGTGCGGGTTTCCATCGCCCCTTTCCCCGGGCGGCGGGGCGCGCTAGACCTGCGTCATGCGCTGGACCGTGCCAAATATTCTCACCGTCGCGCGGCTCATCGCCGTGCCGTTGCTGCCGATCGTGTTTCTGTTCTTTGCCCGTCCCTGGGCGGATTATTACGCGATCGCGGTCTTCGTGCTGGCCAGCCTCACCGACTGGGTCGATGGCTATCTTGCCCGCAAATGGCAGCAGGAAAGTCTTTTCGGCGCCGCGATGGACCCGATCGCCGACAAGGCGCTGGTCCTGATGGCGCTTCTGGTCATTACCGCCTACTCCGGTCTCGCGGTCTGGATCGTTCTGCCCGCCGGGATCATCATTTTTCGCGAAGTCTTTGTCTCGGGCTTGCGCGAAACGCTCGGGGACAAGGCGCGCCAGCTCAAGGTGACCGGGTTGGCCAAGTGGAAGACCACCGTGCAGATGGTCGCCCTAACACTGTTGTTTGCAAAGGGCGTGTTCGAGCATTACGTGGGAATGCAAAGTTTCGGCATGAATGCTGAGATTTTCGACCAGGTGATCACGGGAGAGTTGCCCGATGAGCTTGGCCTGCGCTGGAAGCTCGCCGGCATGACCTGGACCGGGAATGCCGGGGTGATCCTGCTTTGGTTCGCGGCCCTTCTGACCGCGATCACGGGTCTGGATTATTTCCGCAAGGCGGTGCCGTTTCTCAGTGGCCCGGAGGAGAGAAAATGATCGACGTGATGTATTTCGCATGGGTTCGCGAACGGATCGGTGAGCCCCACGAGGCGCTCGAAACCGAGGCCACAACGGTTGCTGAACTGGTCGCCGAGCTCAAGACGCGTGACCCGCGTTATGAGGCCGCCTTTGCCGATCTTTCGGCCCTGCGCGTGGCGGTCGACCAGGAGCTGGCCAATTTCGACGCGCCCCTCAAGGGGGTGCGCGAGGTGGCGTTTTTCCCCCCGATGACAGGCGGATGATGGATATTCGCGTTCAATCCGACCCGTTCCAGCCCGGTGAGGCGCTCGATACATTCTGCGACGGTCCCACCGATGTGGGCGCGGTCGTTTCCTTTACCGGAATCGTGCGCGACACCGGCGGTCTGACCCGCATGGAGATCGAGCATTATCCCGGCATGACCGAACGCGCCATTTCCGAAATCGCGCGCAGGGCGACAGAGCGATGGGCGCTTTCCCGATGCCTCGTTATCCATCGCTATGGTAGCCTTGTCCCCGGCGACCGGATCATGATGGTCGCGACCGCATCCCGCCACCGTGCCGCCGCCTTCGAGGCCGCGCAATACCTGATGGATTACCTGAAGTCGCGCGCACCGTTCTGGAAAAAGGAATTCGGACCGGACGGGGCCGAATGGGTCGCGGCGACAGACGAGGACGAGGATGCGCTGAACCGCTGGTAAGATCGGCGGCTGAGGGCGCGTGGTGCAGCGCCAAGGTTTGTGGGCCGGCCGAAGGCTATCGCGGATCGCAGCTTCTTGACCCTGTTTTGGTGATGTCATAGGTAGGGTCGCACTGAGCGGGCGTTGTGTAATGGTAAGACCTCAGCCTTCCAAGCTGATGATACGGGTTCGATTCCCGTCGCCCGCTCCAGATCACCTTGCATTCGCACGCAGCGCGCTGAAATAAGCCCGTGTTCGAGGTACCCCCAGGCGCTCTACCCTAAGTCGCCTGGCATTGCGGCAAGGGGCCGAAATCGGGACAATCAAATACAGCGACGGGGTTTAGTGGGATGCAGTGCACCCGGCCCCGGAGTGGGGGTATCCGGTCCGGAAGGCTTACCGTCGGCTGAAGGGTGGTTGACATCACAACAGATATTTCGGATGGTAGCTTCGTCGGCACACCACAGACGCCGTCATAGGGAGGACATCATGAAATCCAGTTTTTTCCGCTTTTCTGCGGCCGCTACCCTTTTGCTTTCCACCGCCGTCGCGGGACAGGCCGAAACCATCAAGGTCGGTGTCGTAGCACCGTTTTCCGGCCCCTTCGCGCTTTATGGAAAACAATTCCAGGAAGCGATCGAGGTCTATCAAGCCCAGCATGGAACATCCGCGGGCGAGCATGACATCGAATTCATATACAAGGATTCCGGGGGCCCGAACCCGGATCAGGCGCGGTCGCTGACGCAGGAACTTCTCATCAAGGAACAGGTCGACTACCTCGCGGGCTACGTGTTCACGCCGAACGCGCTGTCCGTCGCGCCGCTTCTGGACCAATCCGAAACGCCGCTCGTGATCTTCAACGCGGCGACAAGCGCGATCAATGCGCAATCCGACTTTTACCTGCGCACCTCCTACACCTTGTGGCAGGTGTCCGCCCCTCTCGCCGAATGGGCCTATGAGCAGGGCATCCGTGACGTCGTGACGACGGTGACGGACTACGGTCCGGGCATCGACGCGGAGAACGCCTTTGTCACGGCCTTCGAAGAGGCAGGCGGCACGATCCTGGACTCGATCCGGATGCCGCTGTCCACATCCGACTTCACGCCGTTCATCCAGTCGATCCGCGAACAATCGCCGGATGCCTTGTTCACCTTCCTTCCGGGCGGCCCCCCGACCTTCGGGTTCACCAAGACCTATAATGAGAATGGTCTGCGTGAGGAGGGGATCATGTTCCTCGGGACTGCCGAAACGGAAGAATCGAACCTTCAGGGCTTCGGGGATGCAGGGATCGGGCTTACCACCGCCTACCATTACTCTGCCGATCACGACTCGGAACTGAACCGGGAATTCATCGCCAAGAACGTCGAGATGCACCCCGATGCCGTGACGAACTGGGCAACCATCGGGGCTTATGACGGCACCCATGTGATCTACGAAATGGTGAAGAACGCGGGGGCCGACGGACCCGCCGCCGTGGAAAGTGTGCTGGGCCTGGAATGGGAAAGCCCGCGCGGTCCCCTGACCATGGACCCCGAGACCCGGACCGTGATCCAGAATGTCTATATCCGCGAAGTAGAGCGGGATGAGGACAGCGGTCTGCTGGTCAACCGCGAAAAGGGCGTGATCGCCACCGTTGGCGATCTCGGCTGGGCCGAGTGATCAGGGTCGTGGGCGGCCACGGGGCCGCCCGCACTCCCATCAACAGGGCATAAGATGTCGCTGCTTCTCAATATACTGATCGACGGGGTCGCCTATGGCATGGTCCTGTTCATGATCTCGGTCGGGTTGTCCGTCACGATGGGATTGATGCGGGTCATCAATCTTGCACATGGCGGTTTCGCCTTGATCGGTGGGGCCAGCTGTCACTGGCTCATTGCCGAACAGGGCATGAGCTTCTGGCTCGCCGCCCCCTTGGGCGTCGCGGCTGTCGTCGCTCTCGCATGGCCGCTCGAACGATTGATATACCGTCGCATCTATGGCTTTGGCGACTTGCAACAGGTGTTGGCGACCATTGGCCTGACGTTTCTCATTATCGCGACAGTGAACCGTCTGTTCGGCTCTTCGCTGCTCGCGCTGACCTTGCCGGACGTATTGGCGCAAAGCGTCGATCTCGGCTTTCGCACCCTGCCCCTGCATCGGCTGATCGTGATCGGTGCCGGGATCGTGGTGATCGCGGGCCTGTGGCTCCTGATCGACCGGACCCGCTTCGGCATCCGCCTGCGCGCCGCGGTGGACAACCGGGCCACGGCCTCGGCCATCGGGATCAATACGGGGCTGATCTATTCCGCCACGTTCTGTCTTGGCGCGGGCCTTGCGGCTGTGGGGGGTATCCTCGGAGCCGAAATGTTGCCGATCGAGGCCTATTATCCGCTTCGATACATGGTCTTGTTCCTGATTGTCGTTGCGGTCGGCGGCATGGGGTCAATCTCCGGGTCTTTCGCGGCAGCCATCGCGCTTGGCGTTCTCGACACGGCAACCCGCTACCTCGTGCCAGACTTCGGAACGATCTTTTTCTATGCCTGTATCATTCTCTTCCTGGCTTTGCGGCCCAACGGATTATGGGGGCGCACGGCATGACCGACACGACCATCACCCCGAAACGCACGGGCCGGATCGCGGGCATCCCGTTTCTCGGCGAGGCGATCCTGATTGCGCTCGTGCTCGCCGCCTATTTCCTGTTTCCCTACAACCTCGCCTTCCTGACCCGTATCCTGATCATGGTGCTTTTGGTCCTGTCTCTTGACCTCGTGCTGGGCTTCGCGGGCATCGCGACGCTGGGACAGGCGGCGATGTATGGCACGGGGGCCTATGCCGCCGGCCTCTTTGCCGTGCATGTGACCGGCGCGCCTTTGCCCGGCCTCGTCGTCGGAGCGTTGGCGGGGGCGGTGCTCGCCTTTATCTCCGGCCTCGTCCTGATGCGCGCGCGGGGTCTGACGCTGATCATGCTGACCATCGCGGTCGCTTCGATCTGCCACGAAATCGCGAACAAGGCGCGCGACGTTACCGGCGGCGCCGATGGCCTGCGGGGCATCCGGATGGAACCGGTTCTGGGGCTGTTCGAGTTCGATTTCATCGGCAAGACCGCCTATTGGTATGTCTTTGTCGTGGTCTTCGTCGTCTTTCTCTTGCTCAAGCGGCTGGCAAATGCACCGCTGGGCCTGAGCCTCAAGGGGCTCCACGAAAGCCCTGAGCGCATGGCGGCCATCGGCGCGCCGGTCTACCGACGCCTCGTGCTGGCCTACACGCTGGGCGGGGGCATCGCCGGGGTTGCAGGGGCACTCGCCGCACAGGTGACGCAGCTCGTGAGCCTTGAAGTCTACAGCTTCAACCTCTCGGCCGAGGCGCTCATCATGCTGATCCTTGGCGGCACCGGGCGGCTATACGGCGCGATCATCGGCACGGTTATCTTCATGACGGTGCACCACGTTGCCGCCGCGGCAGACCCTTTCAACTGGTTGTTCCTGATTGGGCTCATGGTGTTGGGCGTCGTGTTCTTCCTGCCCAAAGGGCTGGCACATCTGCCCACCGCGCTCACCCGGTTGGTACGGGGGCGGACATGAGCGGGCTTAAGGTACGCGGGCTTGAAAAAAGCTTCGGTGGCTTGACGGTCGCGCAAGACATCCACCTTGACCTGCCGCCGGGGTCGCGGACGGCCCTGATCGGGCCGAACGGGGCGGGCAAGACAACCTTTTCGAACCTCATCACCGGCATCCTCACCCCCGGCGCGGGCGAGATCACGCTGGACGGACAGGATCTTCGGGCGCTGAACGAATCGCAGCGGGTCAAGGCCGGGGTCGCCAAGACATTCCAGATCACCACCCTGTTCCGCGACCTCACGGTGCGCCAGAACCTTCGTCTCGCACAACAAGAGCGCGATGGGCGCGGGCGCGCTTGGTTCCGAAGGGCCGACAGCTGGGCCGAGGCGGAAGATGAAATCGACGCGCAACTCGCCGCCTTCCGCCTGAAGGACATGAGTGACAAACGGGTCGATGACCTTGCCTACGGTCAACAACGTCTTGTCGAAATGGCGATGACATTGATGCTGAAGCCCCGCGTGCTGATTCTTGACGAACCGGCGGCGGGCGTGCCGTCATCCGACAGCCATCTGATCACCGATGCGATCGAGGCGCTGCCCGAAGATCTCGCCGTGCTCATCATCGAGCATGACATGAAGCTTGTCTTTCGTGTTGCCCGCTCGATCATCGTGCTGGTCAACGGCGCAATCCTGACCCAAGGCACGCCGGACGACATCGCGGCCAACCAACAGGTGCGCGACCTGTATCTCGGAGGGCGTCATCATGGCTGATCCGATCCTTTCGCTGGACAAGGTCGTGGCGGGCTATGGCGATACGACCGTGCTGCATGGCGTGAGCTTCGACGTGCCTGAAGGTCAGAGGCTTGCCATCATCGGGCGCAACGGGGTGGGCAAGACCACGCTTCTGAGCACGATCATGGGGCTGACGCAGATGCATTCCGGCCAAGTGACAATGCGCGGTCATGTGATCGACAAAGTGGCGCCGCACCGCCGGGCCGGCACCGGTCTCGGGCTCGTGCCCCAGACCCGCGACATCTTCCCGTCGCTCTCGGTCGAAGAGAACCTTCTGTCGGGGATGCGCGGGGATGCGACATTGGAGGAGGCATACACCCTTTTTCCCCGGCTCAAGGATCGGCGGCGCAACGGGGGCGGGCAATTGTCAGGCGGCGAGCAGCAGATGCTCGCCATTGCCCGCACGCTCATGGGGCGTCCTGACGTTCTGATGCTGGACGAACCGCTTGAGGGTCTTGCCCCGGTGATCTGCGATATGCTGATGGAGACGTTCGAGACACTGGCCGCGGACAGGCGTCACACGCTCCTCCTCGTCGAACAGCACACCGAGCTCGCGCTCAATTTCGCCGATCGTGTCATCATCCTCGACGCGGGCGAGATCGTGCATGACGCAAACGCAGAAACCCTGCGCGCCGATCCGTCGATTGTTGACCGCCACGTCGGCGTGGGATTAACGGGTGCATGACCCCGACAACCTTGACTTGTCGTCATGAAGCGGACAGTTGACTGTTGGACCAAGACCAACAGATAGGACGTGCCGGAGTGAAAGGTGACAAATCGCTTTGCCCCGAGGGCCGAATTTCAAGCCCGACCCGCCGCCGTGAGGACGGACGCGAAGTCGTGGATATTACAACCTATATTCCGTACTTCCTGTCCTCGGTGAACAACACCCTGTCGCTCGGGGCATCGTCGCAATACCTGAGCACGTTCGGGATCGGGATCGCGGATTGGCGCGTGATTTCGATGCTGGCGATCGAACCGGGTATTCCCGCGTCACGGATCGTCGACGTGATCTCGATCGACAAAGGGGCGGCGAGCCGGTCGCTCAACAAACTGTCAGAGTTGGGGCTTGTCACCTTCGAAGCGATGGAAAGCGACCCGCGCCGCCGGTCCTGGGAATTGAACGCGGCGGGCTATGACCTGCATGACCGCATCCTTTCTGCCGCGTTGGAACGCGAGGAAAAACTGATCAAGGGGGCCGATCCCGACGATCTTGAGGTGTTCCTGCGCGTGATCCGGATCATGCGCAAGAACGTGGATCATCTCTAGAACCAGCCCAGAAAACCCAGACCCAAGCCCGCCGCCGTTTCAATCCGTGCCCTTGAACCGCGCGACGAGCTCGGCGGGGATCGGGGCCGACTTGATGCCGCGCTCGGGGTCTTTCACGGTCCACACGCGGGTTTCCGTGCCTTCCACACAGACCTTCCCGTCTTTTGTCAGGCTGTGCCTTATGTCGAAGCTGCGCTCTTTCACCTCGGCGATCTCTGTCGTGATCTCCACATCATCGCCGAAACGGCACGGTGCCTTGAACGTCGCGCGGGTGTCGACCAGAGGGCACCCCGCCGCATCGAACTTCGCGAGCATCTCCTGTTTTGGCCAGCCGGCGGCTTCGTAAAGCATGGTCGTGCCATGGTCGAACCACCGGAAGAACTGCGGGTTGAAGACAATGCCGGCCGGGTCGCAATCGCCCCATTCCACGCGACGTTTCAGGGTGCTGGACAGCATTACTTGTTCCTCTCGTCGTAGACCCGTTTGGCCTTCATCTCCGTTTTCGGCAGCGCGTCGGGTGCAACCACTTCGACCGCGCAGCGAATTTCGCACTGCGTGCGGATCGCCTTGGCCACGTCGTCGGCCTTGCTGGCGTCCGGGTGTTCCACCACCACCGTCATCACGTCCAGCCCGTCATCCTGCGTTGACAAGCGGATCTGGAACTCATCCCCCGTGCCCGGGTATCCGCGCACGGCCTCCTCGATCTGGACCGGGAAGAACTTGATCCCGCGCAAGTTGATCAGGTCGTCGGACCGGCCCGTCATACATCCCATGCCGCGCACGTGGTTGCGTCCGCAAGCGCAGGGTTCATGGCTGAGACGGGTGTAGTCGCCCACGAGGAACCGGAGCTGGGCGGAGCTTTCCGAATTGAGATTGGTGCAGACGGTGAGGCCGCGCTCGCCCTCGGCCACAGGGGCGAGGCTGTTGGGATCTACGGTCTCCCAGACCTGAATGTCCTCCATCAGGTGAATGAACGGCTCATCCCCCTCTTGGTATTCCGGGCAGGAATACCCGCCGCAATGCGGCGACGCCTCGGTGCAGCCGTAGAATTCAACCGACTTGGCCCCCCAGAGATCCTGGATCCGTTCAAGGGTTCCTGAAACGCCCGAGAACGGCTCGCCGCCTGTGACCAGCCATTTGACCGAAGAGTCTGCCGGATCCTTGCCCATGTCCTGCATGACCCGTCCCAGATACAGCAGGTAAGAGGGCGTGCAGATCAGCGTCGTCGGGTTGAACCGTTCAATAAGCGACGCGCGCGCCTTGCCATCCATGCCGCCACCGGGAACGACCGGAAGGCCCATCTTGGCCAACGTATACTGGACGCCCCATGCAAAAACGTGGGGCCCGAACCCGGTCATGGGCAGGCCCACATCCCCCTTGCGCAACCCGCCGGAGTAAAGCGCGCGGGCATTTGCCTGCTCCCAATACCGGCGATCAAAGTGCGTGTAGCGGAAGACACGCGGCGTGCCTGTCGAGCCGGACGAGGAGAAAAGCATCCATCCGCGATCGGCCCATTCCTTTTGCCCGCAGGTGGTGTAGGTGCCGTAAGGCGGGTGCGCCTCGGCGTCTTCCATCATCTCTTGCTTGGTCACGACCGGCCAGTTGGCGACCAGGGTGTCCACGTCCGTCAGGTCCGTGGGCGCCACGCCAAGCCGGTCGAAACGGCGGCGGTAGAAGTCGCTGTTCTCGTAAAGAAACGGGGACACCGCCGCGATCTTTTCGTCCTGCACAGCGCGGATCTTGTCGCGCGACCACGTGTCTTTCTCGGACCAGTAGTGCTCGTTCAAAGGCGCATCGCGGTCCTCTTGGTATTTCTCGAGGACCGCTTTCCACGCTGTGCGGGTTTCGTCGGCCCGGCCTGTTGGTGCTGTCATGTTTTCCTCCCAAAAAGCGTGCCCGGGCGTCCACCGGGCAGCATTGTTCTCATCGCCCCTCGACGACCACCGCCATGCCGGTGTCCCCGGCAGCGAACCGCCGGGGCAATGATCTTACGTGTCGTCGAGCGAACCACGCTTGATGCCGATTTCGGAGCGGTAGCTCTGCGCCGCTTTCGAGATCGGGCTGGGCGCAACCGTTGCCCGGATCTTCACCTGTCGGTGCGGTTCGAGATTGCCAGCGCTGCGCGAGCCGCCGCCATCCTCGCCCCAGATCAGGACGACTTCGGTGCCGGGTTCAGCGAAATCCGTGTCGACCGAAGCCAGTGACATCATCGCTTTTTCGTTCGCCGTGTAGCCGGGATAGGTGGCAAGGCCGATCATGTTGCCGTCCTTGTCTTCGACCCGGTCGTAATGCATCCGGGCAATCGCGGCGAGCGGCATGGTGATCGGCAGGGGTGCGTCTTCGCCCGTTTCCTCCAGCATCGACTGCTGCACGTCCATCACGTCTTCGGCGTTCCAAACCAGCGTCACCTTTCGGCGATGCGGTTTGTCCTTCATCGCCTCAAGCGCGTCACGTCCGATATAGTCGTGGTCGAACTTGATAATGTGGCCATAGTTCACGTCGTAGGGCGTGACATAATAATCCTCGATTTTCTCGGAATAGAGGCTCCCACCCAAAGACATCCGCATCGAGGCGTGCTTGGGCGACATCCACTGCCGGTAGCCCTCGGTGCCTTGGCCCGTGTAGACGCCCGACACCGGGACGGCCCACCAGCCGCTTTCGATCACGGTGGTAAAGTAGGCGATTGATCCGACCATGCGCAGGCCGTATTTCTTGCCGGTCTTCTGGATCAGACGCTTCACGTCGCGGTATTCATCCCAGGGCCCGTAGATTTCCAGCCCCGGCATACCGCCCATCGAATGGCGCATGCCGCGTGCCGTATGGTCGCCCAGCTTGATCTCGGCGGATTTGAAGAATTTGATCTCGGGCAGAGGCCCCCCGTTCAGCTCTTCAAGCAGCTCCCACGCTTTCGGCCCTTCGACCTGGAAGCGATAGAATTCCCGTCTCTTGTCCTTGTTCAAGGTCCACATGGGGTCTTCTTCGGTGGTGACGTCGTAGTCAAGCGTTTCGGCATTGAATTTTACCCAGTCGGTGGTCGCCGGGTTGCCCACGACCATGTAGTCGTTCTCAGCCATGTGGTAGAGGATCGCATCGCCGATCAGGTAGCCTTCGGGTGAACAGCAAACCAGTTGCTTGGCAGCCCCGATTTCAAAATTCTTGAACGTATTGACCGACAGGTATTGCGTGAACGCCAAAGCATCGGGGCCGCGCACGTGGAGCGAGTGCATGTGGTAAGACTGATCATGCACTGCGATTGAATTGCGCCACGCAAGTTGTTCGTCGCGCCACGTGGTGAATTCCGGCCGCACACCATCGCCCGGCATCATCTGTGTATAGATGGTAAGCGCGTTCTTCGGCGGGTTCTGGAACAGGTGGTCGGTGACGTTCGGAATCGTCTCAAGCAGCTCGGCCAGCGATTGCGGGCCCTCGGATTGAATGGCCATTGGGCGTCCTCCCTTTCATGACGATGTGGTTGCAGTCCGTTTAGGAATTGAACCGACCACCGTCCTGATGATCGGAGCACATTATGTGTTGCGTTGTCAACTCATGTTGAAGATGCGGGCTTCGCGTTGCGCTGTCAACACATTTTCCGCGAAAGACCGCGCTACATCGTCCGGGGGAGCCAAAGGACAAGGGACGGGATCGCCACGAGGATCACAAGACGAACCAAATCGGTCGCGATGAACGGCAGCACACCCTTGAACACGGTTGTCAGCTTTATGTCCCTCGCTATCGTGTTGATAACAAACACGTTGATCCCGACGGGCGGCGTGATCATACCCAGTTCCGCCACCGTGACGACAATGATACCGAACCAGATCGGATCGAACCCGAGGGAAATGACGACCGGGTAGACGATTGGCACGAGCAGCAGGATCATCGCCATTGTATCGAGAATGCAGCCCGCAAGGATGAACGCGATCAGAATCAGGCTCAGCGTCCCGTATTCCGGCATATCAAGACTGACGAGCCAGTCGGTGATCTTTTGTGGCGTGCGCGTGATCGCAAGGAAGTAACCAAACAGGATCGCCCCGACGAGCACCGTGTAGACCGAGACTGACGTGCGCAGCGCCTCGATCAGGCTTTCGAGAATGGTTTTCCACGTCAGCCTGCGACGCAGAACCCCGATGACCAGCGTGACAAAGGCACCCACCGCCGCCGCTTCGGTCGGGGTCGCGACGCCAAGGTAGATCACGCCAATGACAGCGGCGAAAAGAAGCGTGACCGCCCAGATGGGCGCCAAAGCCGCCAGCGCTGCGCGCCAGTTGAAGGGCGTTCCTTCCGGCAGACCACGCCGCAATACCGTGAGAACGGTGACCATGTAGAGCAAGACCGCCAACAGGCCCGGGACAACACCGGCCATGAACAATTGCGCCACGTCGTTTTCGGTGATGTAGGCATATATGACGAGGATGACAGAGGGTGGGATCATCGAACCCAGCGTGCCACCCGCCGCAATCACCCCGGTGGCGATGTCTTCGCGGTAGCCGTTGCGCCGCATCTCCGGGAGCGCGACCTTGGTCATCGTGGCCGCCGTGGCAACCGAGCTTCCGCAGATCGCCGAAAACCCGCCGCACGCCGCGACGGTCGAAAGCGCGAGCCCGCCTCTGAACCGCCCGAGCCACGCGTTGGCGGCCCGGAACATTTCCCGGCTCATGCCGGAATTCGTAGCGAAAATCCCCATCAGAATAAAGAATGGCACAAGCGTCAGGTTGAAATCCGTGACGGTTCGGATCGGGGCGGAGGCGAGCAGGTTCAACGCCGGGTCGATGCCCCGGATCATCGCAAAACCGCCAACACCGACGAGCCCCAGCGCAACCCCGATCGGAACACGCAGAAGCAGCATCGCGAACAGCGCGACAAAGCCGCCGATGGCAGTGTAATCAGCGAGTGTCATGGGTGACATCCTCGATTTCCTGCGCCTCGGCAGAGGTGAGCTTGTCCCGCCCCGTGGCAAGCAGCCATACTTTCACACCGACAGTGAAGAAACTGGCTGCAAGTCCCAGCCAGATCAGGCCGTAGAAAGGCCAGATCGGCAGGCGCAGATCATAGGTCTTCTGATTTGTGGTCATCGCGTTGAGCGTGCCATCCCAGACCTTCCAGACCAGCAGGCAAATGAAGACGAAGAGCAAGATCCAGGCAAAGGTGTCGATGGCACGCCGGATGCCCGGCGTGGCAAAGTCGGCCAGAAGGTCCACCTGGATATGCCCGCCACGCAACCCGACCACCGCAAACCCCCAGAACAGGCAAGCCCCGATCAGCAGGCGGGCGATGTCGAAGCTGTCGGGAATGGGTTCAGCGAACACATAGCGGCCAAACGTCGAGGCGACCACCAGAAGCATGACGCCGCCCAGAAGAAGGCCGGCGACGACTTCGATCACCCGGCAGATGGTATTGATCGCGCGCACGGGCGACCTCCGATCGTTGGCATGGACGGGAAAGGCCGGAACACCCCTCAGGAATGCTCCGGCCCGTGGTGGTTTGGCCTACTGGCCGAAGGCGCCACCAGCTTCTTGCAGACGCTCTTCGAGATCGGCGAGGGCAGCTTCCGGATCTTCAAGACCCGCTTCTGCCGCTTCCTCGAACCAGTTCGCGCGGCTGCTGTCGGAAAGCTCGTTCCACGCGGCCATCTGCTCGTCGTTGGGCGTATAAAGCGTGTGGTTCTCGCGGGAGGCGAAGTCCGGGTAGCTTCCCGATTCCACTTCGGCCCAGCCGGTCGCGATCTGCTGCGACCATTCCGGTGTGCAGTGATCGTCGATCACCGCGCGGTTCTCGTCCGAAAGGCCCTCGTAGACGCCCTTGTTCACGGCGTAGACGAATGCCACCGAGTAGAGCGGCAGATCGAGGTGATGGGTCACCACATCGTCCACCCCGAAGAGGATGATCGAATTCCACGGACCCACGGTCATGTCGGCGCCGCCCGACGACAAGATTTCGCGCATTTCCGGGACCGGCACCTGAACCGGGCTCCCGCCTGCTTCCGAGATCATCTTGGCGATGGTGCCCTGCGGCGGGCGGACGTTCTTACCCGCCAGATCCTCGGGGCCCGCGATCGGGCCTTCCGTGGCGTGGAAGGTGCCCGGATCGTGCAGGTGTACGAGGCAGACGTGAACATCCCCCATCTCCTGCTCGGCATACTGCATATACCATTCGTGCAGCGCCTTCGACGCCGTGGTGGCGTTCGAGACGAGGAACGGAAGCTCGGCGGCGGCGATGATCGGGAAACGCCCGGCTTGATAGCCCGGGTTGACGAAGCCAATGTCCACGATGCCGTCGCGGGCCATGTCGTAGTGGTCAGGCGCCGCGCCAAGCTGCTGCGCCGGGAATATGTCAATCTGGATACGCCCGTCTGACGCCTCGTTGATCGACTCCGCCCATGGCTCGAAGCCGGTGGGCTGAAGCGCATGCACCGGCGGCACCCAATGTGACAAGGCGAGTGTCACGTCCTGCGCGGACGCGGTCAGCGGTGCGCTGATTGCGGTCGCCGCAACGGCGGTAAGAAGTAGGTTTTTCATCTTGTTCCTCCCTAAAACGACGGCCAACACAGTCGGTCCGTCCATGTGTGCGGTCGCACCTCCTTCGCGCGACCTTCTTCGTATCTGCGAAGTCAAAGCCTCCGCAGGTTATAGATGACCTGGTCAAGCGCCTGGAGCAGCGCAGAGCGCTGTTCTTCCGTCAGACCCGCGCTGATGTATTTCTCCACCTCCAGCGCCGACTCGCTCAGTTCGGACACGACGTCCTCGCCTTTTTCCGTCAGGAACACGGCCTTGGAACGACGATCACCTTCGACGCTTCGACGCTCCACGATGCCCTCGTCCTCCATGCGGTCGAGGATCGGCACCAGGCTGGATCGTTGGAGACCCACGGCCTCGGCAAGCCGGTTTTGCGGGCTGCCGGGGTTCGCCCGGATGATCGACAACAGACCCAGAAAGCGCGACGCACCGCCGTATCCTGGATGCTGCTTCTCGAAATGACGAAACGACAGGATCTGAGCCATGCGAATGCGGAAGTTCAACGAGTTTTCAAGATCGGCCCCGAGCGGCAAGAGATCGCTCAGCGCAGCATCCTGCGTTCCCTGCGCCCCCTGCGACGTCTTCGATAGATCACCTGTTTGCGTCATATCCGGCACTCCGGTTGATCATGGATTGGTTGATCACAGATTGATTGTTATCAAACTATTTGGTAGCAACAAATCAAAATCATGTCCAGCATTGTCGTCGGGGATCGAGGCAGCATGAAATTGGCGTGGAGGAGTTAGGCACATGACGACAGATACGGAAAACATCGCATGGTGGCGGCCTGATGCATCGGGTCCGGCCATTCTCGATGTGACCTTGGGCGGCATGCTGGACCAGCAGGCCCGGACCCATGGAGACCGCCCCGCCGTGACGGTCGATGAACAGGCGGGGGCGGGCACCACCACATGGACCTATGGCAAATTGAAGGCCGACGCGGACGTGATCGCGCGAGGTTTCATCTCGCTTGGGATCGAGCGCGGTGACCATGTCGCGGTCATGGCCCAGAATGGCGCCGAGTGGATCCTGCTCGAATACGCGCTGGCCAAGGCGGGGGCAGTGCTGGTCACGGTGAACCCCGCGCTTCTGCAGGGCGAATTGGCGTATCTTCTCGCCCAGAGCCGCGCGAAAGCCCTGGTGTTCTCGCCGATGGCCCGCGCGAACAACATTGCAGCACACTTGACCGCACTCATGCCCGACCTGGCCGACACCACCGGCGGACGGCGCGCAGGCGGCGCGACGCTCCCGGACCTTCAGGCCCTGATCGCCGTCGGCGACGCGCCCGACTTCGCAATGCCGTTTGCACACCTCCGCACGCTTGCAAAGGACACGCCGGCGCAGGCATTGGCCAGGCGTCAGGCATCGGTTGAAAGCGATAGCGTCACGCAGATCCAGTATACCTCGGGCACCACCGGCAAGCCCAAGGGCGCAATGCTGACCCACCGCTCGACAGTGAACAACGCGCGGCTGACAGCGGATCGCGGCGGGTTCGGCCCGGACGATACGCTGCTGTCTGCCATGCCGCTCTTCCACACGGCGGGCTGCGTCTGCAACGTGATGACGATGCTCGTCTCGGGCGGCCATCTCGTGACGATGGACAGCTTCGAACCGCGTCGCATGCTGGAGCTTTGGGATGCCCACGCGCCCACGATCCTGAACGCGGTGCCCACCATGATGACCCGCATGATGGAGCATCCCGATTGGGCCAGCTTCAACACGCGCACCTTGCGCAAGACCTTCACCGGCGGCACGACCATCCCGCCAAGCCTTCTGCGCGCGATGAAGGACAAGACCGGCGGTGACCCGCTCGTGCTCATGGGCATGACCGAGTGCAGCCCGGTCATCACGCTGACCACCCCCACCGACAGTTTCGAGGACCAACTCACCACCGCGGGAACGCCCCTGCCCCATACCGAGATTCGGATTGTCGATCCGGAAACCGGCGCAACCTGCGGCTGGGGGGAAAGCGGCGAGCTGTGCATCCGCGGCTACAACACGATGACCGGCTATTTCGACATGCCCGAAAAGACCGCCGAGACGATCGATGCCGACGGTTGGCTGCATTCCGGCGACCTTGCCGAACTGGCGCAGACCGGACATCTCAAGATCGTCGGGCGTCTGAAAGACATGATCATTCGCGGGGGCGAAAACGTCTACCCGGTCGAGATCGAGGATTGTCTGCTCGACCATATCACCGTCAGCGAAGCGCAGGTCGTGGGGGTGCCCGACCCCGATCTCGGAGAAGAAATCTGCGCCTATGTCGTGCCGATGCCGGGGGACGACATCGACCCAGCGACACTTCAGGCGTTCTGCCGCGCGAACATGGCCCGCCACAAGATGCCGAAATACATCGTCGGGATCGAAACCTTGCCCATGACCGCCAACGGCAAGGTCCAGAAATTCGCCCTGCGCATACAGGCGTCGCGCGCCATCGAAGACGGCACGCTCAAGCCGGTGCCCCGCACATGAGCGCGCCGTTCCTGTTCGAACGCGACGGACATGTCGCCACGCTGACATTCAACCGCCCTGCACGGCGCAACGCGATCAGCCCGGAAGTCGCCTGCCTGATGGCCGACGCAATGGCCGAGATCGCCGAGGACGACACGATCCGCGCAGTCATCCTGACCGGTTCCGGCGACAAGGCGTTTTGCTCGGGCGGTGATCTTGAACTGTCCCTGCCTCTGCTCTCCGGCGCACGTCCGGTTGAAACGGATTGGGACCGCCGGTTTCTTGAGGACGAAAGCGTTCATGCCCGCACCGCGCTGCGTGGGTTCGAGATGTACAAGCCCATCGTGGCGGCGGTGAATGGCCCGTGCATGGCAGGTGGGATGGAGATCCTGCTCGCGACCGACATCCGGCTTGCCGTGCCCGGCGCGACCTTTGCCCTGCCGGAAGCGGCGCGCGGGGTCATCCCCTTCGCGGGCGCTTTGGCCAGACTGCCGCGCCAGATCCCGTACACGGCCGCGATGGAGATGATGGTGGCCAATGTGCCGCTTGATGCCGAAGGCGCGCTAAGGCACGGGCTCATCAACCGGATCGTCGCACCCGAAGACCTGATGGCCGAGGCGCGGGCGATGACGGACCGGATCGCCGAGAACGCCCCCGTCTCGGTGCAGGAGATCAAGAAGACCGTGACGCGGAGCATGGGGCGTCCGCTCGACGAAGGTTACGCGCTGGAAAATGCGTCGAAAGCGGTCGTGATGGCGACCGAAGATGCCCGCGAAGGCCCGCGCGCCTTCATGGAGAAGCGCAAACCCGACTACAAGGGATATTGACATGGACCTGAACGGATAGATCGCATTCGGCGTTAACCTGCCGCGAAACTGGGGTGGTTCATCAATCTGACAGGGTCCTTTGGGGCGTCCACGCCAGCCGAAAGGGTTTTCCACCACCCGGCCGACCAGACGCGCTGGCTGGAGCGTTCATATTGCATCTCATCGAACCGAGCGCGCCATTCCGCATTGTTGACGGGGGCTTGGAGCAAGGCGATTTCGATCGAGGCATGCAGGACAGGCACGCGCAGGGACACATCCCCAAGCATCATGCGATGGGTGCCGAATTCATCCCTCCCGAACGCGGCGGACAGCAGGATTGTCGGCTTGTCCGGAAAGGCATCGCGGAGCGATCGCAAACGCTCGAACTGGGTATCGATGCCACCGAACGCATCGACATCGACGAGGATGTAATTCGCGTCCCCTCCGGTCTCAAGCGTGGTGTGCAAGGCTTCGTAAGACGTGACATGGCGAAGCGCGACCTCGTTCTGCTCAAGATACTGAGACAGGTCCGAAACCGTGGGCCGGGTCCCGCTGAGCAAGATACAATTGGCATCGGGGCCGTCAAAAATCGTAAACATCGGATGTCACCTCTCGCCAAGAAACGTAGAAAGAGGTTAACGCGGCTAGCCGACCGTGGCTTTTCAACTTTGGTTTTGACCTGCCCGCATAAGTTTCGATGAAACCCTTTCGGGAGTGCGCATGGTATGGTGCCACGGGCCCCCCGTCAGGCCGGTGTGACTTCCGCAGGCGCATCCCCGAACAATCGGTCGGTTTCCGCCGCAAGGATGATGGTGAAGGCGACAAGGCTTTGCCGATCCCTGTCGTGACACATGCGTTCGACGTCGGCCACTGCATGGCCAAGGTCAAGCAACCCCAAGACCAAGAGGCTTCCCGCAACGTAATGTGCAAAACGCGCCAGATCGTCAAAGCCGGTTTGCATGATATCGGCTCCGGTCACATCCGCCATTCGTGCAAGAAGCGCCCGCATGTCTGTCTTGGCCTGCGCCATGAGGTCTGGGTATGGGCTGGTTTCAACCAGTCTCTTTTGCGCGGGGGCCGAAAGATCACCGCGGTCCGAGACCTCTTTTTCTATGTCTTCCGCCGCGAAGGACCGTTCTTCGCGGGCTTCGGAAATGACAGTGGCCAGCCGCACACTGTCGAAGGGTTTGAACAAGAAGGCGTCTATGTTTCCGGAGACGATCGCTGCGCCCTGCGCGTCCGAGACCCCCGACTTCGCGGTCACGGCGATGATGCAGGCATTGCCAGAAACGCTTGAATGCCGCAGGCATCTTGCAACCTTGTCGCCAGACAACCTTGGCATATTAATATCGGTGAGAACCAGGTCAAAGTCCGTTTCAATCGCGCACCGGACCCCTTCGACCCCATCGGCTGCGGTTGTAACCTCGTAGCCCAGCTTGATCAGCATGGCCTCAAGAAGCTGTCGATTGGTCGCATGATCCTCGATCACGAGAACCTTCTCGCCTGTCGGGTTTCTTGGCGGGGCCAGGTGCGGATCAGACGCCCCATCGGGCCCGGCGTTCTGGTCGCGGGAGACAGGATGTGTCTTACTTTCGAACGGGCGCGCGGGGGGGTGTGACAGCGGGATCAAGACCTGAAATCTTGTCCCCTCCCCGAGGGCGCTTTCAAAGGTGATCTGGCCCCCCATCGTGTCCAGCGCCCTTTTCACGATCCCCAGCCCGAGCCCCGTGCCCGTGGTGGTGTTTTCGTCCAGGCCAGTCCCCGAGAAGAAATCATGAAAGACATTTTCCTTGTCGGCGTCGCTGATCCCCCGCCCGGTATCCGCAACCTCGATCTGCAAGGCAGGGCGACCCTTCAGGGTGCCGGGCGATCCGGTGATGGTGACCGTTCCGTGTTGCGTGGCGTTGATCGCGTTCGAGACGAGGTTTTGTATGATCTTGGTAAACGGACCCGGTGCGCCGCGCAGCCTGTCGGGCGCGGTCCAGTTGAAGACAAGCTGACTGTCTCGGGCCCGCGCCATGGGGTGCATCTGCATGACCAACGATTTGGCAACCGCTTCGGCATCAAGGTCTTCGACTTTTTCCTCTGGCGAAATGGCGCTGTCCCGCGCGATCTCAAGAACATCCTCGACTTGGTCCAGCGCCGTTTGCGCGGCGGCACGAATCACCGAAATCGAGCTTTCCGGGACAGTCGGCGTGTCGGGTGTCAGCGCCATGTCGCTGGCCAAGATGATGCTATGCAAAGGCGTGCGCATTTCATGGCTCATGGTGGCGAGAAACCGTTGTTTTGCAGCAGCATCATTACGCGCGCGCGCAAGGGCGCTTTTCGTGACCTTCCGGGCCTTGCGTTGCGATGACAGATCGCGCACGAAGCCGACCAGCACCTTCTGGCAGGATTGATCTCTGACACAGACAACGCTCAGCTCGGCCGGGAACAAGGCACCATCTTTGCGGCGCGCGAAAATCGGCACCTGGTATAGATTGTTTTTTGAATCGAATTCGTCATCAAACAGCGCGCGTAGCCGTTTCTCCATGCCCCCCGTGCGGCGCTGAGGGCACAGGGTTTGCATCGCATCCCGTCCCATAAGCACGGAACGATCGCAACCAAATATCCACTCCGCCGCGCGGTTTACATTGATAACTTTCAAATCCCGGTCGAGGATAACGATCCCGTCCGTCGAGACCTCGATCAGTTGGGTCAAATACCTGATAATATTCAACTCAGATATATTCTTCGCCGCCAACCTGCGTGACACGTGAATAAGACTGGCGGCCAGAACCAACAACAAGAAGGCAAGTGCGGACAGGGTAATGAAAGCATTGCGCAAAGATGAATATACGTCGACCCGCACGCGTTCCTGATCCTCGATGGAAGAATGCGTGGCGGCTAGCGCAAAATTACGAACCAATGGGCGCAGGTTTTCCGCTTTTTCGAGAAGCGCATAATACTGTGGTTCGGACAGATATCGCCCCGCATCAAGCGTTTCCGCCATAAGGTCGCGCGCCTCACGAATCTGCGCGAGCGTCGGGCGCATCGCGTTTTGCCCCGGGAACATGCCGTAGCGGTCCGACACCGTATCGACCCGTGAATAGAATATATCAAAACGCGCAAGGATCTCGGTATCACCTTCGATGTCGACACGCCCCTGCGCGCGGACTTCGGTCTGCCCCTCAAGCAAGGCCGCGTGAAGGCGGGTAAAGGCAACCTCGACCTGGGCAAAATTCCACGCGTCGCTGTCAGAACGGGCAAACGAGAACTGCTCGACTTTTTGCGAGAGCTGACTGACCAGAATCCCCAGAACGGCCACGGCGGTGATCAGGGCCAAAAGTCCGCTGATCTGCTGCAATTTTGCCATGCGTTGCGGTCCCTCGCATCATGTCCGGGCGCTCGGCGCTTAGTCCGGCGTGGTCAGCTTTATCTCGGTCAACTGCCAAACGGAAGCGGCGTAGACATCTTCTCTCTTGAACTTCTTATGGTGATCGAAGGGATACATGACCCAAAGCGGACCTTTTTCGCGGACCGAGAAGGCGGCCCCGTCGATCCTGTTGGCAATGATCGGGTAGGTTTCGTCAATCAGGTCGGGCCCGATTGTCACGGCATAATCATTCGCCGCAACCAGCGTAATCTCGAAGGGTGGGGTCGCGCCCGCCATGGTCAAGATACTGTGCAATGAGGGGCCCGAGAAACGCTGCGGTGCAGGGGTCCAAAGCGTCGATGTCACGAAGGCTTCCTGGTCCAAGGCCATCAGGTCAGCGTCGGTCAAAGCGATAGGCTCGGCCTTGGGATCAAGATGTATCGTAAGCTGAACCTGGGCCTCCTGCGCAAGGACCGCTTTCACCTGCAAAAGTAGCAGGAGGACGGAGACCAAAAGGCTGACGCTGCGGGCGTGTCGTGTGATCATGTGCATGATTTTTCTTCTCTGTTCGCACGCGATTTCTACCACAACTATCCGAATCCCAAACAAAACTTTAGTTTTGCGGGAAACTAAGGTTTCGCTTTCAGACTCAAATGAAGCACTATATCACACTTTCTGTGCCTCTATTGTCTGCTGTGGGGCATTCGTGTGAAACGAACGGTCGTATGCGCGTCTTTCCTGCGGAAAGATGTACACTGAAACCCCGAAGGACAGGAAGCGGTTGTCCGGCACCCAAAACGTGGGAAGGGAGCGTATCAAGTGATGAATTCGGAAAATGGTTCCATGGACAGGCAGGCGGCCCTTGCGTCTGATGCGGAAACGATAACCGTCTTGATTGCGGACGACCACAAGATGATCTCGGAAGCCCTGAAGGCGTTACTCTCGCCCGATGAAGGGTTCGACGTTTATTTGGCCGCAAGCCTGTCGGAAACCCTCGATGCGTTGCGTCGCAAATCCGTATCCTTCGATCTCATTCTGCTCGACGTGTCGATGCCGGGCATGCAGGGATTACGCTCGGTCAAGCATGTCATCGATACGGCGCGGGATGCTTCGGTCGTGGTTTTCTCGGGAACGACCGAACCGGACTTTGTGTGGCAGGCGATCGAGCTTGGCGCAAAAGGGTACATTTCGAAAGATCAACCGCTTCGCAGCTTGCCCGCGACCCTTCGGCTCATCGCGGACGGTCATGAATTTGTCCCGATCACCTTGTCGCGGCAAAGGCCCGGCGAGACCGATGAACCCGGGGGCCTCACCAGCCGGGATCGTTTGATCCTGAAATCGGTGTCCGAGGGAAAGACCAACAAGGAAATCGCGGTCGAGCTGGGGTTGACCGAACTCGCCATTAAAATGAAGATGCGCGGTCTCTACAGTCGTCTTAATGCGCGAAACCGTGCGCATGCGGTCATCATCGCGACGCAGCAAGGGATCATCTGACACCGTCTGGTTCCTATCCGGATCGCGCCTGTTCCAACCGATGACAAATCCGACAAGGTTGATTGCGATCCTTGGCCCCCGCGTGCGCGCACAGAGAGTAAATCACCCTCTCACTGGGTCGGAAACGAAAGAACTCTCAAAAAACTTTCGATTTATTGCAGCTGTTTGCCAATTCAGCAAAAAGTGCCTTTGAGAGGTTCGTCTACTTCTCCGTTGGATGGCTGATTTCGCGCCCTCATCATGCTCTGTGATATGCGGAATCGGGTCGTTTCACTCCCCGGCCGAGGCAATCGCCCCAATATTTTGCTTCGGTCGGGACTTTTCTGACCGTCGCCGCGATGCAGGGCGCGTGTAGGCGGCGCGTGCTGTTTCACGGCAGCGCGCGAAATTGGGAGACATGGCGTGTCAGCCAACATGCGGGACCACACGCACATCACTTGCATGAGCGTGGCCTTGGCGCCGGGCCCACCAGACAGAATAAACAGGCGGCAGCAGTATGCGACCCCTTTCGCGTAGATTGAACCATGAAGAACGCAAGCTTCTCGCCTTCGTCGAGACCGCAGGGCCGCGGGATAGCTATGCCTATGGCCACAGCTCCCAACGCGCGGCCTTTTCGGTCATGGAACTGGCCCGATATCTCTATACAAGCGGTCTTGTCCTCTTGGTGCATAGACGCGAAGACACCGGCTTTTCTTATGTCGCGATCCGAACGTCGAAATCCTGCGACGCAGCCCCAGGGTTCAGTGACCTGCTCGCCTACCAATAAGCGGCCATCCGGCCATCGCCAAAGCCCGGCGTCGCGCGGCCTGTCAGGTCGCAGGTGCCGCTTTTTGACCGGCGGGGTCGAGCACCTCGACGGCGAGGATGGTTGGAAGGTGGCGGGCAATCTCGTCCCACGTGTCACCTTCGTCCGTGCTTGAGAACACCGATCCACTGTTGGTGCCGAAATAGAGCCCCGCAGGGTCGCGCGTATCGCCCCCCATGGCCTGTCGCAACACCGTGAAATAACACGCCGTCTGGGGCAATCCGGTGCGCAGGTCTTGCCAGCTTTGCCCCCCATCGCGCGACCGCCAGACCGCTGCGGCGGCCTCGGGCGGGAACCGGCCCGCCATGTCGCCGTTCAGCGGCAGGGTCCAGATCGTGTTCGGATCTCGTGGATGCACCCGGATCGGAAACCCGAAGGTCGAGGGCAGGCCTTCGGTGATATCATCCCAACTGCGCCCGCCATCCGCCGAGCGCCAGACGCCGTGGTGGTTTTGCTGGTAAACCACGTCTTCCTCCCCGGGCGCGCGGGTCATGTTGTGCACGCAATGGCCGGTTTCGCCGCCCTGCGGCCCCGCGGGGTGGCCATGATCAGGCTGTGCCTCGGCGTTTGACAGGCGATTTCGGCGATCCCATGTCTTGCCCCCATCCTCGGTGGCAAAGACGCCTGCGGCAGAGATGGCGACCCAGAGCTTGCCGGGATTGCCCGGGTCGGCCACGATCGTGTGCAGGACAAGACCGGCACCGCCGGGGGTCCAGCTTTCGGCTGAGGGGTGATTGGTCAACCCGTCGACCATGTCCCACGTCACGCCGTCATCGCGGCTTTGCAACAGGCCGGCGGGCTTTGTCCCGGCATAAAGCGTGCCGTGCGCATGGCAAAGCGACCAGACCTGCGAAAAGGCGTCGCCAAAAGGCAGAGGCGCCTCGGTCCAGCCGACCATCTCGGCAAATTCAGGATCATTGGCGGCCCAGTCGTCCATCATGCCCTTGGTAAGCCGCGCGAGGGTCCAGCTTTCCCCCCCGTTGTCCGAGCGCCAGATGCCCGCACCATGAAAATCGTCGCCACCACCGGCCCAAAGCGCACCGCTTTCCGGGTCACCCACCACATGGTTGATCGGCCAGCCTTCGCAAAACGGGCCGGTCACGCGCCAGCCGCGTCGATCCCCGTCGTCGGAAATGAGAAAGGCACCTTTTGTCGTCCCGACAAGGATTTGGATGTTGCCTGACGCCATGCTGTGTTCCCCCTGCGACATTGCTCCCCTTGCGACATTCCGCCCATCATAGCACGAATGACGTATGCCTCATACACGTCGCGACCTGGGCACCCTGCCGGGATCAGGCCTCAAGGTAGGCGGTGATCGCGGCCTCGACCCCGTCGCCCCAGACCTTGCGCAACCAGTGATCGAAGCGGGCCGCAAAGGTCGCGTTGTCGCCAAGATCGCCATAGAGGTTTCGTTGGGCGAGCCATGCGGCAGGGTCGCTTTTCGCCGCCTTTGCCGCGCTGTTCAGGCTGTCCCAGATCGGATCGTTCGGGGCGATGGTGCTGCCATCCGCGCGCGTGCCCGCGCACATGCGTGCCCAGATCGCCTGGCTCAACACCAGCCCGTCGATGGCCCCGCCTGCGGCCAATGCATCGCGGATCACGGGCAGGATGAAGCCGGTGTGACGGCTTGATCCGTCAAAGGCGACGCGGCGCACCGTGTCTTCGATCTTGGGGTTGGAAAAGCGCGCCTCGATCAGCGCGACATAGGCCTCGGGCGTCCACCCCGGCACGGCCTCGACATGCGGCGCGATCTCTTCCAGCGCCACCTTGCGAAACAGCGGGCCGATAAGCGGATGCTCCATGCAGCCCGCGATGGTTGCGACACCCAGCACCTCGCCGGGGTTGGAAACCACCTGATGCCCGCCGTTAAGAATACGGATCTTCATGGCCTCAAAACTGTGGACATCATCGGTAAATGTTGCCCCGACACGGTCCCAATCGGGGCGCCCGGCGCAAAAGTCATCCTCGATCACCCATTGACGGAAGTTCTCATGTGTCACCGGCACCGCGTCATCGACGCCAAGATCGCGCGCAAGCGCGATTTCCGTCGCGCCTGTGGCGGGCACGATGCAATCGACCATGGAATTGGGAAAGGTCGCCTGCGCGTCGATCCAATCTGCAAGCGCCGGGTCAGAAAGCCGGGCGAGCGTCACCACGGTGTCGCGCAGGATCGCGCCATTGCCCTGAAGATTGTCGCAGCTTTGCCCGGTGAAAGCCCCAAGCCCCCGGTCCCGGCGTATCTTCAACGCCGCCACCATCGCCCCGAAGGCCGTGTGCGGCGTGCCCGGATGCGCTGCATCGTGTTGAATGTCGGGGTGACGGGTGTCGAGCCGGTTGGTCACCGGGTCGATGTAATAGCCGCCCTCGGTCACGGTCAGGGCCACGATCCGGATGGCCGGGTCCGCCATCTGGGAAATCAGGGGCCCGTTGCCTTCTTCAATCGGCACGTATCCGATCATCGCGCCGATCACCTCGGCCCGGGTCGCGTCGGGGGATAGTTCGATCAGGGTGGTCAGGTGATCCTGTGCGACAAGCTTTTCGCGTTGCGCCGTGTCAAAGCTGCGCACGCCCGCGCCGATGATCGCCCAATCCTGCGCCCACCCCGCCTGCATGAGCCGGTGAAGATACCACGCCTGATGCGCCCGGTGGAAATTGCCCAGCCCGATGTGAACGATACCCGGTGTCAGCGCCGCACGATCATAGGTCGGGACCGAGACGAGGCTTGGCAGATCACCAAGCGTGGCGTTCGACAGCTTCACGCTGGAGGTCAGCTCATCCATTGGCCACCATCCACGTTGTAGCATTGCGAAACGATGTAGTCGGCCTCCGGTGTCGCGAGGAACACGGCCATTCCTGTGAGGTCCGAGGCGGTTCCCATACGGCCAAATGGCACGGCGTCACCGACTTCCTTTTTCTTCTGCCCCGGCGCTTTGCCTTCATATTTTGCGAAAAAGGCATCCACACCGTCCCAGTGTTCGCCATCCACCACGCCTGGTGCGATGGCATTCACGTTGATCCCGTGCTTGATCAGGTCGAGACCGGTCGATTGGGTAAGCGATATGACCGCGGCCTTGGTCGCACAGTAGACCGCGACAAGCGGTTCACCGCGCCGCCCGGCCTGTGACGCCATGTTGATGATCTTGCCCCCATGGCCTTGCGCGATCATCTGTCTCGCCCCGGCCTGAAGCGTGTAGAGCGTGCCGAACACGTTGACGTTGAACAATTTATTCATGTCGTCCGGGTCGATCTCAACGGTCGGCGCGGCCGAAAACAGCGCGGCATTGTTGACCACGATGTCAAGCTTGCCGACCTTTTCCACCACGGCATTGACCCCGGCCTCGACCGCGGTGCGGTCGGTCACATCCATGCCGATCGCAAAGGCCGCGTCCCCAAGCGCCCCGGCCGTGGCTTGTGCGGCCTCAAGGTTCATGTCGGCAATCGCGACCGTCGCCCCTTCGGCGATATAGGCTTCGGCGAATGCGCGCCCGATCCCCCGGGCAGACCCGGTGATAAGCGCTGACTTTCCAGCAAGTCTGGTCATGCGATCCGCGATCCGTCTGCATCGAAACGGTGGATCTTCTCGTCATCCGGCGTGAGGAAAACGGTGTCGCCATGGCGGGCGTCGAACTCCCCCCCGACGCGCACGGTAAGCGTCTCGGCCAACCCGGTATCATGGACGTGCAGGAAGGTGTCCGAACCAAGATGCTCGGATACACCAACCGTGCCCTTCCACGGGCCGCTTTCTTTCGACGCCATGATGTGTTCCGGGCGCACGCCGATGGTCGGCGCACCCCCCATCCGGTCCCCGGCGCCGGTGACAAAATTCATGCGTGGTGAGCCTATGAACCCGGCGACGAAAAGGTTGCGCGGGGCCCGGTAAAGATCGAGCGGCGATCCGACCTGCTCGATCAACCCGTCGCGCAGCACCACGATCTTGTCGGCCATGGTCATGGCTTCGACCTGATCGTGGGTGACATAGATCATCGTCGTTGCAAGCCGCTTGTGCAGTTCCGAGATTTCCAGCCGCATCCCGACCCGCAGGGCGGCATCAAGGTTGGACAGCGGTTCATCGAACAGGAAGGCCGCCGGTTCGCGCACGATGGCCCGACCGATTGCCACGCGCTGCCGCTGACCGCCCGAAAGCTGGCCGGGGCGCCGGTCAAGATAGTCGGTGAGGTTCAGCGCCGTTGCCGCATCGGCGATCTTGCGCGCTTGTTCGTCCTCGGGCACGCCGGCCATCTTCATCGGAAAGGCGATGTTCTTGCGCACCGACATGTGCGGGTAGAGCGCGTAAGATTGAAACACCATGGCCAGACCGCGCTTTGACGGTGGCAGATGCGTTGCCGGTTCCCGGTCAATCCGGATTTCGCCGGAAGAGACATCCTCAAGCCCCGCGATCAGACGCAGCAGCGTGGATTTCCCGCAGCCCGAGGGGCCGACGAAGACGACGAATTCCCCGTCGTCGATTGTCAGGTCCAGCGGCGGAATGACCTCCACCTCACCGAACGACTTGGACACCTGGTCGAGTGTGATACGTCCCATGGTTTCCCCTATTTGACAGCGCCGAAGGTCAGGCCCCGGACAAGTTGTTTCTGGCTGAACCAGCCCATGACGAGAATTGGCGCGATGGCCATGACGGAAGCCGCCGAAAGCTTGGCGTAGAACAATCCCTCGGGGGACGAATAGCTTGCTATGAAGGCGGTCAGAGGCGCGGCCTTGGCCGCCGTCAGGTTGAGCGTCCAGAACGCTTCGTTCCAGGCGAGGATAAAATTCAAAAGGACGGTCGAGGCGATGCCGGGGATCGCCATGGGCGTGAGCACGTGAATGATCTCGGCCCGCAAGGACGCCCCGTCCATCCGCGCCGCTTCAAGGATCTCGCCGGGAATTTCGCGGAAATAAGTGTAGAGCATCCAGACGATGATCGGCAGGTTGATGAACATCATCACCACGACCAGCCCGATGCGGGTGTCGAGAATGCCCAGCTTGATGAAAATCAGGTAGATCGGATAGAGAACGCCGACGGCAGGCAGCATCTTGGTCGACAGCATCCAAAGCAGGATGTCCTTGGTCCGGCGCGACGGAACAAAAGCCATGGACCACGCCGCGGGCACCGCGATGATGATCCCGAGCACGGTCGACCCCCCCGCGATGATCACGGAATTCCACAGGAACCTGAGATAATTCGAGCGCTCCTGCACCACCACATAGTTCTCAACGGTCCAGTCGAAGAAAAAGATCACCGGGGGATCGGCAATCGCCGTGGCCTCGGTCTTGAAGCTGGTGAGGATGGTCCAGAGGATCGGGAAGAAGATCAAAAGCCCGATGCCCCATGCGAAGAGCGTGTTGAACGCCTTGCGTTGTGTCGTGACGGAACGTCCCATGATCTTCCCCCCTCAGGTGTCGAGATTCTTGCCAACGATGCGCATCAGGAAGAGGGCAACGATATTGGCGAGGATGATGGCATAGACACCGCCTGCGGACCCGAGACCGACGTTCTGGCTCTCAAGCACCCGTTGATAGATCAGGTAGGTGAGCGTGCGGGTGCCGAATGACCCCTGCGTGGTCACGAAGATCTCGGCAAAGATCGACAGCAGGAAGATCGTCTGGATCAGGACCACGATGGTGATCGCACGGGCGAGGTGCGGCAGGATGATGTAGCCGAAACGCGACACCGCCTTTGCCCCGTCCATTTCGGCGGCTTCAAGCTGTTCGCTATCGAGAGACTGGATCGCGGTCAGCAGGATGAGCGTCGCGAAGGGCAACCACTGCCAGCTCACGATCATCACGATCGAGGTGACCGAGGCATTCGACAGCCATTCGATCGGCTGAGCCCCGAAGAATTTCCATAAGTGGGCAAAGATACCGTTCACCGGGTCCATGAACATGTTCTTCCAGACCAAGGCGGAAACGGTGGGCATCACGAAAAAGGGCGAGATGACAAGCAGGCGAACAATCCCCTGCCCCCACATCGGCTGATCCAGAAGCAGGGCGAGCAATACACCCAAGATCACGGTGATAAGCAACACGCCGCCAACGACGATGAGCGTCGTGGCGACGGCGGGCCAGAATGACGATGAGGTAACGAAGCGGGCGTAGTTCTCGAACCCGACCCATCCAAGATCGCCCCCGCGCATCGGCAGGTATTTCTTGAATGAGAACACCACGGTCATGGTAAGCGGGATGAGCATCCAACCGAGAAGCAGAATAACCGCGGGGGCCATCATGATCCGGGCAGCAGATCGGGAATGCTGGGTCGCCATGTCTTCCCCTCCTTCAGGCACGCGGTATCTGCGCGGCAGGACAGTGACAGCTTCGTGGACGGGTTATTGGACGAGGGCGACGATGCGTGCCGCCCTCGTCCGAGGGAGAATGATCAGTAGCCTGCGGCTTCCATCTCTTCCGTGGTCAGCACCTGTGCCTTGGCAAGCGCGTCTTCGGCGGATTGCTGACCGGCAAGGGCGGCCGAGAATTCCTGACCCACCTGCGTGGCGATCCCCGCAAACTCCGGGATCGCGACAAACTGCACGCCCTGGTAGGGGACCGGGTCCACGGTCGGGTTCAGCGGGTCAGCCGAATTGATCGACTCCAGCGTCATCTGCGCAAACGGAATGTCGGCGTAGTTCGGGTTCTCGTAAAGCGAGGTGCGCGCACCCGGCGGGACGTTGGCCCAGCCTTCGTTCTCCGCCACAAGCTCGATATAGTCTTTCGAGGTCGACCATTCGATGAACTCTTTCGCCGCCGCCTCTTTCTCGGTGCCAGCCGGGATGGCAAGCGCCCATGCCCAGAGCCAGTTGCCGCGCGGACCCATGCCCGCATCGGGGGCGAGCGCGAAGCCGACACTGTCAGCCACGGTCGAATCCTCGGGGTTGGTCACGAAGGACGCCGCCACCGTGGCGTCGATCCACATGCCGCATTTGCCCTGTTGGAACAGCGCGAGGTTCTCGTTGAACCCGTTGGTCGAGGCACCCGGAGGGCCCGCCTGTTCCATCAGGTCGAGATAGAAGGTCAAGGTTTGGTTCCACGCATCGCTGTCGAATTGCGCGTTCCACTCCTCGTCGAACCACCGTGCGCCGAACGAGTTTGACATCGCGGTGAGAAAGGCCATGTTCTCGCCCCACCCCGCCTTGCCACGCAAGCAGGCACCGTAGATCTCGTTCTCCCGGTCGGTCATCGCGATGGCAGCGTCCTTCACGAAATCCCAAGTCGGGGCTTCGGGCATCTCAAGCCCGGCCTCTTCCATGAGATCGGTCCGATACATGATCATCGAGCTTTCGCCATAGAACGGCGCGGCAAAGAGCGTGCCGTCATACGACAGGCCATCGCGCATCGCGGGCAGGATGTCGTCCACGTCATAGTCTTCTGACAGATCGTCAAGCGCGACGAGCCAATCATTGGCGGCCCAGATCGGAGCCTCGTACATGCCAATCGTCATGATGTCGAATTGACCGCCCTTGGTGGCGATGTCCTGCGTCACACGTTGGCGCAGCACATTTTCTTCCAGGGTGACCCATTCGACCTCGTGGCCGGTCTTGGCGGTGAAATCGTCGGTGAGACCCTGCATGCGGATCATGTCACCGTTGTTCACGGTGGCAATGGTCAGCGTCTCGGCGTAGGCGGCTGTCGCCCCCACGGACACGAGTGCAGAGACCGCAACGAGTGCGTTCTTGAGTTTCATCCTATCTCCTCCCTTGGTTCTCGGATGTCTACATCATGGGTAAGGGGGTGTTACTGCATCCGTCAACCAATAATTTTACGCCCGATAAGTTTTTGATTTCTGCGGGCCAGCTGGATTCACGCGGATTCGCGCATGACCAGCTTGCCTTCAAAGAAGATTTCTTCCCGTTTGTCAGGACGTTGCCCCGAAACGATCTCATCCATCATCAACTCGACCGCACGCTCGGCGATCGCGGAATAATTCTGGCTGACGGTGGTGAGCGGGGGGCAGGCAAACTGCGACCACGGGTGATTGTCATGCCCCGCGATTCTCAGCGCACAGCCCGGACCATGCCCGACGCGCAGCCCTTTTTGATAGGCAGCGGCGAGCAAACCGATGGCCAGCCGGTCGTTCGAGCACAGGATCGTGTTGGACGGAAGCCCGTTCTCCGAGATCACCTTGATGCCGCCCTCCATGCCGATACGCTCGAATTCCCAATCCTCGCCCTCGACTTGAATCAAATGCGGATCGTTGCCCAGCTTCTCCATCGTCGCCAGATAAGTGTTGCGCCGCCGGTAGGCGTTCGGGTTGGTCGGGGTGCGCATCTCGAAAAACGCGGGCGGCTCTCCCGACCGGCACAGGTAGTCACAAATCAGCTCGGTCGACACCTCGTTGTCATGCCCGACGAAGGCATCCCCCAGATCGCTGATGTAGCTGTCGAACAGGATGGTCGGCACTTCGGCGCAAAAGGATTCAAGCGCGCCCCGGTCGGACGTGCGCCCAAGCGGGGCCATCAAGACGCCCGCCGGACGGATCGTGCGCAGGCTGTCGATGTTCTCGATTTCCTGCTGCGTGCTGCCATGCGACGACAACAGGATCGGGCGGAACCCGGCAGCGATCACGTGATTCTCGATCATGCGGGCGATCTCGGCAAAGAACGGATCGGCAAGGTATGGCACGACGATCCCGATATTCTTGGTCAATCGCCGGTTCTGGTTCATCGCGTAGATGTTGGGACGATAGTCGTAGGTTTCCAACGCCTCTTCGATCCGCGCACGGGTCGATTTGCGCACGCTGTCTGGGTCGTTGAAATACTTCGACACCGTGGGGCGGGAAATGCCGCTGGCCTGCGCGAAGTCTTCCATGGTTCGGATCTTGTGCCCGCTCATCTGCATCTGCCCCTTCTGACCGCCGTTGGTGGCGCGCCAAGGAAAACTTAGCGCGTGGGAAGTTTTTGACAAACCAATTTTTCCCTGGCCGGTCGTCCGGGGGCCATCTGCGGGCCTTGTGGCGGTCCGGTGCACAGCCTTGCCGGAACCGGGGGCGGGGCCTAGACTGTCGGCAACGTGACGAGAGCCGGGGTGCTACATTTGGACGGGGGATCGACAGAGACAGGGATCAGCTTTCGATCCGCGCTGAAGATGCCCCTTGCCGCCTACGCGGGGGCGTTCGACACGCCCGACACCGGCCTTGACGCGACGCTTGTGAAGATCCTCATCGACTACAAGACCGGGCGTTTTCGACAGGCGATGAAACGTTTTCACAACCTCGTCGCCGCCCGCGGGCTCGACCCCGATGTGCCGCTCTTGAAGCAACAAGACCGACTCTCCGAGGAAAGCGCACCGCTTATCATCATCGAGATGCTTGGCCACATGGGGCACGATACGACTCTTAGCCCGGAGGCGATGTGGGCCTATGTCGACACGATATCGCTGTTCGATCCCGACGATCACGTGTGCCACGGCGCGGTCTACAACATGCTTTTGATGATCGCCTTCCGGCGGCTCGACCTGAGTGCGGGGGTCGAGTTCGGTCAGCTTGCGATCGACAGCTACCGCGCCTGCGGGTCGGATTACCTCGAAGGCTTCATCCACCTGCACCTCGGTTTCCTGAACATCAGCGCCGGTGATCTTGTGGCGGCGCACCGTGCGGTTGACGCAGCCGGGCGGTGTTTCAACGCTGCAGGCGCGCCGATCTGCGAAATGGCGATGGTCACATTGGTGCGCTGGTGGATCGTGGCCGAGGCAACCGGTCGCCTGCCCGAAGCCGCAGCGCTTGACCCGATGCAGGATGCGCTGGTCCACGGCGAATTCTGGCCCGAGACATTGCTGGTTCTCGCAACGCTCAGGTTCCGGGTCGCGCTGGCCAGCCATGACGACGCCGTTCTGGAACGTCACGCGGCGCTTGAAACGCTGTTGCGGGTGCGGGGTATGACCGACGTTTTGCCCGCGATGCAGCTTTTGCGGGACGAATTTTTCTACCGCGTCCCACGCGGGACACAACACGGCATGGCCGCTCTCGGGTTGGCAGAGCGGCACATGGTCCTGGTGATGCCGAACCTCACCTCGATGCAGGTGAACTGGGGCGACGCGGCGGGGGACGTCCCGCTTCGGCTCGCCCGATTGCAGGCGACACAGGCGCTTTTGTGCGGGGAGCAGGCGTTGCAGGCCGGGCGGTTCGACGAGGCCGCGCATCACCTTCTACCCACGTTCGAGCAGATCGAGGCGCAGGGCTGGACTTATCTCTTCTCGACCGCGCAGCAGACCTTTGAAACCTTTTGTGCCGAATGTCGCATCCGTCGCCGGTTCGTCGACCGCGCGCGCCACATCCGCGATGCCTATCTCGGGCCGTTGGCGGCACGCGAACGGGTGGACCCGGTCCCGCCCGAATTGACCCGCGCCGAATACGCCGTGCTGTGCCTGTTGCCCGATTCCACATCGAACAAGGCGCTGGCCCGAATGCGCGGGGTCAGCGAGGCGACGGTAAAATTCCACCTCAAGAGCATCTACGCAAAGCTCGGTGTAGGTCGCAGGCGCGATGCGATCCTTGCCGCGCGCAGGCTTGGCTGGATCGGTCAGGCGACGTCCAACGGCGTGTAATCCACGTCGATCCCGAAGTAACGCGGGCCAACCAGCGCCAGTCCTTCGTCCGACCGCCAGATCGGATCGCACGGCAGGCCCAGCACCTTGACCGACAAACCATACTTGACCGTATCCGTCGGCACCGGCGCACCGGTGTTGGCATCGACCAGCGTGATCAGGTCCGGGGTGGTTGCCAGCATGCGCCCGTCTTCCTCTGCCGAGAGGAATTCGTTCTGGAACCCGAGCGTCACGGTCCGCCCCCGGAAATCCCCCTGCCCTTCGACCCGCACGCTCCCCTTGGCAAAGGCCCCCTCGAGGCGCCGATCGACATCGCGCACCCGGCCATGAAACAACATCGTTCCGCCAAGCGACGTGGCAAGCGTTTCGGTTGCCTGCCCGCCATAGGTTTCGATCAGGTCCCCGATCCGGTGGGCAAGACTAAGGCTTCCCCGGATCAGGCAGGGGCGGCATTGCGCCGCCGTCACCGGGTACAGCCCGACCATCGCCGCCCCACCCATCTCGATCGTAAGCGCGCGGGCGAGCCGTTCGGTCCATTGGTTCGACACCGTGTCAAAGGTGGCCCCGTTACCCTTGTCATCATACATCGCCATCGGGGTCGCCCCCAGACCGGCGAGGGTAAAGGTCACCATCTGAAGCTCGGGAAACGCCCGGCCCATGGCGTCGCCGTCGATGATCGGCAACCCCATCTGTGCCGCCGCGATGAACGGGATGACGGAATTCAGCCCGCCCGCCTCGATGCACAGGATCGCCGACACGCGGCGCCCCATGAGCTTCTCCATCGTGGCGACCAACGCCGGAATCTCGTTGCCCGACGGGAACCGTTCCAGCATGACATGCGGCGCGCCCATCATCGCGATCGGCAGGATCAGCGCATCATCGGGCAGATCGTCTAAAGACACCACGGGCACCGACCCGTCATCGCCCAGCTCCTGTTCGGCCATGAGCCGCCCGATGTAGGGGTCGCCGCCGCCGCCCGATCCCAACACCGCCCCGCCCCGGGCGATCCGGCGCAGTGCGGCCTTGTCGACATTCATCACGGGGGTCTTATCAGCGGTCATCCTTTTGCCTCCAGGTTGAGATCGCCAACAACGTTAACACTGATGGCGAGATTGTTTCCGGGCAGATAGGCCAGCGGCACATCGGCCACCGACAACGTGGTCAGTGTCGCGGGGTCCGCACCGCGCGCAACGGCGGCGTCAGACGCATCCTGCGTCACCTGCGCAATCGCGGCCTCGCGGGTCAGCCCCTCGGTCAGTTGCACGATGCGCGACACCTCGCCCGACACCTGCGCAATCGCCGCACCCACGGCATTGGCAAGGTCGTGGTGCTCGGGCCGGATCACCGTCAGCCCGTCCACCACCGGGCCCATCAGGACCGATCCACCCCCCACGGCCAACACCGGCATTTCCTCGGCACTGGTGCGCGAACGGGCGACGACATCTGCAAGCATCCTGTCGATCTCGGCAGTCAGCGCCTCAACCTCCGGCAGGGGCGGGGCGGGATGGGTGCCCATCTGCGCACGCCCCGACGCAACCGCCACATCCGACGCGGTGAGCGTATCGCCTCCAAAGACCACGCCCTGTGTCAGCAGGTCGAGACCAACAGAATCCGGCCCGATCCGCCCGGTTTCGCGGTTCACCAAGGATCCGCCCCCCAACCCAAGACTAATCACATCCGGCATGGAGAAATTCGTCTGCACATCGGCCACCGTGACCGAGGTGCCTGCAAGCCGGGGGAAGCCATCCCGCACCTCGCCCACATCCGCCGTCGTGCCGCCGATATCGACGACCAGCGCATGGGCCAGCCCGGACAGGAACGCCGCCCCGCGCATCGAATTCGTCGGACCGCAGGCAAAGGTGAGAACCGGAAGACGCTCGACCTCTTCGGTGTCGATCAGCGTGCCGTCATTGCGAGTGAAATAGACCGGGCAGGTCAGCCCGAGCTCTTCCTTCATCCGCTTGAAGGCCGCCACGACCTGTCCCGCAAGCGGCCTTAGCGCGCTGTTAATGATGGCGGCGTTTTCCCGTTCAAGAAGCCCGATCCGCCCAATCTCCTGGCTCACCGTCACCTGGAGGTCCGGGTGCGCCGCGCGGATGATATCGGCGGCTTCCATCTCCATGTCGCCCCGCACGGTCGAGAACACCGCCGATATGGCGATCTCGGTGCACCCGGCGGCCCGCAGGTCATCGACCGCGGCAAGAAGCTGCGCCCGGTCCAGCGGCGCGATTTCGCGCCCGTCCATCTCGTAGCCGCCGTCAACCAGCCGAAATTTGCCCCCGATCGCCTTGACCAGGTCAGCAGGCCAGGCCGCAAAGGGGTTAAGCGACGCCCCGGACGGCAGGCAAAGCCGGATGATCCCGGTCGAGGCAAGATCACGTCGCCGCACCAGCGCGTTGACGAAATGCGTGGTTCCCAACATCACGGCATCGACCACCCCAACATCGATCCCCGACCGGGCGATGGCCTTGTCGATCGCCGCGCGCGCGCCGCTTGTCACATCCGGCGACGTTGGTGATTTCGCCCCGGCGACAAAGGACTTGTCGCGCATCACGACGGCGTCGGTATTCGTGCCGCCCACATCGACCCCGATACGGATCATGGTGTTCTCCTTGCTTGGTTGTTCAGCCGCTTCGACGCTGGCTGGCCGCGTCGATGCTGACCGCGACGAGAATGACGAACCCCTCGATCAGCCGCTGCCAGATCGGGTCGATCTGGTGGAGGTTGAAGCCGTTCGAAAGGAAGGCGAGAAAAAAGACGGCGGTGACGGTGCGCCAGATTGCGCCGGAGCCGCCCGCGATAGAGGTGCCGCCCACGATCACAGCGGTCAGCACGGCGAAGATGAAGCTGAAATCATCCGAGGGCTGGGCCGAGATCGCCCGCGACGACCCGAGAATGCCCGCCAGCGCCGCCGACCCGGCGAGCAGGACAAAGGTGATCATCTGCACCCGGTCCACGTTCACGCCCGCCAAACGCGCCGCTTCCCGGTTCGCCCCGGTGGCATAAACGTTGCGGCCAAAGCGGGTCCGGGTCAGCAGAATACCGGCAAGGATCACCACGATGAGGGCGATCCATGTCGCTGTCGTAAGCTCGAAAACCCGGGTCCGAGCCAGCGCGCGCCAGCCTTCGCCTTCGGGTCGCATGATCGACCGGTCAGAGACAAGATACCCAGCCCCGAAGAACATGAACGAGGTTGCGAGCGTGGCGATGAAGGAATTGACCTTCAGCCGCGTGACCGCGAACCCGTTGATCCCCCCCATCACCGCGCCCGCCGCCAAACCGGCGACGAGCGCCAGCGGGATCGACCCGGTGGCGTTCTCGACCAGCAGCGCGACAAGCGGCGTTGCGACATAGACGGCCCCGACCGAGATGTCGAAATTCCCCGCGATGATCGCCATGGTCATGAAGCTCGCCGCGATCAACACGCCCGATTGCTGATCAAGGATGTTGCGCATGTTCCGCTCGGACAAAAAGCCATCTGTGGTGAGCGTGAGAAGGCAGAACAAAAGCAGGGTGACGACAAGGATGCCGTAAGTCCGGGCGAAGGTGATGGCTGTCTGCATGGATCAGGTTCCGCTGAAGGCCGCTGTCATCAGGGCATTTTCGGTAAGGGCGGTATCGGCAAGCTCGCCCACGATTCGCCCGCGTGACACGACGAGCACGCGGTGGCACAGGCCCATGATTTCCTCGATCTCGGACGAGATGAGCAATACGGCCTTGCCGCTGGCGGCAAGCGTGGCGATCTGGTTATAGATGGATTGTTTGGCACCCACGTCGACACCGCGTGTCGGCTCATCGGCGATCAAAAGCACGGGGTCGCCCATGGCGGCGCGCGCAAAGAGGATCTTTTGCTGGTTGCCGCCCGACAAGGCCTCGGCAGGATCGTCGAGCGCGGCATATTTCATTTCCGTCGCGGCGCAGGCCCGTGTGACCTCATCGCGTTCTTGCCGCCGGTTCAGACCCAGTGCCCCCGACAGTTGGCGCAGGTGCGGCAGCGCCACGTTCTCAAAGATCGGGCGCCCCATCATCAGCCCGTCGTCGCGGCGGCTTTCGGGGATCATCGCAATTCCGCCCGCCAGCCGGTCGGCAATGCTGGCCCCGGCGAGCGCTCCGTTCAAACGGATGTCACCCTCCGCCGGATCGGCCCCGAGGATGGCGCGGGCAATCTCGCTCCGCCCCGATCCCACCAGCCCGGCAAGCCCCAGAACCTCGCCGGGGCGGATATCGAAGGAGACGTCCGAGAACACGCCCCTGCGCGCCAGCCCGGTGACCGACAACACCGGGGCCGCCGCCCGGTCAGGCGGCGCAATGTCCGGATACTGATCGCCCAGAACCCGGCCCGTCACCCCTTCGACAAGCGTTTCGCGGGTTTCCCGCGCCGTTGGCCCGGTGCGGATATGCTCACCGTTGCGCAAAATCGTGACGGTATCGGACACCTCCAAGATTTCATCAAGGAAATGCGACACGTAGATCACCGCCTTGCCCGCCGCCGCCAGCGACCGCACGAGGGCGAGAAGCGGCGCGACCTGATCTGATGGCAGGCGCGCGGTTGGTTCATCGAAAACGATCAGCCGTGCATCGCGCCCGAGCGCACGCAGAATCTCGACCTTCTGACGCTCGACCACCGACAAATCGCCGACACGGGCATCGAGGGCAATCTGCATGTCGTGGCGATCCATCAGAGCCTGCACATGCGCGCGCGTGGCCCGATCATCGACAAATGGTCCGCGCGTCATCTCGCGCCCCAGCGCAATGTTGTCCAACACGCTTCGCTGCGGCATCAGGGACAATTCCTGCGAAATCGCGACCAATCCCCGCTCCAACGCCTGCGCCGGGCTGGCGAAATGCACCGGGGTGTTGTCCAGCGTTATGGCCCCGGCGCTGGGTTCATGCACCCCGACGATGAGCTTGCCCAAGGTGGATTTGCCTGCGCCATTTTCCCCGACAAAGGCATGGACCCGGCCGGTTTGCACGGCCAGGTCGATCCCTTGCAGCGCGACGGTGCCGCCAAAGGATTTGCCAACCCCCGAAAGGGTCAGCAGGGTTTCGGCGTCAGAGGCCAAGCCTCAGCCGTCCCACTGGGCCGAGAACTGCTCGATGTTGTCCGCCGTCACCTTGCCATTGGCCGGCATGGTGGTCAGCGGGTCGATCCCGCCCCGGTCGGTGCCGTTCTTCAACGCATCGACCATGGCCTCCATCGCGAGGCGCCCCTCGTCCGCCGGGGCCCCCATGACGGTGCCGAACCACGCGCCCGATTTGATCCCCGCGAAGGCGGGGGACGATCCGCCGAACCCGATGAGCTTCACTCCATCGAGCAGCCCCTCTTCATCAAGCACAATCTCGGCCCCCTGGATCGCCTGATCCGGGCCGACCATCACATCAAACCCGTCATTGACCTGCAAGATGTCCTGCGTGGCCGCGATGCCGCCATCGGGACCAAGGTATTTGCCTTCGCCCTCGGCAACCACGGTGATATTCGGGCTGTCCTTGGTGGCCTCATCGAACCCTTCGCGAATCGCGGTGTCGAGCGGAATGCCCTTAATCCCGTAAAGATAGACGACCTCGCAGGGGTCGATCCCCGCGCAGGCATCCACGGCCAGACCACCCAGCCGCGTGCCGGACATGTAGGGTGCCACCATGACCGAGGCCGAGATGCCCTCGACCTGCGGATCGGAGGTGGTCAGATCGGTGCCCAGAACCTGGTTCAGAACGACAACCTCGATCCCTTCGCTCAGGGCGGCTTCGATGTCGGGCACCACGCCGGGTCCGTTGATGGCCACGACGATCATCCCGTCATAGCGGCCCGAAGCGATCACATCCTGCAACTGGGCGGTCTGGGCGGCCGGGTCGAATTGGCCATCGAATTCGGTGATCTCGATGCCATTGGCTTCGGCGACCACCGTCATCTCTTCGAACGAGCGCGACAGCCAGGTGTTGGCCGAGCTTGCCGACAAATAAGCGACTTCATAGTCCTGCGCGATCGCGGTGCTTCCAAGCGCCGTTGCGCCCATCAGGCCAAGCGTCGCGGTGCGGACCCCGGATTTCAGCGTTTCAAGTGTCATGTCTACCTCTCCTGTGGCGATGCAGGAAAGGTACGCGCGAGACCGATCCGGACGAGGGCCGAAACGGATAGTGTGCCGGGGTCATGAGGGGTGTCGACAGAAAGTAGCCCCACCCCAAAGGATAGGGTGGGTTGCAAAGCGCTGATAATAATTGTTTTTATTTGCTCCCGCCGCGTTGAACTCGGGATCACACGCAGCGTTTCATGCGCCCCGGCGTCTCGAAATGCGCGGAGAGGGGCAAAGACGGACCCCGAAGAACACGAAAAAGCCGGGCAGTGCGCCCGGCCTTTCACACGCGTCGATCGTGGAGCGTTACAGGTAGTAGGTGTCCGCGAAAACGTGTCGCACGATGTTGTCGCGTTCGATCCCGCGTTCTGCCAACTCGGCGTCGCTCATCGCCTGATATGCGGCGATTTGACCTTGCCGGGAGCGCGCCTCGATATAGGCGGTGCCGAAATTCTTGAGCGCGTCGAGCATACGGGCAAAGACCGGGTGCGACGCGGCGAAGTCTGTGTTTGTAGCGGTATGAGCCATTTGGAAACCCTCAGAAAGTTGTGTCTGCGTTTCCCCCCTTGGCTCTATGGGTAAGACATGCTGTCCCGGATGAGAACAGACAATGCTGCAGCGCGGCTATGCAGCATTTGCATCCCTTGCGGGGGCGAGCTTCAATCCGCCAATGTTTTCAATATGCTGAATGATCTCCTGCACCCCTTCGCCATGCCGCAGCGCAGAGAAAACAAAGGGTTTATCGCCGCGCATCCGTGCCGCATCGCGCGCCATGACCTCAAGACTCGCGCCAACATAGGGGGCCAGGTCACGCTTGTTGATGATCAGAAGATCGCTGCGCGTGATCGCGGGCCCGCCCTTGCGCGGGATTTCTTCGCCCGCCGCCACGTCGATGACATAGAGCGTGATATCGGCCAGTTCCGGGCTGAAGGTCGCCGAGAGATTGTCACCGCCGCTTTCGATCAGGATCAGGTCGAGGTCCGGGTGCGCCCCGGTCAATTCCGCCACGGCGGCAAGATTGATGCTCGCATCCTCGCGGATCGCGGTATGGGGGCAGCCGCCCGTCTCGACGCCCTTGACCCGGTCGGCTGGCAGGATCTGCATCCGCATCAGCGCCTCGGCATCTTCACGGGTGTAGATGTCGTTGGTGATCACGGCCATCGAACAGCGATCCTTCAACGCCTTGGCAAGCGCGGCGGTCAGCGTCGTCTTGCCGGCCCCCACCGGGCCACCCACCCCTATGCGCAACGGTCCATTCGTGGTCATCTTCACCTCTCCTTCACGACCGGAAAATCCGGGCGTATTGCGTTTCGTGTTTCATCGCGGCGATATCCGACAGGAACGCGGTCGAGGCGACATGGGTCAGATCGCCATCCGCCGCTTCGCGCGCGGTTTCCTCGATCACCGGGGTCATGTCCCGGATCACCCTTTGCGCCTCGGTTTGCCCGATCGGGCCCAACCGCTGCGCATTGGCGACAAGATTGGTCACGAAGGCCTGAAGATAGAGCGTCAGGGCAAGACCCACGGGCAATCCCTCCACCCGCACCGCATGGCCCAGCGCGACCGGATAGGTCAGCCCATCAAGATCCTTGGCCCAGACCGCCGAGACGGTGTCACAAAACGCCTGCCCCTGTGCGCAGGCTTCCACAAGCCGCTCATGGCACGGGGCAAAGGCGCGCGCCATGTCGTCCACCTCGCCCGGCTTGCCCTTGTGCAACGCGGCGGCGGCGAGGAAATGCGCATCCGCATTGACCGACCCGAGCGTCAACAGGTCCACAAGCCATTCCTTCAGGCTCCGGGCATCGGTGACCCACCCGGCCTCGAACGCCGCCTCGAGCCCGTGGGAATAGGTAAACGCCCCCACCGGAAACGCCGGTGAAACCCATTGCGACAGCGTCAGAATGGCATCAGTGCGCATGGTCATGCTCCGCGTCATGGAGGCTTTCGTGCACATGGCCGTGGTCATGCCCGTGGGTGCGGCCATGGCCATAGGCCCCGCCTTCGGGCGTGAAGGGTTCCGTCACCGCGCGGGTCGTGGCCCCGAGACGCGACAGCATGTCGGCCATCACGTGATCGTGCTGGATCAACAGCCGGGTGTCCTCAATCTGGCAGGGCGTGTGGCGATTGCCGATGTGCCATGCCAGCCGCACGAGGTGGTCGCCCGTCACCTCGATCAAGGACTCGGGCGCGGGCCGCACCCCGACCCGCCGCCCGTCATCCAGAACAAAGGCATCGCCCGCGTTCACGCTCATGGTCTGGGCAAGATCCACCAAGAACCGCTCGCCCCGGTCCGTGGTCAACACCTTTCGCCGCAGGAACCGGTCGTCGTAGGTGAGCGTCACGGTGGCATCCGGGTGATGCTCGTGCGCGGTGGTTTGGGCGGTGGGCAGAGCGGTGGTTTGTGTCATGATCCGTCCTCAGAACAGGAAATACCGTTGCGCCATGGGAAGCTCGCTTGCCGGTTCACAGGTCAAAAGCTCGCCATCCGCGCGCACGTCGTAGGTTTCGGGATCGACCTCGATCGTGGGGGTCGCGTCGTTCAGCATGAGATCCTTCTTCCCGATCCCGCGCGTGTTACGCACCCCCAAGGTGTTCTTCATCAGGCCAAGCGTCTTGGCGATGGAATTGTCATGCGCGCAGGCGCTGACAAAAGACACGGCGCAGTTCTCGACCGCCCGCCCCATCGCCCCGAACATGGGCCGCGAATACACCGGCTGCGGCGTCGGGATCGAGGCGTTCGGATCGCCCATCTGGGCGAGCACGATCATGCCGCCGATCATCACCGTTTCGGGCTTTACCCCGAATGTCGCGGTATCCCACAGGACGAGATCGGCGCGTTTGCCCACCTCGATCGACCCGATTTCATGGCTTGTGCCATGCGCGATGGCCGGGTTGATGGTGTATTTCGCGATATAGCGGCGCACCCGGAAATTGTCGTTGTCGCCGGTTTCCTCGGACAGCCGCCCGCGCTGCTTTCGCATCTTGTCGGCGGTCTGCCATGTGCGGATAATCACCTCACCCACGCGCCCCATGGCTTGGCTGTCCGATCCGATGATCGAGAACGCCCCCATGTCATGCAGGATATCCTCGGCCGCGATGGTTTCGCGCCGGATACGGCTTTCGGCAAAGGCCACGTCCTCGGGAATGGATTTGTCGAGGTGGTGACAGACCATCAGCATATCCAGATGCTCTTCCAACGTGTTCACGGTGAAGGGCCGCGTCGGATTGGTCGAGGACGGGATCACGTGTTCCTCGCCGCACACCCGGATGATGTCCGGCGCATGCCCCCCGCCGGCCCCCTCGGTGTGATAGGCGTGGATGGTCCGGCCCTTGATCGCGGCCATGGTATGCTCGACAAACCCGGATTCATTGAGCGTATCGGTGTGGATCATCACCTGAACGTCCAGGTCATCCGCCACGCCCAGGCAGCAATCAATCGCCCCCGGCGTGGTGCCCCAGTCTTCATGCAGCTTGAGACTACAAGCCCCGGCCATGACCTGTTCCTCCAGCGCTGCGGGGAGGCTCGCGTTGCCCTTGCCGGCGAACCCGATGTTCATCGGCAGACCGTCGACCGCCTGCAACATCCTTCCGATGTTCCACGGACCGGGGGTGCAGGTCGTCGCCATGGACCCCTGCGCAGGCCCCGTGCCACCACCCAGCATGGTGGTCAGGCCGGAGTGCAAGGCATCTTCGATCTGTTGCGGGCAAATGAAATGGATGTGGCTATCGAAACCACCTGCGGTGAGAATGCGCCCCTCGCCCGCGATCACCTCGGTCCCCGGCCCGATGACGATGGTCACACCGTCCTGCGTGTCCGGGTTACCGGCCTTGCCGATGGCGTGGATGCGCCCGCTCCTGATCCCGACATCGGCCTTGTAGATGCCGGTATGATCGACGATCAGCGCGTTGGTGATGACGCAATCGACCGCGCCTTCAGCCCGGCTCGCCTGGCTCTGGCCCATCCCGTCGCGGATCACCTTGCCGCCCCCGAATTTCACCTGTTCGCCGTAGCCATGGGTCTCGGCGGTCAGATCGGCCTCGACCTCGATGATCAGGTCGGTGTCGGCCAGCCGCACGCGGTCGCCCGTGGTCGGGCCAAACATCGCGGCATAATCGGATCGTTTAATCGTTGCGGGCATGTGCAGTTACTCCGGTCATTTCATTTCAGTTGGATCACGCCGATGATCCAACACAGGCACAGAGAATATTTTCCCATATATTTTTCAGATACTTGAACAGAACTCGAAAAGCCGGAACAACTGATAGATCAGCAGTAGGCGCAAGAACAAAAACCGTTTCCCTATTTTCGACAAAGCAACATTTTAACCTTTCCTTCATACGAATTGTGCTTACCAAAAGGAGTCGCCAACACGCATTGATCCTTGAATTAAAAGAAGGGCGACACGACATGGACCCAATCGATTTCCTCGCGCGCGCGTCACTGGAAGTATTCAAAGTACTCCTCGTGAAACTGTTCAATTGGATTGCCGACCGATGGCCTCGCATAAAGTGATTTAACTTGTACAACGCGCGATTGATTTGCTTGCACCGGATCGCTCGCGATCCGGTTTGCGCCCGACCCGCCCCCAGGGCGGGCGCAAGCGCCCTCCCTCGGGCCGGGCGCAAACCTCTGTCTGTCGCTTTCCCGATGTCAGCCATCACACCACCAAAACCCCTTCCGCATTGCGCCGATCTCCAAACACCGCGCCTTGAAAATCCTCGACCCGGCTCATAGCCCGCCCATGATTTTCTGGTTGAAGCCATAGACCTTGCGCGTGCCGCCGTAGGGGATCAGGTTCACCTCACGGCTTTGCCCCGGCTCGAACCGCACGGCGGTGCCCGGCGCGATGTCGAGCCGAAGGCCGCGCGCCGCTTCCCGGTCGAACTCAAGCGCCGGGTTGGCTTCGTAGAAATGGTAATGGCTGCCCACCTGAACCGGCCTGTCGCCGGTGTTGGCGATCAGCAGCGTCACCACCCCGGCCCCCGCGTTCAAAACGATCTCACCGGGGGCTGCGATGATTTCTCCGGGGATCATGGCTTGCCCCCCACAATCATTGGGGCCGGGTCTGCTCCGAAACGCTTCGTCATGTCATGGCACATCTGGTGTCTCCTCAACGAATGGGGTTGTGAACGGTGACGAGCTTCGTGCCGTCGGGAAAGGTCGCCTCGACCTGAACATCGTGGATCATCTCGGGCACGCCCTCCATGCATTGCTCCCGGGTGATGACCTCGGCCCCCGCCTGCATCATCTCGGCGACCGACCGCCCGTCGCGCGCGCCTTCGACCACCGCGTCGGTGATCAGCGCGATCGCCTCGGGGTGGTTCAGCTTCACGCCACGCTCCAGCCGCTTGCGCGCGACCACGGCGGCCATGGCCACCATCAGCTTGTCTTTTTCTCTTGGGGAAAGGTTCATGTCACAGCATCCATGGTCTTGGGATTTCGTCGTGGTTCAGAAGACGGATCGCGGGGACCAGAACGCGCCGCAGCGCGAGACTATCCGGGGCCACGATCCGGGAAACAAGCAGGTCAGGGGCCAGAAGGCTCGCCCCCGCGGTTTCGGGAAGAAGGGCGCGCAGGCGGTCGAGAAATCCCTCGGCCTCGGGCCCGGCATAAACCAGCGCGGCCATCACCCGGGCACCGCCCATGGTCGCCGCGCGCGCCATCTGGGCCTCAACGTCACCGGTCATGCGCAGGGCATCGAGATAGAGCTTGCACCCCTCTCGCGTGATCTCGACCCGGTCGCGAAACCACAGGTCGCGCAGGACTTCGCCCATGGCCACCCGCCCCATGATGAGCGGCTCGACCATGAAGAACCGGGCATCACCCGCCAGGTCGACGCGCAGACGTCGGGTGAAGCGCGCGCGATCGTACAGGATCGTCTCTTGCGGCAACCAGTTGAGACGCGCGCCCTTTGCGACGCGCAACCGTGTCTCGACCGACCCGGGGTCGACACCGCGCACCGCGTAGGCGCGTTCTGCGGCCTGCGTGGTCAGGGTCATGTCCGCCCCCTCGCCCACGTCCGCTTCGATCTCGAACCGGTCACCCCCGGTCACGCCACCTGCCGTGTTGATCAACATCGCGTCCAGCCCACGGGGGGCGCGCGGAAACAGCACCTTCATCGACCCGGACATCGCGAGTCCGTCGATCACGCTCATCTCGCCGCGCCGCTTCGCCGACACCCGGGCATGGCCCCGCGCACGTGGCTGGGCGGCCTCGGTGATCGCGGCGAGTTGGGTCATGATTCCTCCGGCTGTGCCTGTCGCCAGAGTGTTTCGTATCGCAGGATGAGAGTCAGGACGCGCGCAGGCGTTCGGTGCGACAAAGCCGGGATGCAGCCGGGCAATTGCCTGAATTCACGGCAGAGCGCCTGCTTTTTAGGCGCTCAGGAATCGCACAGTGAAAATCGGTCTTAGTCTTCCGGCGGAGCGTCGTCGTAAATACCGGACAGGATCCGCCGCGCATCGCCTTCGGGGTCGTCATATTGCCGCGTCTTCATCGTGTAGAAGAAGAACGCGAGCCCCATGGCACCGAGAAAAATCGAGACCGGGATCAGGTAGACGAGAACATTCATCGCGCGCGGGCTTTCAATCGGAGAGCATTCAGGGACACGGTAATGGATGACAGCGACATTGCCAAGGCAGCGGCAAGGGGCGTTGCGAATCCAAGCAGCGCGATGGGAATGGCCACGACGTTGTAAGCCGCCGAAATTGCGAAGTTTTCCTTGATCCGAAGGGTCGCCTTCCTGCTTGTCGACAGCGCGTCCCCAAGCGGCTCCAACGTCTTGCCAAGCAGCACGATGTCGGACACCACCCGCGCCGCTTCCAGCGCGGAGGCGGGCGAGATCGACACATGCGCCGCCGCCAATGCGGCGGTGTCGTTAAGCCCGTCACCGACCATCAGAACCTTCGCGCCCTCTGCCGACAGCGCGTCCAGCGCGGCCAGCTTGCCTTCCGGCAACATGCCCGCGCGATAATCCTCGATCCCCAGCCGGAAGGCCACGTCCTGCACCGCAGCCGGGGCGTCGCCGGAGATAAGTGTGACCTTGCAGCCCTGCGCCTTCATCGCCGCAACCGCCTCGGCCGCGCCTTCGCGCAGCGCGTCGTTGAAGGTGAAGGCAACCGCCGGGCGCTTGCCGATCTTGAGATATGTCGCGGTGCGGTCGATGCCCTTGGCCCCCAGCCATTCGGCCCGGCCAAGGCGCACCACCTCGCCCGCATGCCGCGCCTCGATCCCGAAACCGGGTTTCTCGCGCACATCGCTCACAACGGCGGGCAGCACCTTGGCGCCTGCCACGGCCCGGCTGATGGCCTGGGCCAAGGGATGGCTCGACCCCTGTGCAAGAGCGGCGGCAATGGCCAGGTCTGCCGGGTCATGATCGCCCAGATTGTCGAGCTTCGGATCGCCCTCAGTCAGTGTCCCGGTCTTGTCGAACACCACGTGATCGACCTCGGCCAACCGCTCCATCGCGGTGGCGGATTTCAACAGCATGCCCTTCTTGAACAGCCGCCCAGAGGCCGCCGTGGTCACGGCAGGCACCGCAAGCCCAAGCGCACAGGGGCAGGTGATGATGAGAACCGCGACCGCGATGTTGATCGAAAGCCGCACATCGCCGCCAGAAATGAACAGCCATGCGATGAACGCCCCCAGCGCCAGCAAATGCACCGCCGGGGCATAGAGGGCTGCCGCCTTGTCGGCCAGCGAGGTGTATTTGTTGCGCGCCGTCTCGGCGATGGCGACAAGGTCGGCCATGCGGTGCAGCGCGGTATCCTTGCCCGCCGCCGCGACGCGGATCATGAGCGGCCCGGTGAGATTCACCTCGCCCGCGTTCAGCATCTCGCCGGGGCCGGCGAAGACCGGCAGGCTCTCACCGGTCAGAAGCGATCGGTCCACTTCGCTCTCGCCCTCTTCCACCATTCCGTCGACCGGCACCCGGTTCCCCGGCGTGACCCGCACGACATCGCCCACCGACAATTCGGCGACCGGCACCACGATATCCTGACCCTCGACGACCTTGTGGGCGCGCGGCACTTCGAGCGCGGCAAGCTCCTCGGCCGCAGACCGCGCAACGGCGCGGGTCCGGTGATCAAGGTAGCGCCCGGCCAGAAGGAAGAAGGTCAAAGACAGCGCGGCGTCGAAATAGGCGTGTTGGCCCGAGTGCATCGTCTCGTAGACCGACATCCCGGCGGCAAGCACGATGGCCAGCGAGATCGGCACATCCATGTTGAGCCGCCCGACGCGAAGCGCGCTCCACGCGCTTTTGATGAACGGCTGCGCCGAGAAGGCGACGATGGGCAGCGCGATCGCCGCCGAGACCCAGTGAAACATGTCCCGCGTCGCCTCGGTCGCACCCGACCATACAGCCACGGACAAAAGCATCACGTTCATCATCCCGAAGAACGCCACGCCCATCCGCATCATGAGATCGCGACCGCGCTTGTCGGTTTCGGTGGCCGACAGCGCGCCCGCGTCGAGTTCATAGGCTTCGAACCCGATCCCGGTGAGATAGCTGGCGAGATCCTCGGGCTCGACATCCTTGTCGGCCTCGACCGTGGCGCGTTTCAGGGTCAGGTTCACGCGCGCCGAGCGCACCCCGGGCAAACCCGCCAGCCCCCTTTCAACGCCGACGATACAGGCGGCGCAATAGACCTGGGGCAAAGACAGCATGATGCGCTTCGCTTCGCCGCCATCACCCGCATATCCACGCCCCGCCGTCTCTTCGGCGAAATGTGCAGCGTCACAGGCAGGACAGGCAGAGACAGGGGCGGCCATGGCTCAGCTCAGCTCCGGGGAACGTAGAGTTCGATGATCCGTCGAAACGGCGTGCCGTCGGCGGCGGTGGCGGTCAGGCGCAGCTCCCATTTGCCGTGATCCAGCGCACCGACCTCGGCAACATAGGCACCTGACATGGTGCGGCTGAACACCGGTTCCTGATCATCCTTCACGTGGGTCGCACGCCCAAGGATGCCGCCAAGATCCCGGACCTCGACCGGTTGCCCGGACGCCTCGTCCGTGATCATCAGCATCAGGGTTTCACCCGACATCGTCGGGCTAATCTCCCAGCCCAGCGCGCGCTGTTCGCGCAGATCGTTGTCAAACTTCTGGCTCGCGACATAGGAGTTCTTCGTCTCCAGCCCCGGAAAGGTCGAGATCGCCTTGGTCGCCATGAAGATATTCACGCCGATGATGATCGCAAAGGCCCCCACGAAGACCGCCAACGCGTGCCAGCCGGTGAATTTGCGATCCTTGGTTTGCGTGTCTTGAAGCATTGTCATTGCCCTCTCCCATTGAAGACTGTGTCACGGTAAGCCCGATTGCCTTCGACCCCGTCGATGACCCAGAGGCGAATTTCGGTGCGGTCGCGGCGGCTTTGTTCCGAGCCGGGCTGCGATGTCACATAGACCCGGATCTTGGTTTCGGTGTCCGGCGGCACAACGATCATGCGCTCCTCCGTCCCTTCTACCTGAACATCGAACGGGCTGTCGACGCCGAGCGAGAAGTAGTAGGGGCGGCTTTCGCCATGCTTGTTGCGCACGCCGACCTCGTAGGTGTTGCGCACGGAGCTGTCCGAGAGGGTCACGAAGGTCGGGTTGCGTTCCGGGCGCACGGTGATCTGAAGATCCGGGCGCACGAAAAGCGCCACGGTCAGGCCGACACCGACTGCCGCCCAGAGGAAGGTATAAAGCAACGTGCGCGGGCGCAGGACATGTTTGATAAGCGGCTTTTTCTGGCCCCCCGCCCGTTCATGCTCTTCGTCCTTCAGGGCGAAGTAGTCGATCAAGCCGCGTTCCTTGCCGATCTTGGCCATCACGTCATCACAGGCGTCGATGCAAAGCGCGCAGGTGATGCATTCCATCTGCTGACCATCGCGAATGTCGATGCCCATTGGGCAGACGTTCACGCAGGCCATGCAGTCGATGCAATCGCCAAGCTCCTCTGCGCCCTCGCCCTTGCGGTGCTTGCCACGCGGTTCACCGCGCCATTCGCGGTAGGCGACGGTAAGCGTATCCTCGTCCATCATCGCGGCTTGAATGCGCGGCCACGGGCAGGCGTAGATGCAGATTTGCTCGCGTGCGAAGCCGCCGAAGAAAAAGGTGGTGAAGGTCAGGATGGCCACTGTGGTATAGGCCACCGGATGCGCATTCAGCGTGAAGAGATCGACCAGAAGCGTGGGCGCATCGGTGAAATAGAACACCCACGCCCCGCCGGTCGCCAGCGCGATCAAAAGCCAAGCGGTCCACTTGGTCAAACGCAGGCGGAATTTGCGCGCATCAAGCTTCTGGTTCCAAAGCCGAAGCCGCGCATTGCGGTCGCCTTCGATCCAGCGTTCGACAAGGATGAAAAGGTCGGTCCAGACGGTTTGCGGGCAGGCATAGCCGCACCAGACCCGGCCCAGCGCCGAGGTGAACAGAAACAGGCCGAGACCGGCCATGATCAAAAGCCCCGCGACGAAGTAGAATTCATGCGGCCAGATCTCGATCCAGAAGAAATAGAAGCGGCGGCTGGCAAGATCGACAAGCACCGCTTGATCGGGAAGGTTCGGACCCCGGTCCCAACGAATCCACGGCGTGAGGTAGTAGATCCCCAGCGTGACCGCCATGAGAATCCACTTCAGCGCCCGAAACGGGCCCTGCACCCGGCGCGGAAAGATCGGTTCGCGTTTTGCATAGAGGTTCGGGGCTGGATCAGGTGTTTCGCTGGTGGACATGGGGTTCCATTCCTGGCTTGGCGTGTCTCATCGGTTCTAGGTTTTCGCAGGCCTTGCGAGCCTTGACTTGGATCAACATTCCCTGTCCCCCGGCAGCCGTTTACGCAACGTAATGTTAATTTTCACCATATCTTTTAAGCACCTGAAATCACTAACATTCAACCCAGTGCGGCAGGGCGTCGCGCCGGGTCTCAAGTGCCTGATAACCTGTCCCTTTTCGTTGTTCTTTTGACCCGGCTCACCGCCTGTGACAAAACGCCCATGACCTCGGAGACTGCGCGAACAGGATCAGGGGGAAGCGGCACTCTGATTGGAGGGCCGCTTCTTGCTGTCTGCTTGCCCGGTCGGGCGACCATGGAAACAGGGGCAAAGGTTGCCCCTTGCCCCTGTGAAGAAGGTGGCACCAACCCCGGAGAAACGCGCGAACAGGATCAGGGGTCGGTGCCGTTACCGGGGAGTGAGGCCCCGGATCTGCTATGTTGGCCGGCTTATTCGCCGCCGCCCAACTGGTGAACATAGGCCGCGACACCCTTGATCTCGGCTTCGTCGAGACGGGTGGTCCAGCTCGGCATCACGCCATAGGGGCCGACGCGCACCGAATGCTCGATGGCCTCTTCGGACGAGCCGTAGAGCCAGATCGCATCGCTCAGGTTGGGCGCGCCCTGCATCTGGTCGCCGCTGGCGTCTTCGAGGTGGCAGGCCGAACAATTGTCGAGATAGACGGTTTCACCGGCGGTTGCGTCGCCCGAGAACTCCATCCCCGACAGCGACCCGATATAGGCCACCACGTTGCTGATCTCGTCATCCGACAGGTAGTCGTCGCCAAAGGCGGGCATTTCCGAGTAACGCGCGTCCATGTCGTCCTCGTTCCGAATCCCATGCGCGACCGTGGTCACGATGGCATCGAGCGTGCCGCCCCAGAGCCAGTCATCATCCAGAAGGTTGGGATACCCGTTACCCGCCGCGATGCCATCGGCACCCGATCCGTGACACTGCGAACAGAAGGTTGCAAAGGTCGCCCGGCCCGATTGGATCGCGTAGTTATACACGGCCTCGTTGTTCGGGATCTCGTTTGCGTCCATCGCCGCCAATTCGGCCTTCACGCCCGCGTTCATCTCGGCGAAGCGGTCGATCTCGGCGACAACCTCGGTCCGGGTCGAGTAGCCCAGAACACCGCGGGTCGCGCCTTCGACCAAGGGCCATGCCGGGTAGGCGATGGTGTAGCCGATGCCCCAGATGATCGTGGCGTAGAAGGTCCACAGCCACCACCGCGGAAGCGGGTTGTTGAATTCCTGGATTCCGTCCCACTCGTGTCCAGTGGTTTCGACGTCTTGTTTCTTATCACTCATTGCCGCGCCTCCTCGGTGTCTTGGGCGGGTTGATCGTCGTGCCGGAATGGCGCCTGTGCCGCGTCCTTGTGCAACTCCTTGCTGCCCGGGCGGAACACCCAAAGAACAGTGAAGATGAAGAACAGGAACATGGCCAAGAGAACCCAGCTGTCCGCGATTTGGCGAAAGATGCTGTAAGTGTCCATCATATCCTCCTTAGCGGATCCAGTCGTCGGGCGTCTGTTCGAACTCCGAGAAGTCCACGAGCGTGCCCAGCATCTGCATGTAGGCAATCAGCGCGTCCATTTCGGTGACTTCGGGCTGCCCGTCGAAGTTGCGCACCTGCGCCCCCGGGTAGCGTTCGACCACGGCGTCCGGATCGGCGTTTTCATAGACATCGCCGAACGGGTCGGCCTGGCTCATGAAATCGGCCACCGCCATCTCGATATCTTCGTCAGAGTAGGGCACCCCGACGAACCGGTTCGTTTCCATCACGTCCGCGATGTATTCACCGTCGATCGGACGATCGAGAAGGAAGGCGTATTTCGGCATGACCGATTCCGGCACTACGGCCTGCGGGTTCACCATGTGATCGACGTGCCACTCGTCCGAATACCGGCCCCCGACACGGGCCAGGTCTGGCCCGGTCCGCTTGGACCCCCACTGGAACGGGTGGTCGTATTTCGACTCCGCTGCCAGGGAATAGTGCCCGTAACGCTCCACCTCGTCCCGCATCGGCCGGATCATCTGCGAGTGGCAGACATAGCAGCCCTCGCGCACATAGATGTTCCGGCCCTCAAGCTCGAGCGGGGAGTAGGGGCGCACGCCCTCAACATCCTCGATCGTGTTCTCAAGATAGAACAGCGGGGCGATTTCGACGATGCCCCCGACGGAGACAACCAGGAGAGAGGCGACCAGCAAAAGCGTGGCGTTCTTCTCAAGGACGGCGTGTTTATCAAGGATTGCCATTGTCTGCGCTCCCCTTATTCAGCGGCTGCCGTGGCGGGTGCACTCTCATCAAGAGGCGCACGACGCACGGTCATCCAAAGGTTATAGGCCATGATCAGCGCACCGGTGAGGTAGAGCACCCCGCCAAAGCCACGGACCAGATACATCGGGAACTTCGCGGCAACCGTGTCAGCAAAGGAATTCACGAGGAAACCCTGCGCATCGACTTCACGCCACATCAGGCCTTCCATGATCCCCGTCACCCACATCGAGGCGGCGTAGAGCACGATCCCGATGGTGGCGAGCCAGAAGTGCCAGCTTACCAGACGAAGGCTGTAGAGCCCGGCCTTGTTCCACAGTTTCGGGAACAGGAAGTAGAGCATCCCGAAGGTGATCATGCCGTTCCAGCCGAGAGCACCGGAGTGCACGTGACCAATGGTCCAGTCCGTGTAGTGGCTGAGCGAGTTGACCGCCTTGATCGACATCATCGGGCCCTCGAAGGTGGACATGCCGTAAAAGCCGACCGAGACAACCATCATGCGGATGATCGGGTCTGTGCGCAGCTTGTCCCAAGCGCCCGAAAGCGTCATCAGGCCGTTGATCATGCCACCCCAGGACGGCATCCACAGGACCACCGAGAACACCATGCCAAGGGTCGAGGCCCAATCGGGCAGCGCGGTGTAGTGAAGGTGGTGCGGACCGGCCCAGATGTAGAGGAAGATCAGCGCCCAGAAGTGGATGATCGACAGCTTATAGGAGAACACCGGTCGCTCGGCCTGTTTCGGGATGAAGTAGTACATCATCCCGAGGAAGCCCGCGGTCAGGAAAAAGCCCACGGCGTTGTGGCCATACCACCACTGCGTCATCGCATCCTGCACACCGGCAAAGACCTGCACCGACTTGGAGCCGAAGACCGACACCGGGATCGACAGGTTGTTGACCACGTGCAGCATGGCGATGGTGATGATGAAAGACAGGTAGAACCAGTTGGCGACGTAGATGTGCGGTTCTTTCCGCTTCATCAGCGTGCCCATGAACAGGACGAGATACCCGACCCAGACGAGGGTCAGCCAGATGTCGGTATACCATTCGGGTTCGGCATATTCCTTGCTCTGCGTGGACCCGAGGATATACCCGGTCGCGGCGAGCAGGATCACGATCTGATAGCCCCAGAAGACGAACCATGCCAAGCCATCGTTCCAGAGGCGGGCACCGGTCGTCCGTTGCACCACGTAGAACGACGAGGTGATCAGCGCCGTGCCACCAAAGGCGAAAATGACCGCCGAGGTATGAAGCGGACGCAGACGCCCGAAGTTCAGATACCCTTCCGCCCAGGCGAAATTCATCTCCGGGAAGGCCAGCATGAACGCGATATAGGTCCCGACGAGGAACCCCACGACGCCCCAAAAGGCGGTAAGCGCCACGCCAACCCTGATCGGCGCGTCGAGATACCCGGAGATAGCTGGCTTTTCATGCCCCATACGCCGCAGCGTATAGATGAACAGCCCGGCTGCGATCGCCACGACCAGAATGGCGTGGACCAAGTAGGCAAGATCGCGGGCATAGGTGGAGGCGATTGCGGCCAAGATTGCAATCAGGCCGTAGATCACCAGTTTCAAGTAATCCCACATGTTTCGTCCCTTCAGTGTCTTTCTTCGCACGCCCTATCGGTTTGCAGACCGATTCCAGACGCACTCTTTGACTGGATGCGGGTTTGAACCGTAGGGGGTCAATTCGCTTTGATCCATATCAATACAATCAAATGGAACCTCGGTCCGTGCGGCGCATTGACCCAAATCAAGGAAAAGCCTTCTCACCGCTCCCATGATCGTCGCCAATCACTCACCGCTTCACGGGCAAAAAATCGAGGCACGCACATGACATACCAAACGATCACCACGGTGCTCACCGATATTGAAAAGAACCGACCGGCGTTTGCGGCGTCGCAAACGCTCGCCCAAACGCTCGGGGCCCATCTCGACGTGATCTGTCTCGGTCTCGACCGGACCCAGCCGGGCTTTTACTACGCCGGGGCAACGGCGGTCGTCATGCAAGACAGCCTTGGGCAGGCCCGCGAAGATGCGCTGGAGCTGGAAGACCACGCGCGCAAGGCGCTGAAAGGCGCATCCTTCAACTGGTCGGCCACCGGGTTGTCGGCGCAGATGGTCGCGCTCAACGGCCTGATCGCCCAGCGCACCCGGTTTTCCGACCTCGTGGTCATGCCGCGCCCCTACGGCGACAACGGCAGTCACGATCTTGAGGCGATTACAGAGGCCGCGATGTTCGATGGCGATGTGCCGGTTCTGATCCAGCCCGCCGACAAGGAATTCCCGCAAGAGATCAACCGCATCCTGATCGCCTGGAACGAAAGCCGCGAGGCATTGCGCGCGGTGAAGGCCGCCATGCCATTTCTGAAAAAGGCCGAGACAGTCAACATCGCCATCATCGACCCGCCACAGCATGGCCCGGAGCGTTCGGACCCCGGCGGGCAGTTGAGCCAGATGCTCTCGCGCCACGGGATTCGCCCGGAGGTGTCAGTGCTGTCGAAAACCATGCCGAAGGTCGCCGATGTGCTGACCCGTCATGCCAGCGACACCGACGCCGACCTCGTCGTCATGGGGGCCTACAGCCATTCCCGCTTCCGCGAATCGATCCTCGGCGGGGCGACGCGCAGCATGTTGGAATCAACCGAAACACCGCTGCTTCTCGCCCACTGACGGGGCAGCAGCCACAAGGAACTTCCCTGACTGGCCGGTGACACGTTCACCGGCCCTTTTTTTCGGTGCTTACTTCGGGGTTGGCGCGTTGTCCGGGTCAGCGCCCGGTCAGGAAATCATCCCGCCATCGAAATCATCTCCGGTCTCGGCGACGAGCCGTTCAAGCTCGGGCACAAGGACGCGGCGCTTGCCCTGCAGTTCGATCACCTCGGATTTTTTCAGCGCCGAGATCTGGCGGCTCACGGTTTCCAACGTCAGGCCAAGATAATCGGCCATCGATTCCCGCGTAAGCGGCAGGTCAAAGGTCATCCCGTCCGATGGAACCTTCTTGCGCAAGACCGCATCCCGGCGCGCGATGATCAAAAGCAGCGAGGCGATCTTTTCACGCGCCGTCTTGCGTCCCAGAACCAGCATCCATTCCCGCGCGCTGTCCAATTCGTCCAGCGTCATTTCCAAAAGCCGATGGCCGATATGCGGTGTCGAGGCCATCAGGTTCTCGAACGGACGGCGGCGGAAACAGCACAGCGTCACGTCCGACACCGCCACCACGTCGAAGGGGGCGGTCTCGCGGTTCGGGCGGCCAATGAAATCAGACGGCAAAAGCAGCCCCACCATCTGGGTGCGTCCGTCCTCCATCGTCTGGCTCAGGGTCGCGATCCCGGTCACCACCGAGGCCACGAATTCCAGATGGTCACCCGACCACAGGATGGGCTGGCCCGCATCATAGGTCCGGTAATATTTCACGGCCTCCAAAGCTTCGAGCTCATCGGGTTCACAGCGCGAACAAACCGCACGATGTCGGATCGGGCATTGCCCGCAGTCCTTGAAATCCATGTGAAGCACAGACATTCGTTTCTCTTTTTTGATCCGTGTCAAAGTCGCGCTGCTGATGCACGTTCTACGCTATCCCAATGGAAACATATTCGCAACTTCGCAAGCTAGGTCTGTTCGACGCGCGCGTGCCCCGCTACACCAGTTATCCGACTGCGCCGCACTTTGCCGGCGGTGTCGGGTCCGGCCACGTATCGGAATGGATTCAGGCCATTCCATCGGCGTCCGAAATATCGCTTTATATCCACGTGCCGTTCTGCCGCCGGTTGTGCTGGTTCTGCGCCTGTCGCACCCAGGGCACGAGCAACGCGGGCCCGGTGCGCGCCTACGTGGAAACGCTGAAAAAAGAGCTGGCCACGCTCAAGCAGAACCTTGCCGATGATGTGCGTATCAGCCACTTGCATTGGGGCGGTGGCACCCCCACGTTGCTGGAACCGGATATGATCGCCGACCTGACCGGCGCGATCTTCGATGTCGCGCCGTTGGGCGACAGGGCACAGTTTTCGGTCGAAATCGACCCGAACGAGATCGACGGTCCCCGGCTTGACGCGCTCGCCGCCGCCGGGCTCAACCGTGCCTCGCTGGGTGTGCAGGATTTCGACCCGATGATCCAGGAAGTCATCGGACGACCGCAGAGTTTCGAGATCACGAAAGAGGCGGTCGACGCGTTGCGCGCGCGGGGTATTCAGTCGCTCAATGTCGATCTGCTCTACGGCCTGCCGCACCAGACCAAGGGACGCATCACCGATTCGGTGCAAAAGGTCCTGTCGCTCGACCCCGACCGCATCGCGTTGTTCGGTTATGCCCATGTGCCGTGGATGGCCCGGCGTCAGACGCTGATCCCGACCGAGGCGCTGCCTTCTCCGGAAGCGCGGCTCGACCTGTTCAATACGGCGCGCGCGCTTTTCATGGCTGACGGATTTGCCGAGATCGGCATCGACCATTTCGCGCTGCCCGAAGATGGACTGGAAAAAGCGCGCAAGGCCGGCACCATGCGGCGCAATTTCCAAGGTTATACCGAAGACGCCTCGCCGGTTCTGATCGGTGTCGGGGCCTCGTCCATTTCGCGCTACCCGCAGGGGTATGCGCAGAACGAAAGCGCCACCTCGAAATACCAGGAACGGGTGCGCAAGGGCGAGCTTGCCATCGCGCGCGGCCATAGCTTTTCGCGGGACGACAAGCTGCGCGGGCGGATCATCGAACATCTTCTGTGCGATTTCAAAGTTGATCTGGCGGCCACGGCAGATGAAATGGGGGCCGACCGGGCCACCACCATCGCGCTGGCCGACGGGCTGGCCGAAAGCATGCCCGGCAGCGTCGACATGGTGAACGGCGTCCTGTCGATCCGCGACAGCGCCCGGCCCCTGACCCGGATCATCGCAAGGTATTTCGATGCCTACGAGATGAACGCCTCGGGCCACAGCCAAGCGGTCTGAACACAGGCCCCTCCCTCTCCCACCTTTCCCCGTGCCCCCCGGCCTTGAGCCGGGGTCGCAGGGGTCGTAACCATGGGCAGACTGGCGCGAAACGCCGGAACGGGAGGACACCATGCCATTTATCGAAAACGCCGCCGCCCTGATCGGCGCCGACCATGTGCTGACCGGTCCCGATGCCGCGGGATTATCGCAGGATTGGACCGGGGCCTACCAATGGACCCCGCTGTGCGTGCTGCGTCCAGGCACGACCGGCGAGGTTTCGGCGCTCATGGCGCTGGCACATGAGACCGGCACGCCGGTGGTGCCGGTGTCGGGCAACACCGGGCTGTCGGGCGGCACCCGGGCCGACGGGGCCGCGATGCTGTCGCTCGACCGGATGAGCCGCATCCGAGAGATACGCACAAAGACGCGGCTCGCCATCGTCGAGGCGGGCGTGGTGGTCGAAACCCTGCGCAACACGGCCGCTGAGCAGGGGCTGATGTTTCCCGTCAGCTTCGGCGCGCAAGGTTCAGCACGGATCGGCGGCATTCTTTCCACCAACGCGGGCGGCTCAAACGTGCTGCGATATGGCAACACCCGCGCGCAGGTGCTCGGGGTCGAGGTCGTGCTCGCCGATGGGCGTGTGATGGACCTGATGTCCGAACTGCACAAGGACAACACCGGCTACGACCTGCGCGATCTGGTCATCGGGGCCGAGGGCACGCTGGGCATCATCACCGCGGCGGTGGTCAAGCTCGTCCCTGCCCCGCAAACCCATGCCACCGCGATGGTCGCGCCCCGCGATCTGGACGCCGCGCTCGCCCTGCTCGGGCGATTACAGACGATAAGCGGCGGGTTGGTCGAGGCTTTCGAATACATGCCCCGCGATTACATCGAAACGCACGTGGCGCGGGTTCCGGGCGCGCGCGAACCCTTCGATGCACCCCACGCGGTCAACGTCATGGTCGAAATGGCCGGTCCCGGCGACATAGGCGGCATGCTGGAGACGGAATTGGCCGCTGCGCTGGAGCGGGGCGAGATCGCGGATGCCACCATTGCCCAGAACGACACCCAGCGGCGCGAAATCTGGGCCCGTCGCGAAGCGGCGGCGGAAATCGCCTTTGCCCGCAGTCCCCGGGTCACCACCGACATTGCCCTTCCGCTGGATCGCCTGTCGTCTTTCTTTGACAGGGTGCGCCCGGTTCTGGGTGATCTCGATCCGGGCGTGACGGACACCTGCGTGGCGCATCTCGGGGATGGAAACATCCATTTCGTCGTCTACCCGACCCGTGACGAGCCCACGCTGGCCGATGCCGTGGTGCAGGCTGTCGAAGGCGTAGTGGGCGATCTGGGCGGCAGCTTTTCCGCCGAACACGGGATCGGCACCTCGAAGCTGCCCTCCATGCAGAGGCTCAAGAACCCCGTCGCGCTTGACGTTATGGGCGCGATCAAGGCGGCGATGGACCCGAAGGGGATCTTGAACCCCGGCAAGCTGTTGCCCTGACGGCCTGATCCTCCGGCGCAGGTCTCAATGCCAGTCGAAAAACCCGTCTCCGGCCTGTTCCAGAAGCCTTGCGGCCATAGCCCGACCCAAAGCCGGCCCGTCCGCGATCGGGCCGGTGACATCGTCTGCCAAGGCTTCGGTCCCATCGGTGCGCAGAATTTCGCCCCGCAGACGCATCTGCGTGCCATCAAGCTCCGCGATCCCCGCGATAGGCGTCTCGCAAGACCCGTCCAGCGCGGCAAGGAACGCGCGTTCGGCAGCGAGCCGTTGCGCGGTCTCAGCGTGGTGGATCGTGGCCAGCATTTCGCCCGTGCGGTCATCATGCGCGCGCCGCTCGATCCCGATGGCGCCTTGCGCGATGGCGGGCAACATGTCGTCCGGGGCAATCGCCGCATGAGGCACATCTTTCAGCATCCCGAGACGCGTCAGCCCGGCCATGGCGAGAAACGTGGCATCCGCCACCCCGTCGCGCAGTTTTCCAAGCCGGGTTTGAACATTACCGCGAAACTCGACCACCCTGAGGTCCGGTCTGCGGTTGAGAAGCTGAGATTTTCGGCGCAGGGACGAGGTTCCGACAACCGCCCCCTCGGGCAGATCGGCGATTGCCTTTGCGTTGATCGACACGAAAGCATCACGCGTGTCCTCGCGCGGCAGGTAGCAATCGAGGGTCAGACCGGGGGGCTGCTCGACCGGCATATCCTTCATCGAATGCACCGCGATGTCGATCCGTCCATTCAGAAGCTGCTCTTCGATTTCGCGCGTGAACAACCCCTTGTTGCCGATTTCCTTCAAAGGCCGGTCCGCCGCGATCATCGCGCGGTCATCCCCTGTCGTCTTGATCACCACGATCTCGAAGGCAGGCGCGGGCAGATCAAAGGCCTTTGCCAGACGATCGCGCGTTTCATGCGCCTGCGCGAGGGCGAGAGGCGATCCACGCGTGCCGATCTTGAAGGGTTTGGACGGGTCGGGAAGTATCATGGTCATGCGCGCAGCTTTAGCCGTGACCGATTGCCCTGTCCATGCCCGAGACACTTGACATGTTCGTCCGGATTGACGACCCAAGCCAAGCTTCGAAAGGATCGAATATGGCAAAGCTTCTGATGCGCGCCCTCGCGGGCGAAACTCTTCCAACCCCGCCGATCTGGATGATGCGGCAGGCTGGACGTTACCTGCCGGAATACCGCGCAACGCGGGCCGAGGCCGGGGATTTCCTGTCGTTGTGCTACAATTCCGATCTCGCCGCCGAGGTCACGTTGCAACCGATCCGGCGCTTCGGCTTCGATGCCGCGATCCTGTTTGCCGATATCTTGCTGCTTCCACAGGCGCTTGGCGCGGATCTTTGGTTCGTGACCGGCGAAGGCCCCCGGTTGTCGACCATCGAGGGCGAGGCGGATTTCGCAAAGCTGGGCGGGCATGACGACATTCACGATCACCTCGCCCCGATCTATGAAACCATCCGCATCCTGTCGCGCGAGCTGCCAGAGGAAACCGCGCTTATCGGGTTCGCCGGGGCACCGTGGACCGTGGCGACCTACATGATCGCGGGACGCGGCACCAAGGATCAGGGGCCGGCCCATGCGCTCAAGTCCGAAAACCGGGCGCTGTTCGTCCAGCTTATCGACCTTCTGACCGAGGCGACGATCGAGTATCTTTCGAAACAGATCGAGGCCGGGGCGGAAACGGTCAAGATATTCGACAGCTGGGCCGGGTCGCTCAAGGGTCAGGATTTCGACGATTTCGCGCTGAAGCCCGCGAAACGGATCATCTCGGCCCTGAAGGCCCGTCACCCCGATGTGCCGATCATCGCCTTCCCCCGCGAAGCAGGCGACCGTTACATCGGGTTTGCCAAGGCGACCGGCGCGGATTGCGTGGCCCTCGACAATTCCATCACCGCCGAATGGGCGGCCAAATATGTGCAGGTGGACGGATGTGTGCAGGGCAACCTCGCCCCGGGCCACATGGTGACCGGCGGGCAGGCGCTTGTGGATGACGCGCAGGCGATCACGCGCGCGCTGCGCGGCGGACCGCATATCTTCAACCTCGGCCACGGCATCACGCCGGATTCGGACCCCGACAACGTGGCGAAGATGATCGACGCGGTGCGCTCGGCCTGATTTCCTTTCGCAAGAGACGCAAGGGCAATGGGGCAAACGCGCCGCCCCTGTGTCCGGGGGCGATAGATACTCGCGACATGGATCGGCAAACGAGGGATGGGGTGAGAGGCTGGACAACGACCCAAGCGGGGCTCGTTACGGCTGCTTCCTTCCGGACCTGACCGGGTTGGCGAGGCGCCTGCCCGCGCCAACCTCTCACCGGAGTATTTAGGATATCACAGCGCCCGTTTCAACCCGTCGATTGTTTTGACAGGGGCGGTCGCACTGGCTACCCCAAGGCCGGGATAAAGGGGGCACCATGGATCTGAACCAACTCGCATTCCGCGCCGGCGGACTGGATCGCGCCGACCATCTGCGCGGGGACTGGACGCGCCTTTGGCCAAGCGCGCGCATTCTGCCGATCTGGCGTGGTCGCCCTCTCGTGGCCGGTGAAAGCGGGCGCGGGGGCGATCTTCACCTGTGTCTTCTCGCCTCCGATCACCCCATCGCCGCGCTCCAGACCGCCGAACCCCTGTTTCTTGGGCAGGATGACGACGGGCCCCTGTTCGCCGCCGACATTTCGGGCTGGTCGCCCGAGGATACGGCGCGGGACGGAGGCCCCGGCGATCCGGGCGAGGCGCAGCCTGCGCCAACCATGGGCAGCCTGCCCGACGACGCCCGGTTTCCCGACATGCGGGGCATCCTGATGGGTCTCACGGCGTTCGAGGGCGAGCTCGCGGCGACCGCGCGCGGGATCATCGAATGGCACCGGAGCCATGGCTTTTGTGCCTCCTGCGGGGCGAAATCGAACGTGTCACAGGCCGGGTGGCGGCGCGACTGTCCGGCCTGCGGGCGGATGCATTTCCCGCGCACCGACCCGGTGGTCATCATGCTCGTGACCCATGGCAACTCGATCCTTCTGGGCCGCTCGCCGGGATGGCCCGAGGCGATGTATTCGCTGCTCGCCGGGTTCATGGAGCCGGGCGAAACGATCGAAAGCGCGGTGGCGCGCGAGGTGGCCGAAGAGGTCGGCGTCACGGTCGGCCCGGTGCGCCTGATCGCAAGCCAGCCTTGGCCTTTCCCGGCCTCTCTCATGATCGGCTGCGCCACCGAGGCCCGGTCGACCGAGATCACGCTCGACCCGAAGGAGATCGAAGACGCGCTCTGGATCACCCGCGAGGCGTTGGTGGATGTCTTTGCCGGCACCCATCCTGTGATCCGCAGGCCGCGCAGCGGGGCAATTGCGCAGGTTCTCATGAAGAATTGGCTTGCCGGAACGCTTCCCTGACCGCACACTTCGGCCCTGAAAACCAACCGGGCAACCAACGGGGCATCAAGGCACCCGACGAGCAGAAAAAGGGTCACGACACATGAAACTCTCCACGAGCGAAGACGTCGCCGCACCGATCGAAGCGGTCTTTGCGCATGTCTCGGATTTCGCGTGGTTCGAACGCGCGGCCATGCGGCGCGGGGCCGACGTGGTGCGCACCGATACCCTCGCAGAGCCGGGGCCGGGCATGTCGTGGCATGCGGAGTTTCAATTTCGCGGACGGGACCGGAAGGCAGACGTGGACCTGAAATCCTACGATCCGCCGGAGGGAATGCGAGTGGTGACGCGGGCCGCCGGGCTTGACCTTGATTGCGTGATCGAGCTGGTCGCGATGTCGCGCACCCGCACCCGCATGAAGATCACCATCGAGACGACACCGCGCACCATTCCGGCCCGGCTGATGATCCAATCGGCAAAGCTGGCGCGCACGAAGATCGAAAAGCGCTATCGCCACCGGATCGCCGAATACGCGGCAGAGTTGGAAGAACGCTGCCAGACGCGCGGGTTCTAAAGCCCCGCGTCAGCCGTGGCGGCGCGGGTCGGCGGGGTAGACCCCGAGGATGTCGACGTTGTTGGTGAAATACGACAGTTCTTCCAGCGCGCGGGCAACCGCCGGATCGTCCGGGTGGCCCTCGATGTCGGAATAGAACCGCGTCGCGGTGAACGAGCCGTCGATCATGTAGCTTTCCAGTTTCGTCATGTTGACGCCGTTGGTCGCGAAGCCCCCCATCGCCTTGTAAAGCGCCGCCGGAATGTTGCGCACTTCGAACACGAAGGTGGTCATCATCTCGTCGCTGCGTCGGCGCATGTCCGGGGCGCGGCCCATGATCACGAAGCGCGTGGTGTTGTGCCCATGATCCTCGATATCGCGGGCCAGCACGTCGAGACCATAGATCTCGGCGGCGATTTCGGACGCCAGCACGCCCTCGTGCGGGGTGCGCAGGTGGGCAAGCTCGGCGGCAGCCCCCGCGCTGTCGGCGGCGGCATGGCCCGTGATCCCGTGCGCCTTGAGAAACTGCGCCGATTGCGGCAGCAGCACCAGATGCGCGCGCACATCGCGAATGTCGGCCAATGTCCGGCCCGGCAGCGACAAGAGCGCGATCCGAACCCGCAGGAAAGCCTCGTCGTGAATGTGAAGCCCGCTTTCGGGCAGGAGCCGGTGAATATCCGCCACGCGCCCATAGGTCGAGTTTTCGACCGGCAGCATGGCCTGTTCCGCCGCCCCGGTGCGCACCGCGTCGATAACCTCTTCGAAGGTCGCGCACGGCAAGGCTTCGAGATCGGGACGTGCGTCGAGACAGGCCTGGTGGGAATAGGCACCCGGCTCACCCTGAAATGCGATTTTTCTGGTCACACCCTGTCCCTTTTCCGTGATCGGCCCACGTGGAGCATTTAATACAATTTGACGCGGCTCATAGCGCTTGAAACGCGCGGGTTAAAGCGTGTAGACACCCGCGAGACCTTGCCAAGAACGGAACGCGACATGTTCGACACAATGACCTTCACCAAGGCTGGCGCTGCTGTCTGCGCCGCGCTTTTGATCTTTCTCTTCTCAAACTGGGCCGCGGACGCATTGTATTCGACCGAGATGGCCGAGCATGGCGGTGGCCACGGCGATGAATCCGATGACCATGGCCCGACCCAAGGCTACGTCATCGCGTCGCTGGAAGCCAACGATGACGCCGAAGAACAGGAAGAAGTGGTCGAAGTCAGCTTTGAAGACGTTTTTGCCGAAGCCGATGCGGGAAGCGGCGAGCGCGTCTACAACAAGTGCAAAGCCTGTCACAAGCTTGACGGATCGAACGGCACCGGCCCCTATCTTGATGGCGTGGTCGGGCGCGAAGTCGCGGCGGTTGACGGGTTCGGATATTCCGACGCGATGGCTTCTTTTGGCGGCGAATGGACACCCGAAGTGCTCCAAGCCTTCTTGGAAAACCCGCGCGAGAACATGCCCGGCACCAAGATGTCCTTTGCCGGTCTCGACGACATTGAAGATCGCGCCGACCTGATCGCCTATCTTCAGGAACAGTGACCGCAATACCGGGTCGCTTCGACCGCGATCCAAGGCCGCTTCGCACCCGCGAGGCGGCCTTTTTCGTGGCGCCCTGTATAGGCGCTGCAATGCACCTCACGAATTCTCGCCTTGAATATCGGCGCAACGCGGCCTTAGCTTGTTCCGGACGGAGACGACCAGCAGCAGGAGACCCCATGACGCCACATCGCCCGCAGGCCCAAAGCGCCGCCGCTCCGCGCCCGGTGCGCCCGGTGCGCCCGGTGCCCATGCCGCTCATGGCCTTTGCCCTTGCCACAGCCGGGCTGATCGCGACAGCGCCCGCGGTTCTTGGTCAGGACACGACCACGACACATGCGTACTCGAACTTCGGCGCTGTCAAATACGGCCCCGACATGGCGCATCTGGACTACGTGAACCCGGACGCGCCGAAAGGGGGCGAGATTTCGATCTCGGCCATGGGAACCTTTGACAGTTTCAACAATTATTCGCGCAAGGGCGTTGCTGCCGCGCTTGCCACCATCGGGTCGGAATCCATCGTGTCGACCGCGCTCGACGACCCCTACGGCATTTATTGTTTTCTCTGCGAGACGATGGAATATCCCGAGGATCTGAAATGGGTCACCTTCAACCTGCGCGATGACGTGACCTTTGCCGATGGCACGCCGATGACGGCGGAAGACGTGCTGTTCTCGTTCAACCTGTTTTTGGAACAGGGGATCACCGAATATCGGCGGATCGTCGAAGGGTTCCTCGAAGATGTCGAGATCGAGGATGAGCATACCATAACCTTCACCTTCACCGACCAATCCCCGATCCGCGAACGCATCGGGTTTGCCGGCGGCACACCGGTGTTCTCGAAGGCGTGGTTTGAAGAGACCGGCACGCGGCTTGACGACAGTTCCGAGGAACCCTTCATGGCCACCGGGGCCTATGTTCTGGAAAGCAAGGATTTCAACCGCCAGATCATCTACGCGAAGAACCCGGATTACTGGGGCACCGATCACCCGATGAACGTCGGGCGCAACAATTTCGACCGTATCCGGGTCGAATATTTTGCCGACAGCCAAGCGGCCTTCGAAGCGTTCAAGGCCGGGGCCTTCACCTACCGGATCGAAAACTCGTCGCTGATCTGGGCGACCGGCTATGATTTCCCGGCGCTGAACGAGGGCAATGTCATTAAGGAAGAAATCCCCGATGGCACCGTGGGCACCGCACAGAGTTTCGTTTTCAATCTCGATCGCGAAACGTGGCAGGACCGGCGGGTGCGCAAGGCTGCCGAGATGATGTTCAACTTCGAATGGTCGAACCAGGCGCTGTTTTACGGGCTTTACGACCGGGTTGACAGCTTCTGGCCCGGCACCGATCTTGCCGCCACCGGCACCCCGTCCGAAGCCGAGATCGCGATCCTTCAGCCGCTGGTCGACGAGGGTCTTCTGGACGCCTCGATCCTGACCGACGAGGCGGTTCTGCCCCCCGTGAACACCACCGATCAGAACCGCCCGCCGCGCCGCATGTATCGCGAAGCCGGGCAAATTCTGGAAGACGCGGGCTGGGTGGTCGGCGACGACGGGCTGCGCCGCAACGACGCGGGCGAGACCCTTGGGCTTGAAATCCTTTCGTTCGATCCGAATTTCGACCGCATCCTCAACCCCTATATCGAGAACCTCCGCCTGCTTGGCTTCGATGCCGAGCTGAACCGGGTCGATACCGCGCAGTATGTCGAAAGCCGTCGCGCGGGCGATTTCGACCTTGTGAGCCATTCGTTCCAGATGGGGTTCGAGCCGGGCATCGGGTTGGAACAATGGTTCGCCTCCAAGACCGCCGACGACAGTTCGCGCAACCTCATGCGGCTGCGCAACGACGCCGTGGACGCGATCCTGCCGACCGTGGTCGATGCCGAGACGCTCGATGAATTGCGCACCTCGGTCCATGCGCTGGACCGCGTGTTGCGTTCGATCGGCTTCACCGTGCCACAGTGGTTCAAGCCCGTGCACACGGTCGCCTATTGGGATATGTATGGCCGCCCCGACGAGATCCCGCCGCTTGGACTGGGGTATCTTGATTTCTGGTGGTATGACGCCGAGAAACACGACGCGCTCATTGAAGCGGGCGCTTTGCGTTAAAGGCGAAAGGACCCCATGGGCGCCTATATTCTCCGCAGGTTGCTGCTCATCATTCCGACGCTGTTCGGGATCATGGTCATCAACTTCACACTCACCCAATTCGTCCCTGGCGGGCCGATCGAACAGATCATCGCCCAGATCGAGGGCGAGGGCGACGTGTTCGGCGCGATCTCCGGCGGGAGCGGTGATTTCGCCGATACCAGCGGGTCCGACGTGCAGGGCGGGAGCGAATATGCCGGTGCGCGCGGCCTGCCCCCCGAGTTTATCGAAGAGCTTGAACGCGAATTCGGGTTCGACAAACCGCCTGTCGAGCGTTTCTTCAATATGATCTGGAACTACATGCGGCTCGACTTTGGCGAGAGCTACTTTCGGTCGATCGGGGTTTTCGAACTGGTGGCGGAAAAGCTCCCCGTTTCGATCACGCTTGGCCTGTGGTCGACGCTGATCGCCTATCTCGTGTCGATCCCACTGGGCATCCGCAAAGCGGTGAATGACGGGTCGCGGTTCGACACGTGGACCTCGGGGCTGATCATCGTCGCCTATGCCATACCCGGCTTTCTCGTCGCGATCCTGCTTTTGGTGTTGTTCGCAGGCGGCACCTATTGGCAGATTTTCCCGCTACGCGGCCTCACCTCGGACAACTGGGAGGATCTCTCGCTGATCGGGAAGGTGTTGGATTATTTCTGGCACATCGCGCTGCCGGTCTTTGCCTCGACCATCGCGAGCTTCGCGACGCTGACGTTGCTGACGAAAAACAGCTTTCTCGACGAGATCAAAAAGCAATACGTGATCACTGCCCGCGCCAAGGGCGTAAAGGAAAGCCGGGTTCTTTATGGCCACGTGTTCCGCAACGCGATGCTGATCGTGATCGCGGGTTTTCCGGGCCTGTTCATCGCGGTTTTTTTCGGCGGGTCTCTGATCATCGAGACGATCTTCTCGCTCGACGGGCTTGGCCGGCTCGGGTTCGAAGCGGCGGTGGCGCGCGATTACCCGGTGATCTTCGGCACGCTGTTCGTCTTTGGCCTCGTGGGTCTTGTGATCGGCATTCTCTCGGACCTGATGTATGTGCTGGTCGATCCGCGCATCGACTTTGAAAAGCGCGAGGTGTGAGATGACGGACCCCGTCGAAACCTCGCCCAACACCCGCACACCGGCCCAGACCGCGCCGATACCCCCGCGCAAGCGTCCGTTCCTGTCGCCCCTGAACCAGCGACGCTGGCGCAATTTCAAACGCAATCGCCGGGCGTTCTGGTCGCTCATCATCTTCTCGTTGATCTTCGGCCTCACGCTGTTTGCCGAATTCATCGCCAACGACAAACCGATCTTGGTGAGCTACAATGGCAAGCTCCACATGCCGATTTTCCAATTCTATCCGGAGACCGCCTTTGGCGGCGATTTCCGGACCGAAGCGGTGTATTCGGACATCGAGGTGAAATGCCTGATCATCTCGCAAGGCTCGCAAAGATGTTGGGACGATCCCCGCGCCACGATCGAGGACGCCGAAGATGGCGAGATCGCGGGTGCGCCGATCACCACCGGCTGGATGCTTTGGCCCCCGATCCCGTATAGCTACGACACGATCAACGATATCGGCACCGCCGCCCCCTCGGCCCCGGACGCGAACCATTGGCTTGGCACCGACGACACCGCGCGCGATGTGTTGGCGCGGATCATCTATGGCTTCAGGTTGTCGGTGTTCTTCACCATCATCGTGACCGTCGCCACGTCTCTCGTCGGGATCGCGGCGGGGGCGGTGCAGGGGTATTTCGGGGGCTGGCTTGACCTTGTATTCCAGCGCATCCTGGAAATATGGGCCTCCACCCCGTCGCTTTACGTCATCATCATCCTCTTCGCGATTCTCGGGCGAAGTTTCTGGCTTCTGGTCTTCGTCACGGTCCTCTTCGGGTGGCCCGCCCTCGTGGGCGTGGTGCGGGCGGAATTCCTGCGGGCCCGGAATTTCGAATACGTGCGCGCGGCCAAGGCTCTCGGCGTATCGAACCGCACCATCATGTTCCGTCACATGCTGCCCAACGCCATGGTGGCAACTCTGACCATGCTGCCTTTCATCATCACCGGCACCATCGGCACGCTCGCCGCGCTCGATTTTCTCGGCTACGGGCTGCCGTCCTCGTCGCCCTCGCTGGGCGAGCTGACCCGGCAGGCAAAACAGAACCTGCAGGCGCCGTGGCTGGCTTTTACCGCCTTCATCACCTTTACCGTGCTCTTGTCGCTCCTCGTTTTCATATTCGAGGGCGTGCGGGACGCCTTCGACCCGCGAAAGACCTTTCAATGAGCCTTCTCAAGGTCGACAACCTCGGTGTGAGCTTTCGGCAGGACGGGCGCGACATCCCGGCGGTCAAGGGCGTGTCCTTCGAGGTCGGCAAAGGCGAAACGGTCGCGCTGGTCGGGGAAAGCGGGTCGGGAAAGTCGGTCTCGGCGCTCTCGACCGTGTCGCTTCTGCCCGAAAGCGCGACGATCAGCGGATCGGTCACCTATGATGGCCAGCAGATGGTAGGGGCCCCCGACGAACGGCTGCGCGCGGTCCGGGGCAATGACATCAGCTTCATCTTCCAGGAACCGATGACCTCGCTCAACCCGCTGCACACGCTGGAAAAGCAACTGCGCGAATCGATCCAGCTGCACCAAGGGCTGGAGGGACAGGCCCTTCAGGACCGGATCATCGAGCTTCTCAAACGGGTGGGCATTCCCGACCCGGAAACCCGGATCACCGCCTATCCCCACCAGCTCTCCGGGGGGCAACGCCAGCGCGTGATGATCGCGATGGCGCTGGCCAACAACCCCGACCTTTTGATCGCGGATGAGCCGACCACCGCGCTCGACGTGACCATACAGGCGCAGATCCTCGACCTTCTTGCCGATCTCAAGCGCACCGAACACATGTCGATGCTCTTCATCACCCATGACCTCGGGATCGTGCGCCGGATCTCTGACCGCGTCTACGTGATGAAAGACGGGCTGATCGTGGAACAAGGGCAGACCGAGGCGCTGTTTTCCAACCCCCGCCATGACTATACCCGGATGCTGTTGTCGGCGCATGCGGCGGGCCAGCCGGACCCGGTTGCCGCCGATGCCCCCGAAATCGCCGCTACCCAAGATCTGCGCATCTGGTTCCCGATCCAGCGCGGGTTTCTGCGCCGCACGGTGGGGCATGTGAAAGCGGTCAATGCCGCCACCCTGTCGGTGCGGGCGGGCGAGACCGTGGGGATCGTGGGCGAAAGCGGGTCGGGCAAGACCACGCTGGCGCTCGCGGTGATGCGGCTGATTTCTTCGGACGGGGCGATTGTCTTTCTCGGTGACAACATCCAAGGGCGCAAAGCGCGCGCGCTTCGGGCGATGCGCCGGGATATGCAGATCGTGTTCCAAGACCCCTATGGATCGCTCTCACCACGCATGACCTGCGCCGAGATCATCACCGAGGGGCTCGATGTGCACGGGCTTCCCAGCGGCCAGAGCCGGGAAGCCGTGGTGGCCGAGATCATGACCGAAGTCGGGCTCGACCCGGTCACGATGCATCGCTACCCGCACGAGTTTTCCGGCGGGCAACGGCAGCGTATCGCCATCGCCCGTGCGATGATCCTGCGCCCGAAGCTTTTGGTGCTGGATGAGCCGACTTCGGCGCTCGACATGACTGTGCAACAGCAGATCGTCGAACTTCTGCGCGACCTCCAGCGCAAGCATAAGCTGGCCTATCTGTTCATCTCGCACGACCTGCGTGTCGTGCGGGCGCTGGCCCACAAGGTGATGGTGATGAAATCGGGCGACGTGGTCGAACAGGGTGACGTGGATCAGGTATTCGATGCCCCGCAAACCGAATACACACGCGCCCTGATGGCCGCCGCCTTCGACATCAAGGCGACCAAGGGCGCGTCGATGTAAGGGGCCGCACCGGCGGCGCGGTGCCCGTCAACTTCCCGTCGGCGTGATCACGGTGCAGGAGGTGTTGCGCGCGGCCAATCGGCGGCAGGCAAGGTCCGCGCCCTCTTGGGTCAGGCCGACGAAATTGGCGTTGAACCCCTGCCGGGTTTTCGAGACCTTGCGCAACGCGTCGCTCAGACTTGTGAGATCGCTGAGGGCGGTTTTCAAAAGCACCCGCTGCGCCTCGTAATGCGTGGTGTAGACGCCGACATTCACGCCCCAATGACGCCCGCCCGAGGTCGACATACGGGTCACGACCTGTGGGGCCGCGCTTCCTTGTGGGGCCGAGCGTTCGACGGAAGCGAGGATGACACCTTCGGGGCGTTCCGGCGGCTGCGGTGCCGCCTTTGGCGCGGCGAGCGAGGCGGCGATGATGCGCGCGGTCTCGGTCTCGGCATCGGCCACCTGTTGGGCGTCGTCACGCGTCGGCGCGCTGTCCCCCGTCGGCTCGGGCGTCGGGGCCTCGGACTGCGCGACCGCGTCTGTGGTGGCCTGCGTGACCGCGTTTTTGGCGGCCACCACGGCGGCGTCTGTGGCGGCTTCCGCGGTCTCCGGTTCGGTCACCTCCGCTTCGGTGGCTTCCGCGAGAACGGTCCCCAGAACCTCTTCCACCTCTTCGGCCATTTCGGCGGTCAGGACCGGCTCGGGGGCCGGGCGGGGTTTGGGATGGATGGATTTCTTCGGTGCGACCGCGATGCGGATCGTCTTGCCGACCCCGCCCGGATCCAGCACGCCGGGCGCATTGGCGACCATGTCCGGCGCGCCCGCCCCGATCCCGGAATTTCCAAGGTAGGGGGGCTTTGCAGGCGCGCGCGCGGCGACGCGCGACGATGCACGGCGGAACCCCATGTCCATCAACTCGGCCACCTTGGCATTGCGGGAGGCGGTCGATTGGCCGCCGAACACGGTGGTGATAATGCGTTTGTCCCCGCGCCGCGCCGACGCGACGAGGTTGAACCCGGCCGCACGGGTATAGCCGGTCTTGATCCCGTCCGCCCCGGCATAGTCGCTCAGAAAACGCCGGTTGGTGTGATACACCGTCTTGACCCCGACATTGGCGGATTCACGGGAGAACAGGTTGTAATATTCCGGGTGGTCGAAGAAAAGCTGGCGACCAAGCAGGGTCATATCCCGCGCGGTCGACATGTGCCCGGCCTGTGTCAGCCCGTGCATGTTCTTGAAATTCGTGCGGCTCATGCCGATCGCCTTGGCGGTCCGGTTCATGCGGCGGGCAAAGGCCTGTTCCGACCCCGAGATCGCCTCGCCCAGCGCGGTTGCGGCATCGTTCGCCGATTTCACCGCCGCGGCCCGGATCAAGTACCGCACGCGCACCTGCGACCCGGCGCGAAACCCGATCTTCGAGGGCACTTCGGAGGCAGCGTTTTGCGAAATCGTCACGAGCGAATCAAGATCGATCTCGCCGTTCTTCACCGCCTCGAACGCGATGTAGAGCGTCATCATCTTGGTCAGGGAGGCCGGGTGAAGCTGAGTATCGGCATTGCGCGCATGCAAAACCTCGCCGGTGCGCGCATCCATCACCATGGCCGCATAGGGGGCGGCGAGCGCCCCGAGCGGAAGGGTCATCACCCCGATCAATACAACGAGAAGACGGACACCTTGCCCGATACGACCGATCCTGTCGCGTACCATCACTGCCTCACTCTCCGGGCGATTGTTTTTTTGTGCCCGTTTCTGCTTGGCATGACCGTAGCACGGCCTGTCGAATTCGAAAATAGCGAATGATCGAAATAACTTGCGGCATTTTGCGCAGGTCTCGCCATATATAGCGTGTTCCGGGTCGGACACATCAACAGGTTGATTACGGCAGAAATGTGGCGCGTCAGGCGACCCGTGCGACGACCTCGGGCAACCCCCCGAGCGACGCAATTTTGCAAAACCGCGGATGGTGCACTGGCGGTTCGGCATGCTCGAACACCCAGGTCAGGTCATGGGGCACATGCACGCCCCATCCCCCCGCCTCGATCGCCGGGATGACATCGGATTTGATCGAGTTTCCCACCATCATGGCCCGCTCCGGCGCCGTGCCGTGACGCCGGAAGATTTCGGCATAAACCCCTGCGGTCTTGTCCGACACGATCTCGACCCCGTCGAACAGATCGCCCAGCCCCGATTGCGCCAGCTTGCGCTCCTGGTCCAGCAGATCACCCTTGGTGATCAGAAGAATGTGATAGCTGTCGGTCAGCGCAGCCACGGTTTCACGCGCGTCCGGCAAAAGCTCGATCGGGTGCGACAGCATCTCCTGCCCGGCTGCGATGATCTCGGAGATCACCGAGGCGGGCACCTTTTCCTCCGTCACCTCGATCGCCGTTTCGATCATCGAAAGCATGAACGCCTTGATCCCAAAGCCATAGTGGCCAAGGTTCCGGCGCTCAGCCGCCAGCAACCGCGCCTCAAGGTGATCGCGCGGCGCATGATCGGCCAGAAGGGTGGCGAATCGTTCCTGGGTGAGCTGGAAAAACTGCTCGTTTTGCCAAAGCGTATCGTCCGCATCGAAGGCAATCGTTTCCAATTTCAAGGACATTTGCGCATTTGCGGCTTTACCGCCCCCTTTATTTAGCCCTATCTCTCGCTATATTAACGTCCTCAAGCAGACCAGACCGGACCAATTGGAGAGCCTTTTGCGCTTCGAACCCATCCTCATGGCAGGCGACGACGACGACAACCCGTTTAACGGGGACACCGAACTTGCAGTCAAGACGAAGCCGAAGACCAAGCGCCCCCCGCTTTACAAGGTCTTGCTTCTCAACGACGATTTCACACCGATGGAATTTGTCGTCATGGTGCTGGAACGGTTCTTCGGCATGAACCACGCGCAAGCGTTCGAGATCATGTTGACGGTGCACAAGAAGGGGCTCGCCGTCGTTGGCGTGTTTTCCTACGAGATCGCCGAGACCAAGGTGAATCAGGTCATGGAAATGGCCCGCCAGAACCAGCATCCCCTGCAGTGCACCATGGAGCGGGAATAACCCGCCATGTCAGCCCGCCTGACCCACGCGCTGGAGACCGGCGCGCTTGCGCTGCCCGAAGGCCGGATCTCGGTTTTCGCGCCCGCGCCCGACATGGACCTCTCCGCGCTCGACCCGGAGCGGGTCGAGGTGATCAGCCGGTTCTACCCGGATGTTGAGGCTTGGCAGGCGCGCGGATACCGCGTGTTGCAGGCCCCCGAGGGCCATTACCAGACCGCAATCGTCGCCCTGCCCCGCGCCAAGGACGCCGCGCGTGCCTTGATCGCTCAGGCGGCAGCCTGTTGTGATCTTCTGGTGGTGGACGGGCAAAAGACCGACGGGATCGCGACGATCCTGAAAGCCATGAAAACCATCGCACCACCCGAGGGCACCTTGGCCAAGGCACATGGCAAGGTGTTCTGGCTTGCCGCCCCCGATCTGACCGCTTGGGCGGGCGGACCGCGCACCGTTGACGGTTTTGTCACCCGGCCGGGCGTCTTTTCTGCCGATGGGCCGGACAAGGGCAGTCTCGCGCTCGTCGATGCGCTGCCTGACTTATCGGGGCATGTGGTCGATCTCGGCGCTGGCTGGGGGTTTCTCGATCGCCGTATCCTTGCTTCGGACAAGGTGATGACGCTCGACATCGTCGAAGCGGACCTGACCGCGCTGGACTGTGCCCGCGAAAATGTCACCGATCCACGCGCCCGGTTTCACTGGGCCGATGCGACCCGGTTCAAACCCGATACGCTGGTGGACGCGGTGGTGACCAACCCGCCGTTTCACGTGGGCCGCGCGGGCGACCCCGCCCTTGGCCGCGCCTTTCTCGATCAGGCCGCACGCATCCTGAAACCGGGCGGGCAGCTTTGGGTGGTGGCCAATCGCCATTTACCCTACGAAGATAGGCTGGCCGAGGTGTTTCGCGATGTTGACAAGGTCGGGGGCACACCCGGTTTCAAGGTGCTGAAAGCTGCCAAACCCATGCGCTCAAAGGGATGATCCTGTCTGGGCTGACACGGACGAATCAGGAGACCTGACATGTCGTTTTCCATCGCGGGCAAGACCGCAATCGTGACCGGGGCAGCAAATGGCGTCGGGCTCGCCATCGCCCGGCAATTCGCCGACGCGGGCGCGAACGTGATCTGCGCGGACATGGACGAGGTCAAGCTCGCCGAAGAATTTGGCTCAAACCCCGAGATGGACGTGTTGCCGGAAGCGGGCGAAGAAAGCGCGCCGGGGGGCAACCTGCGTATCTTCGCGGGCGATCTGCGTGAAAAGCTGACCATCGCCAACCTGCTGTCGGCCACCATCGACGCCTTCGACCGGGTCGATATCCTTGTGAATGCCTCGCGCCAAGTGGCGGCGTCCGATCCGCTCGACACCGATGACAAGATGGTCGAAACGCTCCTTGACCAGAACCTTCTGAGCGCGCTCAGGCTGACGCAGGCGGTGGCAAAGCGGATGATCCAGCAGGCCGAGGACGAAGAGCAGGAAGATGTTCAATCCATCGGGGTGATCATCAACCTGACGTCCATCGCGGCGGTGCGCACGCGCCCGCAGCTCATGGCGTTTTCCATCGCCTCGGCGGCGTTGGAGCAGATGACACGCTCGATGGCGGTGGCGCTCGCCCCGAACAAGATCCGGGTGAATGCGGTTGGCTTCGGCTCGGTCATGTCCGCGAGCCTGCGTGACGCCTGTGCGCAGGCCCCGAATTTGCGCGAGGACGTGATCGGCGGCACGCCGCTGGGCCGGATCGCGGAAGCCAGCGAGGTGGCCGAAACCGCCCACTTCCTCGCCTCGGGCGCGTCGCGCTTCATGACCGGACAGGTGGTCACGGTGGATGGCGGGCGCACCGTGATCGACGTGGTCGACACCGATCATCATTGATGCAGGGCACCAGTGCGGCACGTTGCGCGACCTGCACATTCCCTTTTTCCCGGCCCTGCGGTAGCAAGGACCGGATGACGACAGGAGCGCCGCGATGACCGAACAGATGGACGACCAGAAAACCCGCGCCAGCGCATGGTTTCGCACCCTGCGCGATGAAATCGTGGCGGCCTTCGAGACCCTCGAAGACACCCAGACGACCGGCCCCTTTGCCGAAAACGCCGCAGGCCGGTTCGCGGTAAGCGAAACCAAGCGCACCTCCGATGATGGATCGGACGCGGGCGGCGGGTTGATGAGCGTGATGCGCGGTGGCCGGGTGTTCGAGAAGGTCGGCGTCAATATCTCGACCGTCTACGGCGAACTTGGCCCGGCGGCGCAGAAATCCATGGCCGCGCGCGGCGTGCCGGGGATGGAGACCGACCCCCGGTTCTGGGCCTCAGGCATTAGCCTTGTCGCCCATATGCAAAACCCGCACACCCCGGCGGTTCACATGAACACGCGGATGTTCTGGACCCCCGGCACATGGTGGTTCGGGGGTGGGGCCGATCTCAACCCCTGTATCGAATACGACGCGGACACGGCGCATTTCCATGCCGCCATGAAGGCCGCCTGCGACCCACACGGGGCCGATTACCATGACCGCTACAAGGCTTGGGCGGATGAGTATTTCTTCATCCCGCACCGCAAACGGGCGCGCGGCGTTGGGGGCATTTTCTACGATGACCACAACACCGGCGACTGGGAAGCCGACTTTGCCTTCACACAAGACGTTGGGCGCGCCTTCCTGCCCGCCTTCCTGCCCGTGACCGAAACCCGGCGCGACACTCCGTGGTCCGAGGCCGACCGGGAAACCCAGCTTGTCCACCGTGGCCTTTATGCCGAATACAACCTTGTCTACGACCGCGGCACGCAATTCGGGCTTGCCACCGGCCACGACGCGAACGCGGTGTTGATGAGCCTGCCACCGCTTGCAAAGTGGATCTAGGCGCGGGCACGGAGCCCGGAACAACAGTGGACGCCCCCGGCCCTCTCGCCTAAATTCGACCAGACTCACCCGGGGGATACATGTCTGAACAGACCGCGACCGAGTACCAGGTGCTCGCCCGAAAATATCGGCCCGAGACTTTCGCCGACCTCGTGGGTCAGGATGCGATGGTGCGCACCCTGAAGAACGCGTTTGAGGCGGATCGCATCGCGCAGGCCTTTATCATGACGGGCATTCGCGGGATCGGGAAAACCACGACCGCCCGGATCATCGCCAAGGGCATGAACTGTGTCGGGGCGGATGGTGCGGGCGGGCCGACCACCACGCCCTGCGGCACCTGCGAACATTGCGTGGCCATTGCCGAAGGCCGCCATGTCGACGTGATGGAGATGGACGCGGCCTCGCGCACCGGCGTGGGCGACATTCGCGAGATCATTGAAAGCGTGCATTACCGGGCGGCCAGCGCGCGCTACAAGATCTATATCATCGACGAGGTTCACATGCTGTCGACCAGCGCCTTCAACGCGCTGTTGAAGACGCTTGAAGAACCGCCTGCCCATGTGAAATTCATCTTCGCCACGACCGAGATCCGCAAGGTGCCGGTGACGGTCCTGTCGCGCTGCCAGCGCTTTGATTTGCGCCGGATCGAACCGGAAGAGATGATTGCGCTGATGCGCCGAATCGCCGAGGCAGAGCAGGCCGAGATCGCCGATGACGCGCTCGCGCTGATCACCCGGGCTGCCGAAGGGTCGGCCCGCGACGCCACGTCGCTTCTGGATCAGGCGATCAGCCACGGGGCGGGCGAAACCACGGCGGATCAGATCCGCGCGATGCTCGGGCTGGCCGACCGGGGCCGCGTGCTCGACCTGATGGACATGATCCTGCGCGGCGATGCCGCCGGGGCGCTGAACGAATTGGGCGCGCAATACGCCGATGGGGCCGACCCCATGGCGGTGCTGCGCGATCTGGCCGAAGTGACCCATTGGGTGAGCGTGGTGAAGATCACGCCCGAAGCCATCGAAGACCCGACCATTTCGCCGGACGAACGGGCGCGCGGGCAGACCATGGCCGGCACGCTTTCGGCACGCACGCTGTCTCGCATGTGGCAAATGCTGCTCAAGGCGATCGAAGAGGTCGGCATGGCCCCGAACGCGATGATGGCCGCTGAAATGGCGATCATCCGCATCACCCATGTCGCCGATCTGCCAAGCCCCGACGAGCTGGTGAAAAAGCTTCAGGACACGCCCCCGCCCCCATCCCCCGCCCCGCCTGCGGGCGCTGGCAGAGAGCAGGCGGGCGCGCAGACGTCAGACGGGGCACAGGGCCCCTCGTCGCGTGGGTCTTCGGCCCCGAACGGGTCCGGCGGCGGGGGTGCAACGGCGCTTGCACACGACGTGGCGCCGCTTGCCCGCTATGCGACCTTTGACGACGTGGTCGCGCTGATCCGCGCCAACCGGGACGTGGCGCTTTTGATGGAGGTCGAGGCCTGCCTGCGCCTTGCGTCCTACCAGCCCGGGCGGATCGAATTCACACCAACCGCCAACGCGCCCCGCGATCTTGCGTCCAAGCTGGCGGGACGTCTGCAGGGTTGGACCGGGGCACGTTGGGCCGTGACGGTCGTGAACGGGACCGAGGCACAGACGATCGCCGAGCTGCGCGACGCCGAAGAGACCGCGTTGAAATCCCAAGCCACCGAACACCCGCTTGTGCAGGCCGTGTTCGCCGCCTTCCCGAATGCCAAGATCACCGACATCCGCACCGCCGACGAAATCGCGGCAGAAGCCGAAGCCGAGGCGCTTCAGGACGTCGAGGAAGAATGGGACCCGTTCGAGGATGGGTGAACCTCCACGCGACGTCGAACACATCATGGCCGACATCAAACGATTGGCAGTAGAATACTACCGTCGAACCGGTCGCCCCATTGGCGCAACGGGTGAAATCGCAGAGTACGAGGCGGCGCGCCTGTTAGAACTGGACCTCGAAGAAGCCCGACAGGCAGGCTATGACGCAACGCGCGAGATGGACGGGCACTTTGAGCGCATTCAGATCAAAGGGCGTTACAAGGCCAACGGTCGCCCATGGGGTCGGGTAGGTGCCATCGACACAGAAAAACCCTTCGATCTGGTCCTTCTGGTGCTCATGTCCGGACCATACGAAGTTGAAGAGATTTGGGAGGCCAGCCGTGCCGCTGTGGTAGAACGGCTGGACGCACCCGGATCCAAGTCTCGGAATGAACGCCGGTCACTCGGGGTGGCGCAATTCATTTCCATCGCATCCCGGGTCTGGCCAAAGAGCGACTGACCCCTTGCCGCACCGCCGCGCCGTTGCGATATATGGTCCAACCGGAAAGGAGACCGACATGATGAAGGGTTTGGGCGGCCTTGGCGATATGGCCAAGATGATGAAAGCCGCACAGGAGATGCAGGGCAAGATGTCCGAGATGCAGGAGAGCCTCGATTCAATCGTGGTGACCGGGGAAAGCGGGGCCGGGTTGGTCAAGGCCACGGCGACGGCCAAGGGCGATCTTACCGGGCTCGACATCGACCCGAAGATTTTCGATCCGAGTGAAAAGGAAGTGGTCGAAGACCTGATCCTCGCCGCGATCAAGGATGCCCAGCTCAAGGCGCAGGAACGGTCG
>JAABTN010000012.1 GCA_011389895.1 Maritimibacter sp. | reverse complement strand
GTCTTGCCGTGGTCAACGTGACCAATCGTGCCGATGTTCACATGCGGTTTGGAGCGTTCAAACTTTTCCTTAGCCATTGGCCATCGCCTCGTCTGTATGGGGGCCGGGTGGCCCAATCTGTTACACCGCGCGCTCGTTAGCCGCTGGTTTTGGAAAAATCAAGCGGGGAAAGATCTTCCCCGCCAGAAGTTGCTGTGATCGGAGACTATCCGGCGTCAGGACGAGCTTTCCGTCGTCGTTTCGCCATCGGTCGTCATGGTCGAGCCGGCGCCTTCGACCTCGGATTTCACGCCGGTCGAGGTGCCGCCGACCTCTTCCCCACCGACAAGCTCTGCGCCATTCTCACCCTTCTCGACACGGGCGAATTGCGGCGGGATGATCCCCGCGGTCTCGGCCGGTTTGCCGGGCGACGTGGTCTCGGGGTCCATGAGCGACGCATCCCCGAACCAGTCCGGGTTTTCAAGCATCCAGCCATGAACGTTCTTGGCCAGCGTGCGCGACAGAGACAGCATCTGTTCATCCGCAGTTTTCGTCAGGCCGGTTCCGATGAGCGCTTCGACCGAAAGCTCTTCGGACACCGAGAAAATCTCGGGCTCTTCGTTGATCTTCGTGCCCTTCTCGTCATCCCAGACCGTGACCGAGGCGACCAGAACCGACTTCGGCGTGAAGACAAGCGGAATACCGACCATCGCCAGCGCATAGCCATCGACCTTGGTCGCGATATGGAAATACTTGTCGCCATCGTAGCGCCCGAAGCGTTCGTTCATCGCGAAATTGATCGCTTCCTCCCAGGCTTCGTCGGTGGCTTCGCGCGAAAACGGGCCGATCTCGGGTTCTTCGACCACGGTAACGGCATGCCCGAGCAGGAAGCGACCCAGCGGCTCCGGCACATCGGCAAGGTCGTTGGTCGTCGTGCAGGCGGAAAGTGCCAGCGCGGCTGCGGCCAATGCGGTGAGGGGGGTCATCAAGCGGGGCATGGTCACTCCTGTTTGGATTCGCCCGGTGATACCCTTTGCAGCGCTACGTTTCAATTCGACAACGTCTATGATGCTTGCGGTCGGCGGCATTCGGCGACAAGCTTGTGCCATGTTGAGGAAAAATCACTTCCCGGCGGCCGTGCCGATCGCCTCCAAACCCCGCGGCTTCATGGCCGGTATTCGGGCAATGCAGCGCAATGCCTTGTTCCTGTTGCCTGACATCGCCTTCACCCAACCGATCGTCTCGGGCCACGTGGTGCGGCGTTTTCACATGGTCATGGACCCGCCATCGCTGAAGCGTATCCTGAAAGACAAGGCGGATGATTATCCGAAGTCGGAAGAGGCGCAGGCGATGCTGCGCCCCGCCTTGGGCAACGGGCTATTCCTCGCCGAAGGGGCGCATTGGCGTTGGCAAAGGCGCGCGGCGATGCCGGTGTTCGCGCCGCGCAACCTGACCGCGCTGACCCCGGTGATGACCGAGGCGGCAGAAGACGTCTCTTCCCGGATCACCCGGGGGAGCGGCCCGATCGACATGTATCAAGAGATGCTCCAGACCGCGTTCGAGGTGATCGCCGCCGTGTCGATGTCACAAGACACCGCCATTCCCCGCGAAGTGGCGCACAAGGCCATCGACCGCTACCTTGAGACGGCGGGCAAAGCCTCGTTCCTCGATATCCTTAAAATCCCCGGTTTCGTGCCCCGCCCGGGCCGGGCGGTGGCGCATTTCCTGATCAGCGATCTCAAACGGGCCGCCGACCATGCGGTGCGCTCGCGGATGGGGCGCAAACCGGCCGATCCTCCACCGCTTCTCGACCTTCTGATCGGGGCATCGGACCCCAAGACGGGGCGCAAGATGACCGCCGAGGAATTGCGCGACAACCTGTTGACCTTCCTCGTCGCCGGGCATGAAACCACCGCCCTTGCGCTTGCATGGTCGATCTATCTCGTCGGGTTCGATCAATCCGTGCAGGACCGGGCGCGGGCGGAAGCGCAGGAGGTTTTGGGCGGACGGGCCGCCACGGCGGATGATGTTCCCAAGCTCGGGTATATCCGCCAGATCGTGCAGGAGGCGATGCGGCTTTATCCACCCGTCGCCATGCTGTCGCGCACCGCCACCGCGCCCGACACCCTGCGCGACCGCGAGGTGCGGGCGGGCGATGTCATGCTCTTGCCGTTCTACGCGCTGCATCGCAACGAATGTGTCTGGGACAATCCGAATGCCTTCGACCCCGATCGCTTTGCCGATCCGAAGGCCATAGACCGCTTCGCCTATCTTCCCTTCGGCGCCGGGCCGCGCGTGTGTCTTGGCATGGATTTCGGGTTGCAGGAGGCGGTGATCGTGCTGGCAACGCTTCTGTCACGGTTCCGCTTCACCCCGGTGCCGGGACGCGATCCGGACCCCGTGATGATCTTGTCGCTGCGCCCCGGTGGCGGGGTCTGGATGGACGTGGATCCGGTTTAATTCTGCCCGCCAAGCGCGCCGCCCGTGGCGGTATCCGGGTCTTCGCCCGCGCCATCCTCGGGCGTGTCGATCGGGCCACAGATGCGACGCAGCGCCTGCCATTCGGCATCATTCAGCGATGGTGGGCCGAAGGTCTTTCCTTGCGACGACTCTCGCGCAGCCTCGATCCGGGCCTCCATCTGCGGGTGCGAGGAAAAATGGGCCATGATGCCTTCGGCATCTCCATATTTCTCGTGAAACCGCTGGAAGATCGATCCAAGCGCAGCAGGATCGAGGTCTGCGCCTTCCATCAGGTCATGGGCGTAATCATCGGCCCCGACCTCGGCGGCCTGCGAATACTTGGCGTTGATAAGCTGGTTGGACAGCATCAGTACCACCGTCCCCCCTGCGAAATCACCGAACAACAGACCAAGAACCCCGATCGAGCCAGCCGAGCGCAGCGCATCGCGGGTCGGGTCGCGGTTCACCACATGTCCGAATTCATGGGCGAGGATCGAGGCGATCTCATCGGGGGTTTCCGCCGCCTCGATGATCCCGCGAAACAGCACCACGTGCCCACCTGGAAGCGCGAAGGCGTTCACAAGGTCGTGGTCGAGCACCGCCAGCTTGATCGGATAGGGGAGACCGGGGTCGGGGTTGAGCCGCGCCACCATCTTGTCCAGAGCCGCCTGCCCCTCGGGCTCCTTGCACAGTGCCACCGGCGCATCGAAATCGCCCAGCGCATTGCGGATTTGCTCGAACGTCGCATCGCCCAGCGCCGCCTCGCCTTCGGGCGGCAGATAGGCGGCCAATTGATCAGCCATGATCGGCACAAGGAGGAAGATGATCGCGGCGACCGAGGCCACCGCCCCCCCGGCCCAACCTATGATCCGGCCCCAGTTCGTGATCGGCGCGCGCAGGTCGAGATCGGGGCCGACCGACCGGATCTGCGCGGCGATATGCGGGTTGTCGATATAAAGCCGCGCCATGGCGGCATGACCATTGGACAGGACCAAGCCATCCGAGTGCGCCTGATCCCGCAGGGCGCGCAGGTCGATCAACGCCCATTTTCGCCGCGCGCCATCGGGAAAGACAATCTCAAGATGGGTCGACGACAGCTCCAGCGCGACGCGGTGAAGGTTGGCACCGTCGCCATCGGCAAAATCGGCGAACACCGCGTCCTCAGAAGCACCCTCAGCCACGTCATATCCATCGGCAAGCGTCGGGGCGACCCGGCGCAGGTGATCGGCGATATGCGGGTTCTTGATGATGAGCCGGGCGGGCGATCCGCCCGCTTCACGCACCGTGAGACCACGCCTTGCCCCGTCATCGTCCGGCACCGCGCGCAATTGCGCCAAGGGCCAGGCAACGCGCACCCCGCGCTCCGAGATGATTTCAAGGTCGGTGTCTGATAGCTCCAACGTCACCCGTTCCTTGCGGTCCGTGACGCCATCGGCAAAGACCGCCTCGGCGGCTGGCCCCGCGCCGTCGTGCTCCTCTTGGTTGGATATGCCGGTCAAAACGCATCCCCCAGCGGCAGGGCGTCGGCAAAGCCTTCGGCCTCGGCAAACTCGTCACGGTCGCGCTGGCGCACCTCGTTCAGAGCATGGGGATTGGTGATCTCGGTCACTTGGGCGAAATGCTGGGCGATGGGCAGGGTGATGAACACCTCTTTCAACACGCCGTAAAAGATGAAGACGCCAAAATAAAGCGCGATGCCAAACAGGATCGGGATGAAGGGCGGGATGCCACGCAGATCTTCGCCCTCGATCCACTGCTCGACCGCGAACCCGAACGCGGCAAGCACCAGGCCCGCGACAATGCCGAACAGGATGAGCGCGCCCAGAAAGATGCCGGAAATCGCGGATGAACCGCCCGCGTAAATGCCGAACACACGGCCCGCGCGCGGGGCGGATTTGAAACCTGTCTCGCCCAGCGTGCGGGTTTCCATCAGGCGCTTGAAGGCGTTCGCCTTGTAATATGCGAAGCCAAACACCATCCATACGAAGCCGACCGTTCCCAAGGGCGCGATGGAAGGCACCTCTTGCCACCAGATCAGAAGCGTCACGGCCCCCATGATGGCGATCCCGATGAAGATATGCTTTGTCGCGCCATAGAGCATGAACCACCGCCCGCCCTGATGCATCCGCTTGTCACCGTAAAAGGTCCGGTCGATCCGGTATTTTTCGAGCCAATAGGTTTTCACCGGCCAATACAGACCAAATGTCGCCACCGTCAGCCCCCAGTGAAGCATGGAGCGCCAGACAAAGCCGGCCACCCCCGGCTCAAGCCCGAACCGGATGCCGCGCCACCGGGTGCGCGCCATGACATAGCGGCGCGCCCGATACTGCGCGAAGAAGATGAGCGGCGTAACCCCGATCAGCGAAACCACATAGGCCGGGGCGTTGCCTTGAAACAGCGAGAAGGAGAAGAACATCAAGATCAGGTTCACGATCCCGATGTAGAAGGCGAGAAACACCACGGCAGTGAGAAAGCCCAAAAGCTTTTCGGTCGGAAGCCCGACGTATTCCAAAGGGTGACCACCGGGGCGCACCGCAGACCAGTAATACCGCCGCATCCGGGTCTTCATCCAGAACCGGTAGAACCCCGCCGTCACCACCGTCAGGATGCCAGTAACGAGGGCGAGCCGGAACATCGGTGCCTTGCGGCCTGCATAGTGGGTTGTCAGGTCCGCGAGTGCCATGGCTCAGGTGAAGGTGTTGGATTTGGGAAAGCCATGGGGCGGCAGCTTTCCGACCCCGGCACGTTTGCCGATCCAGGGCGACATATCGACCTCGGTGCGGGTGCGGTCGCCGCCCGCCGCCCAAGACAGGCCAAGCGACAGCGTGAAGGTGGTGAGATCGGACAACCCGCCATCAAGATCGAGCGTGCCCTGCCGCCCGCGCGCCATGTTGTATTTCTGAAGCCGGACGCCCTTGCCCCGCCCCATCTCGGGCAGGTCATCGAGCGGGAAGACCAGAAGCTTTCGGTTGTCCGACACCACGGCCACGTGGTCACCGGTGACCTTGCGCACCACCTTGGCGACCCCGTCACCGACGTTGAGCACCTGTTTGCCGTTCTTGGTCTGGGCGATCACGTCCTTCTCAGGCACGATGAACCCGTTGCCTTCCTTCGAGGCGACGATAAGACGGCGCGCGGGGTCATGCACGAACATATCCACGATCTCGACATCGTTGGGCAGATCGACCATCAGTCGTACGGGTTCGCCCATACCGCGCCCGCCGGGCAGGTTGGATGCCCCGATGGTGTAGAAGCGTCCGTTCTCGCCAAACAGAACCACGCGATCGGTGGTTTCAGCGTGGAAGGCGAACCGGGGGCCATCGCCATCCTTGAACTTGAAGTCCCGGGTCAGATCGACGTGGCCGGACAGGGCGCGGATCCAGCCCATCTGCGAACAGACGATGGTCACCGGTTCGCGTTCGATCAGCGCCTCCATCGGCACATCGGGCACATCGGTGGCCTCGGCAAAGCTGGTGCGCCGCGCGCCGCCCTCGTAATCCTTGCCGAATTTCTTCTTGGCGTCTTTCAATTCGGTCGTGATCCGCTCCCACTGAAGTGTTTCGCTGTCCAACAGGTCTTCAAGACCCGCGCGCTCTTCCATCAGCGCATCGCGTTCCCGGATCAGCTCAAGCTCTTCGAGGCGGCGCAGCGAGCGCAGGCGCATGTTCAAAACGGCATCGGCCTGAACATCTGACAGGCTTTCGGACCGGTCGGCGAAACGGCGCGGGATCGTCACGCTTTCGCGCGCCTCGGGAATATCCGTCGCCGCCCCTTCGGCGTCTTCGCGCAATTCCAGTGCGGCCACATCGACCCCGGCCAGCGGCGAGACATAATCGGACTCGGACGTGGCCCGCACGATGGTTTCCTGATGCGGGCGCGACCAATCCTCGTACATCAACGCGGCCTTGGGGTCATCGTCATAGCGGATGATGTCGATGACACGGTCGAGATTGAGGAAGGCGATGATGAAGCCCTCGAGCACCTCGAGCCGGTGGTCGATCTTCTGCAACCGGTGCCGCGACCGGCGGATCAGCACCTCACGCCGGAAATCGAGAAACGCGCCCAACACGTCCCGCAGCGAACAGACCCGCGGGGTCAGCCCGTCGACCAAGACGTTCATGTTGAGCGAGAACCGGGTTTCCAGATCGGAATTGCGGAACATCAGACCCATGAGAACCTCGGGGTCCACATTCTTGCTCTTTGGTTCCAGAACCACGCGGATATCCTCCGCGCTCTCGTCGCGGATATCGGCCAGAACCGGGATCTTCTTGGTCTGGATCAACTCGGCGATCTTTTCGATCAACCGGGATTTTGGCACCTGGAACGGGATCTCGGTGACGACGATCTGCCATTGCCCACGCCCAAGATCCTCGATCTCCCACCGCGCCTGAACGCGGATCGACCCGCGCCCGGTGCGATAGGCATTGGCAATATTTTCGCGCGGCTCCACGATCACGCCGCCGGTCGGGAAATCCGGGCCGGGGATGTAATTGAGCAGCGTATCGTCGCGGGCATCGGGCGTCTTGATCAGATGCAGGCAGGCATCGACCAGTTCGGCGATGTTGTGCGGCGGGATGTTGGTCGCCATCCCGACCGCGATCCCCGAAGCGCCATTGGCCAGCAGGTGGGGGAAAGTCGCGGGCAACACCACCGGTTCGCGCAGGGTGCCATCGTAATTCTCACGGAAATCGACCGCGTTCTCATCCAGCCCTTCAAGCATCGCCTCGGCGATGATGGTCATGCGCGCCTCGGTGTAACGCGAGGCGGCCGGGTTGTCGCCGTCGATGTTGCCGAAATTGCCCTGACCGTCCACCAGCGGGTAGCGCACGTTGAAATCCTGCGCCAGACGCGCCATCGCGTCATAAATCGCGGCATCCCCGTGCGGGTGGTAATTGCCCATCACATCGCCCGAGATTTTCGACGACTTGCGAAACCGCCCGCCCGAGGCAAGGCGCAGTTCGCGCATGGCGTAAAGAATGCGCCGATGCACCGGCTTCAACCCGTCACGCGCATCGGGCAGCGCCCGGTTCATGATCGTGGAGAGCGCATAGGTCAGGTAACGCTCGCTGATCGCGCGGCGCAAAGGCTCGGCCATTTCCGAGGCCGGTTTGTCGGGGTCGTCCACCAAATCGCTCATGGTTCTGAAATAGACCGGGAGCGATTCTGCGTAAAGCAGGATCGACCGCAGGCGACGCGACAGGGCCCGAAAGACCGGGAAAATGGGCCGTTATGGGCGAATCATTGTTCGGGGTCACCCGGCGGGCTAGGCTTCGGGTCGATGTGAAGAGGAAGATCTCGTGGGTGTCGTTCGTCTGTCTGTGCTGACCGTGATCGGGGTGGGTGCCGCCTTGGCATGGTTCGGGCGCGACGATGGTCTTGAAGATCACCGCATCGGGCGCGAAGAAGCCCTGTTCGCCGACGTGTCAGACCGGGTGCTGAACGGTGGGACCGAGAGTGTCCCTGACACCATGACCCAAAGTGACACGGGTAAGACCGAGATGAACGACAGCATCACGGTCGCCCTGCGCTCGGACGCCAGCCCGGACACCGCCACCCGCATCCGCGAAACGCCGACACCCAGCCCGACTTCAACATCGGCCTCGACCCTCGCCGCAGCGCAAAAGCCCGCGGTCGAAACATCCACGCCCGAGGCGACCCCGACGCCGGAGCCTACGCCCATTCTCTACGTGACGGGAAGCCGGGTGAACGTGCGCGGCGGCCCATCGACCGCTTTCGGCGTGATCAATGCGCTGGGATACGGCTCGAAGGTCGAAGATCTGGGCGACGCCTCTGATGGCTGGCGCGAGGTGCGCATCGTGGAGACCGGCGAACGCGGCTTCATGGCCGGTCGGTTCCTCGCCGACGAGGCCCCCTGAACCCGCGCCCACGGACCTGTGGCCAACCGCGCGCGCGCCGTCCCACGAGGGACAAATCCGGAAAGACCGGTTTTTCGCGCCCCGAACATGCGCTATCCCTGCCTTGGCGTAGGTATCCGCATGCACGCGCGGGGCCCTGACGTTGGGCACGAAAGGGGCAAGGCATGAGCCGGAAATCCATCCTGATCACCGGGTGTTCAAGCGGGATCGGCCATGACGCCGCCGTAACGCTCAGCGCGCGGGGCTGGCGGGTGTTCGCGACCTGCCGGAATGAGGCGGATTGCGCCCGGCTCCGCGACGAAGGGCTTGAGAGCTTCGTGCTCGACCACACTGACAGCGCGGGGATCGCAACCGCTCTTGACGAGGCGCTGGGCCGGACGGGCGGCACGCTGGACGCGATCTTCGCCAATGCGGGCTACGGCATCCCCGTCCTTGCCGAAGACCTGCCCACCGAAGCCTTGCGCGAGATTTTCGAGACCAATTTCTTCGGTGTTCACGAGCTCGTGCGCCGCGTGATCCCGGTGATGCGCGCGCAGGGCAGCGGACGGATCATCACCTGTTCCTCGGCCCTCGGGTTCTCCGCGATCCGGTTCCGCTCGGCCTATTCTGCAACCAAATACGCGCTCGAAGGCTACACCGACACCCTGCGGCTCGAGCTTGCGGGAGACGGCATCGAAGCGGTGCTGATCGAACCCGGGCCGATCACAACGAAATTCCGGGCCAACTCGAAACTGCATTTCGACCGTTGGGTCGACTGGGAGAACTCCGCCCGGCGCGCAGACTACGAAGCCCGCGTCCTGCCACGCCTGAACCGGGACATCGACGCGCGCGATCCGTTCGAACTTCCCGCGTCGGCAGTGACCGGAAAGCTCGTCCACGCGCTGGAAGCCCGCCGACCGAAACCGCGCTACCGCGTCACCCTGCCCACCCACCTGTCCTATTGGGGCCGAAAGCTTTTGCCGACCCGCGTGGCGGATTGGCTCTTGGCAAAAGCGTGACAGTTTGGTCCTCGCAACCACCCGGCGCGTATTGTAGACATCCGCCAAAGGAAAGGCTCAAACATGTTCCAGGATCCGCTGCTCATCGTCGTGCTGGTCGCCGTGGCCGTGGTGGCCATTATCCTGCTCACCGGGATCGGGGGCTTTGCCAAGGGCGGTGATTTCAACAAGAAACATGCAAACCGGATCATGCGATACCGGATCTACGCGCAAGCGGTGGCAATCGCGCTGATCCTGCTCTTCGTCTGGATCCGACAGGGAGGCTGAGATGGTCGTTCTGAACAAGATCTACACACGCACCGGCGACGGCGGCGAAACGGCGCTGGGCAATGGCACGCGGGTGGCAAAACATGACGCGCGGGTCGAAGCCTACGGCACGGTGGATGAAACCAACGCGACCATCGGCGTGGCCCGCCTGCACGCGGAGGGCGACATGGACGCGGGCCTTGCGCGCATCCAGAACGACCTGTTCGATCTGGGTGCGGACCTCTGCCGGCCCGATATGGACCGCGACGCCGAGGCCGAGTATCCGCCCCTGCGCATGACCGACGCGCAGGTCGCGCGGCTGGAATCCGAGATCGACGCGATGAACAAGGCGCTGGAACCGCTGCGCTCTTTCGTCCTGCCGGGCGGATCGGCGCTCGCCGCGCATCTGCACATCGTGCGCACGGTGTCGCGGCGCGCCGAACGGCTGGCGGTCGAGCTTTCGGGCCGGGAGGGTGTGAACCCGGCGGCGGTGAAATACCTCAACCGGCTGTCCGATTGGTGCTTTGTTGCGGCACGGGTCGCCAATGAAAACGGCGCGTCGGACGTGCTCTGGGTGCCCGGCGCGAACCGCTGACCGGCGGACGCTTCTTACCCCTTCATCGTTTCACAAATACCTCGGGGGTGCGGGGGCAGAGCCCCCGCTCTCTCTGTCCAAGCATGCCTTTCGGATCAGTCGACGCGATCCGGCATCTCGAACCCCCGCAGGAACTCTTCGGCGTCCATGGCGCGTTTACCGGGGCGCTGGGCGCGGGTGATAGACACCGCGCGCTCACCGCAGGCGATCACCAGCGGGGCAAGGGCCTGACCCGGTTCACCCGCCCCGTCCACGACCCGTGCGCCAAGCAGGCGAATGCGTTCCCCTGCCATCTCGCACCATGCGCCGGGCACGGGCGAAAGGCCACGGATATGGGCACTGACCGCGGAGGCTGGCCGGGTCCAGTCGACGCGGGCCCCGGCCTTGTCGATCTTCTCGGCATAGGTCACGCCAGCCTCGGGTTGCGGGGTGGGCGACAGGGTGTCGAGCCGCGCGAGGGCCTCCACGATCGCCCGGGCCCCGATTTCCGACAGCCGGTCATGCAATTCGCCGGTGGTTTCTTCCACCCCGATCCCGGTCTCGCGTCGCAAGAGTACCGGGCCGGTGTCCAGCCCCGCCTCCATCTGCATGATGCACACCCCGGTCGTCGTATCCCCCGCCATGATGGCACGGTGGATCGGCGCAGCGCCCCGCCAGCGTGGCAGAAGCGAGGCGTGAATGTTAAGGCACCCGTGCACCGGCGCATCCAGAACCGCTTGCGGCAGGATCAGACCATAGGCCACGACAACGGCGACCTCTGCCTTTAGGGCGGCGAAAGCCGTCTGTTCCTCGGGCCCCTTCAGGCTGGCGGGATGGCGCACCCCGAGGCCCAGCGCCTCGGCCCGTGCCTGCACCGGGGTGGGGCGGTCTTTCTTGCCGCGCCCGGCGGCCCGGGGCGGTTGCGAATAAACACAAACCACCTCGTGCCCCGCCGCGATCAGCGCATCGAGCGCGGGGACCGAGAAGGCCGGGCTGCCCATGAACACCACCCTCATCGCCGTCCCTTTCGCGCCTTGGCGATCAACCGGTCCCGCTTCAGCCGGGACAGGTGGTCGAAATACATCTTACCGTTCAGATGGTCGATCTGGTGCTGCACACTGGTGGCCCAGAGATCGACGAAATCCTTTTCTTCCACGTCCCCCTCCGCGTTCAGGAACCGTACCGTGACGGCGCGGGGGCGGGCGATCACGGCGCTTGCGCCGGGCAGGTTGGGCGAGGCTTCCTCATGCTCGCGCGGCTGCACCGAGGCATGAAGCACGCTCGGGTTCGCCATCCGCAGGGCACGCCCGCGTTCGGATGAAGCGTCGACCACCACGAGGCGCTGCATGATGCCAAGCTGTACGGCGGCGAGACCGACACCGGGCATGGCCTCCATCGCTTGGATCATCTCGTCCCATATCGCGTTTATCTCGTCGGTGATCTCGGTGACAGGCGCGGCCGGGGTGCGCAGCCGCTTGTCGGGCCACATGACGAAGGGGCGATGTGCCACGCCGATCAGGTCCGCGCCCGTTCGCGTTTCATCTTTTGCGACTTCCGGGTCATCATCTGGCGTTTCATCGGCGACAGGTAGTCGATGAACAGCTTGCCGTTGAGATGGTCGATCTCGTGCTGCACGCAGGTCGACCAAAGTTCGTCAAACTCCTGTTCCTGCGGGTTCCCGTCGCGGTCCATCCAGCGCACCTGCACCCATTTGGGGCGGGTGACATCGGCAAATTGCTCAGGGATCGAAAGACAACCTTCCTCGTAAACGCTGGTGTCTTCCGATGCGGCGATGACCTCGGGGTTGAACAAGACCATCGGCTGGGGGGCCGCCCCCTCTTCCTTCACGCAGTCCATCACGATCAGCCGTGACAAGACGCCGACCTGCGGCGCGGCGAGCCCGATGCCCGGCGCGTCATACATTGTCTCAAGCATGTCGTCGGCCAGCTTGCGCAGTTCGTCGGTGACATCCTGCACGGGATCGCAGACCTTTTTCAGGCGCGGGTCGGGGTGAAGAAGGATCGGCTTGGTTGTCATGGGGATCATGTAGGACAAGGGCAAGCGAAGCGCAATATTGCCTTGCACCCGCCGCGCGGGTCCGTAGCCTGACGACACCAAATGGAGGCGTCATGGATTACGATTTCGACCGCATCATCGACCGGGTCGGCACCCATTCAGCGAAATGGGACAAGATGGAAGCGATTTATGGCGTGAACCCGCAAGACGGGATCGCGATGTGGGTGGCGGACATGGATTTCGCCGCCGCGCCGCCGATCCAACAGGCCTTGGACGAGATGCGCGAGATCGGGGTCTACGGCTACTATGGCGATGATGAAAGCTATCTCGCCGCGATCGCGTGGTGGATGCACCACCGCCATGGCTGGACGATCCAACCCGATTGGGTTTTCACCACCCATGGGCTCGTGAACGGCACCGCGATGTGTCTCGAAGCCTTCACCGAACCCGGCGATGGCGTGGTTCTGATGACCCCTGTCTACCACGCCTTTCACCGGGTCATCGGGGCGGCGGGGCGCGAGGTTGTCGAATGTGAACTGGCGCTCACAGACGGGCGATACGAGATGGATTTCGACGCTTGGGACGCGCAGATGACCGGGCGCGAGAAGATGGTCATTCTCTGCTCGCCGCACAATCCCGGTGGTCGGGTCTGGACCCCGGCCGAGCTGGAAGGTGTCGCGACCTTTGCCCGGCGTCACGATCTGATCCTCGTGTCCGACGAGATCCATCATGATCTCGCGTTCGCCGGGTCGACCCATACGCCGATGGCGATGATCAACGGCATCAACGACCGGCTGGTCATGATGACCGCGACCACGAAGACTTTCAACATCGCCGGCGCGCACGCCGGCAACGTGATCATCGAGAACCCCGACCTGCGCGCCCGTTTTGCAGCGAAGATGGCCGGTCTTGGCCTGTCGCCCAATTCGTTCGGGATGGTGATGGCCGAAGCGGCCTATAGCCCCGAAGGCGCGGCCTGGGTCGATGCGCTGGTCTCCTATCTTGACGGAAACCGCGCGATCCTTGACGCCGGGCTGAACGCGATCCCCGGTGTGGCGAGCATGGAGATGGAAGGCACCTATCTTGCGTGGGTGGATTTCTCGGGCACCGGGATGGCGCCGAAAGAGATTGCCCGCCGGGTGCAGGACGAGGCGCAGATCGCGGTGAACCATGGCGCGACCTTCGGTCAGGGCGGCGAGGGGTTCATGCGGTTCAACTTTGCCACCCCCCGCGCCCGCGTGAAAGACGCGGTGGCGCGCATGCAACGCGCGTTCTCCGACCTTCAATAAGGTCTTTTGCGGGGTCTCGGGCCGGGACTTGACCCCGGGCGCGCGGGCCTACCGGGGCAGCAGCGCGACCGGGGCGTCCGGGTCACGGGCATAATCAAGCGGGGCCTTGTCCTCGGCAGGCGTGGCGCGTTTGAACTCATACCGCATCAGCGCGCCATCCTCTTCCGAGGCAACGATCAGACATTCATACAGATGGTTGGGCCCGGCATAGAGATCGACCAGACCGCGCAGCTTCGGCGCGTCCTCGATGTCGAGCGCAAAGCCTGATCCGGTGAACTCGATCACCGGGTAATAGGCTTCGCCCACAGCCACGCGAAACCGCGCCTGTTTTCTTGCCTTGGCCTTCTGGGCTTGATGCAGCCCTTCGAGCAATTCCTTGGGAACCGAATCCATATCATGACCCTCCGAAGCCCATCATGCGCTCAAGATGGTGATCGTCAAGGATACAGGCAAGGGCGCGGGGGGATGTTGCCCTCAGGTGTTGTGATCTTCCACCAGGTCGACACCGACCACAGGCCGCAAAACATGCGGTTGCGTAGGGTCATAAAGCGCCGAATCCTTGAAATCCCGCACTTTGCCCAAGGCGGGGCCAACAAGGATCAGGGCGGTGCGGGTGATTTTCTCTTTCCGGACCTTCAGGCGAATATCCTGAAGCGTTCCGCGGACAAGCATCTCGTCCGGCCAACCGACGCGGTAAGCAACCACCACGGGGCAATCGGCCCCGTAGTGCGGGGTCAGCACACGCTCAATCTCACGCATGTTGCGCACGCCCAGGTGGATGGCGAGCGTCGCCCCTGTGCGCGCGAAATTCTCCAACGTCTCGCCTTCGGGCATCGAGGTCGATTGCATCGACACACGGGTGAGCACGATGGATTGCGCGATCTCGGGGATGGTCAGCTCCTGGCCCAACGCGGCGGCAGCGGCGGCATAGGCGGGCACGCCCGGCACGATCTGATACTCAATGCCATCGGCGCGCAGCCTTCGGATCTGCTCGGCAATCGCGCCGTAAAGCGACGGGTCGCCCGAATGGACCCGTGCGACGCTTTCGCCCCGTGCGTGGGCGGCGACAATCTCGGAATGGGTATCGTCGAGCGTCATCGGTGCCGTGTCCATGACCCGCGCACCTTTGGGTGCACAGGCGACCACCTCGGGCGGGACCAGCGACCCGGCATAAAGACAGACCGGGCATTCCCCGATGATGCGCTGCGCCTTGAGCGTTAAAAGCTCCGGGTCACCCGGCCCGGCACCGATGAAATAAACGGTCATTGTCACGTGTCCTCCAGATGACGGTTGCCAACATCCTGCAAGTCACCGTCGATACGGCGGGCATAACCGCGCGGGGTGAACATCCGGGGACCTTCCCCCAGCTTTGCGAGGCGGGAGTTCGAAGACCCGACGAGCACCACGGTCAGCATGTCGACCTCGTCCACGTCGAGCTCCGAAAGCTTGCGGTAGCGAATGCTCTCTTCGGGCCGTCCAAGCGACGAGGCCAGAAGAACCGGCGTCTCCTCGGGCCGGTGATGCAACAGGATATCGCGCGCTTCGCGCAGAAGCGTTCGGCGGCGGCGCGACACCGGGTTGTAAAAGGCGATCACGAAATCCCCCTCGGCTGCGGCATGAAGCCGTTTCACGATGTCCGCGCGCGGGGTCAGAAGGTCCGATAGCGATATGGCGCAGAAATCGTGCCCAAGGGGCGCGCCGGCCCGTGCTGCGGCAGCCTGAAGCGCAGAAACACCGGGGGTTGAGATCACCTCGACCCGCCGGGCCGCCTCGGACACCCCGCCCGCATTCGCGCCCCGATCGAGAAGCTCGAAAACCAGCGCGCCCATGGCATAGATCCCGGCGTCCCCGGAACAGATCAGCGCAACGTCTTTGCCCGTCGCCGCCTGTTCAAGCGCATATCGGCAACGGTCCTCTTCCCCGCCCAACGGGTATTCGGTGCGCGCTTTCCCGGCAGCCAGCGGGCCGAGCAGGTCGAGATAAAGCCCATATCCCACAAGCTCTTCGGCCTCTTGAATAAGACGCGAAGCTTCGGGCGTGCGCCATGTCGCCTGCCCCGGACCAATGCCGACGATCGACAGCCGACCCCGGCTTCGACCCGGCAGGTCGATGATTGGCGCAAGTGCTTTTGCAAGCGCACAGGTGCAATTGGCGGTCTTGCGTTTCGGCACCGACAGCCCGGCCTGTTCCCCGGCACAGGCGAGTGCTGCGGCCTCGGACACGCCATGGGTGCCCACCTCTGAAAAGACCACGTCAGACGGGTTGGCAAGCCGCGGGGTCATACGGTCCAATTCCACTGCGGTGAACAGGCGAAGGGGGCAGCCGAAATCCTTCGCCAAACGGATCATCGCAGGTTCATCCGCCTTGAGATCGAGCGTGGCGATGGCGGCGATTGCGCCGGGGGCGACATTTGCTTCTTCCAGCGTCTGATACACCAGCGCGCGCAAGGCATCGGGGTCGGTGTCACGAGCGCATCCGACCCCCAAAACATACGTTTGCGGATGGTAGATCAGCCGGGTTGCGCCGCCCGCCTCCGGTGCATCGGTGACAAGAAGCTCGACACCGCCCTCGGGATCGCTTTCGATGTCGAAGATCCGGGGTCCGGCGATCTTCGGCGTCTCCCCCGACAAGAGCGCAGCCATGACCGGTTTCGCGTCTTCGGGGTTGGCAAGCCGGTAGCCCGCCGGTGGCACGTCAAGCGCCACGCCAAGCGCGATGTCGCCCGCCGTGGTGACCGCCGCCTTCGCCCCGAGATGCGCGGCAATGTCGCCTGCCATCCGGTTCGCACCGCGATGTCCGCCCAGAAGCGGGATGACCACGGACCCATCGTCAGACACCGACAGCACCGGCGGCTCGGTCCGCTTGTCGGCCAAGATCGGCGCGACCGCGCGGATCAGGATGCCCGAGGCACAGACCCCGACAATCGGCGTGCCCGCCGCGAACAGATCCCGCGCGTGATCGAGCGCATTGGCAAAGAACACGTCGGCCCGGTCCACCCGGCCCTCGCGGCCATGCACGGCGGCCCCAAGGGCTTCGGCAACCCGGTGCGCGACAGCTTCGCCAGACCGGTTGAGACACAGGACAATCGGAGTCACAGCCATGGGTCGGAACCTTTCGCAACGAGAATCATGGAGAAATAGGGGGCCGGATCCGGGGCCTTGGACAGTGGCAGAATTCGCTCTTCTTCCAATGTCGCGCGCTCGATATACCGGGCTTTTTCAAGCAATCCCAAGGAGCTAAGCACATCGCGAATGCGGCCCACGTGGCGACCGACCTTCAGGATGGCGACCGCTTCGGCAGCCTTGATCCGGGCGGCCATGTCCGCGCTCGCCATCGGGCCCGCGAGCACGGCGAGCGTATCATTGCGCGCGACAAGCGGCTGACCCAGCGCGGCACTGGCCGCCGAGACCGAGGTGATGCCGGGGATCACGATGGTCTCGAAACGGCCGGCAAGCCGGGCATGAAGATACATGAACGAGCCATAGAAAAACGGGTCTCCTTCACACAAGACCGCCACATCCTGTCCCGCCTCCAGCGCGCTTGCGATCCGGTCAGCGCCAAGGTCATAGGCCGTCTGGGCCGGTTCGCGGGCCTTGGTCATCGGCACTTCGATGACGATTTCATGCGCGCTCGGCGCGATCAGGTCGGCGGCGATCCGGCGCGCGAAACTGTCCGTTCCCGGCAGCGCGGGATAGGCGACGACCGGCGCGGCGGCGATGGCCCGCGCGGCCTTCAGCGTCATCAGGTCGGGATCACCCGGACCGAGGCCAACGCCGATCAACCGTCCCGTCATCGTTTCACGTTCGAAAGCTGGGTGACCGCGCGCGCGGGATACCACCCGGTGCGCCCGCCAAGCGGGGCCGCGCGTTCGATCGAAATTCGGGTCAACTCACCCCCATGGCGTTTGTGCAGGTCGAGCAAGAGCGCCTCGCTTTCAAGCGTGACACCGTTGATCACCAGACGCCCGAGCGGTTTGAGCGCCGACCATGCGGCGTCGAAGGTTTCCACCGACAGCCCGCCCCCGATAAAGACCGCGTCAGGGGCCTCTAGCCCCTCCAGCGCCTCTGGCACGGTGCCATCGACAAGCTCAAGGCGCGGCACACCCAGCGCGAGCGCATTCGCGGCGGCGAGCGCGCGGCGATCTGCGCGCGGCTCGATCCCGGTGGCGCGGGCATAACGCGCGGCGCGCATCCATTCGATCGCGACCGAGCCACATCCGGTGCCGATATCCCACAAAAGGGCCCCGCGCATCGGCATCAGCTTGGCCACAGTCAACGCGCGAACCTCGCGTTTCGTCATGGTGCCGTCGTGTTCGAACAGGTCGTCGGCCAGACCGGGCACACGCGGCAGAAGCGCGGCGTCAGGCGCGGCATGGCATTCGACCGCAAGCGTATTGAAGGCCGGCACCTCGTGATCCCAATCTTCGGCCAAGGCGTCAAACCGCCGCTCGTCCTTGCCACCCATATTGGCAAGCACGGTCATCGGCGATTTTCCAAACCCGCGCGCGGTGAGAAACCGGGCGATCTGCGCCGGGGTCTCGGACCCCGTGGTCAGGATCAAGAGCCGCGCGTCGGGCTGGATGAACGCGATCATCTGCTCGACCGGGCGGCCATGCACGGTGAGCGTTTCGAGATCGGCCATGGACCACCCCATGCGGGCCGCGGCAAGTTGAAAGGCCGACAACTGCGGGTGATAGGTGATCTCACCCGCCGGAATGGCGCGCCCGATGCGGGCCCCGACGGAAAACCAGAGCGGATCACCGGTGGCGAGCACCACGACGCGCTTGCCGCGCAGGGCGGTAAGCTGGTCGATCAGCGCGTCAAAGGGCGAGGGCCACGACAGGCGCTCGGCGGTGATCGCCCCCGACAGCGTATGGTGTCGATCGCCACCAATGATGACTTCGGCCGCCTCGACCACGGCGCGGGTGGCAGGGGTGAGACCGTCAAGCCCGTCTTCGCCGATCCCGACGATATGCAGCCAGTTCTGCGTCATTGGGCAATCTCCGGAAGGCCGGCGGCAAGCGCGTTCACTGCGGCAGAGGCGATGGCCGATCCGCCACGCCGCCCCCTGAGCGCCACGAAGTCGCAGTCGCGCGGGTTGTTCGCAAGCTCGGCTTTCGACTCGGCGGCCCCCACGAAGCCCACGGGAAACCCAAGGATCAACGCAGGTTTCGGGACGCCCGCGTCCAGCAATTCCAAAAGGTGAAACAGCGCGGTCGGCGCATTGCCGATGGCGACGACCGCACCGCCAAGATGCGGGGCCCACAACTCAACGGCGGCGGCAGAGCGGGTATTGCCGATCTCGCGCGCGCGGTCCGCAACGCTGTCGTCATTCAGGGTCACGATCACCTCGTTGCCGCGCGGCAGATAGCGGCGGATGATCCCGGCACCGACCATTTCACAATCGCACAGCACCGGGGCACCGGCGGCAAGCGCGGCCTGCCCGGCCTCGATCGCCTGGCCCGAGAATGCAAGGCGATCCGCGATCTCAACCATCCCGCAGGCGTGGATCACCCGCGTCGCAAGCTGCGCCATGCCGGGGGAGAAGCGGCCGAGACGCGCCTCATTCTCGACGGTCGCGAAGCTTTCGGCATAGATGGCGGCAGGATCACGCAGGTAGCGTAGCGGCGGGCGTGTCATTTTGACCGCGCCGATTCCGGGCCGTGCGGGTGTTTGGCGTGGGGGTATTCGGCGTGATGATGGTGATGGCCGTGATCGTGGTCATGATCATGGTGGTGATGATGATGGTGGTCCTGCATGTGCAGGCGGCATTCGCCGGTGCAGAAGGTGGTGCAGAAGGTGCAATCCTCGACGTTCGAACCGGGGGCTTGTGCGCCCTGCCCTTCGACGTGGTGGTGGTGGCTTTCCTGCACCGCGCCCACCTCGGCCTCGAACCCCAGCACTTCGACGCGGTATTTGCACATCACGCAGGTCGGCGGCGGCACCTCGGCGAAGGCCGGGTGACCGGCACGGTCCTCGGCACGGATATGCACATGACCCTCGGCCACCGACAAAACCTGTTCGCGGTAGGGGCAGGTGCCGCAATTGGGCGGCGGCACATCACCCAGTTGTTCCGTCACCCTCTCGGCAAAGGTTTCAAGCACCTTGGGGTGGTCGTTCAGATAGCTCGCCTTGACGAACTGGATTTCCGGATGCGTCTCGGCCACCCGGTCGGTGAAGCCATAGATGCGGTCGATCAGGATGCCGGTGAAGAGGAAATAGGGGAACACGACGATCCGCTTGTAGCCCAACTTCGCGGCATGCTGGAGCGCCGGTTCGACCAGCGGGAAGGTGACGCCGGAATAGCCGACTTCAAGCCAGCCAAAGCCCATCCCTTCTTGCAGCAACCGGGCAATCTTGGCCACGTTGCCATTGGCGTCCGGGTCCGACGCGCCACGTCCGATGACGACAAGGCAGGTGTCTTCAAGGGCGACCTCGCCATGTTCGGCATTGGCGCTGTTGACAGAGGTGCGGATACGGTCACCGGCGGCGGCAACCATCTTCGGATCAACCCCAAGCTCGCGACCATAAGACACCGCGACCCCGTTTTCCTGCGCATAGGTGTTGAGAACCGTGGGAATATCGTTCTTCGAATGCATGGCGGCAAACAGCATCCCCGGCACCGCGAGGATCCTGTCACAGCCCGCGTCGCGCAGGTTGTCGAGACCGACCCGGATGACCGGGTTGGCGAATTCGAGATAGCCGTAATCAACAAGCCAGTCGTCGGGAAAAAAGGCGGGCAGCTTTTCCGCCAGCACCTTGAACTCATTGACCGCGGCCATGCTGCGCGACCCGTGGCCGCAGATCATCACACCAACTTTCGACATCTCAGGCTTCCCGTGCTTGATCATTGCGGTCAGGCATCGGGATCATCGCGACCCCGCACCCGGTGAGCGTGCCCAAGACTGACACAACCGGCGCATGCCCGATGGCCCCGCCAACGACCCAATGATCGTGGCGCGCGACATCGCCCGACGGGCGGGCGCGGGGCACGATCGCCAAGACGGCGGGTAACGGGGACTTCAGGATTGGCTGTGTCATGGCTCGGTCCTTATCTGCGGGCGCGAAGAGGACAAGAGCCGCTCCGGGGTTAAGCACGCCCCGAAGCCTGTCATGACGACACCGCCCTGCGATCCCCGTGGTGGGTCGATCCCCTGTGCGGTCAGCCTCTCCGGCCCCTGTCGGGGCATCGTCTTCGGCGTGCATAGCGGAACCTTTTTCATGGCTCAATGGGGTCTGATACGGGGCGGGCTTCCCCAATGTGCACCTGTGCACGTGACTTGCGCCAAGTGAACCGTTTTGCGCGGTGGTGCGTTGCGCTATCAAGGAACAAATGGAAAGGAGGATCCCATGGGTCATCTCGATCAAGGTGAATGGAAACAACAATCTCTCGCAGCGCTGAGCAGCGGGGGCGATTTCAAACGATCTGTCACGACATTTCGAAACTGGATCACGGCGGATGGATCACCCGGGCCATCGGGCGACGGCGGGTTCAAGGCCGAAAGCGGGCGCTATCATCTTTACGTGTCCTATGCCTGCCCTTGGGCGCATCGCACGCTGATTTTCCGCAGTCTCAAGCAGTTGGACGATCACATCAGCGTTTCGGTGGTCCACCCCGACATGCTGGACGACGGCTGGACCTTTGCCGAAGATTTCCCGGGCGCGACCGGCGACCACCTGTTTGGCAAGACCTACATGCGCGAGATTTATACCGAGGCCGACCCCAAGGTGTCGGGCCGCGTGACCGTTCCGGTCCTGTGGGACAAGGCGACCGGAAAAATCGTGTCGAACGAATCAGCCGAGATCATTCGCATGTTCAATTCGGCGTTCAACGACATCACCGGCGACACGCAGGATTTCTATCCCGAGGCACTGCGCAGCGAAATCGACGAGGTGAATGCCCGCATCTATGACGAGGTGAACAACGGGGTCTACAAATCCGGCTTCGCCACGTCGCAAGACGCCTATGACACCGCGGTGACCACGCTTTTCGACGCGCTCGATTGGCTCGAAGCGCGGCTCTCGCAGCAGCGCTACCTTGTTGGTGACACGGTGACCGAGGCCGATTGGCGGCTGATCACAACGCTTCTCAGGTTCGATGCGGTCTATCACGGGCATTTCAAATGCAACCGGAACCGGCTTGTCGATTTTCCGAACCTCTGGGCCTATGCGCGTGAGCTTTACCAATGGCCCGGCGTGTCCGGGACGGATCGCCCGGACCACTACATCCGGCACTACCATTACAGCCATGAAAGCGTGAATCCGTTCCGCATCATCCCGATCGGCCCGCGCATCGACTGGAGCGAACCGCATGGCCGTGACCGGCAGTTCCCGGATGCCAAGTCGGCCTGACGCGGGGGCGCGTCACGCGGATAAATGTTGCACGAAGACGATCATGGGGTGATAGCATGGCCCCATGATCGTTTTGTTTTATCTCATCATCGGGGCGGCTGCCGGGTTCGTAGCGACCCGGATCATGCGGCTTGAGACCGACATTCTCACAACCGTGGGGATCGGGGTTCTCGGTGCGCTTTTGGGCGGGCTGTTGCTGCGGTTCCTGATCGCGGTCGGCACGGTGGCGTTTGGGTTTATCGGCGCGGTGCTTGGGGCCTTGGTCCTGATCTGGGCGTGGAATGCCTTCGTGAAGTGATCACTTGAACGGGGCCATGCCTTCGCGCGCCAGCGCGTCGGCGCGTTCGTTCTCGGTGTGCCCGGCGTGGCCCTTGATCCACTTCCATGTCACGTCATGGCGTGCCTGCGCGGTATCGAGACGCTGCCAAAGCTCGACGTTCTTCACCGGCTTCTTGTTCGAGGTCTTCCACCCGTTGCGTTTCCAGCCGTGGATCCAACCCGTCACGCCGTTCTTCACATAGGCCGAATCGGTGACGATGGTCAGGGACGAGGGGCGTTCCAACGTTTCAAGCGCCATGATCGCGGCCATCAGCTCCATCCGGTTGTTGGTGGTCGCGGCCTCGCCCCCCGACAGGGCGCGCTCTTTCACCACCGTGTCGCCATCGTGGGCCTGAAGCAGCACCCCCCAGCCGCCCGGCCCCGGGTTACCGGAACAGGCCCCATCGGTGTGGGCGACGAGATCAACCATGGGCTTGCACCCAGATCCACGGTTGCCGGGTGCCCTCCAACCCGATGCCGGATCCGCGAAACGTCGCCCCCGGGGTGAAGCCGGTCATGGTCAGATGGCGCACCAGATCATCCTCGGTGTAGTAGGTGTAGAACCGACCCAATCGGTCGCGACCCTCCCCATCGCCCAGTTTCATGCCGATGTGCAAGAGGCCGCCGGGTTTCAGTGCCCGGTGTATCGCCATGAGATGGAATGGAAAGGCCGCGCGCGGCGCGTGGAGGAGCGAAAAATTGGCCCACACGCCATCATAGACATCTTCGCCCGCGATCTCGTCAAACGTCGCCACGCGCGCGGGCACCCCCGCGTCACGGGCCGCGGCGACCATCGCGGGGCTGGCATCCGTGGCATCAACGCCAAACCCGGCCTCGATCATCACCCGTGCCACGTGGCCCGGACCACAGCCAAGATCGAGCAGACGCCCCCCGGCGGGCAGCATGTCGAGAAAGGCCTCCAGCCCCGGAACCGCGTCATTGGCGACGCGCTCTGCATAGGCCTGAACCTGATCCTCATAAACCGTGAGCGTTTCGCGATCCGCACTCATCCCGCGAAATGACCGCCGACAAGACAGACCACGACCACCGCCGTAAGCATGAGCCGCAGACGCATCCACCATGGCGGCGCGAGGCCGGATTTCATCGCGGCATTGTCGATGGGCAGAAGCACGACGAACCCGACCGCGGCAGACAAGAGCGCGTATTCACCGAGGATGAAAAAGAATGCCCAGAGCGCGGGGATCACCGACAGCGTGTATAGTGTGGCGGCCTGCCGGCCCGTGGCGCGCGTGGCAAAACCCCAGATCGCGCCAGACATGAAGGGCAGGATGATCATGGCGTAATCTGCCAACACGCCGTAGCCAATGAAATAATCACTGATCCAGGTCACCGGTGCGTAGGAGGTGACGAGCCCCCAGACGAAGGGCAAAAGCCCGGCAAGACCCAAGGTAAGCGGGACGCGGGGAATGTTTTTCATGGGAACTCCGTGACAGGACGCGGTGCCCGAAGCAGGGCGATCACGCCGGTTCGCGCAGAGCGCGCGGCACCTTGAACTCGACGTTTTCCTTGGCGGTTTCCACCATGTCCACGGTCACGTCATAGCGATCCTTGAAGGCTTGGATCACCTCGTCAATCAGCACCTCGGGGGCCGAGGCCCCGGCGGTGATCCCAACGGCTTTTGCCCCGTCCAGCGCGCGCCAGTCGATTTCATCCGCGCGGCCCACCAACTGCGAATAGCTGCATCCGGCCGAGGCGCCGACTTCCACCAGCCGGCGGGAATTCGAGCTGTTGGGTGCGCCGATGACAAGCAGCGCGTCCACCTTCGGCGCGATGGCCTTCACCGCCTCTTGCCGGTTGGTGGTGGCGTAACAAATGTCTTCCTTGTGCGGGCCGATGATCGCCGGAAAGCGGGCCTTGAGCGCCGCGACGATGTCGATGGTGTCATCGACCGACAGGGTGGTCTGGGTGATGAAGGCCAACTGCTCGGGATCACGCGGCGCGATCTTCGCCACGTCCTCGACCGTTTCGACCAGCAAAACCTCGCCATCGGGAAGCTGGCCCATGGTGCCGATGGTTTCCGGATGGCCTTCGTGCCCGATCATCACCATCTGAAGCCCGTTGGCGTGGTGACGCTCGGCCTCGATATGAACCTTGGAAACCAGCGGACAGGTGGCATCGACATAGATCATTTCGCGCTTGGCGGCCTCGGCGGGCACGGCTTTCGGCACGCCGTGTGCGGAAAAGATCACCGGTCGGTCATCGGGACATTCTTCCAGCTCCTCGACAAAGACCGCACCTTGGGCGCGCAGGCTGTCGACGACGAATTTGTTGTGCACGATCTCGTGGCGCACATAGATCGGCGCGCCCCATTTCTCGATCGCCATTTCGACGATCTTGATGGCCCGGTCGACACCGGCGCAGAAACCGCGCGGGGCCGCGAGGACGAGGGTCAAGGGGTCTTTGGTCATGTCGCGCTCCTGTTCGGGTCCAGAGGTAATAAAAACACGGGCCGAGGTCTAGGGGCCGGTGTTCACGCCTGCGCGCCTTTGGGCGGGTGGGTCACATCCCGCGTTGCGGATGCGGCGCAAACGAAAACACCCGACCGCGACTGGCCGGGTGTTTCCAATGTCGTCAGATGACGCGGTCAGGCGTCTTCGTCTTGCTCCTCGTCTTCCTCATGATCGTTCGACAGGCGCTGATCTTCGCGCGGCGGGCGTCCGATCACATCCTTCAGATCGTTGAGCTCGATGAAATTGTCGGCCTGGCGCCGCAGCTCATCCGCGATCATCGGCGGTTGGCTTCGGATCGTTGAAACGACCGACACGCGCACGCCCTTGCGCTGCAACCCTTCGACAAGTGGGCGAAAATCGCCATCGCCGGAAAACAGCACGATGTGATCGACGAAGGGCGCGATCTCCATGGCATCGACCGAAAGCTCGATATCCATGTTGCCCTTCACCTTGCGCCGCCCCATAGAATCCGTGAACTCCTTGGCGGGCTTCGTCACCATGGTGAAGCCGTTGTAGTGGAGCCAATCGACAAGCGGGCGAATCGGCGAATATTCGTCATTCTCCAAAAGCGCGGTATAGTAGAACGCGCGCAGAAGCTTTCCGCGGCGCATGAACTCCTGTCGCAAGAGTTTGTAGTCGATGTCGAACCCGAGCGATTTACCCGCTGCGAAAAGGTTCGAGCCATCAATGAAGAGCGCAAGGCGCTCATCCTTGTAGAACATAATCCATCCTTCCGAATTCTGTTCGCCGGTGCTGCCGTGAGTGGTAAGCGAAAAAATATGGCACCGACGAATCTGCGCGGAACATAAGGAGCGAAGCCCATGCCACAAGACACAAGTCCCGGTTTACGCGAGGGCACCTTTTTGGTCGCCCTGGGCAGTAACGCAACGTCACACGCCGGTGGTCCTGTTGATACGGTTAACGCTGCTTTGTCCTCGTTGGACCGCGGGCCGATCACTCTCGTCGCCCGAAGTCGCCTGTTCCAGTCTCCTTTCGTGCCCGCTGGTGCGGAACCTGATGTCGTGAACGCCGTTGCCCTGTGTGAAAGCCACATTGCAGCCGACGCAGTCCTGTCCTGCCTCCACGCAATCGAGGCGGATTTCGACCGGCAACGCGCTGTGCGCTGGACCAATCGGACGCTCGATCTCGATCTGCTCACGATGGACCAAAAAATCCTGCCTGACCAGCCCACGCTTCGTGAATGGGTCGAGATGCCGTTCGAGGCTCAGCGAAAATCCGCCCCCGAAACGCTCTTGCTGCCCCATCCGAGGATGCAGGACAGGGCCTTTGTTCTCGTGCCCGCCGCGGACGTGGCGCCGGATTGGCACCACCCGCTGTTGGGCAAGACGATCCGCGACATGCTGGCCGATCTGCCCCCGGACGAGGTCGCGGTCGTGAAACCTCTGTGACCGTAGCAGCCGGCACAGCCTGCGCAAAATCGGGGCGGAAGGCCTGCGAAAAAAGGCAAAATGCCGCTGATTGACCCGTTTGAACCCATGGATTCCCCTTGTCATTCGCCCATGATCCGCATAGAACGCGCGTTCACACGCTTCTGATGATTGGAGACCCTGATGGCCCGCGTGACGGTTGAAGACTGCGTTGACAAGGTTCCGAACCGATTTGATCTGGTGATGCTCGCCGCACATCGTGCGCGCGAAATCTCGTCCGGTTCCCCGGTCACCGTGGATCGCGACAACGACAAGAATCCGGTCGTCGCCCTGCGTGAGATCGCCGATGAAACCCAGACGGCGGATGCGCTTCAGGAACGGATGATCGAAAGCAACCAGACCCAGATCGAAGTCGATGAGCCGGAAGATGACCAGATGGCGCTGCTCATGGGTCAGGAAACGCCGGACAAGCCCGACGATGACGACATGACCGACGAGAAGCTGCTTCGCGCGCTCATGGAGGCACAGGGTCAGGGCTGACCCCCGACCTGACGCACGGCCATGAGCGAGCTATCTCCCGAAGAGCTTGTCGCGAAGGTCCGCGCCTACAACCCAAAATCAAATTCCGAACTCATTCGCGCCGCCTTCGACTACGGGCGGCGCATGCATGAGGGGCAGTATCGCCATTCCGGCGAGCCCTATTTCACCCATCCCCTCGCCGTCGCGCATGTTCTCGCCGAACAGCGGCTGGACGATGCCACGATCATCACCGCGCTGTTGCACGACACGATCGAGGACACCGGATCGACCTATTCCGAAATCTCGGGCACCTTCGGCGACGAGATCGCCGAACTGGTGGATGGGGTCACCAAGCTGACCAACCTTCAGTTGTCCTCGACCGAGACCAAGCAGGCCGAGAATTTCCGCAAGCTCTTCATGGCCATGTCGAAGGATCTGCGGGTGATCCTCGTGAAGATCGCCGACCGTTTGCACAACATGCGCACGATCCGCGCGATGCGGCCCGAGAAGCAGCTGCAAAAGGCGCGCGAGACGATGGATATCTTCGCGCCGCTCGCGGGCCGCATGGGGATGCAATGGATGCGGGAGGAATTGGAAGACCTCGCATTCCACGTGCTCAACCCCGAAGCCCGAACCTCGATCATTCGCCGCTTCATCCGGTTGCAACAGGAATCGGGGGACGTGATCGAGAAGATCACCAAGGACATTCGCAAGGAACTTGATGCGGCGGATATTCACGCCGAGGTGTTTGGCCGGGCCAAGAAACCCTATTCCATCTGGCGCAAGATGCAGGAGAAAGATCAAAGCTTCTCGCGCCTGTCGGACACCTACGGGTTTCGCGTGATCACCGAGAACGAGGCGGATTGTTACCGGGTTCTGGGCGCGGTGCACCAACGCTGGCGGTCGGTGCCGGGCCGGTTCAAGGATTATATCAGCCAGCCGAAATCGAACGGCTACCGGTCGATCCACACCACGGTTTCGGGGCGCGACGGCAAACGCGTGGAAATTCAAATTCGCACCCGGCAGATGCATGACGTGGCCGAATCCGGGGTCGCCGCGCATTGGTCCTACAAGGACGGGGTGCGCGCCGAGAACCCCTTTGCCGTAGACCCGGCGAAATGGATCGCCAGCCTGACCGAGCGGTTCGAGAATGCCGAGGATCACGACGAGTTTCTCGAGAACGTCAAACTCGAAATGTATGCCGACAAGGTGTTCTGCTTCACCCCGAAGGGCGAGGTGGTCAAGCTGCCGCGCGGGGCAACGCCGCTCGATTTCGCCTACGCGGTTCACACGCGGGTCGGCGATAGCTGCGTGGGCGCGCGCGTCGACAGCATCCGCGTGCCGCTTTGGACCCGGATCAAGAACGGCCAATCGGTCGAAATCATCACCGCCGAGGGCCAGAGCCCACAGGCAACGTGGCTCGACATCGCAGTCACCGGCCGGGCCAAGAGCGCCATTCGAAGGCGGCTGCGCGAAGAGGACCGGGAGCGGTTCATCAAGTTGGGGCGTGAACTGGCACGGGTCGCCTTCGACCACGTCGGGCGCAAGGCGACGGACAAGGCCCTGTCGACGGCAGCAAAGCAGCTTGGCCTGCGCGACGGGGATGAGCTTTTGGCCCGCCTCGGGTCCGCCGATCTCGCCGCCCGCGATGTCGTGGCGCTTCTCTATCCCGATGCGTCGAAGGGGCGCGAGGCCGTGGTGATGGAACGCGCCGTGATCGGGCTTCAACCTGATCAGAGCTATACCCGCGCGCAATGTTGTCAGCCTGTGCCGGGCGAAAGGATCGTCGGCATCACCTATCGCGGCAAAGGCGTGATGGTTCACGCCATCGACTGTCTCGCGCTGAGCAATGTCGAGGATGACAGTTCCCGCTGGGTCGATGTGCATTGGCATTCCGGCACGCATCCGCCGGTGCATGCCGTGACGCTGGAAATCACCATCACGAACGATGCCGGCGTTCTGGGGCATATCTGCACATTGATTGGCGAGCAGAAGGCCAATATCTCGGACCTGCACTTCATCGACCGGAAGCCGGATTACTTCAAAATTCTTCTCGATGTCGACCTGCGCGATATAGAGCATCTGCATGCCGTCATGCTGGTTCTCGAGGCAGAGACCGAAGTGGCCCAGATCAAACGGCACCGGGACCTGGCCCGCGCGCCATAAACAGACGAAAGGTGGCCGAACGTGTTCAAACGCAATCCGCGTTCCTACCTGCGCATCTTTGGCGAATTCTTCTATCCGCGCGGTGGCTGGTATCGTGCCGGGCGCTATGTCCTGTATCGCCTGAGGCGCCTTCCGGACCCGGCGCATCGCATTTCGCGCGGCATCGCGGCGGGTGTTTTCGTGACGTTCACACCGCTTTTCGGCCTGCATATCGCCGGTGCGCTTTTGTTGGCCTGGATGATCCGGGGCAATTACCTTGCCGCCATTCTTGCGACCTTCGTGGGAAACCCCCTGACCTTCCCGTTGATCGCGGGCATCGCGCTCAGGTTCGGATCGACCCTTCTGGGGCAGCCCGTCCGCGAAGTGCGCCTGTATCAGGTGGTGGACAGCTTCGGGCGGGCAAGCAGCGACATCTGGCACAATTTCCTTGCCATCTTCACCCCGCGCGAAGCGCATTGGGACAGCCTGATCGTTTTCTATGACCGGGTGTTCCTGCCCTATCTCATCGGCGGCATCATCCCCGGCCTGATCGCGGCCATCGTCGCCTATGTCTTGTCCCGACCGGTGATCACGGCCTATCAGAAACAGCGGGTGAAACGGATCCGCAAACGGTATGAAAAACGCATGGCGGCGAATGCGGCGCGTGTTGAGGAGGACGAGACATGATGGACAAGCTGCGTCTTGGGGTGAACATCGACCACGTCGCGACGGTGCGCAACGCGCGCGGCTCGGCTTATCCGGACCCGGTGCGCGCGGCCAAGCTGGCAGAGGAGGCGGGCGCGGATGGCATCACCGCGCACCTGCGCGAAGATCGACGCCACATCGGTGACGCGGATATCGAACGGCTTGTGGCCGACCTATCGGTGCCCCTGAATTTCGAAATGGCGGCGACGGACGAGATGCAGGCCATCGCCCTGCGCCACAAACCGCATGCAGTCTGCCTTGTGCCGGAAAAACGCGAAGAGCGCACGACCGAGGGCGGGCTGGAAGTGGCGCGGGAAGAAAACCGGCTGGCCCATTTCATCGCGCCGTTGCAGGACGCGGGCTGCCGGGTGTCGATCTTCATCGCGGCAGACCGGCCCCAGATCGAGGCCGCCCATCGTATCGGGGCCGCCGTGGTCGAGCTTCACACCGGCGCCTATTGCGATTTCCATGCCGAGGGCGACATCGACGCCCGCGACGCCGAGCTTGAGCGTCTGCGCGAGATGGCGGGATTTGCCCATTCTCTCGGGCTCGAGGTCCATGCCGGTCACGGGCTGACCTATGACACCGTGGGGCCCGTCGCGGCCTTTCCAGAGCTCAAGGAGCTCAACATCGGGCATTTCCTGATTGGCGAGGCGATTTTTTCCGGCCTGACCGCCGCGATTGCCGAGATGCGGCGCATGATGGACGACGCGCGGTCCTGATCGCACCGGTCTTGTCCCGGTGATTGCCATGGCCGCGCCGCGCCACTAGGGTCTCGCGCGACGGATCGGGGATGGGACAGGGTCGACATGACGCAAGGTATGCACATCAAACTGGGGCGCTATGCGCTGGTCTACACCGGCGCGACGCTTGCGCTAAGCTTTCTTCCGCAGCTTTTCAACATTCCGGCCGCGGCCGGGGTCACGGCGGCCTTGCCGCCCCTGATCGGCTCGATCATCGAGGGTCAGGACCATGTGAAAACCCATGGCGTGCGCGCGTCGGGACAGGCCGCGATGCAGGGCGCCTTCGTTATGACCGCCATCGCGCTCGCCGTGAACCTGCTGCTTCTGGGGGCCGCCTATGGGGCGTCCCGGGGTCTCGTGTTCGGCACCGGGTTCGCTTGGGGCACCTTTGCGCTCTGGGCGGTCGTGCTTACCCTGATCCAGTTCGCGCTGAACCGGCTGGGCATCCGGCTCGCCCCGTCGAAGGCCTGACATGATCCTTGGCATCGGCACCGATTTGGCAAACATCGACCGAATCGCGGGCGTGCTTGAGCGGCATGGCGACAGGTTCCGCAACCGCGTGTTCACCGAGATCGAACAGGCCAAGGCGGAACGGCGCGCCGACACGCCGGGCACCTATGCAAAACGCTGGGCCGCGAAGGAAGCCTGTTCCAAGGCGCTTGGAACCGGGCTGAGGATGGGGATCGCGTGGAAGGACATGGCGGTCACCAACCTCTCGACCGGCCAACCCGTCATGCATGTGACCGGCTGGGCCGCCGACCGGCTGAAGGCCATGACGCCGGACGGGCACGAGGCGATCATTCACGTCACGCTGACCGATGACCACCCATGGGCGCAGGCTTTCGTGCTTATCGAGGCCCTGCCTGTCGCCCCAACCGGCCCCGACGCTTCGCCGCCCATCGGTTGACTTGTCGGCTGCATCCGCTCATGTAGCGACAAACGCGAAACGAGGCGGGGTCCAATGGCGGAAAAGAAACAAGAAGGCTTCATGGAGACCGTGAAAACGGTGTTCTGGGCGCTGCTCATCGCGGGCGTGTTCCGCTCGGTGTTCTTTCAACCGTTCTGGATCCCCACCGGGTCGATGAAAGACACGCTTCTGATCGGTGACTTTCTGTTCGTGAACAAGATGGCCTATGGCTATTCCCGCTTTTCCTGCCCCTTCGCGATGTGCCCGATCTCGGGCCGAATCCTTGGGTCTGAGCCCGACACCGGCGATGTCGTCGTGTTCCGCCACCCGACCCTCGACACCGATTACGTCAAGCGGCTGATCGGCAAGCCGGGCGACCGCATCCAGATCACCGATGGTGTGCTGTCAATCAATGGCGAAGTCGCGACGCAGGTGCGCGACGGTGTGTTCGAAGAGCCCTACGTGCGGCAGGGCCGCTTCGCCACCATTCCGCTGTGCACCAACGGCCCCTTGGCGCTGGACGAAGGCGCGACCTGCGAGAAGGAAAAGTATATCGAGACGCTGCCCAACGGCCTGTCGCATTCGATCCTGAACGTAAGCGATGGGCGGCTGGACAACACCAACGTCTTCACCGTGCCCGAGGGCCATTATTTCTTCATGGGCGACAACCGCGACAATTCCACCGATAGCCGGGTAAGCCAGCGTGCGAACGGTGTCGGCATGGTGCCGGAGGAATTCCTCTTGGGCCGGGTCGACCGGGTGATCTTCTCGGCGGCGGGCAAGCGGCTCTTGTTCTTCTGGACGTGGCGCGGCGACCGGTTTTTCCACAAGATCGACTAACGGCGGGTGACCGGTCCGGATGCCACGGGGAAACGGGGGCCACCGGACGCGACCCAAGAGGGCGATACCATGAAACTCTCTGCCGACCTCACAACCTTTGCCAACCGGCTTGGCCATGACTTCGCGAACCCGGACCTGCTTGTCCGGGCGTTGACCCACGGCTCGATGTCGTCGCCGACACGACCCGACAATCAACGGTTGGAGTTTCTCGGTGACCGCGTGCTGGGTCTGGTGATGGCCGAAGCCATGCTGGCCGCCGACAAGGCGGCGAGCGAAGGCCAACTTGCCCCCCGCTTCAACACACTGGTGCGCAAGGAAACCTGCGCCGACGTGGCGCGCGAGATTGATCTTGGCGCAGTGCTGAAGCTCGGACGTTCCGAAATGATGTCCGGCGGGCGACGCAAGGAAGCCCTGCTGGGTGACGCGATGGAGGCGGTGATTGCGGCCGTTTACCTTGACGGTGGGTTCGAAGCGGCGCGTGACGTGATCTTGCGCCTCTGGGGGGCGCGCGTCGCGACGGTCGAGGCCGACGCCCGCGACCCCAAGACCGCGTTGCAGGAATGGGCGCAAGCGCGCAAGATGCCGCCCCCTACCTATGTCGAAACCGCGCGATCCGGGCCGGATCACGCGCCCGAATTCACCATCGAGGCACAGCTTGAAAACGGCGAAGTCGCCTCGGCCAAGGCCACGTCGAAACGCGCCGCCGAACAACAGGCCGCCCGCGCGCTTCTGGACCGCCTGGGCGGCTGAGGCTGTTTTCGGGCCGACCTGCACAATCGCCGCGTGGCCTGTGCGCCGGGATTTGAGATTCCGGGGCGCTTGATCTTGGGTGTGTCGCCCGGATCGGGTATCCCTCACGCACTTCGCTTGCCGATTTGCCCCCGTGTCCCCCTGTGAAAGGCCCGAGATGTCCCCCAACTTGCGTGGCGCGCTTTTCATGGTGTTGTCCATGGCCGCTTTCGCGGTCGAGGATGCGCTTTTGAAACATGTCTTTGCGGATATTCCGCGTGGCATGGCCTTCACGCTTTTCGGCCTGATCGCGACGCTGGTTTGCATCGGTCTTTCGCTGCGGGCCGGCGAGACGCCGTTTCCCGCCGCCTTCCTGTCGCGCGGGCTGATGTTGCGCACCACGATCGAGATCGCGGGGCGTTTGTTTTTCACCCTGTCGCTTGCTCTCGTGTCGCTTTCGCTCACCTCGGTGATCTTGCAGGCCGCGCCGCTCGTGGTGACGCTTGGGGCGGTGGTGCTCTTTGGTGAAAAGGTCGGGCCGCGCCGGTGGATCGCGATGTGCGTCGGGCTGGCCGGCGTGATCATGATCCTCAGACCCGCGCCGGGCATGTTCGATCCGCTGGTGATCCTGCCGGTGCTCGGGATGCTGGGCTTTGCCGGGCGCGATCTTGCCACACGGGCCAGCCCGCCGCATGTCAGTGTCGCCCAACTGGGCACGCTCGGGTTTCTCGCGGTGCTCATCGCCGGGCTCGTCATCTGGGCCTTCGATCCGCGCCTGCCCGCCCTCGCGCCGGACCCGGTCGCATGGGGTGCCATCGTCGCGGCCGCCCTCGTGGGCACCTTTGCCTACAACAGCCTGTCGGTCGCGATGCGCAGCGGCGAGGTTTCGGTGGTCGCGCCGTTTCGCTACACCCGCCTTCTCGTCGCGCTTGCCTTCGCGTATTTCGCCTTCGGTGAGCGGCCGGATGCCGTCACGCTGGCGGGTGGCATTCTCATCGTTGGCTCCGGGTTATACACCCTGATACGCTCCGGGCGCGATACCCCGACGGTGACAGGAGCCCCTTTGACATGAACGAACAGAACCCGCTCCAACGGTTCCCCATCGACCGGGAAGAGATCGATACCCTGATGCGGGTTTTCTATGCCCGCATGCGCAAACACGAGGTTCTGGGGCCGATCTTCGCCCGCGCCATCGCCCACGAGGACGGCGCGGTCTGGCGCGCCCACGAGGAGAAGATCGCGGGCTTCTGGCGCAATGCGATCCTGATGGACAGGGGGTATCAAGGCAGCCCGATGCAGGCGCATTTTCAGAACGGCGAGGTGAAGCCAGAGCATTTTCCCATCTGGCTCGAACTGTTCCATGACACCGCGCGCGATGTCTTGCCCCCCGAGAAGGCCGCCAGCATGTCGGCGCTGGCCGAGCGGATCGGAAAAGGGCTTCGCTGGGGGCTGGAATCCGCGCAAGAGCGGCACGATCAGGGTCCGCCAAAGCTGCGCTAGGTTCGGGAAAGACGCACCGGCGGCTTCTCGGCGCGTTTGATCACGCCTTTGAATTCCAGATCAAGCTGCACGCATTTCAACCACCAGCCAGACTTGGCCCCGCCGGGAAAGAGAGCATCGTCGAGATGCCGCTTGGCCGCTTCCTGCGCCTCCGCCACTTTCATGCCGGGCCCTTCGGGCGGCAAAACCTTGAGCAACGCCTGCTTCATGTCTTCGTATTTCGCGCGGTCGACACGGGTGATGTGATCCGGTGAATTGATGTTGCGCACTTCGATCTTGTCGTCTGCCATGTCCGAAACGCTCCCTACCCTGCGCGTATAACCCGCACGGGATCATCCTGCGCCAGATCGTCCCTGTCGGGCAAGCGCGCCGGGCCCGGTGCATTCCCAAAGCTCGGTTTCCCGGATCGACGCCCCCGCCCCGGCTTGCTACCGTCCCACGAACATCTGGGGAGGGCAGCATGGCGAATTTCGACTGGCACGCAGGGCGCGGTGATCTTCACGGTCTGGCGCTTCTGGATCGTGCGCCCGAAAGCGAGGGCATCGACCTTGCCGCCGTGCGCCAATACCGGCTTGGCCGAGTGCGTGCCGAAATGGAAACACGCGGGATCGGGGCGATGATCCTGTCGGACCCGGTGAACATCCGCTACGCCACCGGCACGCGCAACATGCAGGTCTTCACCTCCCGCAACACCCCGTCGCGCTACCTTCTTCTGACCGCGCACCGCTCCATCCTGTTCGAGTTTACCGGGGCGCTGCACTTGGGCGAAGGATACGAAACGGTAGACGAGGTGCGCCCGGCAAAAACCGCGAGCTTCGTGGCCACCGGACCGGACATAGTGCAGCGCGAGAGAGACTGGGCACGCGACATGGATGCACTTGTCGACGAACTTGCGGGCCGGGACGCGGTCCTTGGCATGGAGCGGATGAACGCGGGCGTGGCGATCGCGATAGCCGCACGGGGACGGCGCATCGTCGATGCGCAGGAACCGGTCGAAATGGCCCGCGCAATCAAATCCGCCGAAGAGATCAAATGTGTCCTCGCCTCGCTGCGTGCGACCGAGGTGGCGGTGAGCAAGCTGCGCGACGCGATCCGTCCCGGCATGACCGAGAACCAACTCTGGGCGGTGCTGCATCAATCGGTGATCGAACAGAATGCAGATTACTGCGAAACCCGGCTGCTCAACTCCGGGGCCCGCACGAATCCCTGGTACCAGGAAAGCTCGAACCGCGAGATCGGCGAGAACGAGCTTATCGCGCTGGATACGGACGTGGTCGGGTGCCACGGCTATTACTCGGACTTCTCGCGCACCTTCCATTCCGGCCCCGGAACACCGACGCCAACCCAGCGTGCGCTTTACCAGGCAGCCTATGAACAGGTGCAGGCCAACATGGCGATCTTGCGCCCCGGGATGACGTTTCGCGAGTATTCGCAGGCGGCGTGGGATATTCCCGAGGCCTTTCATGCCCACCGCTACTACCTTTCGGCCCATGGTTGCGGCATGACCGGCGAATACCCCTACCTCTACCACCACGGCGATTATGCCGAAGCGGGATATGACGGGGTGATCGAGCCGGGCATGGTGCTTTGCGTCGAAAGCTTCATCGGGGCCGAGGAGGGCGAAGGCGTGAAGCTCGAAGAACAGGTGCTTGTCACCGAGACCGGGATCGAGGTCATGTCGCGCTTTCCCTTCGAACAATCGCTGCTTGCGCGCGAGGTCTGACTGGTCAGACCGGCCCTGATACTCTATCTCCGCCGCAATCGGAGTATGTATCTATGACAACCAAAGCCGGATTCGCCGCCCTGATCGGGGAACCAAATGCGGGCAAATCGACGCTGACCAACACGCTGGTCGGGGCGAAAGTGTCCATCGTGACCCACAAGGTTCAGACCACGCGCGCGCGCATTCGCGGCGTCGCGCTCGAAGGGGACGCCCAGATCATTCTGGTCGACACCCCCGGGCTGTTTGAACCCAAGCGCCGGCTTGACCGCGCCATGGTTGCCGCAGCCTGGGGCGGGGCGGCGGATGCAGATGTGATCGTCCTGATGATCGAAGCCCATCGCGGCGTGACCAAGGGGGTCAAGGACATCCTCGCCCAGCTTCGCAACATCGCAGCACATCGCAAGGTTGCGCTGGCGATCAACAAGATCGACAAGGTGCCCTCGGACGGTCTTCTGGCGATCACCCGGCAGATGAACGACGCCTTCGACTTCACCAAGACCTTCATGATCTCGGCGGAAAAAGGCCATGGGGTCGCGGACCTCAAGTCATGGCTGGCCGAGCAGATGCCCGAAGGCCCATGGCTCTACCCGGAAGACCAGATCGCGGATCTGCCGATGCGGATGATCGCGGCCGAGATTACGCGCGAAAAGCTGACCCTGCGGTTACACCAGGAGCTTCCCTACCAACTCACCGTAGAGACGGAAAGCTGGGATGAACGCAAGGACGGGTCGGCGCGCGTCGATCAGATCGTCTATGTCGCCCGCGACGGGCACAAGGGGATCATCCTTGGCAAGAAGGGCGAGACGATCAAGGCGGTCAGCCAGGCGGCGCGCGCCGAGCTGGAAGAGTTTCTTGGCCGCAAGATCCACTTGTTTTTGCAGGTGAAAGTGCGGCCCAACTGGCTGGAAGACGCCGCGCGGTATTCCGAGATGGGGCTGGATTTCCGGGACGGGAACCGGTGACACGGCTCGCCTCCGGCCTCTGGGTCTCGGCCTATCTCGCGCGCCTTCAGGCCGAGGGGATCGGTGTCTACGTGGTCGCGCGCGGGGACGATACGGCGGGGGCGGTGCTGGTCAAGCTCGCCACCATGGACGGGCAGGCGCGCGCCTATCAAAGATCCGTTGACCTGATGACGGGGGCGCGCACATGGGTCGTGCTCACCGAGGGCGCGGAACGCGACGTCGATGACAGCATCGCACGCCAGCAGAGCTTTGACCCCGACCTCTGGGTGATCGAGGTCGAGGATGCGCGCGGGCGTCACATGCTGGATGCCCCCGGGCTGGACTAGGCGCCCGAGCGCGCTCAGGACCGGTCAGCGCTCCTGCCACCCCGCCCGAACAGAACCAGCCGCCCCGGACCCTGCGCAGCCAGGATCAAAAGCCCCCCGGCAATGGCCCAGTTCTTGACCATGATCGTCACCTGCCAAGGGTCCGCGCGTAGCTGCCAATGAAACAGGCTGGTAAATAGACAATAGGCCGCAAGCGCCAGAGCCCAGACCTGCACCCTTGGCCCGGTCACAAGAGCCAGCGCTGCCACGAGGTTGAAAACCGCGACGGGCCAGACCAGCGCTCCGGGCAACCCCAGCCCCTCGATCATCGTCATCACCGGCGCAGGATCCCTAATCTTCTGGGCAAACCCGCCAAAGAACACCAACGCGATCAACGCGCGCCCCGCGACTTTCATCCAATCCTGCATGGCAAACCCCTTTCGCTCTCGAAACCACGTAACCCCCGCTTGATCTGTTTCACCGTTTCGAGAAATACCTCGGGGGACCGGGGGATTTGAAACAAATCCTCCGGTGGGGGCTGGCCCCCGATCCGCCCTGGCGCACCTTTGGTGCGGCAGGGCTTGCCCCGTGCGTGCGCCAGCACGCGCGTTTCTCTAAAGCCCCGACATGAAAAAGGGCGCCGTGGCGCCCCTTTTGCGGTGTCTTTCGGCCTGCGTCACTCGGCGGCGTCGAGGTTCCATCCGCCAATCGCCTTGACCTCGAGGAAATCCTCGATGCCCCAGACACCGGCTTCACGCCCGTTGCCGGACTGCTTCATGCCGCCGAACGGCGCGCCTGCGCCGCGCGGGGTGCCGTTCATCTCGACCATGCCCGAACGCAGGCGGAGCGCGACGCGGTTCGCCTTGGACCCGTCCTGGGTCTGGACATAGTTGGTCAGACCATACGCCGTGTCGTTGGCGATCCGCAGCGCTTCTTCTTCGGTCTCGAAGGGGATCATGGTCAGAACCGGGCCAAAAATCTCCTCGCGCGCGATGGTCATCTCGTTGGTCACGTCGGCGAAAACGGTGGGCTTCACGTAGTAACCCCGGTTCATCCCGTCGGGCCGACCGAGACCCCCCGCGACCAGCCGGGCACCTTCGTCGATGCCGGTCTGGATAAGCCCCTGGATCTTGTTCCACTGGGCCTCGTTGACGACCGGGCCCATATGGCGGCCCTCTTCGTGGCTGTCGCCCACCGCAACCATTTCGGCCGCTGCCTTTGCCTGGACCACGGCCTGATCATAGATCGGCTTCTCGACCAGCATCCGCGACGGGGCGTTACAGCTTTGACCGGAGTTGTTCATCATCGACAGGACACCGCGTTTCACGGCCTTCTCGTCGGCATCGGCAAAGACAATGTTCGCGCCCTTGCCGCCGAGCTCCAGATGAACGCGCTTCACCGTGTCTGCGGCGTTCTTCGAGATGATCGTCCCAGCCCGCGTTGAGCCGGTGAAGCTCACCATGTCCACGTCCGGATGACCGGTGAGCGCATTGCCGGTCACCGCACCGTCCCCGTTCACAAGGTTGAAGACACCTTTCGGGAAGCCCGCCTCATGCATCGCCTCGGCAAAGATCATCGCGTTGATCGGGCTTTCCTCGGAAGGTTTCAACACCATGGTGCACCCGGCAATCGCCGCCGCGATCACCTTCAGGCTGATCTGGTTCATCGGCCAGTTCCACGGGGTGATCAGCACGCAGACCCCCACCGGTTCATGCACGATCATCGTGTCGGGCGCATGATCGCCCAGCGGCTTCATCCACTGGAACGATTTCGCGGCTGCGAGAAAGGCCTTGGTATGCCCGATCCCCGCGCCGACCTGCGCCGCGCGGCTCAGGTCAATGGGCGCGCCCATTTCCGAGGTGATCGCTTGAGCGAGCGCTTCGGCCTTGGATTTGTAAATGTCATAGAATTTCTCGACCAGCGCGATACGCTCCTCCGTTGGCGTTGCCGCCCAATCCGGCCAAGCGGCCTTGGCGGCTGCCACGGCCTTGTTCACATCCGCCTCACCGGCGAGCGACACGACAGCAAAGGCTTCTTCCGTCGAGGGATCTATCACCTCGTGATCGCGCGTCTCGGCTGGCGCGACCCATTCCCCGTTGATGTAGAATTCGCGTTTCTCAAGCATGGTAGCCTCCAGATGCAATTTAGCCGACCACGCGGTCGGGTGATTTTGGCGTCACTTTGTCATTGCCGCAGGCGAAGGACAAGCGGGCCTTTATTGCCGCTACGTCACGGGATGTGTGGTCAAGGGCCGCGGGCCGCAAACAGCCGTTCCACGAAGCTTGAGAGATTGAGTAGGATATTCTGCCGCAGGGGGGTTTTCTCCGGGCCGGAAGGCAGTATCTGTATGCCAACGAAACCGCAGACAGGAGATCAATCATGAGCCTGCGTATCAACGACGAGATTCCGAACCTCAAGGTCACCACTGACATGGGCGACATCAACCTCCACGATTTCGTGGACGGCTCTTACGCCGTGTTCTTCTCGCATCCGAAAGATTTCACCCCGGTGTGCACCACGGAATTCGGCGCTGTCGCACAGCTTGCCGACGAATGGGACAAGCGCGGCGTCAAGGTGCTGGGGATTTCCATCGACGGGGTCGAAGAGCACAAGCAATGGAAGGGCGACATCGAAAGCTATGGCGGGGCCAAAGCCGGGTTCCCGATCGTGGCTGACGAAGACCTTGAAATGGCCAAGGCCTTCGACATGCTGCCCGCCGATGCCTATCTTCCCGATGGCCGCACCCCGGCCGACAGCGCCACGGTGCGCGCGGTGTTCATCATCGGGCCGGACAAGAAGCTGCGCTTGACGATGACCTACCCGATGTCGGTTGGCCGCAACTTTGCCGAAGTCCTGCGCGCGCTCGACGCCGTGATGAAGACCGACGAGGCGCCTCTGGCGACCCCGGCCAACTGGAACCCCGGCGAAGACGTGATCGTTGCTCTGTCCGTCTCGGACGAAGACGCCAAGGCGCGCTTTGGCGAGGTGGACATGAAGCTGCCTTACCTGCGCACGATCAAAGACCCGGCCTGATCCATCACCTGACAGAACAAACCAAAAAGAGCCCCGGCCAACCGCCGGGGCTTTTTTTGCGACACACCCCCCGATCGCATTCTCACATGTCCGAGCGCGGGCCGGGATGTGCCCAAAGCTCTGCCGTCTTGGCATCATCGAACCGCTTCATCGCCACGCCCGGAAGCCACGGGCCCACCCCGTTCACCATGGCTTCGACCCAGGCTTTCTCGGAAACAAAGGCGACATTCTCGATCCGCCCCAGCTTGCCAAGCAAGCTCAGCTCCATCCCGATATCTTCCCGGATCGCGTCGGCGGTCACATCGCTCCATTGCGTCAAGTCAAGCAGAATGGACACGGTCGAATGGGATTCAAAGGCCGCCTCGAACGTCTGCTTCAGCCCGAGAATATCGGCCTGTGTGATCGTGTCGATCAATCCCAGATGCAGCAGGCCGTCGTCGAAATACTTCTCGATCATGTCTGTCTCCTTTGTCCCACCAACGCGACCCCCGCCAATTGGGTTTCCCTTCGGGCGGGGGATCGCCTAAGCCGGGGCCATGGATGATATGGATTTCTTCGCCGTCTGCCCGCCCGGACTGGAACCCCACCTTGCCGCCGAGGTGAACGCGCTTGGGTTCAAGCGCGGCAAAAAAGAAGCGGGGGGTGTCACCCTGCGCGGGCCATGGTCCGAAGTCTGGCGCGCCAACCTTGAACTGCGCGGCGCGGCGCGGATACTGGTGCGGATCGGGTCGTTTCGCGCCGTGCATTTCAACCAGCTTGAACAGGAAGCACGGGATTTTCCTTGGTCCGACTGGCTGCGACCGGATGTGCCGGTCCGGGTCGAGGCTGCCACCCACAAATCGCGCCTCTCCCACGCGGGGGCCGTGAAGGGCCGGATCGAAACGGCGCTGTCCCGGACGCTTGGCTGCGAGGTGGGAGGGCATGGCGCGGTCACGCTCAAGGTGCGGATCGACCGTGATCACACCACCCTGTCGCTCGATGCGACCGGCGAGAGCCTGCACAAACGCGGGCAAAAGGGCTTCACCGGCAAGGCACCACTGCGCGAAAACATGGCCGCGCTCCTGCTCAGGGCCTGCGGCTACGATGGCTCCGAGCCGCTCGTAGACCCGATGTGTGGGTCCGGTACCTTCCTGCTCGAAGGCGTGGGGATGGCGGCGGGGCTCCAACCGGGGCGCGACCGGGAATTCGCATTCCAGCATTTGCCATCCTTCGACCCGCGGGCCTTTGCCGCGCTGCGCCGACCCGAGCCGGAACGCCAGCCGTCCGCGCATTTCTTCGGCTACGACCGCGATCAGGGTGCGATCAAAGGCGCGCGTGAAAACGCCGCCGCGATTGGCCTTTCGACTGCACTCCGGTTTGCCTGCCAGCCCGTCTCGGCGCTCACCGCTCCGACAGAGACACCCGGGCTGGTCATCGTGAACCCGCCCTACGGAGGCCGGATCGGCAAACCCGGCGCGCTTGGCGCGCTTTACGGCGCCCTTGGCGCACGGATCGCGGCGCATTTCGGGGGCTGGCGCGTGGGGCTGGTGACCGCAGAGGCGAGCCTCGCCCATGCCACCGGGCTGAACCTGACGTCGGGCCCGATCCTCGACAATGGGGGTATCAAGGTGAAGCTCTACCAGGCGACCCTGTCGCGCTGATCCGGATCCGGCCCGCGTGCGCAGGCTGGCAAGACCGGCTTGCCGTGCCCCGCGCCCTGTCGCAGGGTGTCGACGACAGGCCAAGGGAAGGAGCGTGCCATGAAAATCTGCGTGGCGGGGGTGACCGGTTGGACCGGGGGTGAGATTGCCCGGGGCGTTGTGGCCGCGGACGACATGGAGCTTGTCGCCGGCGTCGCACGGTCACAGGCGGGCATGCGCGTGCTGGACGCGCCCTGTTTCGCCAATGTCGCCGAGGCGACCCAAAACTCCGATTTCGATGTGCTGATCGACTATACCGCCCTGTCGGTGGCCAAGTCCAACGCGCTCACGGCGATCGAGGCGGGGCGGGCGGTGGTCATCGGCACCTCCGGCCTCACCTCCCCGGATTTTGACGATATTGACGCGGCCGCCCGCCATCACGCTGTCGGCGTTGTCGCGTCGGGCAATTTTGCCCTAACCGCAGCACTCATGACCCGCTTTTCGCTGATCGCCACCGAATACCTCGACTGGTTCGAGATCATTGATTATTCGCGCCCCCGCAAGACCGACGCCCCGACAGGCACCGCCCGCGAGCTTGCCGAACGAATGGGCGATATCAAGCAGCCGAAATACGAGGTCGATCCGGCGAGCGTCGCGGGCGAGCCAGGGCTTCGGGGTGGCACCGTGAACGGGGTGCAGGTTCATTCCCTGCGCCTGCCCAGCTATTCCGCCACGGTGACGAGCACCTTCGCCAACGGCAATTCGCGGCTGACGATCACCCATGATGCCGACAGCCATTCAGCCGACATCCTGACCCCCGGAACGCTTCTCGCCGCGCGCCGGGTGGTGGATATGCAGGGGCTGACGCGCGGTCTGGATCAGCTTTTGTGACTCTCGCCGCGCCGTTAACCAATTACCAAAGAAGACCGCCTCAGCCGCCATTTCTAACCAAGCCTTAACCTCACGGGCGTATCCCTGTTGCCGGGTGAATAGAGAGGTGAGGTGGGATGAGCGCGCAAACCAATGCGCCCATCATCATCAAGAAGGTTAAGAAAGTCAGTGGCGGGGGCCACCATGGCGGGGCCTGGAAAGTGGCCTATGCCGACTTCGTGACTGCCATGATGGCCTTCTTCATGTTGATGTGGCTTCTGAATGCGACCACCGAAAAGCAACGCAAGGGGATCGCGGACCATTTCAGCCCGACGATCCCGGTGATGCGGGTCTCGGGCGGCGGCGATGGTGCTTTCGGCGGCGACAGTGTTTTTACCGAGGAAAGCCTTGCGCAAACCGGCGAAGGTGGCGTGCCCGATATCGGTGACACCAGTGCGGATGCGCAGGCGGGCGGGGCCGACACGGATGGGACCGCCGAGGCGCGTGCCTTGGAAAACATCGGTGACGTGCTCACCGGTCGCTCCGGCGAGAGCATGGTGTCGAACCAGCTTCAAAGACATATCGTCACCGAGCTGACCGACGAAGGTCTGGTCATCGAGCTGTTCGATATCGAGGGGGAGCCCTTGTTTCGCGAAGGCACCGCCGAACCCGCCGGGGTGATGGAGGATCTCGTCGCCGTGATGGCGCGCACCTTCGATCTGGTGCGCAACGGGGTCGCGGTTGGCGGCCACACCCGGGCCGAGCCGGTGGTAATCGCCCACAACACCGTCTGGGAAATGTCGAACGCACGAGCGGACAAGGTGCGCCGCATGTTGGCCGATGACGGGCTTTCCCCGATCCGCATTCAACGCGTGACGGGGCATGCCGACCGAAAACCGGTCGCACGCAATCCCATGGCCCTTCGCAACAACAGGATCGAGCTGATCCTGCTGCGCACGCGGCGATGACGCGAAATAGGCGGGATTTTAGACGTTAAGCGCCGCTTAAGCCGCGCGGTCTACAAGGGGTCGTGACACAGGGTGCAGCAGAAAGGCGCAACCATGACCATATCCTCTTCGCTGAGTGCCGGGGTTGCCGGCCTGAACGCCAATGCGACGCGGCTTTCGACGATCTCCGACAATATCGCGAATTCCTCGACCTTCGGGTACAAACGGGCGACGGCGGATTTCCAAAGCCTCGTGATCGGCGGGATCTCGGGGTCAGGGACATATTCTGCAGGCGGCGTTCGGGCGACGACCCAACGGCTGATCGACGAGAACGGACCCCTGATCTCGACCTCCAATCCCCTCGACATCGCCATTTCGGGGCGCGGCATGTTGCCGGTGACACAGGCGGCCTTCCTGAATTCGAACAGCGATGACAAACCCATGCTGGCCACCACGACCGGGTCTTTCAGAACCGATGAGGATGGCATTCTGAAGACCGAGACCGGGCTTGTCCTGATGGGATGGCCGGCTGACGCGGATGGCAGGGTGGGCACCTACCCCCGTGACACTGCCGCCGCGCTTGAACCGGTCGTCGTGCAGGTCAATCAGCAATCGGGCGACCCCACCACACGCATGAACCTTGGCGTGAACCTGCCCGCAACGGATACGGAAGCCGGCGCTTCGGGTGAGCCACAGCCGCTGTCTATCGAGTATTTCGGGAACCTCGGAACCTCAGAGGCGCTCGATGTGGTGTTCACCCCGACGGTGCCGACCACCCCGGGCGACCCGGCATCGAACGCCTGGACCATGACGATTTCCGACAGTGCGTCGGCTGGCGCGGTCGTGGGGGAATATGATCTCGTGTTCGATGACAGTCGGGCCAATGGCGGAACGCTTTCCTCGGTCTCCGTGACCTCGGGAGGGGCCTATGACAGCACCTCTGGCGTCATTTCCCTGACCCTTGCGGGCGGCCCATTGGACCTGACCATCGGCGCACTGGGGGACCCGAAGGGGCTGACCCAGCTGTCCGACAGCTTTGCGCCCGTCTCGATCACCAAGGATGGCTCGCCCGTGGGCAACCTGACCTCGGTCGAGATCGACGTGAACGGATATATCACCGCGACCTACGACACCGGCTTCACCCGGACGATTTACCAGGTGCCGCTGGTGGATGTGCCCAACCCCAACGGGCTGATTTCCCAATCGAACCAGACCTACCAGGTCTCGCCGCAATCAGGGTCGTTCTTCCTTTGGGATGCGGGCGACGGCCCCACCGGCGAGGTGATCGGGTTCACACGCGAAGGCTCGACCACCGATGTGGCGGGCGAGTTGACATCGCTGATCCAGACCCAGCGCGCCTATTCCTCGAATGCGAAGGTCATTCAGACCGTCGACGAGATGTTGCAGGAGACCACGAATATCAAGCGGTGACGGGAACCGGGGGGCAAAGGAGTAACGCATGAGCATACAGGGTTCGCTCAACAACGCCTTGTCCGGCCTCACGGCACAGGCCCGGGCCGCCGAGCTCGTCTCGTCCAATGTCGCCAATTCAACGACCGAAGGTTATGCGCGGCGCGACCTCGCCCTGAGCCCGAAGCACATCGGCAACGGCACACCCGGAGGCGTGCGCGTGGTCGGGGTGCAACGCGATGTCGACATGACCGTCGTCCAGAACCGACGCCTCGCGGATGCCGCCGTCGGATACGACAGCACCCGCTCTGAGTTCTATGCCCGGCTTGCGGATGTGCTTGGAACACCGGACGAAGCGGGATCGCTTTCGGGGCGCATGGATGCGCTTGAAACGGCGTTGATCGAGGCGGGATCGCGTCCCGACAACGACGCGCGCCTGTCCGGCGTCCTGTCCGCCGCGACCGGGGTCACCCGCCATCTGAACACCGCCTCTGGCGCGGTGCAGGATCTGCGCATGCAGGCGGACCGGGACATTGCAGACCAGGTACGCCGCCTGAATGACGGGCTCACACGGGTGCAGACCCTGAACTACCAGATCACCGCGGCCGCCGCGCGCGGGGAAGACAACTCTGCCCTGCTCGACATCCGGCAACAGACCGTGGACAGCCTGTCGTCCATCGTGCCGATGAAGCAGGTCGATCGGGATCATGGCATGATCGCGCTCTACACCACCGGCGGGACCATTTTGCTTGACGGGAAAGCCGCCGAAGTCGGCTTTGACCCGGTCGGGACCATCGTCCCGGAAATGACCCTCGCCGGCGGCGCGCTTGGTGGTCTGACGATCAACGGGCGCGCTGTGAACACCGACGGGCGATATTCACCCATTCGGGGTGGATCGCTCGCCGCGCAATTCGAGGTGCGCGATGATATCGCGATAACGGCGCAAACCCGGCTGGACGCGGTCGCGCGCGACCTTGTGGACCGGTTCCAGGATGCCGGGCTGGACAACACCCGGGGGGTCGGAGACGCCGGGTTCTTCACCGATGCAGGCGGGGTGTTCGACCCGGTCGATGAGGTCGGCCTGTCGTCGCGCATTGCCGTGAACGCCCGGGTCGACCCGAACGAAGGCGGCGCGTTGTGGCGCATTCGCGACGGGCTTGGGGCCGCTCTCCCCGGCGAAGTGGGTGCCTCCGGCTTGATCCGTGATCTCGAAGCTGCCCTGACCGATGAACGCGTCCCGGCGTCCGGGGATTTCCTCGGGGCCGCCCGGTCCGCCAGCGGATTGTCCGCCGATCTCTTGTCCCTCGCCGCCTCGGACCACGCCCATGTCGAGGGCGCGCTGGCCTATCACAGCGCCGAAGCCGACAGCCTCAAGTCGATGGAGCTGTCCGAGGGCGTCGATACCGACCAGGAAATGCAGAAATTGATGATGATCGAACAGGCCTATGCTGCCAACGCCCGGGTCATCCAGACCATCGGCAGCCTGCTCGACACGCTGATGGAGCTTTGAGATGTCCAACCTGACCAGCGTCGGCGATCTCGCTCGGGCGTTCCAACTTCGGCAGGTCACGAGCGAGGGGAAAGCCAACCTCGCCCGCCTGACCCAGGAATTGACGACCGGCTACAAATCGGACCTTGGCGCTGCGATCGGCGGCGACTTCGGACCGTTCGCCGGCATCGAACGCGCCCTGCGCGCAACCGACGCCTACAAGACCTCGAACAGCGAGGCCGGAACGCTGTTCACCGCCGCCCAGCTCGCCCTGGAAAACGTCCAGGGCAGGATACAGGAGCTGGCCCCCGCGCTTCTCACCGCGGCAAGCGCGCGCGACGCCACCCTGATCGAGGCAACTGCGGGCAGCGCGCAGCAAAGCCTTGGGTCCGTGGTGTCGAACCTCAACACGCGGATCGCGGATCGCACGTTGTTCGCCGGGGCCCGCATCGATGCCCCCGCGCTCGCCCACCCGGACGCGATGATGGCCGACCTGACCGCGCTGACCACAGGCCTGACCACGGCAGAAGACGTGGAAACAGCTGTGACCGCGTGGTTCGACGATCCCGGCGGCGGCTTTGAAACAACCAGCTACCTTGGATCGACCAACACCATGGGCGCGATGAGCGTCGCCGATGGCGACCAGGTCGCGCTGCGCGTGCGGGCCGATGATCCTGTGATCCGCGATACGCTTAAGGGGCTCGCCATGGCCGCGTTGATCGCCGAAGGCGTGCTTGACGGAAACACCGAAGAACAGGCCAACCTGATCGAACGTGCCGCCGGTCAGGTGGTCACGTCGGATACCGCGGTGACGTCCTTGCGCGCCGAGATCGGCACCATGGAAGAGCGGATTGAAAACGCCCAGGCCCGCAACGCTGCGCAGGCCTCGGCCTATGAGCTGGCGCGCAATGAAATGATCGCCGCCGACCCCTATGACACGGCGACCGAGCTTCAGACGGTCTATGCACAGATTGAAACCCTCTACACGATCACGGCGCGTGTCTCTGCGCTCCGGTTCACGGACTACATGAGATGAAAAGACTGATCTTCGCCACCGTCGCGCTTGCCGCGACATTGCTGGCCTCCGCCGCCGTTGCGAATTCGATCCGGATCAAGGATCTTGTCGAATTTGACGGGGTACGTGGCAATGACCTGGTGGGTTACGGGCTCGTCGTCGGGTTGAACGGAACGGGGGACGGCATCCGCAACGCGCCGTTCACCGAGGACATCATGTCTAACATTCTCGAAAACCTCGGCGTGAATATCACCGGCGAACAGTTTCGGCCCAAGAATGTTGCCGCCGTGTTCGTCACCGCCGAATTGCCCCCGTTTTCGCGTGCGGGATCGACCATCGACGTGACCGTTTCTGCCATCGGCGATGCCTCGTCCCTGCTGGGCGGAACCCTGATCATGACGCCGATGAACGCCGCGAACGGGGATATCTTCGCCGTCGCGCAAGGCACGGTGATCGCGGGCGGCGCGGCGGTCGAAGGCGACGGGGCCGAGGTGATCCAAGGTGTCCCCACCTCGGGCGTGATCCCGTCCGGCGCGCGTGTCGAACGTGAGATCGAGTTTGATTTCACAACACTGACCTCGATCCGGCTTGCTCTGCGCACCCCGGATTTCACCACCGCCCAGCGGATCGAGAACGCGATCAACCGGCGCTACGGGCGGGTGGTCAGCCGGATGCTCGACAGCGGCACCGTGGTCTTCGACATCTCTGCAGCCCGCGATATTTCGCCCGCCCATGCCGTGGGCAAGGTCGAGAACCTGACGGTCGAACCCCAGCGCAAGGCCCGCGTGGTCGTGGACCAGCGGTCGGGCACGATCGTGATGGGTGAAGAGGTGCGCATCAGCCGGGTCGCGGTGTCGCAAGGCAACCTGACGCTCCGGATCGAAGAACAGCCGCTGGTGGTGCAGCCCAACCCCTTCTCGGAAGGTGAGGCGATTGTCGTTCCGCGCACCGACGCGGCGATCGAGGAAGAAGAGGGAACGGGGCTGGCCGAGATTCCCGATGGCACCTCGCTTTCCGAAGTGATCGCGGGGCTGAATGCCCTCGGCGTCGCGCCGCGCGACATGATCGACATCCTGAAAAGCATCAAGGCGGCCGGGGCGCTGCACGCCGAATTCATCGTGCGTTGACGGGTCGCTGCTCCCCAGCGGGAGCTCAGAAGTAGCTGCGCACCAAGGCCCCCGACACGAGGCTCCAACCATCTGCGACCACGAAGAACGCCAGCTTGAAGGGCAACGATACGATCGCGGGCGGCACCATCATCATGCCCATGGACATCAGGACGGCGGCAACCACCAGGTCGATGATGAGGAACGGCAGAAAGATCAGGAACCCGATCTGAAAGGCCCGCTCGATCTCGGACAAGAGAAAGGATGGCACGAGGATCGACAGGGGCGCATCGGCAGCCACCTCGGTGCTCAGGGTGCTGTCGCGAAGATCGGCGAGGACGTTGAAGGTGGCCGCGTCGATCCGGATCGCCATGAAGGCCCGAAACGGGTCGAGCGCCGCCATGAAGGCGGGTTCGAGGTCCATCTCGCCGGCGGAAAACGGCGCGCCGCCCATCACCCAAGCTTCGGTGAACACCGGTTCCATGACGAACCACGTCAGAAACAACGCCAGTGACACGATCAACATGTTCGGCGGCGATTGCTGCAACCCCAACGCCTGTCGCAAGATCGACAGGACCGTCACGATGAAGGGAAAACATGTGATCATCACCGCCAGACCCGGAACGAGACTCAGAAGCGTGATCAGCACAATCAGTTGAATGGACCGCGTGGCGAGATCCCCATCTTCGCCCAGGCTTATGGTGACATCCTGCGCAAGACCGGGCAGCGCGAGGCAAGCAAAAATCATGGTTAACGAGACAAGGCCAAAAACACCGCCGCCACCCCTGCGAAGCCAGCTCATGTCAAAGCCCCGACTTCAGATCGGCCACTTCGGTCAGCCGCACAGCAAGCTGTCCGCCCTGCTCTGCGTCAAGCTCCTCAAGCTCGCCCCGCGCGATCAGCTTGTCACCGATATAAAGCTCAACCGGATCGTCGACTTTCCGGTCGAGCGTCAGCACCGCATCCGGTTTCAGGCGCAAAAGATCGCGCACCAATGGCCGCGCCTGACCCACCGACACCGTGATCTCGATCGGCACCTTGGTGAACGGGTTGTCGCCGGGCAGGTCTTCGGCCGGTTTCGCGAAATCATCCATTCTGGAACGCCTTCTCGTTGAGTTCATACAGGCCCCGGATCGTCGTCCTGATCCGCTCGACGGCCTGGGTCATATCGATATGCCGCTCGGCGGTCGGTGCGCGCAGATACACCTGCCCCTCGGCAAGGGTCGGTTCTTCGATGAGGCGGAAAGGAACCGCTGTCGCCTCGTGCAAAAAGGTTTCGAGCGCCTTTCGGCCACTGGGGGCCACCACAACGTCGATCGGCGTATCTGCGGCCTCTGCGGCGAGAGGCAAAAGCTCTTCCACGATCGTCTGCCCGATGGTCTCGGAGACGAGGGCCGGGAGCACACGCGCCACCATGCCCGCGAGAAGAGGCTCGAGCGCCTGCATCACATGCACCCGCGCTTCGTGATACGTGAACCCGAGGTCGCGCAGGTTGCGCGCGAATTCGGCGCCAATTCGCCCCTGTTCCTCGGCCTCCTGCCGCGCGGCATCATCCCATCCGGCCCGGTAGCCTTCTTCATACCCGGCCAGACGCGCCCTCTCGATGTCAGGCGCGCTGACAGGCCCCGGGTGTGCCCCGGCCTCCGGCGTCGCCTCGCCGCTATGGCGCAGTGGTCGGCTGGCGGCCTTATCACCGAAGTCTTCAAGCCTGACCGGACACATCAAGCACGCTCCTCGCGGTCATCTTCCATCCAGCCACGCAGGATCTCGACCGTCTCGGCCTGACGCTCTTCGATCAACGCCCGCAGACGTTCGACCGGATCTGCCTCGCCGCCGGTCAACGCGGGTGGCCCACCTTCACCGGCGATGGCAATATCCGTCATCCGGGCAAGCTCGGGCCCCGGGAAGTCACCATCGTCGATTTCACCGGTCAGCGCGGGCAAATCCGCCTCAGCCCCGCCACCGGGACCGGTTTCAGAAGGTGCTGGCAACGCCTCGCTTTGGACAGCCGGGTTTGTCAGCAGGGGTCGGACCACGAACAACCCGAGCACAAGGGTGACAAGCGCGAGGATCAGAAGCTTGGCCAGAGCCATGACATCCACACCAAGGCGGGTGAGCAGATTGGGCGCACCTTCGCTTCCAACCTCCATGATCGGTTCGAATTCCATCGACTTGATGGTGATCTGGTCACCGCGCGCCTCATCGAACCCGACGGCCCCCGCGACAAGGTCTCGCAATGCCTCAAGCTCCGCGTCCTCGCGCGGGACCCAAACCTCTTCCCCCGCGGCATTCACGGTGCGAAGACCGTCAACCAGCACGGCAACGGTCAACCGGCGGATGCCCCCCGGCCCCCGCTCGATCTCACGCGTCGTCTCGGACACCTCGTAATTCACCCGCTCGCGGGTTTCCGAGTTGTTCGAGGTCGACGTCGACCCGGCCCCCGCATCCCCGGCTGGCAGGTTCGAGGCAACGGTCACACCCCCGGCCCCGCTTTCATTGGCCGTGTTGGCGGTTTCAGTCGTGTCGGTCGAGATCGCCACACGCTCATCAGGATCGAAGCGGCGTTCCAGGATCCGCTCATTTTCCTGCGCGGTATCGATCGACAGCTCGACCACGGCATTGCCGAACCCAACCCGGGCTTCGAGCAGCCTTTCGATATTGTGCTTCAGAACCTCCGCCCGGTCGGATGCATTCCCGCTGGGCGCAGCCCCATCGCCGGATTGGACAAGCCCACCGCGTGAATCGATGACCGACACATCCTCTGGCGCAAGCCCGGGAACCGCCGAGGCGACCAAGTATTTCAACGCCTTGGCATGTGATCCGTCCAGCGCACCGTCCCCGGTCGTCACCGTCACGGATGCGGTCGGCTGACCTCGCGGACGCAGGCCCTGTGAGGTTGGCGTCCCGATGTGAACCCGCGCAAGCGACACGTGGGGTGAGGACATGATCGTGCGCGCCAGTTCACCTTCCTTCGCCCGCCAATAGGCCGCGTCGAACATCTGCGACGTGGTGCCGAACCCCGACAGGTCATCGAGCAATTCGTAGCCCTTGGAGGAATTCGCAGGCAGCCCTTCAGAGGCGAGCGTCATGCGCAGCGAATCACGCTGTGTCGCATCAACATAGATCGCGCCACCGCGAATTTCATAGGCGACGCCCTGCACGTCGAGCGAGGCAACAACCTCCCCCGCCGGCCCCGGTTCGAGCCCGGCATAGAGCAACGCGAGGTTCGGGGCCGCCGCCATGCGGGCAAGGCCCAGCACCGCGGCAAACACGGCAATGGTCGCGGCGACAACGATAATCCTTCGACGCATTTCCAGCGCATTCCAGACCGATAGGACCTGTTCCAAGGCAGCCTCCTGCAATGGGCACTTCTGCACCCGACAAGGCGCATCTTGGACCATCGGCCCTTAACAATCGGTTAGCTCCTGACGGCCTATAAGAGATTCGATGATCCAGCGCCGGTGGAGACATGGCGGACGAAAACGACACAGCGGATGACACCGAAGGCCCCGCGCCGAAAAAGAGCAAGCTCGGGGTTCTGATCGGGCTCGTGCTCGCCCTTGTTCTCGGCGGCGGCGGGTTTTTTGCCGTCTATTCGGGGATGATCCTCGGTGATGACGGTGGCAAGACCGAGACCGGGGAAAAGGCAAGCCCGGTTGACGACCTGCCCCCGGTCGGTTTCGTCGCGCTCGATCCGTTGGTGGTCTCTCTCGGGCGCGCGGCCGAGGGTCGGCACCTGCGTTTTCGCGCCCAGCTCGAGATTGATCCGGACTACCAAGACGATGTGACGAAACTCATCCCGCGCGTGATGGATGTGCTCAATTCCTATCTGCGCGCCGTCTCGCTCGCCGATCTCGAAGACCCAGCATCGCTCGTGACGTTGCGGGCACAGATGCTGCGCCGTGTCCAATTGGTCACCGGAGACGGACGGGTGCGCGACCTTCTGATCATGGAATTCGTGCTGAACTGACACGATGAAAGGAGGCCAGAATGGCTTTGCAATTCGATTTGACGACACTCGCAGCGATGGCGTCGGATGTCCTGCTGGGGCTCGGGGCCGCCGGGGCCGCGTTCTATTGCATGATCCTGTCGCGGCGGCTGAAGCGGTTCAACAACCTTGAAAACGGTGTCGGCGGTGCCGTTGCCGTACTTTCGGCACAGGTTGATGACATGACCAAAACCTTGGACGAGGCGCGCGCATCCGCCGAAAGCAGTGCAAGGTCGCTCACGACGCTGACCGAACGCGCCGAGACATCGGCCCGCAAGCTCGAGATCATGATGGCGTCGCTACATGATCTGCCAGACGCGCCAGGACCAGAGGAAGCCGCGCAGGACGCGACATGGACCAAGGCGATGACCAAGACCACGACCGAAGCAAAGCCCGAGGCTGAGACCGAGACCAGCGGAGACAGCCTGGATGCGGACGACACGGCGCCCCTGTTTTCTACCAAGCGGGCGCAGGGAGGGGTGGCATGACCGGGAAACGCACCGCTTCACCCAAACCATCGACACCAGACCGGGCGAAGAGACCGACGCGCAAACGACGGGCGCGCACCGGTATCCTGTGGCTCGTCGCGCTCAGCCTCTTGACCTCGGCTTTTCTCAGGCTCGGGTCGTCAGGCGGGTTCGCGATTGCGCAAGAGGTGGCCGGGTTCAGCACCGAGGATGTCGAGGCCGCGCAGGCCTGCACGCCGGATGAAGATATTGCGACCCTGCTGAACCTGTTGAACGAACGGGAAGACAGGCTCAAATCCCGCGAGCAGGCGTTTGAGGATCGGGCACAAGCGCTTGAAATCGCGGAGGAACAGGTGCGAAAGAACCTTTTGGCCCTGGAGCAGGCCGAAGCCGATCTCGAACGCATGATCGCGCTGTCGTCCGACGCGGCGGAAGATGACCTGTCCCGCCTGACATCAGTTTACGAAAACATGAAACCGAAACAGGCCGCGCTGGTGTTTGCCGAAATGCCACCGGAATTCGCCGCCGGTTTCCTGGGCCGGATGCGCGCCGATGCGGCTGCCACCATTCTGGCCGGTCTCGCGCCGGACAAAGCCTATGCGATCAGCGTCCTTCTCGCAGGGCGAAACGCGACGGCACCCACCGAATAGCATCCCCCGATTCTCGACCGACGCCGCAGCATGAAATCCAGCGATGCTTGCAGATTATTAACCTCGGCATGCCACCATCACCTCGATTGAACGGGATCTGGGAGACATCGCAAATGCTTGGCTTCGTCGGTATCGGCATGGTTTTCGTCATGGTGTTCGGCGGCTATCTTGCCGCCGGTGGCAAGATGGGGATCATCCTGAAATCCCTCCCGTTCGAGTTCACCATGATCGGCGGGGCAGCCGCCGGGGCCTTTGTGATCTCGAACGACATGGCCGCGATCAAACACACGCTGAAAGACATCGGAAAGGTGTTCAAGGGCCCCAAATGGAAGCCCGACGATTACCGGGATCTTCTGTGCCTTTTGTTCGAGCTTATTCGACAGGCCCGGCAAAACGCCGTCGCGCTCGAGGAACACATCGAGGCCCCGGACGACAGCCCGATTTTCCAGAAGTATCCAAGAATTCTTGGCGACCGCGAGGCTGTCGATCTTATTTGTGACACCCTGCGCTCGGCCTCGATGAACTACGACGATCCGCATCAGGTCGAGGAAGTTCTTGAAAAGCGCATGGAGGCCAACCTCAACCATGCGCAGCATTCGAGCCATGCGTTGCAGGTGGTTGCCGATGGCCTGCCCGCGCTGGGAATCGTGGCCGCCGTTCTCGGGGTGATCAAGACCATGGGGTCGATTGATCAGCCGCCGGAAATTCTCGGCAAACTGATCGGTGGCGCGCTCGTCGGGACCTTTCTCGGGGTCTTTCTGGCCTATGGGCTCGTCGGTCCATTCGCGGTGAAGGTGAGGACGATCGTCGAGGAAGATTCGCATTTCTATCAGCTTATTCGAGAAGTCCTGGTCGCCAACCTGCACAATCATTCGACGAACATCTGTATCGAAGTCGGGCGCCAGAACACGCCATCGCATATCCGCCCAAGCTTTTCAGACCTCGAGGATGCGTTGAAGGACGTGAAGAAAGGGGCGGCATGAGGCGCATTTTACTCGCCCTGTTCTTCATGGTCTTGGCGGGAATCGGGCATGCCCAGACGATCACCGTCACCTCTGGCGAACATGCGACGTTTTCCCGGCTTTTGCTCGAACCCCCCACCGATGCCAGCTGGCGCGTTGGTCGCGTCGCAGGGGGGTACGAATTTCGCCTGGACGATCCCGACACTACATTCGACCTGCGGCAGGCCTTTGCCCGCATTCCGCGAACGCGGATCGCGGCGCTCGAGGATCGGGGGGGCGGCCGGCTTTTCCTGTCGGTGCTCTGCGCCTGTCACTTGTCTGCCTTTGATGCGCAACCGGGGTATGTCGCGCTCGATATCGTCGATGGGCCGACCACGGTCGAGGCCGCGCCTTTCAATGACCCTTTTCCCGACATCCCAGATACAGCGCCCGCGCCGGCACAGCCCGTTGCGCCGGTCAGCGCGACAAAGGCCGATGACACAATCACCCCTGACGCGGGGCCAGACCCGTCTGCCAACTTGCCCCTGACCTTTCCGACCAGAACGTTCGACCCGTTTGGCGATGTCGTCGCGCATCAAGGCGGCCACATTGACACGGGTCCCGAGGGGACCGAAGACCCGGGGCCGAACCTCGCCCCACCCCCGCCGGTCGACCCATCAAACCGGGTGCGCGATGCCGAAGCCACCCTTCTTGACCAGATTGCCCGCGCCGCCGCGCAGGGGTTGCTCGATGCAGATATCACACTCCCGGATGTGCCCGGCATCGATACCGAACCACCGGACCCGGTGCGCCCCACATTGGACGCCCCCCCGGAACCCGCGGTGAACGGATCGGGGCACGTGGCGATCACCACCAGCATCGATCGCGCCAACAAGGAGCGCGTCCCAAGGCGAACGGGCGATGGCAACGCCTGCCTCCCGGACAGGTATTTCGACATTCCGAATTGGGGCACCCCCCTACGCACCGGATCGGATATCGGGATTTATCGGTCTGATATCATTGGTGAGTTCGATGAAATCGACGGGCTGGGGGTCACCGCGCTTATTCGTCACTACATCTATATCACCTTCGGGGTCGAGGCGCTGGCGGTCCTGTCGCGGTTTCCGGCGGACATCGAGCGCCCCGACATTCTCACCATGATGGCGCAGATCATGGATCGGGAGCAGGCCGGGAATGCGGCGCTCATGGTCGCGCAAATGGCCTGTGATGGCCCGGTGGCGCTGTGGGCCGCAGCCGCGCAACCCCGGTTATATCGATACCAGGAAATCGACACCGCCGCCGTGCGCCTTGCGTTTCTGAAACTGCCGCCGCATTTGCGCAGACACGTCGGCCCCCCGCTCGCCAGCAAATTTCTCGCGATCAACGACAAGACCACGGCGGACGCGCTTCGCGCCGGTGCAGCACGAGCCATGGACCCGCCGAGCGCCGCGCTGCAGCTTCTCGATGCACGGCGTGAGATCGCGACCGGCGACACGCGCGCCGCGACCCAACGCCTTGATGCTGCCGCACCGACCGCGGACGAGCTTTTGCCCGAAACGTTGATCGAGCGTATCGAGGCCGCGCTCGCGGCGGGCGAGGCGGTTCCGGAAGGTATCATCGACCTTGTCGAAAGCGTCGGGTTCGAACATCGCGGCACGGAAACCGGGGCCGCGCTTGCCCGCGCCGAAATTCGTGCGCTCGCGTCGGCGGGGTATTTTGCCGAGGCCTTTGGTCGGCTTGACGGGGCCCGCGCGGATGGCACCGCGACCGGGGACACGGCCATCGACCTTGGGCGCGAGATCTTCTCGCTCCTCGTCGACAACGCCTCGGATACCGAATTCTTGTCGCGCAGCGGGCGGCGATTGGACGAGGCCGCGACACTTCCCGCCGATCTGCGGCGCAAGGTCGCCACCCGGTTGCTCGACCTCGGGTTTCCCGGCGCCGCGCGCCCTGTTCTGGGCGACACCGGCGCCCTGCCGGAGATCGCGGATCGCATGATCTATGCCCGCATCGCGCTTGCGCAGGAAAAACCACAGGTCGCGGTGGGATACCTCGCGGGTCTGGACGCACCCGAGGCCCTCCGGCTGCGCGCGCGCGCCCTGTCCATGGCACGCGACCACCCCGGCGCAATGGCGGCCTATGCGGATCTCGGCGACGGCGACGCCCGGGTTCGCGAAGCTTGGCGCGGCGGGAATTGGGAGGCGTTGTCCGACCTCGATGATGGCGCGTTGGGCGAAGCGGCGGCGCTGATGACCGACACCGGGCCGCTGGTCGACCCGATGATCGAAACGCCATTGGCGCGGGACCGCGCGTTGATCGCGAAAAGCCGAGACACGCGCGCGCGGCTCGATGCGCTCATGACGACGCTGGACGGCATGTCGGATGCGCCCGACGAGGACGCGGATCCAGACCCCGAGGACACCGGCCAGACCGGAAGCTGAAGATCCCGGTGGTGCACACGATTTGTAAACCACCCCTCGCTATCCTCACCGTGACGGCAAGAATTGCCAAAGGCAGGAACATGCGACACCTCCGCCCGAAACCGGGTTCACGAGTCAAGGCGTTTTGGCGGCGGGCTGTCGCAATGGTCGCGTGCGTGATATGCCTTCCCACGTTGGCCGCGGCACAAACGGACCCCTCCCATATCTGCGACCACGCCGCACAGACCATATCACGCGAAACCGGTGTGCCGCGCGACGTGCTTCTCGCGGTCACCCTGACGGAGACGGGGCGCAGCCGGGGCGGCACTGTGCGCCCCTGGCCCTGGACCGTGAACATGGAAGGCAAGGGCATCTGGTTCGAAACCGAAGACGATGCCCGCGCCTATGTCTATCAACATTTCAAACAGGGGGCCCGCAGCTTCGATGTCGGTTGCTTCCAGCTTAACTACAAATGGCACCACCAGGGGTTCTCATCCATCGACGAGATGTTCGATCCCCTCGCGGGCGGGCGCTATGCCGCCGGGTTCCTGACCGAGCTATACCAGGAAAAAGGGGATTGGACCGAGGCCGCAGGGGCCTATCATTCCCGCACGCTGGAGCATGCCGAACGCTACATGGCACGCTTCAAGGCACACCGGGAAACGATCTCGACCAGGGGCGCACCACCACCTCCCCCGGCAGACATCGCGACAAATGACCCCGGCACCATGACACCGGTGCCCAAGCGCCCGGTTCGTCCGCGCATCAACACTTTTCCACTGTTGCAGACCGGCACAGATGCCCGCACCGCGAGCCCCGGCTCACTGGTGCCTCTCGAACAGCGACCGGACCAGAAGGGGTTGATCGATTTCAATGACGCTGGCTGATACCACTCCGGCGGATTTGCCGCTGCTATCACGGGTTTTCCAGCCCACGATCTTGCTCGCCGTGGCGCTTATGGCGGTCATCGTAATGATGATCCTGCCGGTGCCGTCCTGGGTTCTCGACGTTGGTCTTGCGGCGTCGTTTTCGCTCGCCATCCTGATGTTCACGGTCACCTTGTTCATCGAAAGGCCGCTTGAATTCTCGGCCTTCCCGACCATCCTTCTTGCCTCTCTCATGCTGCGCCTGTCGCTGAACGTTTCATCGACAAAGTTGATCATCGGCGAAGGCCACACCGGGACCGGGGCGGCGGGCAACGTGATCGAGGGCTTTGCAAGCTTCGTCATGTCCGGCAGCGTTTTCCTGGGCCTCGTGGTGTTCGGTGTCTTGCTGATCGTCAATTTCATGGTGATCACCAAAGGGGCCGCGCGGATGGCCGAGGTCGGGGCGCGCTTCGCACTCGACGGAATGCCCGGCAAACAGCTCGCAATCGACGCAGACGTGTCGGCAGGCGCGATCGACCATGAAGAAGCCAAGGCACGGCGTGAACGCGAGCAGCAGGAAACCACCTTTTTCGGGTCGCTCGATGGCGCGTCGAAATTCGTGAAGGGCGATGCGATCGCCGGGCTTTTGATCACGCTCTTGAACCTGGTCATGGGTCTGATCATCGGCGTGGCGCTGCATGACATGGAGCTGGGCCGCGCGTTCGAAACCTATGCCATCCTGACCGTCGGCGACGGGCTTGTGAGCCAAATTCCGGCTGTCATCATCTCGATCGCCTCGGCTCTCTTGTTGGCCAGGGGCGGCGCGGTCGGGTCGACCGATCTCGCGTTTTTTACGCAGCTTGGCCGCTACCCGGGTGCGCTTGCCACCGTTTCGGTTCTGCTCGGGCTGTTCGCGCTGGTCCCCGGGCTGCCGTTTCTGCCCTTCATCGCGGGGGCCGGCGCGCTGGGGGTCGCGGCGTGGCGCGGGTTCATGCGTGCAAGGTCGCAGCACGATCTCACCGATACGCCCGAAGCATCACCCGACGACACGCCGCACCGCGAGTCGTTGGGGGATGTGCTCGATCTCGACGATATCCATGTCGAGTTTGCATCGGACCTGGTCACCATGGTGCTTGACCCCACGATCGGGCTGGATGCCCGGATCGCCAACATGCGCAATCACGTGGCGGCGACCTATGGCGTGATCTTGCCGGAAATTCGGTTGACCGACGATCCGACGCTGCCATCCGGGGCCTATTCGATCAGGATCCAGGGTGTCGAACAGGCCCGCGATGTGCTCCACCCCGGTCGCACGCTGGCCATCCTGTCGGGGCACGAGCACGAGGTGCCGCCGGGAACCGAGGTCAAGGAACCGGTCTACGGGGCCCCCGCGCGGTGGATCGCAGCGGACTTGCAGGAAGAAGCAGCGTTGCAAGGCAGCACCGTCGTCACACCGACGGAAGTGCTGGCGACCCATCTTCTCGAAGTCATCAAGCGCAATTTCGCCCGGCTTTTGACGATGAAGGGGCTTCGGCGCCTGATGGTCGAGTTTACCAATCTTTCCGATCCCGGGCGCTCAGAGGCGAACCAGCGGTTGCTGGATGACCTTGTTCCCGACAAGGTGCCCACCGATCTATTGCTCACCATCCTGCGTCTGCTGTTGGAAGAGCGTGTTTCCATTCGGAACTTCCCGCTCATCCTCGAAGCCATCGCCGAGGGGCGGCAAAGCCACCCGACGCCCGAGGGCATCACCGAACACGTGCGCCAGCGCATGGGATTTCAACTCATCGCCGAGGTCCGGCGCGACGATGGAACGCTGCCCCTCGTGCAGCTTGCACCGGAATGGGAAGAGCTGTTCACAACCTACCAGATGGACCCGGATCGAGGGAGCCAGGATATCGCGCTGCCGCCCGAGCTTTTCAACAAGCTCGCAGATCGGGTTGCCGAACGCATCGCGGCGGCAAGCGAAAAGGGGATCTACCCGGCCTTGGTCACGTCATCGCGGCGGCGGCGGTTCTTGCGCACGGTTTTGACCGCAAAGGGGCTCATGAACCCGGTGTTTTCCTTCGAGGAAATCGGGACCGATGCGCGCCCGTCGCTTGTCGGGATGGTGGCGGCGTGACCGAAGGTCTGGCCGATATCCTGGGATTCGGGCAGGCGGCCCTGATGGTCGGGTTGGCCACCTTCCTGCGGGTCGGGGCGGCCATGGCGCTCCTGCCCGCATTCGGGGAACGCAGCATCCCGGAACGCATTCGTCTTGCCCTCGCGATCGCGTTCACCCTGATCGTCGCGCCGGCGGCGGCCCCGGTCCTGCGCCCGGTGATTGCGGGGACACAGACGCTTCCCCTGTGGCTCTTCGGAGAAGCCATCGCCGGGCTTGCGATCGGGGCGGTGATCCGGCTTTTCGTGCTGGCCCTCCAGACCGCGGGCACCATCGCGGCGCAGTCGACATCACTGGCACAGATCTTTGGCGGGCAGGTCGTCGACCCGCAACCGGCCATGGGACATGTGCTTTGGGTCGGCGGGCTCGCACTGGCGGTGATGTTCGGGCTGCACGTTCGGCTGGCCGAGGTGATGATCCTGTCCTACGCGGTCTTTCCGCCCGGTGTCCTGCCCGGGGCCGGGTTGGTCAGCGACTGGGGAATCGCGAATATTTCGCGCACCTTTTCCCTCGCCTTCACCCTCGCCGCGCCCTTTGTCATCGCGTCGCTCATCTACAACGTGGCGCTTGGCGTGATCAACAAGGCGATGCCGCAACTGATGGTCGCCTTCGTCGGCGCGCCCGCGATCACATTGGGCGGGCTGATCCTGCTGGCCCTGACCGCGCCCCTCCTGCTTGAAACATGGCGCGATGCGCTGTTTGCGTTTCTCGGCGATCCTTTCGGCGGTCCGTGATGGCGGAAGAAGAACAAAGCGCCTCTGAAAAAGAGCACGAGCCAACGCAAAAGAAGCTCGACGATGCCCGCAAGAAAGGCGAATTCGCGCGCTCTGCCGATCTCAACACTGCTGCCGCCTATTTCGGCCTACTGGTCGCCGGAACCGCGATCGGGGCGGCGACACTGCGCGATTTCGGCGGGTCGTTGGCCGGTCTCATCGCGCGGGCCGCGCCTTTGTCCGAGGACATGTTTTCAGGCGGCGGGGGGGCCATCGGCGGCACCATCATATGGGACGTGACGCGTCACATGATGCCGTTTTTCCTTACCCCGATGCTCGCCGTAATCCTCATGCTCACGGCGCTTCGCGGCGTTGTCTTTGCCCCCGAAAAGCTTCAACCAAAGGCCAGCCGCATATCGCCGCTCTCGAACGCGCAGAACAAATTCGGGCGCGGCGGGTTGTTCGAATTTGCCAAGAGTTTCTTCAAGCTGGTGATCTATTCACTCATTCTCGGTCTCTTCCTGTGGAACCGGCTTCCCGACATGTTCGAAACCATTCGCCTGACACCGGGGATTGCGACCGTTCGGCTGCTTGAGCTGTGCCTAGATTTCCTGGTCCTGGTTCTCGTCGTCGCCGGGTTGATCGGGGGCGTCGATTTCCTCTGGCAACGGGCCGAGCATCTGCGCAAGAACCGCATGTCCCGCAAGGAGCTTATGGACGAGACCAAGCAGAGCGAGGGCGACCCGCATATGAAACAACAGCGGCGTCAGCGCGGGTATGATATCGCCATGAACCGGATGTTGTCGGATGTGCCCGAGGCCGATGTGGTCGTGGTGAATCCGACCCATTATGCCGTCGCGTTGAAATGGTCGCGCCTTGCGGGGGCGGCCCCCGTCTGTGTCGCCAAAGGCGTGGACGAAGTGGCCGCGCGCATTCGCGAAGCGGCGGCGGAAGCCGGTGTGCCGATCCACCGCGATCCGCCGACGGCGCGCGCCATTCACGCCAGCGTCGAGATCGGCGAGGAGATCGATCCTGACCAATACCAAGCGGTCGCGCTCGCCATTCGCTTTGCAGAAAAAATGCGCCAGAAGGCAAAGAACCGACCCTATGATTTGCCGACAGGGGATCACCTGCAATGACCCGCGCCGACGATCTGGTCCAAGTCACCGAAGTGGCTTTGGACGCAGCCTTGGCCCGGTTTCGAGAACAGGGCCAAAAGGTCGCGGGCCTGCGTCGCGATCTCGAAGCGCTCGACGCCCAGCGCGACGCGGCCATGGCACCCACGCCGAGCGTTGCGCAGGCTACGCAGGCCGAGCTTTGGCGCAATTGGCTGCATCGGAAACGGCGTGCGCAGGTCTCGGACCTCGCCACGGCGCTGGCCGAATACGAACGCCTCAGGAGCCTTGCCGAACGCGCCTTTGGTCGGGCCGAAGCGGCACGCGCCCTGTCCTCGGATCAAAAGCGCAAGCACCGTCTCGCGGCGACACGGCGTGCGACGTCCGAAAGCCCGGGCAACGTGACGGGTCCGTGATCAGATATCCTGGCGCGCGATGTCGGTGATCAGAACGTCCCGGATGATATCGCCAACCGTGATCTGCGCGGTTTCGGTCAACGCCTTGCGCAACGCCTGCATGTTGGGGCCTGCGGTGAAGGTTCCATCAAATCCGCCTGCGTTCGCGTGATCGAAGAGAACCTGCAAGAACACATCGCGCAGCTTGGGTTCGCGCAGGTAGACGGTTTCCCGCTGCCCCTGCTGCACCTCGAGCGAGATTGACATGACCACGAGCGCGTTGACCATCGTGTCGCCGACCACGGGGATCACGAACTGGTTGTTGATCTTCACGAATTCCGTTGTCTTGTCGGCCTCGGCCACCTCGCCATCACCGGCTGGGTCAGTATTCGACACCGGGGCGGTGCCGTCCCCGCAGGGGTCGATGACCACGGTCGGCTCTGGCGCGGGGCGCAGCATGACACCGGCCCCTACACCGGCACCCAGCCCGACAAGTGCGAGGAGAACTGGAAGGATCTTGCCCATCACCAAACCTCAGAACGGCAAGATGATGTCGGACACCTGTTGCCCGATCCGTGGCTGCTGCACGTCACTGATCTGACCGCGTCCGCCGTAAGAGATCCGGGCCGATGCGATCTTGTCGTATTCGATCACATTCTGGCGCGATATATCCGCAGGGCGGACATAACCGGTGACAAGAAGCTCGCGCAGCTCGTAGTTCACGCGCACCTCCTGGCTTCCCTTGATCTGGAGGACACCATTGGGAAGCTGCCCGATCACCGTGGCGGCGACCCGCAGGGTCAGCTTTTCGTTGCGCTTGATCGACCCGTCGCCCGCGCTTGCCGAGGACGAAGATGTGCCAACATTGGGCGCGATCCCGGACTGGAGAAACGGCTGGCCCTCAAGAACCCCAAGATAGCTGTCGACCGCCATACTCTCAGACCCACTGCGCCCGCGTTCCGAGGAATTGGAAAACTCGGCCTTGTCGTCGATCTCGATCATGACGGTCAGGATATCGCCGGTCTTCTGCGCGCGCCGGTCACCCAGAAGCGATTGCTGGTTGCCCGACCAAAGCGATGCACGGTCCACGTTTCGCTCGGGCTGGATATCGCGGGGCAGGCCCGAGACGCTCATCGCCCGCGCCTCTTCATTCAACGCGATGGAGGTGTGATCGGGATGTTGGCCGATGTGTTCGATCCGGTCGCAGGCGGTCGGGATCAGGCAGAGCATCGGCAAGGCGAGGGCGAAAGGCCGCATGAAAGGCATCCTTTTTAATTCAGGTTTTGGGAGCGGGGTGCGTCAGGCGGGCTGACGGTCACGGTGCCGTCGGGCAGGACCCGACCGGTGATCACGCTGTGCGACGACAGGTTCATCACCCGCAGCATGTCGCCGGGGCCCGCCCGACCCAGCGCGCGCCCTTCGGCGACAATGCGCATACCGCCGGCATTATAAAGAACCGGCACCACCTGGTTCCGGTCGATGATCGCGGGCGGGCCAAGATCTTCGATCCGGACCGCGCGACCGGCATAAAGCACCCCGCGCGCTTCAAGCCCGATCACCTCGTCCACCGAAGCGTAGGTGCCGGCGATGTCTTGCGGCACCACGGTCACATCCCCCGGGGCGACGATGGATTGCGCGCGCAGGGTGCGGGCGGCCACGACAGTATCGGCCATGACGGGCGGCGCGACGAGGAGCAGGATAAGAAGCAACCGCATCACCGCACCTGCGTGGTGGCGGCGAGCATCTGGTCGGCTGCCGTGATCACCTTGGAGTTCAATTCGTAGCCGCGCTGTGCCTCGATCAATTCCGTGATCTCGCGCACCGCATCGACCGAGCTTTGTTCCAGGTACCCCTGCCGCAGCGTGCCGACCCCGTCTTCGCCGGGTTCCCCCACAAGCGGCGGTCCCGAGGCCTCGGTTTCGATGAAATTGTTGGACCCGATCGCTTCGAGCCCCTTGTCGTTGGTAAATTGCGCCAGCGTGAATTGGCCCATCAACTGCGGCTGAACCTGGTCGTTGAAATAGGCGTAGACCTCACCGTCCGCATTGATGGTGACCGTGCGCGCCTCGACCGGGATCGTGATGTCGGGCACCACGGGAAACCCGTCGGATGTCACGATCAGCCCGTCTCCGGTCAGCTTCAGCCCGCCATCGCGGGTATAGGCGGATGCCCCGGATGGCAGCGTGACCTCGAGATACCCGCGCCCCTCGATGGCCACGTCGAGTTGGCCGTTGGTCTGTGTCAACGCGCCCTGCTGGATCATCATCGAAACGGCTGCCGGTCGAACCCCGAGACCCAGCTGCACCCCGGTCGGGAGCACGGTGCCATCGGTGGCGTTGATCGTGCCGGGGCGGGTCATCTGTTGGTAATGCAGGTCGGCGAATTCGGCCCGCCGCGCGTTATACCCGGTGGTCGACATGTTCGCGAGATTGTTTGAAATCGTCTCGACCCGCATTTGCTGCGCCAGCATGCCGGTGGCCGCGATATTGAGAGCCCTCATGTGCCGTTCCTTTCCTATCCGCCCAAGGTGCGTGTCACGCTGCGGATGCGTTCGTCTTCCTTTTCAAGGAAGGCTTGGCCCATCTCGTAGGCACGTTGGATTTCGATCATGCGGGCAATCTCGCCCACCGGATCCACGTTGGATTTCTCCAAAAACCCTTGCAGGATCACCGCACCTTCAAACATCGGCTGCGCGCCCCCCGGCACCTCGAAGCGCACGCCATCACGGTGCCGGATGTCGAGAGGGTCGGCTGGCAGGTAGAGGCCAAGGTCGCTGACGGGGTCGCCATCTGCCGAGATCGTGCCATCCGCCGCCACCGCGACCGAACGGGCATCGGGCGGCACGAAGATCGGCGCGCCGCCACCATCCAGAAGCCGGTAGCCGTCCGGTGTGACAAGCTCGCCTGCGGCGTTGGGCGTGAAGCTGCCCGCACGGGTCAACATCGGGCCCATGGGCCCTTCGATCATGAAGAAACCGTCGCCCTCGATCGCGAAATCGAAGGTGCCCCCGGTCTGGGTCACCGCGCCCTGTTCCATCCGCGTGTCGCGCACGTTGGCCGTGGCCATCGACAACGAGGGCTCTCCGGGGTCCAGTGCCGCCACGAATTCGGAAAAGATCACGCCTTCGCGCCGGTAGCCGGTGGTCGAGGCATTGGCGATGTTGTTGGCGATCACCTGCATCTCGTCCAAGAGGCCGGATTGGCGGGTCAGGGTGGTATAGCCTGCATTGTCCATCCGTCATCCTCCCGCGATCAGGGGGATGATGGTGGATTGGAAAAAGCTCACCAGCGTAGCTGACATGAAGCTCATGGACACCCAGAACACCGCGATGATCGCCCCGAGTTTCGGCACGAAGGTGAGCGTCATTTCCTGTATCGACGTCAACGCCTGGAACAAGCCGACCGCGATCCCCGCGACCAGTGCCACGACAAGGATCGGGGCCGAGACGATCACCGCGATCCACAGCCCGGCGCGCATGGTGTCGAAGAAGACGATTTCTTCCATCATACCGGCATCCTCAGGATTTCCTGGTAAGCCTCGACAACCTTGTTGCGTACGGTCACCGCAGTTTCCACGGCGAGCTCGGTCTGCGCCAGCGCTTCGACGAGCGCATGGGGGTCGGCCTTGCCGGTCATGGACGCCAGCGCGGTTTCCTCGCCCTGCCGGATGGTGGCCTCCAACCGCGATGCCACCTGGCCAAAATCCGACTGGTCCGCCGCCGCCTCGCCCAGACCCGCCTTTGGCTGGGTGGCGGGGCGGGTGGCGGCGTAACCCTGCGCTGCAAGAGCTGATTTCACGTCCATTCTGGACCCTCCTATTTCCGCAACAGATCGAGCAGGCCCTTGGACATCTGCCGTGCCTGGTCGAACATCTTGAGGTTCGCCTCGTAGGATCGCTGCGCTTCGCGCGCGTCCGCGATCTCGACCACCAGATCGACATTCGATCCATCGTAGTAGCCGAGGTCATTCGCCATCGGGTGTGATGGGTCATAGACCCGTGGCAGGTCGCTTTGGTCGAGCCTGACAGGACCGTTTTCGACCAGCCCGGTGGCCCGCCCGCCTTCGACCATTTCCGCGAAGGCGGTCACTTTGCGCCGGTATCCCGGTGTATCAGTGTTCGCGATATTCTCGGACACGTGACGTAGGCGATTTGCCTGTGCCTGCATGCCAGATGACGCCGCCTGAACCGATTTCATGAGATCAGACATGATCAACGCCCCCCGTTCGCAGATGTGCGCAACACGGTGAGCGCGGATTTGTAGATGGCGAGCGCCCGGTCATGGCGCCCCTTGATCCGGGCGCCTTCCATCATCTCGCGCTCCAAGGACACGGTATTGCCATTGGGCGACGCCGCGCCGGGGCGTTCGACGATCCGGGCGGTCAGGTCGACCGTCTGCTCCGGGCCGGGCGACATATGCTCCGCGCGGGTTGAACGCATGCCGATGGCGGACCCGGTGTCATAGGTCTCGGAGAACGGTTTCACATCCTGCGCGCGGTATCCGGGCGTATCGGCGTTCGCGATATTCGTCGCGATGGCGGCCTGTCGCGCAGCGGCGTGGCCGACCACCCCCTGCGCCATGCGAAAGATATCCAGTTTGTCGAACATCGGGGCTTCTCCCTCGATTTGCTTAAACCCCGGCTTAACGATGATTCCTTTAGAAAGGGTTTGCGCCGCCCGGGGTCAGGAGAACGAAATGTCGCGAATTGGATTTGAACATGTGACAGCCGAAGTGGCGGCGATCCGCGCCACACATGATATCGGCCGGGTTTGCGGCATCGGGCCCGGCACGATCCGGGTGTCCGGGTTGTCCCGGGCCGCAGCACAGGGCGATATGGTCGAGATCGACACGCCGGGGCACGAGATGCGGCGGGGCGAGGTTCTGAGCCTTGAAGCCGAGGCGGCCACCGTGCTCCCCGATGGGGATATCGACGGGCTGCAGATCGGCGCCTCAGTCGTGCTTCTGGGTCAGGGGCGGATCGCGCCGGATGACAGTTGGGTGGGCCGCGTGGTCGACCCCTTTGGTCAGGCGCTCGACGACCGTCCGATCTTTCGCGGCACCGCCCCGCGCCCGTTGCGGGGCGTGCCACAAAATCCAACCGCGCGCCGGGTGCTTGGCCCCCGGCTTGAAACCGGGATGGCGGTGTTCAACACCCTGCTTCCCATCGTGCGCGGTCAGCGGATTGGCCTTTTCGCGGGCTCAGGGGTCGGGAAATCCACGCTTCTGGCAAAACTCGCGCGCGGCATTCACGCGGATATCGTGGTGATCGCCCTGATCGGGGAACGCGGCCGCGAGGTGCGCGAATTTGTCGAACGTGTTCTGGGCACCGAAGGGATGCGGCGTGCCGTGGTGGTGGCCGCGACATCGGACATGTCGCCGCTCGTGCGGAGGCGTTGTGCGCTCACCGCGATGGCGGTTGCCGAACATTTTCGCGACCAGGGGCGTCATGTCCTGTTGCTCGCCGACAGCGTCACGCGCTTTGCCGAAGCGCACCGGGAGATTGCACTGGCGGCGGGCGAGGCATCGTCTCTGCGCGGATTTCCACCCTCGACCGCGCATCAGATCACCGGTCTGTGCGAACGGGCCGGACCGGGGGCGGGCACGGCGGGGGACATCACCGCGGTGTTCTCGGTCCTGGTCGCGGGATCGGATATGGAGGAACCGGTTGCGGATATCCTGCGCGGGGTTCTCGATGGTCACGTGGTGCTGGATCGTCAGATCGCGGAACGTGGGCGGTTTCCGGCAATCGACCTGCTGCGCTCCGTATCACGCGCCTTGCCAGACTGTGCCTCGGGCGCGGAAAACACGCTGATCTCGGCGGCGCGCCAACGATTGGGCACCTATGATCGCTCTGAAATGATGGTGCGCGCGGGGCTATATTCGAAAGGCTCCGATCCGCAGCTCGACGAAGCGATCGCCTGCTGGCCCGATCTTGACGGATTTCTGGCCACCGATGAGCTTGAGGATACCAACGCCTCGTTCCAAAAGCTCGCGATGTGCTTGAAACCAGACGCGGAGCCGGGCGAAGAGGATGCGACCGCGGGACCACCCGCCTAGCGCATGTTTTGCAAGAAATAGAGCTCGCAACCAAACAATCGCGCAATATAAATATTTTGATCTCCCCCGGTTCAGATCCGTGTTATGCTGCACCGCAGCGCAATGATCCGGAGCACAGCATGGACGGGCAGTCACAGGTAAAATCCGCCATTGGCGTGGCGCTTCAGGGGGGCGGCGCGCACGGGGCCTTCACTTGGGGGGTGCTGGACCGGCTTTTGTGCGACGAAAGCCTGTCGTTTCGCGCGCTGTCCGGGGCCAGCGCGGGCGCAATGAACGCCTGTGTCGCGGCCTCCGGCCTTGTCAACGGCGGGCCCCAAGCCGCGCGCGATCGCTTGGCGAGCTTCTGGCGCGCGGTCAACCGGGAGGCCAAGAAGCTGGCCCCCTACATCTCGATCATGGACGAAACGCCGAACTGGACATCGGCCACCTCGGCCTGGATGAACCTGTTCCAGATGGGCCATGTATCGGTCGCGCCGCACCCCGCCAACGGACGCCCAGCGCAGGTTCTTCTCGAAGGCGTGGTGCGCGACCACGTCGATCTTGCTGCACTAAGGTCCCCCGACGCGCCACGGCTTTTCATCTCGGCCACGCAGGTCCGGTCCGGCACCGCGCGGATCTTTATCAACGACGATCTCACGATCGAGGCGATCATGGCCTCGGCCTGCCTGCCCATGGCCTTTCCCGCCGTGATCATCGACGGAGAGGAATACTGGGATGGCGGCTATTCCGCCAACCCGCCCATCGTGCCGCTGGTGCTGGACGACACGCATGAGGACGTGATCTTGGTCACCATCAACCCGATCCAGCGTGAAAAGGTGCCCGAGAGTCCGGCGCGCATTCCCGACCGGCTTAGCGAAATGGCCTTCAACCAAACATTGGTGAAGGACATGCGCGCGATCGCCTTGCTCAAGGCCGAGCTCGCCGGTCGGCCCCCGGTTGGCGGCGTGCCCTTTATCGAGGCGATCTCGAACCTCAGGCTGCATGAGATCCAGAACGAAGACGCGATGCGGTCGTTTTCGGCCAAGTCACGGGTTTTTCCGTCGTGGGATCTTCTGAGCGATCTGCATGAGCTTGGGACCGAAACCGCGCGCCATTGGTCCGCAACGCACCGTGATGCGCTGGGTGTCGCCAGCACGGCCCGGCTTGAGGACCGATACTTCTGACCCCGTGCGGGCCGCGTCAGGACAGCCGAACGCCCACCGCGCGCATGTCCGCCAACGCCGCCTCATACGACCCGTCGAGGTCGATTGCCCGGCACAGATCAAGCCGCACCTCGGTCTCGAACCCGAGCTTCGCGGCATCCACCGCCGACCATGACACGCAGAAATCCGTGGCCAGCCCGACAAAGGTCAGCCGCGTTGCCCCGCGCGACCTCAGGTAGCCCTCGAGCCCGGTGGGAGTCTGGTGGTCGTTCTCGAAAAACGCCGAATAGCTGTCGATGTCGGGGCGAAAGCCCTTGCGCACGATCATATCGGCGGGGTCGACATTCAGATCGGCGTGAAACGCGGCGCCATCCGTGCCCTGCATACAATGATCGGGCCAAAGCACCTGTGGCCCATAGGGCATGTCGATCATGTCAAAGGGGGCGTAGCCCGGATGCGCCGAGGCGAAAGAGGAATGGCCTGCCGGGTGCCAATCCTGCGTGAAAACGCGAATTGGAAAAGCCTGCAGGGCCCGGTTGATCCCGGGCACGATCTTGTCGCCATCGGTGACGGCGAGCGCCCCGCCGGGGCAGAAATCATTTTGCACGTCCGTGACGATCAGCGCGTCCATCCGTGTCTCCTTTCTCTTTGCGTGTCTTCAGGGGTCGCGCAGCCTGCCCTACCCGTTGAACCGAGCGGTGATCCTGCGCGCGCCCCGGATCATGTCGACGCGCCACCAGCCGCTTTGCTCGGCCGCCAGCGCGCGCAGATCCTCGGGCGATCCAACGCTTCTGCGGTTCACCGAAACCAGGATATCCCCACGCTGAAACCCGGCCTGGGCCGCCCGCCCCTTGGCCTCGATCACCACCACCCCGCGCGTGTCGGCAGGCGAATTGAGCCGGGTCGCCATGTCACGGGTCAGGGGCGAGACCGTCATGCCCTGAAACGGGCCGGGGACCGAGATCGTGTCAAGCTTCGGAGTCGCCCCGCGCGGCCGCGGTCGGGTTTCGATGGCCGCCTCCCGCCAGCCCGCCTGCGACAGGTAGCGCACCGACAGGGTTTCGCCCATCGGATAGGTCGCAAGGCGGAAATCAAGCTCGGCTGCGGCATTCACCGTCTGCCCGCCGACCTCCGTGATGACATCACCGGGGACAATGCCGGCCTGTCCAAAGGGGCTGTCCTCGGCGACCCGGCGCACGATCACGCCCATGGGCCGGTCGAGGCCCAGCGCGGAGGCAAGGTCTGCATCCACCTCTTGCACCTCGACCCCGGTCCAAGGCCGCTGGAAGCGGTCATTGCCCTGTGCCGCCTGTGCCACGACCTGTTCCACGAGGTTGGCGGGAATGGCAAAGCCGATGCCGTTGGAGCCGCCGGAACGGGTCACGATCTGGGTGTTGATCCCGACGAGATGACCGGACATATCGACCAGCGCACCGCCGGAATTTCCCGGGTTGATCGGCGCATCCGTCTGGACGAAATATCGCCCGCCCTGCATCAACGCGCTGCCGCCCTGCCCGCTACGCGCAAGCCCGGAGATAATCCCCGAGGACACGGTTTGACCGACGCCAAAGGGGTTGCCGATGGCCAGCACGAGATCACCGACCTCGACCGCGTCACTATTGGCAAACTCAAGCGCGGGAAGGTTCGGCGCGTCGATCAGCCGGAGGATGGCAAGATCGGCGGCTTCATCTGCCAGCACCAACCGGGCTTCATATTCGCGCCGGTCCGCAAGCCCCACGCGGATATCGGTGGCATTGCCAACCACGTGGTAATTGGACACCACCAGCCCATCGCCCACGATCACCCCGGACCCGAGCGAATTTTGCACCGAGGGCGGCAGGTCGAACTCGCCAAAGAATTGCGAAAAGAACGGGTCATCGGCGAAAGGCACCCGCCGTTCGACCACGCGAGAGGCATAGATGTTCACCACCGAAGGCGCGGCCTGTTTCACCACCGGGGCAAAGGAAAGCTGCATTTGCGCCCTGTTGTCAGGGGTTTGTGCCTGAACCGGGGCAGACACGGCCAACAGGACCACAAGGAAAAAACCGCGCATCTTTTGCACCTCCATGCTGATCAGGATGTGGCGCGTGCCGCGATGAAATCAAGGTATTGTTCCTCTCCTGCCCCAATTCGGCCCATATCCTTGGCCAGATTGGGCAAGCTCATTGAAAACATCGGTTTCTGATCTTGGGGAGATTGCACATGTCGAACGAAACGTTTGGATACACGATGCGTGTCGCCAAGGGGTATGTGCTCTTGGTGCTTTGTGCCGCAGTGGCGGCGGGCGCGGGGTGGCTGGCCGTGACGAACAAGGCCGGATTGACCATTGCCGGGTATGAATTCGGTCCTTTCGGGGCAACGGCGATCTATGCGCTCGTGGCCGCTGTCGCCACGATGGTGACGGTCGAGGAACTGCGTAGCCTGTTTCGCCCTGCCCTGTGCCGGGCGGAAATCCGGCTGGACGATACCGGGATCATCGCCCCGGCAGGCCCGGCCAACCCAAGGCTCATGCACCTGACATACAAGGGTATTTCCGACATCAAGGCGGCGCTGCGCGATGGGGACCGGGTTCTCGTGATCCGGCATATCGAGGGCAACTTGCGCATTTCCGCCTCGGCGATGGAGAGCCGCGAAGCCTTCGAACGCCTGTGGCGATCCCTGGAATCGCGCGTCGGGCTTCACCGTGGATATCGCTACTAGCGCCTATTGATCGCGCCGGGCGGGCGGCGTAAAGCCCGCATATGTTCACGGTCTGCGCGCTTTATCATTTCACCACCTTCGCCGATCCCGACGCGATCCGGGGGCCCTTGGCGGACCTCTGCGATGCGCGGGGCATCACCGGGTCGCTTCTTCTGGCGCGCGAGGGGATCAATGGCACCGTGGCGGGCCCCCGCGACGGGATAGACGCGCTGATCACCCATATCGACGGGCTCCCCGGATGCGCGGGCTTTGACTACAAACTGTCAACGGCGACCCAGCAGCCCTTTGGCCGCATGAAGGTGCGCCTGAAACGCGAAATCGTGACCATGGGCCAGCCCGACGTCGATCCGCGCGCCGCCGTGGGCCATTACGTGCAGCCCGAAGATTGGAACGACCTGATCAGCGCGCCGGATGTGGCCGTGATCGACACCCGCAACGACTACGAGGTGGCCATTGGCACGTTTGAGGGCGCGGTCGACCCCCAGACCACCCGGTTTCGCGACTTCCCGGCATGGTGGGCGCAGAACAAGGACCGGTTTCATAACAAGCGGATCGCGATGTTCTGCACCGGGGGTATTCGGTGCGAGAAATCCACGAACTTCCTGCTCCAGCAAGGCATTGAAGAGGTTTATCACCTCAAGGGCGGTATCCTGAAATATCTCGAAGACGTGCCGGCGGATGAAAGCCTGTGGCACGGCGACTGCTTTGTCTTCGACGGGCGGGTCAGTGTCGGCCACGGCTTGGCCGAAGGGCCCCACGAGCTTTGCCATGCCTGCCGCCGCCCGATCCGACCCGAGGACAAGACGCGCGAGGCGTTCGAGGCGGGGGTTTCCTGTCACCACTGTATCGAAGACTACGACGACGCGCGGCGCGACCGGTTTCGCGAACGGCAACGCCAAATCGCACTGGCGAAGGCGCGCGGGTCACAGCACCTTGGGCCGCGCGAAAGCTGATCCTGCCATGCCGCCGGGCCCCGCCCGGTTGCGAAGCGCGCAGTGAAAGCCTACCACGTTGGAACACGCGAAACGGAGGGCACGACATGCGATACGTTCACACGATGATCCGGGTGCGCGATCTTGAGGAAAGCATCGACTTCTGGTGCAACAAGGTCGGCTTGACGGAAATTCGGCGCAAAGAGGTGCCGGAGGGCAAATTCACCCTCGTGTTTCTCGCCGCGCCCAAGGATGAAGCCACCGCGAACGAGACGATGGCCCCGGAGCTTGAGCTGACCTACAACTGGGATTCAGACGAAACATACGAGACCGGAAGAAGCTGGGGACACCTCGCCTACCGCGTCGATGACATCTATGCCATGTGCCAAAAGCTCATGGATGCGGGGGTCACGATAAACCGTCCGCCCCGCGACGGGCGCATGGCGTTTTTCAAAAGCCCTGACAACATCTCGGTCGAGCTGATTCAGGAAGGCGCGGCCTTGCCGGAACGCGAGCCATGGGCGTCCATGGAGAATTCCGGGAGCTGGTGATAAGCCACTTTCTGCCCGCCGTCCCGGGCCGTTTCCCGCAATATTTTGATTTTTCATGACCATTTCGCCCGATCCGCGTTATCCTCCCCCTGTGAAATGATTCGAGGAGACAGACATGAAAGCACCAATTCTTGCTCTCGCAGCCGCGGCGGTTCTGGCCGTCTCCGGGTGTGAAACTCAGAACCAGACCCAGGCAACCGCGGCAGGCGCCGTGACCGGCGGCATGATCGGCGGGTTGGCCAGCGGGTCGCTTGGGGGGGCCGCCGTGGGTGCTGCTACCGGCGCAGCCGCAGGCAACCTGATCGGTCGCGCGGCGGATGCCCAAGGCATGTGCGTTTACCAGCGTCCGAACGGCACGCGGTATCGCGCGGCTTGCCCGGACAACTGATCACGCCAAGCGTGACAATGAAAAGCCCCGCCAAACGGCGGGGCTTTTTTCTTTGGGCAATCTGACCGGGTCAGAACCTGTCACGCCCTGCACCCGGCGCGGCACTCGACACCGGGATTACGTAATCGCCGGGCGCATCCGTATCGTCGAACCCCTGGATCGGGAAATCGATCATGACCTCGTAGCTGGTCCCGGTGTCTTCGCGGTGAACAGCCGCCTCCATCTGGCTCGCAAAGGCCCGCACAAGCTGTTCGCCAAGCCCGGCTTTTCCACCTTCACCCGTGTCGCGTCGTGCGCTTGGCAGGGTGTTTCTGACCACGATCTGGCCGTGGCCCGACCCCGGCTCACACGTCAGCTTCACCTCAAGGCACGAAGTCCGCGCGCCGTCGCGCGGCCCGACATGCTTCAACGCGTTGGTGATGAGCTCGGAGAACGCGAGGGACAGTGGCACCGCCTGATCCGGATAGACCTCGCATTCGTCGAAATGGGTCTTGAGCTCCATGCTCCCGTCATCCGGGCTGGTGGCCGAAACGATCTGCTGCGCGATGGCAGAAAGCAGCTCGTCTGCCCGCACCCGTTCGGCGGTCGAGGTTTCATACAGATTCTGATGCACCCGCGCGATCGACATGACCCGCTGCTGCACGTTCGACAGCGCGGTCTTGTCGGCGGAGGCGCGGGTCTTGCGCATCTCCATCCCGATCAGCGACACGATGAGTTGCAGGTTGTTCTTCACCCGGTGATGCACCTCTTTCAACAAGACGGTGCGCTGGTGGATCGTATCGTGAAGCTTGGCCTCGTCACGCAGGATGTTCTCGGCCAGCCGCATCCACGTGGTTTCCATGTCGCGTATTTCGGACGGCACCGAACGGTCGGTCATCGGCTCGGCCAGTTTTCGCGACCGCATGAATTGCAGCATCCGGGCGCGCAGGTTGCGGGTCGGCTTGATCACCATGCGTTGCACCGCGAAGAAGGCGACCCCAAGGCTCACCACCCACATCAAGAGCGGGAACACCATGGACGACCCAACGCCGTAGCCGCCCGCGAACAACCCCGCGCGGTATTCCCACGACCCAAGCGCAAAGACCTGTCCCGGCACAATCGGGCTTAGCGCAAAGAGACGCTCGCCGCCGTCTTCAACGCGGGCGACAAAGGTGGCCTCGGTCCCGCCAACAAGCGCCGACAAAGCCCGGGTCTCGGGCAGAATTCGCCCCGGCGCATCGTCGGTCACGGTTGATGTCAGCATCTCGCCCTCGACGTTGAAGGTGATCAATTCGACCGGGCGTTCACGACCCAGCGCCCCCGGCGCGGGCCGGTTGAGGCGCCGATGCGGCAGCGAGGCGATGACATAGCCGTCATAGGCCCCATCATGGATCACCGGAAGCGACACGACGACCACCGGCGCACCGGTGATCGCCCCCACGTCGCTGAATTTCACCCGTGGGCCGGGGTTGTCGATGAATTCCTGATGCAGGGGGCGTTGCGAGACATCCATGCCTTGGTCACGCGATCCGCATTGGACGATACCGTCGCGATCAACATAGCCGAGAAACGACAATTCGGGGCTGTCACGCAGGATGGTGGTCAGCGGTTCCTCACAGTCGAACCCACCCCCGCGAAACACCGGAACAAGACCGACGACCGCACGGGCAACGCCTGTCGCGGTGCGAATGGCCGCCTCCTGTTCCGCCGCGGCCTCGGCGGTGAGGGCCAGAAGACCGTCGCGCAATTCGCGTTCGGCCTTGTTCAGAAGCTGAAGCGTGGTCACGACCGACAGAACACCGACGGGAAGCAGCGCGAGCGCGAGAAGCCCCGCGATCCGAAACGTGAGCGTCCGGCCCAGGTCACCCAGACGTGTCATCACCCGGTGTTTTTCCTTACCGACAGGCCCGAGCTGACGACCGCCATGGTGGCCTGATCGGTCAATTCGATGCTGTCGTCGTCATTGATATCGAGAAGATCGGTTAACCGCGCACGCCCCCGGTTGATCCGGCTCTTGATCGTGCCGATGGCAACGCCACAGGTTTCCGCCGCCTCTTCATAAGACAGGCCCGAGGCACCGACGAGGATCAATGCCTCGCGCTGCTCGACCGGCAATTCGGCGAACACCTTCTCAAAATCCGCCAGCGCAAGACGCCCGTCATGGGCGGGTTTTTCCGACAGGCTTGCCGCCATCACGCCATCGACATCCTCAACCTCGCGCTTTTTCTTGCGAAGATCGGAATAGAAGGTGTTGCGCAGGATCGTGAACAGCCACGCCCGAAGGTTCGACCCCTCGCGAAACTTGTCGAAATTCTTCCATGCCTTGACGATCGTATCCTGCACCAGATCATCGGCAGCGGCGGGGTTGCGCGTCAAAGATGCGGCAAAGGCCCGCATCGCCGGAAGATGTTCGACCACCTCTTCGCGCGGGTCGCGCGCCTCGGTGTCATTTGTCATTGGGCGACCTCTGCTTGTCCGCTTCCTTGAGTTTCTCAAGCAAGTCAATGAACCTGCCTGGAACGTCCTCATCAAGCGTGCGCTGGAACACTTTCTTCAGATTGGCATCAATCTGCTGTTCAAGCCTGTCTTGATCCTTGTCATCTGTCATCGTGGTTCGGTCCCGTTAACCTCTGAGCGCCCAAAATTTTTCCACCTTCATTCGGGAACCAAACGCCACCCCGGTTGTTTGGTTCCAAAGGAAACCGAAAAAACACAATGATCGGACTGGATGGGATGAACGACACTGACACCGAATTTCTCTCTGTAAAAATCGCATCGCTCCTGCCCTACCTGCGCCGCTATGCGCGGGCCCTGACCGGGAACCAGCAATCGGGCGACAGATATGCTGCTGCCACCCTCGAAGCCCTGCTTGAGGATCGGTCGGTCTTTGACACCGGGCTGTCGGACAAGGTCGCGCTGTTTCGCGCGTTTCACCAAATCTGGGCCAGCGCCGGGGCGCCGATCGACATGGGCGAAGATGGGCTTCACGCCCGCGCCCACGCGCATCTCGCCAACCTGACCGCGAACACGCGCGAGGCGTTGCTCTTGCACACGGTCGAGGATTTTGGCGTCTCGGACATTGCCGCAATCATGGAGATGGATACCGGCGAGGTCGAGCATCTTATCACCGTCGCGCGCCGCGAGATGGAAGACAGCGTGAAAGGGCGCATACTCGTGATCGAGGATGAGGCGATCATCGCCATGGACCTTAAGGATATCGTGGCCGACATGGGTCACGCGATCACCGGGGTGGCGCGGACCGAACGGGGTGCCATCGACCTTGCCACCAAGGAGACGCCCGATCTGATCCTGTCGGACATCCAGCTTGCCGACAATTCGAGCGGCGTCGACGCGGTCAACACGATCCTAAAGTCGACGGGTGACATTCCGGTGATCTTCATCACCGCCTTCCCCGAGCGGCTTTTGACCGGCGAGCGCCCGGAACCCGCCTTTGTCATCACCAAGCCCTACTCGGAAGACCAGGTGCGCTCGGCGGTGAGCCAGGCCATGTTCTTTGCCTCGACCGAGACGCTGAGCGCATGACGAAAACGTGCGCGGGACATCGCCGATACCACGGGGCGCGTATATTGAGCGTATGAGGGCGACACGGTAGCGTCGCGCGCAGTGTTCGCGTTTCCCGAGGTCGCCCATGAAGATCCGTGTCATCCCCTTTCTGTTCGCGCTCGTCGCCGCGCTTCCCGCAGCCGGCACGCTTGTCGCGCAGGATGTCGAGATAAACTGGAAGATCAGCAACCGTTTCGCGACCTTCGAGGCCTTGGGAGAACCCCGACAGGCCGATGCGCTTTTCGAAACCTACCGGGTGCGGCCCGAGGACGGCGGGCTTGAGGGATGGCACGCGCGCTTGGACCGAACGTTGATCGGCGGCACGACATCGCCCTTCGCATCGTTTCTGGAACAGGGTCGTCCCCTGCACTGGAACCCGGAGACGGGCGAACATCGCGATGCGATCCTGAAATACGTGAAGAACGAAGACGCCCAGCGCGTGCGCGCCCGTCTTTGGGTGACCGGCGACGCGGCGGCGTTGGACACCAAGGAGTGTTGGTGGAGCTTTCGCGACACTCCCCTGCCCTGCACCGAGGAAGTCGAGCTTGAGATCCCGCTCACCGAGGTAACGGAAGTTGTCGTTATCATCGAGCGCGATGTGATCGAGGCGCGGCTGGAACCCGAGCATGTCGTCATCGTCGGCATGGGCGACAGCTATGGCTCGGGCGAAGGCAACCCGGATGTGGCGGCGCAGTGGAAAGGCATCACCTCGGAGCGTGGGCATGAATGGCTCGCCACCTCGCTGTTTCGCCTACCGCTTCCAGACCGGACATGGCTGGACGACCGGTGCAACCGAAGCTTCTTTTCGTTCCAGAACCTTGCAGCCCTTGAGACCGCATCCGATGACCCGCACCGCTTCGTGACCTTCCTGCACTATGCCTGCTCCGGGGCCGAGGTGTTCGACGGGCTTCTCGCCCCGCAGTTCGTTTCCGCGAAAGGCGGCGGATATCTCCCCTATTCGCAGGTCAACATGGCGGTGCGCGAGCTGTGCGCGCGCCCGGTGCGCCAAGACAGCGATCTGCCGCGCGGCCAATACACCGATGTGACGTCTGAGGAGCTTGACGGGATCGACATCACCGCCTTCGACCGGCGGCCCTACCCGGCCTCGGTCAACTGGTTTCCCACCGAGTTGCAGAAAAACGACGCGCTGGACCGCTACATGCGGCAGTTTCGCGGAACCACCGGGTCGGACCACCCCAGCGTGGGGTTCTTCACCTGTCCCGAAGGCGCGTTGCGCGCGCCCGATTTCCTGTTCCTCTCGGTCGGCGGCAATGACATCGGATTTGCCGACCTGGTGAAATACGCGCTTTTGCCGGGGGATTACGACAGTGGGCTGGTGGCCTTCTTCACCCTGCCCGAAGTCTGCCCGCCCGCCGAATACCGCGTCGATCCGCGCATATATCCGACAGTGGCCGAACATTGCCTGCGCAAGGATTTGAACGGTCGCCCCCATGCGGGCGATCTGATCTATGGCCGGGGACGCGGCGATGCGGGCAGCATCGGAAAGCGGATGGAATTGCTTTACAATATCCTTGAATACCGGCTCGATTTGCCTGCCAAGGCGATTTTCCAGACGCAATACCCCGACCCGCTACGTGTCCTGCCGCCCAAGGCACCCGCCTGTGGCCCGCTCGATACCGAGGCCGCGGTGGTTTACGGCAGCGCACCGGGGCGCGATCCGTTTTCGGCCTGGGAAGGGCTGAAACTTGGCGCGCCTTTGAATATCGCGCGCAACTGGACCTTTAACCTGACCAGCGAAGAAGGGCACGCCACGCTGGCGATCTTTGATCGCTTCCGGGTCGAGCTTGCGAAGGCTGCACAGGCGCATGGCATCTCGTTCGTGTGCGAAACCCGCGATGCCTTCATCGGCCATGGCTGGTGGCGTGGTTACGGATTGAACCTTCCCAACGCCGGATGGGGGCCGAATGACCGCCGCTGGGATGCCGACCTTTGGGCCCCCTATGCCTATGACCCGAAAGATCGCGCGATCCGCACCGGCAACGACAGCGCCATGACCCAACCGGCATCCTCATCGGTCATCGCGGGGGCGGTGCACCCCAATCTCACCGGTCACCGGCTTCTGGCCGACCGGCTCGCCGCACGTGTCGAAGACGAAATGGCGGCGCGCAAGGCGTTCAACCCGGGCCGGATCGGGGACATGTTGCGGGGCTTGGGCAATCTGGGCGACCAGTAACACGCAGGCCCCCTAAACCGGGCGCGGCCAATGTGCCGGAATGGCGGCGGGCCCGTTCAGTGGCGCTTGATGTCGCCCATGGTGAGCACGGGCGAGGCGTCGATGTCTTCGGCATCGAGCATCGAGGCGACGCGTTCCAGCGTCGCGATGATCTGTGCCTGTTCCCAATCCGACAAATCTTCGAACGCACGCGCGTATTTCTGCTGCAAGGCATCCGGCGCATCGTCAAGCACCTGCCGCCCAATCGGCGAAAGGGTCACGTTGGTCTGACGACGGTCGATCTGAGACGGCTCACGCGTGACCAATTCGCGCCGCACCAGCTTGTCCACAAGCGTGGTGATCGTCGCTTGGCTCACCCCCATGCGCGCGGCAATGGCCTTGGGCGTTTCCCACCCCTTCTCACCGACAATCTGAAGCGCGCGAAACTGTGCGGCGGTCAACCCCGCCGCCTGGGCGAGCTCTTTTCCGTAAAGCTCCGTCGCCCGCATGATGCGGCGCAGGGCGATAAGGCTGTCATCAATGCGACTCAAGGGATCCTCCTCCGGCCCCCTTGATGCCATGGCGATATGGGTTTGCGCAATCATGATGCTTAGATAGTCGAACCATTCGGATTGTAAAGGATAGATACATACGAAAACCGAAGCATTTGGCACCAAAAGCCACTATATACGCGGGATTTCCGCCCATAGCGGCGTTTTTTTGCTTTGAGGCTTGAAACAATATCGCGACTCTATTAGTTAGATAGCCGAAGGAACTTGGAGGAAGACCCATGCCTAAGGACATGAGCAAGGAAATCGCACGCCCCCGAACTGAGGGGCTCCATCTGCGGAAACCCGTTTCCGAGGATGGGGCTGCCATTTGGGAACTCATTCGTGCGTGCAAGCCGCTCGACGAAAATTCGATGTATTGCAACCTGTTGCAATGCGACCATTTCAGCGACACCTCCGTGGTGGCGGAACTTGACGGCGAAATCGTCGGCTGGATCTCCGGCTACATCGTGCCGAAAGAAGAGGCTCTCTTCGTATGGCAGGTGGCCGTGAGCGGCCGGGCACGCGGTTTGGGATTGGGCGGCAAGATGCTCGACCATCTCGTGAACCGCGACGAATGCGACGATGTTTCTGCGCTGAAAACCACGATCACCGAGGACAACGACGCCTCTTGGGGGCTGTTTCGCAGCTTTGCCCGCCGTCAGGGCGGTGAGCTGACCGACGAAGCCCACTTCGACGAGGAAGATCACTTCGGCGGACGCCACGACACCGAACACATGGTGACGATCGCGCTGCCCGAGGAAACCATGGCGAAAGCCGCCTGATCCCCTCGCGCTGATCCCAGATACCCAAAGGATACTGTTATGACGACCGAACACACTTCGGCGATCAATCCCGTTTTTGCTCGTCGCGAATCCGAAGCCCGCTCTTATTGCCGGGGCTTTCCCGTCACGTTCACCAAAGCGCAGGGGTCGATCATGACCACTGACGACGGTGTGGACTATATCGACTTTCTCGCTGGCTGTTCTTCGCTGAACTATGGCCACAACGATGCGGACATGAAGGCCGCGCTGGTCGAGCACATCACCGGCGATGGCATTGCCCATGGGCTTGATATGTATACCGAGGAAAAGGCCAAATGGCTTGAAGCCTTCGAGAACATCATTCTCAAGCCGCGCGGCATGGATGACTACAAGATCATGATGACCGGGCCGACCGGCACCAATGCCGTGGAAGCGGCGATCAAGCTGGCCCGCAAGGTGACGGGGCGGCGCAACGTGGTGTCTTTCACCAATGCCTTCCATGGCATGACCATGGGCGCGCTGTCGCTGACCGGCAATGCCGGCAAGCGCGGCGGGGCGGGTCCGGTGAGCCTCACCGACGTGACGCACCTGCCCTACGAGGGCGCATTTGGCGACGATGTCGACACCCTCGCGCTGATCGAGCAGATGTTGAACAACAGCTCTGCGGGCATCGACGCCCCGGCCGCCTTCATCTTTGAACCGATCCAGGGCGAAGGCGGTCTGAACGCCGCGTCGCGTGACTGGATCGAGGGCATCGCAAGGCTTGCGCGCGAACATGGCGCGCTGATCATCGTCGACGATATTCAGGCCGGGATCGGCCGCTCTGGCACCTACTTCGGGGTCGAGGGTATGGATATCGAGCCGGACATGATCACGCAGGCGAAATCGCTGTCAGGTTTTGGCCTGCCCTTCGCCGCGCTCTTGATCAAACGCGAACACGACATCTGGAAGCCGGCCGAGCACAACGGCACCTTCCGGGGCAACACCCATGCCTTCGTGACTGGCCGCGTCGCGCTTGAGAAATTCTGGGCCGACAAGGGGTTTGAAACCGAGATCGCCGAGAAGGGCGAGATCACCGAGAAGGGTCTGCAAAAGGTTGCCGATCTCGTGCCCGGTGCCGTCCTGAAAGGCCGCGGCTTCATGCGCGGTGTCGATGTCGGGTCTGGCGCGCTTGCCAGCGACATCTGTGCCCGGGCGTTTGAAAAAGGGCTTATCATCGAGACCTCGGGGGCCGATGATGAAGTGGTCAAGGTGCTTGCCGCCCTGACCATCCCGAACGACGTGCTGGAGCGTGGTCTGGAGATCGTCCTTGAGGCGACCCGCGACGCGCTGGCCAACAAGAACCAAATTGCAGCGGAGTGACACCATGATTGTCCGTGACTTCAACAAACTCAAAAACACCGACCGCTCGGTATCGGACGCGCGCTGGAATTCCGTGCGCATGCTTCTGGCCGACGATGGAATGGGCTTTTCCTTCCACATCACCACGCTGGAGGCCGGGTCCGAGCACACGTTCCACTACAAGCACCACTTCGAAAGCGTCTATTGCGTGTCCGGCAAAGGGTCGATCACCGACCTCGCCACCGGCGAAACGCACGAGATCACGCCGGGCGTCATGTATGCGCTCGACCAACACGATCACCACACGGTGCGCGCCGAGGACGAGCTTGTTCTGGCCTGCTGCTTCAACCCGCCGGTGACCGGCACCGAAGTGCACCGCGAAGACGGCTCATATGCACCGGCAGAGGAAACCGCCTGACCCATGGCACAGCGAAATCATACAGTCGAAAAGATCGGCGGTACGTCGATGAGCCGGGTGGATGAGCTGCGCGATGGCCTGCTTATCGACGCGGACGATCCCTATAACCGGATGTTCGTCGTCTCGGCCTTTGGCGGCATCACCAACTTGCTGCTCGAACACAAGAAAACCGGGGAACAGGGCGTCTATGCCCTGTTCGCCGACAGCGAGGAAGACGATCACACCTGGATGTCCGCGCTCAAGCGCGTTCAGGACGCGATGATCGAGACGCACACCGGCATTCTCGAACATCCGGGCGACATCTCGGAGGCGACCGATTTCGTGCGCGACCGCATCGACGGTGCACGCAGTTTCCTGATCGACCTCGGGCGGCTGTGTTCCTATGGCCATTTCCGGCTTAGCGAACACATGGAAATGGTGCGCGAGCTTTTGTCGGGGCTGGGCGAGGCGCATTCGGCCTTTGTCACCGCGCTGATGTTGAAGCGCGCGGGCGTGAATGCCCGCTTCGTGGACCTGTCCGGGTGGCGTGACGAAGGCGATTGTTCGCTGGACGAACGGGTCGAGCAGGGGCTTGCCGACATCGACGTTGCCAGCGAAATGCCCATCATCACCGGCTATGCCCAGTGCAAGGAAGGGCTGATGAACGAATATGATCGCGGCTATTCCGAGGTGACGTTTGCCCGCATCGCGGCGGTCACCCACGCAAAAGAAGCGATCATTCACAAGGAATTCCACCTGTCCTCCGCCGACCCAAGACTGGTTGGCGAAGAGAACACACGCAAGCTCGGTCATACCAACTACGATGTGGCCGACCAGCTGTCGAACCTCGGGATGGAGGCGATCCACCCCTCGGCAGCCAAGATGTTGCGCCAGGCGGATGTGCCCTTGCGCGTGACCAATGCATTCGAACCGGACGACCCTGGAACGCTGATCGACGACAGCCGGGGCGACACCCCGGGGGTCGAGATCATCACCGGGCTGGACGTCATTTCGATCGAGGTGTTCGAACAGGACATGGTGGGCGTGAAGGGATATGACGCCGCGATCCTTGACGCGCTCAAGCGGCACAAGGTCTGGATCGTGTCGAAAACCTCGAACGCCAACACGATCACGCATTATGTCAAAGGCTCGCTCAAATCGGTGCGCCGGGTCGAACGCGACGTGGCCGAACGGTTCCCCGGTGCCGAGATCACGGTGCGCTCGCAATCCATCGTCTCGGCCATCGGGCGCGACCTGCGAAAGCAAAGCGTGCTGGGCCGCGGACTGAGCGCGCTGGATCAGGCCGGGCTGGACGTGATCGCCGCCCATGCGACGCCGCGCAACGTGGATGTTCAGTTTCTCATGCCGCGCGACGATGCCGACAAGGCCGTGGTCGCGTTGCACAAGGTCTTTGTCGAGAAAGAAGACAAGGCCCCTTTTAAGAACGCAGCCTGACACTCCAAGTTTCTTCACGTCAGGCTGACGATGTCGGGCCTCCGGTGAACCGGGGGCCCGTCTTTTGTCTGTGAACCCCCTGCCGGGACTGCAAAAACCTTTCGGTATACAATGGCACACATTGACTTGTGTCCCGGGGTCATTTACCCGAACAGCAGGCAAGGCGGGGAACGAGTCCCCACCCCGATCCCGGACATGACCCCTGACGTTACGGAGACCCGATCATGAGCGATACCCCCGACATCATCTACACACAGGTTGACGAAGCCCCGGAGCTTGCAAGCCATTCGTTGCTGCCGATCATCTCGGCTTTCGCGAAGGCCGCCGATCTCAAGGTTGAGCTGCGCAACATCTCGCTCGCGGGCCGGGTTCTGAGCAAGTTTCCCGATTACCTGAAAGACGATCAGAAAGTGTCCGATGACCTTGCTTGGCTTGGTGAAGCCGTGAAGCAACCCGGTGCCAATGTCATCAAGCTGCCCAATATCTCGGCCTCGGTGCCGCAGCTTGTCGCGGCGATCAAGGAGCTTCAGGAACAGGGCTACGCCATTCCCGACTACCCTTATGAGCCGTCGACGGACGAGGAAAAGGACGTGCGCGCACGCTATGACACGGTCAAGGGGTCGGCCGTGAACCCGGTTCTGCGCGAAGGAAACTCCGACCGCCGGGCGGCCAAGGCGGTGAAGAACTATGCCATGAAGAACCCCCACCGGCTCGGCGATTGGGGCAAGGACTCAAAGACACATGTCGCCTCGATGCCCGGTGACGATTTCTTTGCCAATGAAAAATCCGCAACCATCACCGCCGATCAGGCCGGGGGAGCAAAGATCGTCTTCACCGCCGAAGACGGGCGCGAGACGGTTTTGAAAGACGGGTTGTCTTACGGCGAGGGCACCGTGGTCGATGCCACTTTCCTCTCGGCCCGGGCGCTGCGCGCGTTCATCGAGAAAGAGCTCGCCAACATGGAGCCGGGCGTTTTGTTCTCGGTCCACCTGAAAGCGACCATGATGAAGGTCTCGGACCCGATCCTTTTCGGCCATTTCGTGCGCGTCTATCTTGCCGATTTCATCGCGAAGCATGACGCGAAACTCGATGATCTGGGATGGAACCCCAACGCGGGCATCGGCGATCTGGAAACCCGGATCAAGGGCGACGCGGCGATGGAAGCCGACCTCAAGACCGTGATGGACAAGCAACCCCCGATGTACATGGTCGACAGCGACCGCGGCATTTCGAACCTGCACGTCTCCTCGGACGTGATCATCGACGCCTCGATGCCCGCCGTGATCAAGGCCGGCGGAACCGGCTGGGGCCCCGATGGCAATTCGGCCCCGGTCAAATGCTGCATCCCGGACAATTCCTATGCGCCGGTCTATGACGAGACCATCGAATACTTCAAGGAAACCGGCAAACTGGACGTCACCACCTGTGGCGCGGTGTCCAACGTCGGGCTGATGGCCCAGAAGGCCGAAGAATACGGGTCGCACCCGACCACCTTCGAAATCCCCGCCAAGGGCAAGGTCGAGATCGTTCTCGACAACGGCGACGTGCTCCATTCCCACGCGGTCGAGGCAGGCGATATCTGGCGCTCTGCCTCTGCGAACAAGGCGCCGATCCTCGACTGGATCCAGCTTGGCATCGACCGCACCAAGGCGACCGGGAAAGCCGCCTTCTGGCTCGACCCGAACCGGGCACATGACGCCGAGCTGATCACATACGTGAAACAGGTTCTGTCCGAGAAAGGGATCGACATCCCGATCATGGCCCCGCGCGAGGCGACGCGCTTTACCTTCGAGACGATGCGCGCAGGCGAAGATTGCGTGACCATCACCGGCAACGTGCTGCGCGATTACTTGACCGACCTGTTCCCGATCCTTGAGCTTGGCACATCGGCCAAGATGCTCTCCATCGTGAAACTGATGAACGGTGGCGGGATGTTCGAAACCGGTGCAGGCGGCTCGGCCCCGAAACACGTGCAGCAGCTCATGGAAGAAAACCACCTGCGCTGGGACAGTCTTGGCGAGTTTTGCGCGCTTGGCGAAAGTCTCAAGTTCCTGGCCGATGCCCGTGACAACGCAAGTGCCAAGGTGCTGGGCGAAGCGGTCGAGGACGCGACGCAAATGGTGCTTGAGAACGGCAACAGCCCCGAGCGCCCCGTGGGCAAAAACGACAACCGCACCAGCCACTACTGGTTTGCCCGCTACTGGGCCGAAGCCCTCGCCGCGCAGACCGAAGATACCGCCCTCGCCGCGCATTTCGCACCGATCGCCAAGGCGATGGCCGACCAGGAAGCCCAGATCATCGAAGAGCTGATGGCGGATCAGGGCAACCCGGTCGATCTTGGCGGGTATTACCACGGGGACGAGGAAAAGACCCTCGCGGTCATGCGCCCCTCGGCCACGCTGAACGCGATCATCGGCTGACCGGTGCGCCCCTGACCGGGCGTTAGAGGACCAAGCAGAAAGGCGGGCCCAGGCCCGCCTTTTTCATGGCCTGCCACCGGCGGGGGACACACCGGCGTCACAGCGATGAAGGCCCGAAATCGCGGCGCGGAAAAAAGTAACGGTTTTTCAACAAAATCCCCCCAGCGCCCCTTGCAGTCCCCCGACGTATGGCCTATCCCCACCGAACAATTGGCGCGGGGTGGAGCAGCCCGGTAGCTCGTCAGGCTCATAACCTGAAGGTCGTAGGTTCAAATCCTACCCCCGCAACCAAATTTTCCGGCAAAATACAAAGACCTTAAACCGCCCTGAGATCGTCGGCATTCACGGCGACCCGGGTCTTGCCGCCCATGATATCCATCAAGACCCAGACACGGCGGTCGGGGGCGATGCTTTCGATCGTGGCAATAAACTGCGCAAAGGGGCCCTTGGTCATCATCACCTCGTCCCCCGCGGCCAGCTGCTTTGGCGACATCAGCTTGCCTTCCCGGTCGCAGCGCAGCATCAGCGTGGTGACAAGATCCGCAGGCACCGGTGTCGGGTCCTTGCCAAAGCTGACAAGTCGCGTGATGCCGTAGGTCGAATTGACCGCTCGCCAACCACCTGTCGCGACATCGAAAGAGACGAAAAGATAGCCCGGAAAAAGCGGGCGCATCTGTGTGGTGAACTTGCCCCGCGCGCGCTTGGTTTCTTCCTGAAGCGGCAAAAAGGTTTGAAACCCCTGCCGCCCGAGATTGCGCTCTGCGATGCGGTGGCTGTTTGGCTTGATCTGGGCCAGGAACCAGGTCGCATCTTGGTCTTGTTCTGTCACGGGCGACTCCTCTGCTCATGTTTGAGCGAACCATGCCTTCGAAAGGGCGCTGGTTCAACTGACGATGTCCACGATCACAAAAGCGGCGGGGTCCGGCGCGCGTGGTTCCCGCCCCTGCACAAGATCGGAATGATCCGGGGGTGCATCCTGTGATGACGCGCTTTTCTTTTGGCTATTCGCCCGCAAAGACAAACCGCCCGGTGTCGTGGTCGAACTTGAAACGCAACGCGGTCGTCAGGTTCGCATAGACATCGCGGCAGAAATCCAGCCCGTCCTCCGGCGCGTTGCCGGTGGCAAAGCCGAACAGGGTTTCGGGCCAGCATTTGTCACGGTTGGTCGCGGTCAGGCGCAACACCAGATCGTCATTGTCCGGGCTGAGCGCGGGGTAGACCGCCCATTGGGTCGCCGCGCGCAGGGCACGGGCGTCGTCGGTGGCTGGTGCCGGGGACCGGGTCAGAAAATCGCTCGCATCGACGAAAGGGAGGGGGGCCTCGATCATCCGCCAGGGTTCGTCCGGGCCACGGGCGAAGAAGTCCACGGACGGGTCGGGGTCCATCACTTCGACCTCGAACGCGGCGCGCACGGTTGCCGCCACGGCACCTCCGCCTTCCAAGGGCCAGAATTTGTAGGTGTTGATCCCCCACCCACCGCCTTCTTGGGTATAGGCGAGAAAGCGTCCCGGCAGGTCAACGATCGTGTTGAGCCGATTGCCGAAGACGGAATGAACGATGGTGTGACCGTCGAGCGTTTCAACCAGCGGATGCGCGTCGGTATCACCGAAGGCCGAGAGGGCCGTGTAGACATCGACAATGGTATCCTCGGCGAAAGCAGGCGCGGCGACCACGGCAAAGGCCACGGGCAACACGGCCTTGGACGGATGATATCTAGCCATTGTTGCCCTGCCCCCAGCGCAACAACAGGCGCCTGCGCGCACCTTCATACAGGAACGCGAGCAGCGCGCTGGGGAGACAGAGGGGGAGCGCCACGACAGCCAGCCCGGTCAGCGCCATGAATGGCATGGCCCCCCAGGCGATGACAGCGCTTCCCAACACGACCGCGATGAACGGGGTCAAGGCCCCGGCCAATGACGCCCGGACAAGGCTTCGGTCACCGCCAAAGGCCATATGGGCAAGCGTCCCGGCCACGAAGGCGGAAGTCGTCATGATCA
>JAABTN010000011.1 GCA_011389895.1 Maritimibacter sp. | reverse complement strand
GGGCGCGCTGTCACTGGGCGATCTCGGGGTCATCGTCTTGTTTGCCAGCCCGGACACGCCCACACTGCCCTTGCAGATCTATCGCCTGCTCACTGCCTACCGGATGGACGACGCGGCCGGGGCCGCGCTTGTCCTGCTGGCTCTGAGCCTTGTGGTGTTCTGGCTTCTCGACCGGGGAGGTCGCATCAATGTTGACGGTTGAAAACCTGCGATTGAGTTATGATGATTTCACGCTGGACGCCGATTTTACCATCAGCACCGGGCGCAAGGTGGCCATTCTCGGCCCCTCGGGCGCGGGGAAATCCACGCTTCTCTCCGCGCTCGCCGGGTTCGAGACACCGGATGAAGGGAGCATCCTGTGGCAAGGGCGGGATGTTGGCCCGCTCGCCCCCGGTGCGCGTCCCATTTCGATGATCTTTCAGGACAACAACCTGTTTCCCCATCTCACGGCAGCGCAGAACATCGGGCTTGGTCTGTCCCCGTCCCTGCGCCTTACGAAGGATGAGACCGGGCGCGTGGATGACGCGATGGAGCGTGTCGGGCTGTCCGGACTTGGCGACCGCAAACCCGGGGCGATGTCCGGTGGGCAAATGGCCCGCGTCGCGTTGGCGCGCGCACTCTTGCGGGACCAACCGCTTTTGTTGCTGGATGAACCCTTCGGCGCGCTCGGCCCGGCGCTTCGGGCCGATATGCTCGACCTCGTGGCCAATCTGGCCGAAAGCACCGACGCGACGCTTCTCATGGTCAGCCACGAACCGGCGGACGCCCGGCGGATCGCGGACGAGGTGATGCTGGTAGTTGAAGGCAGGGTCGATGCCTCGGTTCCGACGGAAGAGATTTTCGCCAACCCGCCCGAAGCGCTGCGCGACTACCTCGGGATATGACCGGCGCAGGCCGGGTCTGGTGAAAAGATAAAGGGCGGCCTGTGGGCCGCCCTTCGCTCTCGCCCACAAGGATCGGGTGGATCAGAGATCCATTTCCTTGCCGTATTTGTGCGGTGCCCAAAGCTTCTTGTTCGTCAGATACAGAAGCGACGCGAGCACGACGAGCAGGATGACACCCACGAAGCCGGCCTGTTTGCGCGCCATCATCTTGGGTTCGGCGGTCCACATCATGAAGGCCGCAACATCTTCGGCCATTTGCTGTTCCGTTGCCGGGGTGCCGTCATCGTATTCGACGAGATCATCGAAAAGCTGCGGCGCCATGGACACCCAGCCACCGTCAAAGGCGGTGTTCTCATAAAGGAACTGACCGGCCACCTCGTCTTCCTCACCGGTGAAGCCCATGAGAAAGCTGGTGATGTATTCCGGACCGCCCATACCTTTGAAAAGCTGGTTGATGCCCGTGCCCGCCGGGCCGTGGAAGCCCGCGCGCGCCTTGGCCATCAGGCTTAGATCCGGCCCCATGCCAAACCCGGACACCGCCGGGAAATTGTCACGCGGCAAGGCCGGGCGATAATCGTCAATCTCGGGGTCGAACACTTCGAAGTTTTCGGCCGCCCAGGCGCGCACTTCCTCTTCGGTGTAGCCAAGCCCGCCCGGCTCGGACAGCGACCGGAAGGACACGTATTGCAACCCGTGACAGGCGCGACAGACCTCGGCATAGACCTTCAGCCCGCGCTGAAGCTGATCGACATCATAGGTGCCGAACGGACCTTCGAACGAGAACGCGACATCGTCGATATGCGTATCCCCGTCACCGGCGGCGATTGCGCCGGTGACCGAAAGCGCGAGCGCGGTGATCGCGGATAGGGTGAGTTTCTTGATCATTGTTCTGTGATCCTCTCTCTCACTCGGCCGCCGACGGAGCGTCGGGATAATGGGCCTTGAAGTCTTCCTCGATGGTTTCCGGTGGGCTGGTCGGTTTTTCGAACACACCCAGAAGCGGCAAGATCACGAGGAAATAGGCAAACCAGTAGGTCGAGCCGATCAACGAAATCCAGTCGTGCGGGAATTCCGTGTCACGCGCCCCGACCCACATCAGCACGATGAAGTCGATGATGAGCAGGCGGAACCACCATTTGAACGCCGGGCGATATTTACCCGACCGGACCGACGAGGTGTCGAGCCACGGGGCCAGCGCCATCACGAAGATCGCGCCAAACATCGCCAGCACACCAAAGAACTTGGCGTCGATGATGCCCCCGGTGATCCAGCTCACGAACTGCACCGCCCAGACATCGGCGGTAAAGGCCCGCAGGATCGCGTAGAACGGCAGGAAATACCATTCCGGCACGATGTGCGCAGGTGTGGCGAGCGCGTCAGCCTCAATGTAGTTGTCCGGGTGGCCAAGGTAGTTCGGCATGAAGCCGACAACCGCCCAGAACACCAGCAACACGATCGCCAGCGCGAACAGATCCTTGATCACGAAATAGGGCCAGAACGGCAGCGTGTCTTTCTTGACCTCGTCTTTCGATCCGCGCCGCACCTCGACACCGGTCGGGTTGTTGTTGCCCGTGGTGTGGAAGGCCCAGATGTGAACCGCAACAAGGGCGGCGATCACGAAGGGCAGCAGGTAGTGCAGCGAGAAGAAGCGGTTCAGCGTGGCGTTGCCAACGGCCGGTCCGCCAAGAAGCCATGTCTGGATCGCTTCGCCGACGAACGGGATCGCACCGAACAGCCCGGTGATGACCGTGGCGCCCCAGAACGACATCTGACCCCAAGGCAGAACGTAGCCGAGGAAACCGGTTGCCATCATGGCAAGGTAGATCAGCATACCGATGATCCACGTGACCTCGCGCGGCGCCTTGTAGGAGCCGTAGAAAAGGCCACGGAACATGTGGATGTAGACCGCGACGAAGAACAGCGACGCACCGTTCATGTGGACATAGCGCAGGAAGAAGCCGCCGTTCACGTTGCGCATTATGTGCTCGATCGAGGCAAAGGCCATGTCGACATGCGGCGTGTAATGCATCGCAAGGATGATGCCGGTGACAATCTGCAACACGAGGCAGAACGCCAGAACGATGCCCCAGATCCACCACCAGTTCAGGTTCTTGGGCGTGGGAAGCATCAGGGTGTCATAGGCAAGCGACACGATCGGAAGGCGTTCGTGCAGCCATTTTTGAAAGCCGGTCTTCGGCTCGTAATGGTCGTGGGGGATACCAGCCATTGTGTCCTCCGTTAGCCCAGCTGAATGGTTGTTTCGTCGACGAACGCCGCGACCGGAACCGGAAGGTTCTCGGGCGCCGGTCCGCGGCGGATACGACCTGCGGTGTCGTAGTGCGACCCGTGGCAGGGGCAGAACCACCCGTCGTAGTCACCGGCACCGTCGCCCAGCGGGACGCAGCCGAGGTGGGTGCACACACCCATCATGACAAGCCATTTCTCGTCTTCGTCGAGCGTGCGGTTCTGGTCGGTCGCGGGCAGACCTTCGTCGATGTTCGCGTTGCGCGCATCCGGGTCCGGCAGGCTGTCGACCTCATCGGCGTTCGCAGCATCAATTTCATCTTGCGTGCGGAAGCGGATGAACACCGGTTTGCCAAGCCACTTGACCGTGAGCTGGCTGCCTTCGTTCATGCCCGAAATGTCCACGCGGATCGAGCTGAGCGCCCGGACATCGGCCGAAGGGTTCATCTGGTTTACAAGCGGCCAAACCGCCGCGCCCGTGGCCACGACACCGGCACCGGCGGTGGCATAATAGAGGAAATCCCGGCGGGTCCCTTCGTGATCGTCAGCATGTGACACGAATGCTCTCCCTTGCTGCGCCGCACGCGCGGCCAATACGTCCAGAGGCCGGGGAAGCCTCCGGCCCATCGCGGCGGTGTTTAACGTTGAAAACCTCACCCGTCCAGCGGACAAACGCGCACAGGGGTCAGATTTCGCTCGCGAATCCTTGAAACGCGGGAATCCTGCATCCAAGTCAGATGTTTTGGCCATTCCCGATCAATTCTATCGGGTTAATTTGCCGCATCACGTCGCCGCACACCCTGCGCCCCCTCCGGTCAATCCGTGGGTGCGGTCGCCGTCATCGCCGCGCGTTGGGAAAACACCGCGAACCAATCGTCCAGCGCCCCGTGCCCCTTGCGCCATTCACGCCCGGGATGGCGGAAATCGAGATAGCCCAGCGCGCAGCCCACGGCGATCTGCCCGGCATCCAGCGGCCCGGACAGGTGGCTCATCCAGCGGGCTTCCAGCGCGGACAGGGCATTGTCGATCTTGCCCCATTGTGCATCGACCCACCCGTGATCTTGCTTGTCCTCGGGGCGACAGCGCGACTCGTAGACCATCAACACGGCGGCATCGAGAATGCCATCCCCGGTCGCCTCCAGCGTCAGAACCTCCCAAACCCGGTTTTCACGATACAGCGTGCCGCCCGCACGGGCATCGAGGAACCGGGTGATGACGCGGCTGTCATAAAGCGTGCAGCCATCGGGGCGAATGAGCGCGGGGATCTTCTTCGTCGCATGGGCCGCCGTCACTTCGGGCGCGCTTTTGATCGGCGAGGTGGCGACATCAATGCGCTCGACCTCGTCCGCCTGCCCGGTTTCCTCAAGCACCACCCGCACCTTGCGCACATAGGGCGAGGCCGGGTTTCCCAAAAGCTGCATCATGTCAGTCGATCCTTTTCACCGAGAACCGGCCCATGAGGTTCGCGTCAATCGCGATCGCCGTGCCATTGGGACCGAACCGAAAGGTCCGGCGCATCCGGGCAGTTGCATTGGCTTGGTCATGCGTGCGCCTGAGGGTGACCCCCTCGGGCGCGTCGTCAAAGGCATCCTCGGCGCGCTGGTCACGCCGCCCCGGCTCGATCCTGCGGACCAGCCGATAGGTTGCAAGAGCGACCGATCCGGTCGCGGCGAGAGACAGGGCAATGGGAACGAGCGGCAGAGGCATGTTATTCTCCTTCACATCGAGACTAGGAGTAACCTGTCCTGCTGTCCAATCCTAATCCTCAGTCAAGGTCGGGATGGCGCATCAACGCCTCAAGGGCCGCCAAGTCCTGTCCCAGCCCTGTTCCAAGGCTCTGGGCTGCCGCGTGGCGCACCGATGCCGGTTTGTTCTGGCCCAGCTTCCAGGTCCCCTCGACCGTTTCGATGGTAAGCTGCAGGGGCACGATGGCCCGCTGCATCTTCTCATAGACCTCGGGCGTCATCTTCTCGGGCCGCCACGGTGCCTTGTGCGCGATCCGGCGCTCGAATGCGGACGACTGAACCTCCAGGAGCTCCGGCAGCTCGTCCTGTGGCCGCTGCTCCAACTGCCCGCGCAGGTGAACGGCGACGTAGTTCCAGGTTGGCACCTGATCTTCAACGCCGTACCAGTCGGGCGAAACGTATCCGTCCGGCCCGTTGACCGCGATCACGGCGGGTTGCGACGTATTCAGCGCGGCGAGGATCGGGTTCGACCGCACAAGATGCAGCGCCGCAATCGCGCCCGCCTCGTTCAACGTGAACGGCACATGCGCCATCAACGGCCCGTCCGCGCCGTTCACCGACAGGATGCCGAAACCCCGGTCACGCGCAAAGGCGATGTTGCGGGCGGTCTCGGTCTTGCGAAAGGCGGGGTTGGGATGCATCAGGCCACCAGTTGACCGTGGGCCTGCCCTGTAATCACCGCCCGCACGATTTCGCCCTCAGGCTGATCGCTGGAAAAAGACACTTCGGCGAAATGCTCGGTCCGCCCCATGCGCGCATTCTCCATAAGCACCGCGTGGGTGACACCCTGCTGCGCCGCGAGATGGCGGGACACGGCGGCCTCCCCGGCGGCACGAAGCCGCGCGGCCCGATCCTTGATCACGCCCCCGTTCACTTTTTGCGGGATACGTGCGGCCGGCGTGCCCTCGCGCGCCGAATAGGGAAAGACGTGAAGCCACGTCAGGTCGCATGCCTCAACCAGCTTCAGCGAATTTTCGAAATGCGCCTCCGTCTCGGTCGGGAACCCCGCGATGATGTCGGCCCCGAAGGTGATGCCGGGGCGCAGTTTGCGCGCCTCTTCGCAAAACGCGACGGCATCGTCACGAAGGTGGCGGCGCTTCATCCGCTTGAGGATCAAATCATCGCCATGCTGAAGGCTCAGGTGCAGATGCGGCATGAGACGCGGCTCGCTCGCGATGGCCAGCATCAGGTTCTCGTCCACCTCGATGGAATCGATAGATGAAATCCGCAGACGCGCCAGGTCCGGCACCAGCCGCAGGATGCGCATCACCAAATCGCCCAAACGCGGCACCCCCGGCAGATCAGCCCCCCAGGACGTCAGGTCCACACCGGTCAGCACGACCTCGTTGAACCCCGTGTCCACCAGACGCTTGATCTGATCGACCACGACGCCCGCGGGGACCGAGCGCGAATTGCCCCGGCCATAGGGAATGATGCAGAAGGTGCAGCGGTGATCACAGCCGTTCTGGACCTGCACATAGGCGCGCGAGCGTGTGCCGAACCCGTCGATCAAATGCCCGGCGGTCTCGGTGACAGACATGATGTCGTCCACCTGCACCCGCTCGGTCTCGCCGACAAAATCCGGACCCAGCCTTGTCCATGTCTCGGGGTCCATCTTCTCGGCGTTGCCGACGACCAGATCGACCTCGTCCATGCCCGCGAAGGTCTCGGGCTCGGTCTGCGCCGCGCAACCGGTCACGACCACCTTGGCATACGGGTTCTCCCGCCGCAGGCGGCGAATTTCCTTGCGGGCCTTGCGCACGGCTTCTGCGGTCACGGCACAGGTGTTGACCACCACCGCACCCTGAACCCCTGCCTGATCCGCAAGCGCCTTCATCGCCTCGGTTTCATATGCGTTCAGGCGACAGCCGAGCGTCGCGAATATCGGGGGTTTCGCGTCCATCACAGGGACTCCATGAACGCATTGGTCAACGTGGCATCGAACACATGCGCGGTCGGCCCGGTCATCCAGACCCCGTCATCGCGCCAGTCCAGCGAAAGCCACCCGCCATCAACCTCGATGTGCACCGCCGGGTCCGTCAGGCCACGGGTCACCGCGGCCACGGCGGTGGCACAGGCCCCGGACCCACAGGCCAGCGTGATGCCCGTGCCCCGTTCCCACACCCGCATGCGGATCTCGCCCCGGTTGCGAACCTCGGCAAACTCGACATTGGTGCGCTGCGGGAAAAGCGGGTCGAACTCAACCGCCCGCCCCCACGCTTCCACGTCCACGTGGCCCACGTCATCGACGAAAAAAACCGCATGGGGGTTGCCCATCCCGACCGCCATGGGGTCACCGTCAAGCGGCAAATGCTCCGTATCCAGCGGCTTTGACAAGGGGATCTCGTCCCACATCATCTGCGGATGTCCCATGTTCACATGCACCGCACCCGCGATCAGCCGCGCCTCCAGCACGCCACGCGCGGTGCGCAGGGTCATGCGGTCGCGCCCGGTCTGATCGAACAGGTAGCGCGCCACGCAACGCGTGGCATTGCCACAGGCCCCGGCCCGCGACCCGTCCGTGTTCCAGAAATCAAGATCGACGTCCGCCCCGTCGCTGTCCCGGATCTCGGCGAGTTGATCAAATCCCACCCCCCGGTGCCGGTCACCCAGCGCACGGGCGAGCGGCGCGGTGGTCATGGCTTCGCGCCCCCGTGAATCGAAGATCACGAAGTCGTTGCCGGCCCCATGCCATTTCATGAAGGCAAGGCCTGATGGATCGCGCGCGGTGCTCATGCCCGCCATATACGCCCCATGAACCCCTATTTCCAGCACCGACTGGACCTGCTCGCCCCCAAGCACGACAGCCTGCAGGACACCCTGCATCACCCCGGGCCGCAGCCCCCCAAGAAACTGACCCAAACCCGAGATTCGGGGCTTGACCGCCCCACAAGCGACAGCTACCTAGCGCGCCACAGTGGGCCGTTAGCTCAGTTGGTAGAGCAACTGACTTTTAATCAGTGGGTCGCAGGTTCGAATCCTGCACGGCTCACCACTGACTTCCAGACCTTGGCGGACGTCTGCGCTATGTCCTTTCGCAGGGCAGGTTTCATTCCGGGATTCGCGGCGTCTTTGGCCTGCCCACGCAAATCCTTGCTTGATCCGCGGCGGGAAACCCGGTCATCGTCGCACGGGGTCAATCGTTCTGCACGGATGCGCTGACCGACACGCGCGCGGCGAGCGAGGCGTGGAGTTTTTCGAGGACGCGGAAAAAAACCTCGATTTCGTCTTGCGAGATACCGACCATCACCGCCTCGTTCAGAGGCACGGACAGTTCGCGGATCGAGGCGACCAGCTTGTGCCCGTCCGAGGTCAGAGTGATCGCGTTCATACGACGGTCGCCGGACACGCGTTCGCGGTCGATCAGACCCTGTGCTTCGAGCGATTTCACCAACTTGGCGATGGCCGATTTCTTCATCGCGAGGTTTTCGGCCAGATCGTTTTGCGAGATGCCGGGATTGACCCAGATCAGGCACAGAATGCCGATAGACCCGGATTCGAGGTCTAGCGGCCCCCGGATTGACGCACCGATCGAGCGGAGCATCGAATGGAGGTTGCGGAACATGAACGGCAGATCCTGCGCCAGCGGGCCGAGAATGATCCGGCTTTTGCCGTTTTCCTTGATTTCGCTCACGTCGCTTCCTTCTTCATACAGCGCAGGTTCCCGAATTCGGTGTGCAATTGCAAGTCGTTGACCGTGCCATAAAGTTCAGTTAGTGAACGATTGTGTCAGGGAGGACATAGTGCGGGTAGGTGTATTCGGCTTCGGGGCGCCGTTGGGCGTGTTCGCGTCGGTCGGTCTGCGACCGGTCGATGTCACTCTTCACCTTGCGGAAGGTGACACCGCAGCCGACCGCTATATCGAACCATTCATGGATCCCTTCGCGGCTTCGGTTCTGAGTGGTCTGGCGGCAGGCCAATTTGACGACATGACTGCCATCATATTCCTGCGCGAAAGCCCCGGTGCGATGATCGCGTGCCAATATGCCTTCGAACTTCGTCGCCGGGGCGTCATGCCGAAGCGGGCACCTATGCCGATCATGCTCAACATCATACCCGCTGACCACGACGCGGCGCAGGCGTTCAACAAGTCCGAGCTTGACCGGCTCACGCAGGAATTGCGCGCACTGGGCTGGGCACCGGAGCCGGGAATTCAGGGCCCGGCGGCCGTGTTCGACGACCTGCTTGCCGCGCAATCGGCGGGAAGGATCAGTGGGGCAGGCGCCTTTGCCACGCGCGCCGTGCTGGCGGAAGGGCGTGTCGTGACCTGGATGGCGAGGACGCCCGCAGGGGGCGAACGGCTTGCTCTGCTCGGCGGGCCATTGGGCAACGCAGTGCTTCATGCTGCGCTTGATGACATCGGTTTGCTGGTGCTGGATCAACAGGCGCTGGATCAGGCGTGTGCCGCGGGCGGGGCCGGGGTCGATAGCGCGCTTCGTGCGCAGGCCGCCAACCCCTTTGCCGCGCGTCAGCCCGAGCCTCTCTACTTACCAGGCATCGAGGGGGCGCTTGTTGAGCACGGGGTCGACCGCGTCGTCTGGCAGGTGGACCCGCATGACGACCTTTGGGGCTGGCTCATGCCCGAGGTGCGCGATCTCTGTGCCAGGCTGGGCGTCGGGTTTACGGACCTCGGGTTCCTGCCGCGTTGGCCCGAACCGGGCGATATCGTGATCGGGGAGGGCGCATGATGGCTTACGAACCGCTTGCCATTTCAGCCGAGGCGATGGGATACCAGCGCGATTGGGTCAGGGCGCTCAGGTCGCAGATCGAGGCGGGCGCGCGGTTCGCTTTCGTCAATGCCGACACGCCGCACGAGATTTTTCATGCGATGGATATGCCGGTGGTGGTGAACCAATGGTGGTCATCGGTGATCGCGGCCAAGCAGCTTTCGACCCATACGCTCGATCGCGGGGCCGAGATGGGGTTTCACGACAGCCTTGCGAAATACTCGGCCATGGGCGTGATTTCGGCGTTGGACGGAGACCCTGACCGCCAGCCGTGGGGCGGGTTGCCGGACCCGGCGATCCTGTGCGCGCGCCAGTCGTCGGACGATCAGCAACGGTTGTTTCAACTGTATGCGGACCAGGCCGGGGCGAGGCTGTCGCTTTTGCACGCGCCGGCCCCTGCCGAGAACCTGAACAACTGGTGGGAGCGCGCGCGCGACGACTGGGAGGCGCTTTATGGCACCGCGCGGCTGAACCTGATGCAGGCCCAGATCGAAGACCTGATCGGGCAGGTGGAGGAGATCACGGGGCGTGCGTTCGACCATGACGGCTTCGGGGCCTACATGGAGCGGATCGAGGAGCAGGAGCTGATCTTCGAGGAGGCGAACCGGCTGATCGCCGGGGCCGAACGGGTGCCGGTCAGGATCGGGGAGCAGATACCGAACGTAATGATTCCGCAGTGGCACCGGGGCTCGGACTGGGCCGTGGGACATGCTGCGCGGTTCCGGGACGCGGTGGGCGAACGGATCGCGACGGAGCAGGCGGTCGTCGCAGACGAACGCGTGCGCATGATGTGGATCGGTGCAGGGCTGTGGTTCGACACCAAGTTTTACACCGCCTTCGAGGAAGAGTTCGGCGCGGTCTTCGCCTGGTCGATGTATCTGCCGTTCGCTGCCGACGGATACGTGCGCCGGACCAAGGGCGACTATCTGCGTGCGCTCGCCGCGCGGGTGGTGACGATGAACGAACAGCTCCATCAGGCGCCTTGGGCGAATGCGTGGCTGGTCAAACAGGCGCGCGATTACCGTATCGATCTTGCCGTCGTGCTGGTGCCCGAGGCGGACCGACCGTCGGGCTATTGCACGAATTTCATAGTCGAAGACCTGACGGCGGCCGGTGTCGAGGTGGTCGAAATCCACGCCGACATGGTCGACGCGCGCAAGTGGGACGGGGCGCGGGCCAAGGCGGATGTGGCCGACGCGATCCGCCGGGTGTCTCCTGCGACATAATGTCATTGACAGACAAAAAATAGTTCACAAAGATACATATTAAGGAGGAGCAAGAATGGCGCGTGCGCTTGAAGGCTATACGGTTGTCGATTTCAGTCATGTCGTGGCTGGACCGCTTGCGACTCATTTTCTCGCCCTGAACGGCGCGCGGGTCATCAAGGTCGAGACGCCGACAGGCGACCTCTTGCGCAACTACGCCCCGAACCGCGACGACTGGGGCATGGCGCCCGCGTTTCGCGGAATCAACATCGGCAAGGAAAGCGTCGCACTGGACCTGAAATCCGAGGACGGGGTGGCGGCGGCGCGCAAACTGGTCGCTGGTGCTGACATCGTCGTCGAGAATTTCCGTCCCGGTGTGATGGAACGGCTGGGGCTGGGATACGAGGCGGTCAAGGCGCTAAACCCCGGTGTGATCTATTGTTCGGTGTCGGGGTTCGGCCAGACCGGCGATATGCGCGACGTTGCCGCGATCGACCAGATCGTGCAGAGCCTGTCGGGGTTGATGCGGCTTTCAGGCAACGAGGGCGATCCGGCGATGCGGATCGGTTTCCCCATCGTCGACACTTATGCGGGGCTGCTTGCGGCCTTTGCCATTCAGACCGCCGTTATCCAGAAGGAGCGCGGGCTGGTCGAGAGCCAGAACGTGGATGTCGCGATGCTGGATGCGACGCTCGTGATGCTGTCCTCGGTGGTCAACCCGCTGCTCATGGCCGGGCAGGGACATAAGCGCACGGGCAATCGCGGGTTCAGCCGCGCACCGACCGCCGACACGTTTGCCTGTCAGTCGGGCGAAATAACCGTGGGCGCGGTCGAGGATCATCACGTTGAAAAGATGCTGTCGGTGCTGGGCGTGAGCCAGCTTCTGGAAGATCCGCGGTTTGCGACCCGAATCGACCGGCTGGCCCATGCCGATGCGATGCGCGCGGAACTGGCCAAGGCATTCGAGACGCGCGATGCCACGGTTTGGGAACGGTTGTTTCGCGAGGCGGGGTTGTCCGCCGCACGGGTCATGGAAGTGTCTGAGACGATCAGGATGCCACATCTTTCCGAGCGCAATCTGTTTCTGGATATCGAGGGCGACCGGGTTCTCAACGCCGGGTTTCGGATGGCCAGTGGCGGGCCGGGCACGGACCGGGGCGCGCCACATCTTGGGCAGAACAACGAAACCATAACAGGGACCGGGGGGTAAACCGGCCCATCCATTCACATCTTCAGGGAGGAGACACATGAAGACGTTCATCAAGACCACGGTGCTTGGCGCCATCATGGCCACGGCGGGGTCCACCGTCTTGGCCGAGACCGAATTGCGGTTGTCGGTGGAAACCCCACCGGGACACGTGCGCAACCTTGCCGCAGACCGCTGGGCCGACGCGATCGAGGAAGCGTCCGGCGGGGAAATGACCGTCGAGGTATTCCCGGCCGCACAGCTATACAAATCCGCCGATGCGATCCGGGCGCTGGCCTCGGGCGCGTTGGACATGTCGATCCAGGCCAATGTGACGATGAGCCAATTCGAGCCGAACCTGTCGTTCTCGGTCCTGCCTGTGTTTTTCGGACGCACGGTGGAAGAGGCAAACGCAATCCTGTCAGGTCCGATTGGTGACGAGCTGGGCGACATGATGGCCAAGAAGGGCATTCACCTGCCGGGACCTGCGTTCCTGTTCGCGCCGCAACACACGGCCTTTACCACTGACACGGTTGTCGAGAGCTACGATGACCTGACGGGTCTAAAGCTTGCCACCCCGCCATCGCCGGTGGTTGTCGGTGTGCTGAAAGAGATGGGGAGTGCCCCGCAGGCCGCGCGCCGGTCCGAAATTCCGCTGCTGTTGTCGCAGGGGCAGATCGACGGCATGGGCGGTGTGACCGAGCTGACCATCATCGGTGGCAAGCTGTGGGAATCCGGGATCAAGAACATCTTTGCCGACAATGCGGGCTGGGGGTTCTACATGCCGGTCGTGTCGCAGCGAACCATGGATGAGCTGACCGAAGAACAACAGGCGATCATTCGCGATACCTGGGTCGAGGTCGGCGAATGGGCCGCGGCGTATGCGAGGGACGAAATGGCACAGGCGCGCGAAACTTTGGCCGACAATGGCGTCACGGTTCTGGATGCCGACCCGGAGGTGGTCGCCGAACAACGCGATGCCTTGTTGGGCCTGCAGCAGCAGATCGTCGCCGATGGTGGTATGGATGCCGATTTCATCGCCCGCGTGACCGAGGCGCTGGATGGTAACCAGTAAATCGCAACGCGCTGTCCCGCGCTCCGTCGCGGGGCAGCACCAATATCTATCCAGACAGGTTCATCATGATCCCCCGTATCCTCAACGTATGGTCTCGGGTCGAGACCGTCTTGATCGGCGTCTTGCTCCTGATCTCGCTCCTTATCTTTCTGGGAGGCGGCGCCCTGCGCATTGTGGCGCCGGCCCATGCCGTCGATTGGGCCACGGAAGTGTCGATCTATTTCATCATTTGGGCCACCGTTCTGGCCGGTGCTGCGATCGTGCAGGAAGATCGCCACCTGCATACCGAGGTTTTCATCGCGGCCCTTCGACCGAGGGCACGCCGGGTTCTTGGGTGGGCAATGTCGGTCCTGTCGGTCGCCTTCGTCGCCGTGATGATGGTGTATGGCTGGCAGGCATACGAATTCGCAAATCTGCTTGATGAACGCTCTGGTTCCTCGCTGCGCACGCCACAGGGTTTCGCGGTATTTCTTCCGCTGCCCGTGGGTATGGCTCTGATCCTCTTGCGCGTGACGCTGATGATGCTGAACGGACAACGTCCGTTCGGCCATGTCTCTACCATCCCGACAAAGGAAGACTGATCCATGGACGCATTTATCGGCCTTTTCGGGATGCTTGTGCTGATGGCTTTGGGCGCGCCGATCTTCGTCGCTCTCGGGGTCACGGCGATGGTGATGATCGCCATCGAGGGCCGCCCCTTGATGGATGCCGCGGCGCATACGGTGTCGGGCCTCAACTCGCCCACCTTTCTCGCGGTGCCCTTCTTCGTGCTTGCTGCGACCTTCATGCAAAAAGGAGGTATCGCGCGGATCATCATTGATGCGGCCGAAACATGGGTGGGGCACCTGCGCGGGGGGCTGGGTCTGGTCGCCGTGCTTGCCACGACGCTGTTCGCCGCGATTTCCGGCTCGTCCGTCGTGACCGCGATGGCGATGGGAACGTTCCTGATCCCCGCCATGGTTGCACGCAACTATGACCGGCCCTTCGCGCTGGGTCTGGTCGGGGCGTCGGGCACCATGGGCATCCTGATCCCGCCGTCGTTGTCGATGATCCTCTATGGCCTGATCTCGGAGGAAAGCGTGCCGCGCCTGTTCATCGCCGGTGTCATCCCCGGCCTGATCCAGGCGGTGCTCCTGGGCACCTGGGTGATGTTTTATTCCCGGCGCAAGGGTTATGCTTCGGGCGACCGCGCGACGCGGCAGGAATTCATTTCGAAGAACCTGCGCGCATTGCCGGCTGTCGCGATCCCGCTGTTCGTCTTTGTCGGTATCTACTCGGGCTACACCACCGTGACAGAAAGCGCGGGCGTCGCTGCGGTTGCCAGCGTGGTGATCGCGGTCTTTGTCTATCGGGAGGTGGGACTCCGAGACATCTTCTCGATGACCGCCGAAGGCATGAAGGCGGCCTCGGGCGTGTCGTTCATCGTCATGTTCGCGTTGCTGTTTGCGCATTGGATCACGGGGTCGGGCGTGCCCACCAAGCTGGTTGAATTCGCCATCGAGGCGGATCTGAAGCCCTGGCAATTCCTGCTCGCGCTGAACATCATGATGCTGATCCTTGGTATGTTCCTTGATGCAATTGCCGTGATGCTCATCGTGACGCCGATCGTCCTGCCGGTTCTCGGGCCGCTCGGGATCGACCCGGTGCACTTCGGAATCGTGCTGATCGTCAACATGGAAATCGCTTTCCTGACGCCGCCCATCGGGCTGAACCTGTTCGTTCTGTCGTCGATCGCGAAGGCGCCGATGTCCGAGGCCATGCGCGGCATGATCCCCTTCGTTCTGATCATGGCGTGCTTTCTTATCCTTATCACCTATGTTCCGGAGATCACCCTATGGCTGCCGAACAGATTAATGAACTGAGGTCCGTCTGGGACCCGCATGATCCAGAGACCATCGACACCTACCCGGCGGTCTGGCGCAACTTGCGTGAAAAGCACCCGGTCGCCTGGAGCGACAAGTGGGGCGGGTTTTTCACGGTCATGCGGTATGAAGACATTCTGACAGTCGAGAAAGACCACGAGACCTTCACCGCGACCAAGCTGTCCATCGTTCCGGCGTCACCAAAGCTGGGTCTGCCCCGGTTGCCCCTGCAAAAGGATCCGCCCGAGAGCGAACGGTATCGCAAGGCGATGAACCCGTCCTTCAAGTTGAACAAGATTCGCACGTTCGAGCCGCAACTTTTCGCGCTGGTCGACCGGCTGTTTGCGGACGCCAAGGCCAAAGACCCGGCACAGGTGGATTTCCCGCTCCAGATCGGGGAACCGATGAGCCAAGGGTCGCTGGGTCTGATCGTGGGGTTCGACACCGAGGAGTCGCTCGAGATCGGGAGACTGTCTGCGACCTACGTCCACGCGATCCAGGAACGGGACATGAAGACCGCCGGGCAGATGTCCAAAGGCGTCGATGCCTTTGCCACGCGATTGGCCCAAAGCCGCATGGCACAGCCGCGCGATCCCGAGACCGACATGGTGTCGAGCATTCTGGCCCAGCCGCTCAAGGGGGCGCCGTTCACAGAGCGCGAATTGGCCGGGATGGTGCGTTTGCTGCTGGTCGGCGGTCACATCGCGTCGCGCTGCCTGATGAATTCGCTGGCCTGGCATCTTGCCACCAATCCAGAGCATGTGGCGCTTTTGCGTGCCGATCCATCGGTCAAACCGACGTTTCGCGACGAGATCTTGCGCTTCTACCCGGCGAACCAGAGCCTTGCGCGGGTGGCGACGACCGACACGGTGCTGAACGGCACGTTTATACCCAAGGACACGCCGGTTGCCATGAATTACGGCTCGGCCAACCGCGACCCGGCGGTGTTCGATGCCCCCGAAACCTTTGACCCGGCCCGAAACCCGAACCGCCACATCACCTTTGGCTACGGCACGCATATGTGCATGGGGCAAGCGATGGCGAAACTTCAGCTCGACGTGATGATTGATGCGTTGATCGCGCAGCCCGGACTGAAGGTCGTGGGCACCCCGACATGGGGCCGCTGGACCGAGTTCGGGATCAACAGCCTGACACTCGACATGCGAGGCACACCATGACCCACACCCCCGATTTCAAAGTCCCCGACACCGAGGATTTCGACAGCCCGCACGCGTTGTTCGCCAAGCTTCGCGCGCATTGCCCCGTTGCATGGTCCGACGATATGGGCGGTTTCTGGGCCGTGACCCGGCACGCGGATGCGCGCGAGGTTCTGGAAAACTGGGAGATGTTCACGACCACGGTGCAAAACGTGGTGCCGCGCGTGGCAACCACGCAACGCCGCCCGCCGCTTCATCTTGATCCGCCGCACAACACACCCTACCGCAACGCGATACAGCGCCATCTGACCCCGTCCCGGTTAGCGGACTGGGACGCGCGGCTGAAGCCGATGGTGGCGAAGTTTCTCGACCCATGGATCGAGACGGGCGGTGGCGACATCTGCAAGGATTTCTCGTTCCTCCTGCCCATCGCCCTGCTTGCTGAGTTTTTCAACCTGTCGCCGAACAAGGCCGAGCAAATCCGCAAGGTAGGGGCAGAATTCAACATGGCGCTGCAGCGGCAGGATTTCGATCTGCTCCGCATCAAGTCGGACGCGCTTTATGACATTGCCGCCGACCTGATTGCGGACCGTCACGCAAACCCGCGCGATCCCGAAACCGACCCGACGGCGAGCCTTCTGGCCGTGCGGGTTGCGGGCGAACCACTGGCCGATGACCTGATCCTCGGGGCTCTGCGTCAATTCCTGCTGGTGGGCATCATCGCGCCGACGACGTTCATCGGGTCGATGGCGGTACATCTGGCCCGCCACCCGGAACACCACGCGGAACTGACCGCGAACCCGGCGCTCGTGCCCGACGCGCTTGAGGAATTGCTGCGGCTGTACACACCCTACCGCGGCTTTGCCCGCACGGCGCGCGAGGATACCGAGATCGGGGGCTGTCCGGTGAGCAAGGGTGATCCGGTCGCCATCGTCTTCACCTCGGCCAACCGGGATGCGGCGGTGTTCGAAGAACCCGACAGCTACCGGCTGGACCGGACCGCACGCGACCTTTTGACCTTTGGACGCGGGCCGCATATGTGCCCCGGCGCGCCGCTTGCCCGTGTGCTCCTGCGCGAGACATTGCTGCAACTGACGCAAAAGACCGAGCGGTTGGAACAGGTCGGGCCGCTGGAGATGACCAACTGGCCGGAATACGGACCGCTCAGCGCATCCTTCCACGCCATACCACGCCCCTGACGCGGATCTGGCAGAGAGGCCGAGGGCGGGGTTGAAGCCGGGGTTTTTAAACCCTGAGCCAAAGGTGCTGATGTGGCTGACCTGCACGCCCACGCAAATCCTTGCTTGATCCGCGGCGGGAAACCCGGTCATCGTCGCGTTATGAAATCCAAACCACATCGCCCTTCCGACCCGGCCGGACCTGACCCGTTGCTTCGCATCCGCATCGTCTTTGGTGACGGCAAGATGATCGGACCGGGCAAGGCAGACCTTTTGGAACGGATCGACCGCTGTGGGTCCATTGCCGCCGCAGGGCGCGAGATGGGGATGAGCTACAAGCGCGCTTGGGAATTGATCGGCACGCTCAACGCCATGTTCCGCGCGCCTCTTGTCGACAGCACCCGGGGCGGACCGGGCGGCGGCGGGGCGGTTCTCACCGATCTTGGGCGCGAGGTTCTGACGGAATACCGGGCCTTTGAAGACGAGACAGCGGCGGCAGGGGCGGCGCGTCTTGCACGATTGGGCGGGCTGATAAGGGATATTCCCGGCAAAAAATAACGCTTGACCTTGCAGCCCAAGGCTTGCGACATGTTTTGCGAAACATATCAGGAGTGCGAGGGATTGCTGCCCGTGTCCAAGCCCGTCATTTTCAAAGCTGCTGCAACGGCCCTGACCCTGGCGACGCCAACCCTCGTCCAGGCCGGGGACATCACCATCTTCGCCGCCGCCAGCATGAGCAATGCCATGGCCACCGTGAAAGAGCGGTTCGAGGATGCCACGGGGCACAACCTGACCCTCTCTCTCGCCGGGTCCTCCGCACTGGCCCGGCAGATCCAGCAGGGCGCGCCCGCGGATATCTTCATCTCCGCCAATCCCGGCTGGATGGACACGCTGGAACAAGACGGGCTGGTCGCGGACGGCACGCGATTCGATCTTCTGACCAATGCCATCGTGCTGATCGCCGCCGACGCGGATGACGCACCGATCGAGATCGCGCCGGACATGGACCTCGCCCGCCTTCTGGGCGACGGGCGGCTGGCTATGGCGCTGGTCGATGCCGTGCCAGCGGGGATCTATGGCAAGGCGGCGCTCACCAGCCTCGGGTTGTGGGACAGCGTCGCGCCGCAGGTGGCGCAGGCCAGAAATGTGCGCGCGGCGCTGGCCTTCGTCGCGACCGGCGAAGCGCCCCTTGGCATTGTCTACGCCACCGACGCGGCAGCCGACGGTGACGTGACCGTGGTCGCCACCTTCCCGCCAGACACCCATCCCCCCATCGTCTACCCCGCCGCCGGAATGACCGAGAGCGATAATCCGCTGATCCAAACCTTCCTCGACTTCCTGCGTGGCCCCGAGGCGCGGCAGGCCTTTGAGAACGAAGGTTTCGGGATGGCAGAAAACTAGCCGCATGACAGACTGGTTTACCCCGACAGAATGGGAGGCGGTGCGCCTGTCGCTCAAGGTGGCGTTCTGGGCAACGCTTGTCAGCCTGCCCTTGGGCGTCTTTGTCGCCAACGCGCTGGCACGCTGGAGGTTTCCGGGGCGCGAAGTGCTAAACGTTGTCGTCCACCTTCCTCTCATCATGCCGCCGGTGGTCACGGGGTATCTGTTGCTGCTGACCTTCGGAACGCGCGGGCCCGTGGGCGGCTTTCTGGACAGCACTCTGGGCTTCACCTTCGCCTTCAGGTGGACCGGGGCGGCGCTGGCCGCCGGTGTGATGGCTTTTCCCTTCATGGTGCGCGCAGTGCAACTGTCGATCGAAGCCGTGGACCCGAAGCTGGAACAGGCCGCCTCTACGCTCGGCGCTTCGTCCATGTGGGTCTTCCTAACGGTCAAGCTGCCCCTGATCCTGCCCGGTATACTTGCTGGAACCATGCTGACCTTCGCCAAGGGTATGGGCGAATTTGGGGCAACGATCACCTTCGTGTCGAACATCCCTGGCCAGACCCAGACAATCCCGCTGGCCATCGACCTGCTGCTGGAAACACCGGATGGTGAGGCGCGGGCGGCCCGGCTCGCTGCATTGTCGATCGCGCTGGCGGCCGCGGCTTTGGCGGTGTCCGAGTGGATTTCGCGTCGCATCGCGGCCCGGGTGGGGGGCACGTGATGCTTGAGGTTTCACTGCGCCATGCCTTCGAAGACTTCACGCTCGACGTGGAGTTCAATGCGCCCCCCGGGGTGACGGTGCTGTTCGGGCGTTCGGGGTCGGGCAAGACGACCGTGGTGAACGCCGTTGCCGGGCTTCTGACCCCTGATGTGGGGCGCGTCGCCACCGATGACTGGGTGCTTTTGGACACCACGCAGCGCATCCGGTTGAAACCGCATCACCGCCGTTTGGGCTATATCTTTCAGGAAGGCCGCCTGTTTCCCCATCTGACCGTGAAACAAAACCTCGCCTACGGCGCTTGGTTCGCCCCAAGGCACGCGCCGCGCGAGGATATGTCGCACGTGGTCGAGATGCTGGGGATCGGGCCGCTTCTGAACCGGCGCCCCGGCGCGCTGTCGGGGGGTGAGAAACAGCGTGTCGCCATTGGCCGCGCGCTCCTCGCCGCGCCGCGCCTGATCCTCGCGGATGAGCCGCTGGCTGCGCTGGATGACGCGCGAAAGGCTGAAATCCTGCCCTATTTCGAACGGTTGCGCGACGAGGTGAGCGTGCCGATCCTCTATGTCAGCCATTCCGCATCCGAGGTCGCGCGCCTCGCCACCACCGTTGTTGCCTTGCGCGACGGTCAGGTCGCCGCTGTTGGCACGCCGGGCGAGGTGCTGGGTGACGTTGGCGCAATGGGGGCCCGGGGCGCGGCGTCGGTGCTGAAGGCCCGTGTCGCCCGCCACCATGCCGATGGGCTGAGCGAGCTTTCCGCCGCTGCCGGACCGCTCTGGTTGCCCCGGATCGACGCCCCCGAAGGCGCGATGATCCAGCTGCGCATCACGGCGCAGGACGTGATCTTGTCGCGCGCGCGCCCCGAGGGGCTTTCCGCCCTCAACATTCTCAAGGGCACGGTGACCGAGATTCGCGCCGGACAGGGGCCGGGGATGATGGTTCTGCTGGATGTCGGCGGCGACCGTCTGTCGGCCCGCATCACCCGGCGCTCTGCCGAGGCCATGGCACTCGCCGTTGGTCAGAGCTGCCACGCCATCGTGAAAACCGTCTCGGTCGGACCCGAAGACGTGGGCCGCCCGTTGCAGAAGGCCGCCGACGCACCGGAACCCTGACGCACCGGGCAACAACACCCGCAAGGTGTCACAGGCCGCGAACGGCCCGGAAGCCGGCCAGAAGCATCTCTTCCGCATCCGCCGTGACCGGGGCAAGTCCAAGCCCGCCCAGCGCGATCCGGTAGGCCTCCTGAAGCGCCCCAGGCGCGACCAGCGCAACCTGTTGCCCCAGCCAATAGGGTTTCATCGACGCCAGCTCAAGCCCGATGAAAGCCCCCAGAATGGCCTCGCGGCTTTCCCCTTCGCCTGCTTTGCCCAAGGCGATTTGGGCTGCGTTAGAGCCTATTTTCTGTCCAATCCGCTCGGGCCGGGACATCACGTCTTCCATCGCGGCAAGACCAAGTTCGCCCATCGTCACCGGCCCCGGCCCGATGCCAAGCGCGCCCAAGGCGGCCTCAACGAGGGTCTGGGTCAGGACGGTCTGGAACGACACAACTTCGCCCGCGCTGACATGCGCCCAATGGCTCCGCGCCCCGGACAGGCACAGCACCCCGTCAAAGCCCGGAGTCTGGGCGAGGAACCCGGCGACCCGCAGGCTGTCGGCCAGCATCAGCGCGGGCGGGGCGGTCTGCGTCAGGCCGGTGACCAATTGCACCTTCATCCGGTCATCGCGCATCGTGACCGGGGTAAGCACCTGTGTGTCGGCGGGCGGGCAGGGCACCGCGCGGCCCGCAACCGATGTGTCCCAGAACCCCGGTCGCGCCGGGCTTCCCGCGATCAAGATGTCGGTTTGCGCATCATCGGCGAGATGGGCGGCAATGGTCGCGCCAAGCACGGGCTCCAGCGCATCGGGCTTCAGCCCTGCCGACCCGGTCGCACCCTCAAGCCGGTCCTTCATCGCGCCATCCGGCGCCATGATCCAGACGGTCAGGCTTTCCTCCTGCCATTCCACTGCCATCCAGTCGGATTGCCTGTCACCCATGCCCCAAATCCCATCTCCCCATGCTGATCATATACTGGCACTCTCCCCGCCCGGCTTAAACCCCCGGTTGCGCCGCGCCCACCCTCATGAGACATGCAGAGTGTCCAAAGAAGGAACCGAACATGAAATTCCTGATGGTGGGTGCGGGGCTATCCGGTGCCGTGATTGGCCGGGCCATGGCCGAAGCCGGGCATGACGTCACGGTGATCGACAGCCGCGACCACGTGGCCGGAAACTGCCACACCGCGCGCGATCAGGAAACCGGCGTTCTGGTGCACGTCTATGGCCCCCACATCTTTCACACCGACGATGAAGAGGTCTGGGGTTACGTCAACAGGTTCACCCCCTTCAAACCCTATGAGAACCGGGTGAAATCGACCACGCGGGGGCAGGTGTTCTCGCTCCCCGTGAACCTGCACACCATCAACCAGTTCTTCGGCATGACAATGCGCCCGGACGAAGCGCGCGCTTTTCTCAAATCCCAAGCCGATACCTCGATCAGATCGCCAGAGACCTTTGAAGAACAGGCGCTTTGCCTTGTCGGGCGCGATCTTTACGAGGCGTTCTTCAAGGGATACGCGGAAAAACAATGGGGCTGCGCGCCCTCGGCGCTGCCCGCCTCGGTTCTCAAGCGTCTGCCGGTGCGCTTCACCTATGACGACAATTATTTCTTTCACCGTTTCCAAGGCATGCCCGAAGACGGCTACACGCCCATGGTGGCGGCGATCCTGGATCATCCGAACATCACCGTGTCGCTGTCGACCCCCTATGACCCGGCGATGCGCCGCGCGCATGACCACGTGGTCTGGTCCGGCCCGCTCGACGGGTATTTCGGCTATGACCTTGGTCGGCTGGGCTACCGCACGCTTGATTTCGAACGCTTCACCACGACCGGCGACTGGCAGGGGTGTGCGGTGATGAATTACGGGGATCGGGACGTGCCCTTCACCCGGATCACCGAGCACAAGTATTTCGCGCCGTGGGAACAGCACGAAAAAACCGTTCTTTACCGCGAATACTCCCGCGCCTGCGGGCCTGACGACATCCCCTACTACCCGATCCGGCTGGTCGAGGAAAAAGCCATGCTGGCCGACTACGTCGACCTTGCGAAACGCGAGAGCGGGGTAAGCTTTGTCGGGCGTCTGGGCACCTATCGCTATCTCGATATGGATGTGACCATCCGCGAGGCGCTTGAGACAGCCCGCGCGTTCCATGGTGCGATGGCGGCGGGCACCCCCCTGCCGGTGTTCTTGCAAGACCCGCTCTAGCGCTTTGCAACCGGCCGGGTTTACCAAGACCCCCGGAATATCTCCCATTTTATGCAAATGCGTGTTTAATCCGATCGACGGCCCCGTTTGGCCGTGGGCAACAAGGGGTTTGCCGGGTCATGAGCCATATTATCTCAACCATGACGACCGACGTCAGCGTTACGATCGGGGCCACGCACACCGGCGCGATCGAGACGGTGTTTGGACAGGACCTGTTCAAGCTCGATCTTGAAAAAGGCGAAACGGTTCGCATTACCTTGGCCGGGGCGGGCCCCCATGCGCTCGCCGACCCGGTTCTCGACCTCTACGATGCAACCGGGGCGCTCATGGCATGGAATTTCGATGCCCACGGGGACGCCACCCATGCCGAGATCACCTTTGAAGCCGAGGCGACAGGGTCCTATTTCATCGAAGCCTATGGCTCGGGCCCGATCACCGGCACCTATGCGCTCACCGTCGCCCGCGCCGGTCCGACGCCGTTGGAGGCCATCGACTGGGGCGCGGGGCTGGCGACCAGCGATGTGCGCTATTATCTTGCCGAACCCGGTGATCTTGTCTTGACCAGAAATGGAACCGACTTCACCAGCGAAGGCTGGAACGTCTATGAAATACAACAGCTTACCAAGGCGCTCGACAGGCTTGAGGCAATCTCTCAACTGACGTTTGAGCGGGTGTTTTCAGCAGATGACGCAGACCTTGTCATGGGGCTCGACACGGATGGGGACATGGGGGCCGGCGACGTGGGGTTCTTTCAACCACCAACGACGCCCAACGCCGGGCGCGGCATGTTCAATGGCCGGGCATGGGATAGAAGCCCCGGTGGCGATCTTGAGATCGGCGGGGTCGGGTTCGCGACCCTCACGCACGAGTTGCTTCATGGCCTCGGGTTCGCCCATCCGCACGACACCGGCGGCAGCTCGTCCGAAATGGTCTTGGGCGACGATCCCGGCGTCGACGATGTTCACCCGTATCACGACTACGCCGCCTTCGACCTGAACCAAGGCGTCTACACCGCGATGTCCTACAACACCGGCGCGCATACGCTCGGGGCCGGGCACGGGGTCTCGTCGCTTGGCCTTTTCGGGGCGCAAGCCGGGCCCATGGCGCTCGACATCGCGTTGCTTCAGGCGCGCTACGGCGCGAACATGACCACCGCCACCGGTAACGACACCTACAGCCTGCCCCGGATGAACCAGCTGGGCACCGGGTGGCAAAGCATCTGGGACGCGGGCGGGATCGACACGATTACATACGGCGGCCTGCGCCCGGCGGTGATCGACCTTCGGCCCGCGACGCTGGCCTATGAACCCGGTGGAGGCGGGTTTGTCTCGGCGGTGCAAGGCGTATCAGGTGGCTTCACCATCGCCCATGACGTGGTGATCGAGAACGCGATCTCGGGCCATGGCAACGACCGGATCATCGGAAACGGGGCAGACAACATGATCGTCACCCGAAAAGGTCATGATCACGTCCGGGGCGGCGCGGGGGCCGATACGATCCAGACCGGGGTGGGCGACGACATCGTGTTCGGGGGCATGGGCGATGACCTGATCCGGCTGGGGGGCGGTGACGACTGGGCCCGGGGCAATCGCGGGGACGACCTGATTATCGGGGCTCAAGGCAACGACAGGTTGTTTGGCGGTCCCGGGGACGATGTTATCAGGGGCGGGGCCGGGAACGACCGGATTGTCGGAGGGCGCGGGGACGACAGGCTTTATGGCGGTCCCGGACACGACACCATTCGCGGCGGCAAGGGGGACGACATCGTGACCCTTGGTGCGGGGCGGGACCGTTTCATTTTCACCTCGGGCGACGGGACCGACCGGATCACCGATTTCGACCGGGCGCATGACACGCTTGTCCTCGACCCAACCCTCCTGGGGTCGGGCGGCGGGAAAGCCGCGCTTTTGGCCTTGGCCCGGTGGACGCCGGAGGGTGTCGGCATCCTGTTCGGTGACGGAGATGCGATTTTCCTCGACGGTCTCGAGACGATCAGCGGGCTTGGGCCTGCGATCACCTTCGATTGGGCATTGGCGTGACGCGGGCCTCATGTCAGGCGAGGAAATCGATATCGTTAAGCGAAAACCCGGACCCGCCATACCCCTCAAGCGTAACCGAGCCGATACCCCAGTCGATGATCATATCCGACCCGGAGGTCACGAGCGAAACGTCAGCGCGATTGATGTCGCGCAGGATCAGCGTATCACGGTCCTCAAACTGGTAAATCCGGTTGGTGCCATCAATCGGGTAGAACACGAAGGTATCGCGACCGCGACCGCCGTGAAGCCAATCGTCTCCGGGCCCCGCATAAAGCGTGTCATGGCCCCGACCACCCCTCAGCGTATCGTTCCCCTCACCGCCCATGAGCGTATCGGGCCCCTTGTTGCCATAAAGGGTATCATTGCCGGCCTCGCCCCACAGCGTATCCGCGTGGTTTTGACCCCAAAGCGTGTCATCGCCATCACCGCCGAACAGCGTATCCCCGCGCCGTCCGCCAAAAAGCTGATCATTGCCGTCACCGCCTTCCAGAACGTCATGGTCCTTTTGACCAAAGATCATGTCGTCGCCCGGCCCGCCGATCAACGTATCCTGCTGGTGGTTGCCAAACAAAACATCATCTCCCGGGCCCCCTTCCAGCGTGTCATTCCCGCGGCCCCCAAAGAGCATGTCCTCGCCTTCGCCCCCGCGTAGGATATCGTCGCCCGTATCGCCGCGCAGCGTGTCATCGCCCGCGCCGCCTTCCAGAACATCGTTTCCGGGTCCGCCGTGCAGCACATCGTGCCCCGGACCACCGCGCAAGATGTCGTTGCCCGTTGATCCGTCGAGAAAATCCTCGCCCGCCCCACCTTCCAGAAGGTCGTTGCCAGAGCCGCCAAAGATCGAATCGTCGCCCGCCTCACCATAAGCCTCGTCATCCCCGGCAGCCGCCCAGATGGTATCGTTTCCGTCACCGCCCGAGATCGTATCATTGCCGCCCTGTCCGCCAAGCTGGTCATTGCCGGCCCCGCCGCTGATATGGTCGTCTCCCCCACCGGTCTCGACATAGTCATTCCCGGTTCCGCCCAGAACCACGACCGCTGCGTCGGTGCCGTGAATGTAACTGTCGCCACCCGGGTCAAGTTGGACCGTGTCGGGCCCCGTGCCGCCGGATCCGCCGCCGCCCCCGGTTTCATCCCCGTCGTCGGTGTCGCCATCGTCAGTTTCACCATCGTCTCCATCGCCGCCCTCATCCCCGCTACCGTCGCCATCGTCGCCAGGGTCATCCGGATCTTCGGGGTCTTCGGGAAACACGTAACCCGACAGGTCCATGGCGCGGTCCGGGGTCCGGGCCACCGCGGCCCGAACATCCGCCGCGTTGATCGGCCCGCCGTCCTTCGAGCGCAGGATGGTGCGCACCCCTCGAAACAGAATTTCCGCACCATTGGCGTTGGGCAGGATGCTGAGTTGCGATGGGTCATAGAAGAAAGGCCATGACGACAGGTCCAGACGATCCTGACCGGCGTCGAAATCCATGATAATGTCTTCGGCATCGTCATCGCGCAGCACGAAAAGATCCGCGCCATCACCACCGGTCAGGATATCCGCGCCCGCCCCGTCAACGATGATGTCATCCCCGGCCCCGCCGGTGAGCGTGTCATCCCCCGCACCGCCGACCAGAATATCGTGACCCGAATTGCCCGACAGCGTGTCGCCCCCGGTGCCCGCCTGCGCCTGAATCCCTTGGTTCGCGACGCTCCACGACAGGTCGGTCAACCCCGCTTCTTCCTGCGAAGCAGCGATGATCCGGATCTGGTCGTTCAATCGCCCCGCCGCGAGGGCCGAGATATTGGCAAGCGCCACCTGCCCGGGACCGCCATCGACCCAGTTGTTCTCGATCACGTCGAGAAACTGAAGCTGGCCGCCCGGCAACAGGACAAAAAGCGACACGCCATCGTCGGCCCCGCCGCTGGCGACATACTGGCGGCCATCGACCTCGACCGTGGCGATCGTGGTCAGGCCGCCGAACCGCGTGTGCTGGTTGTCGGTGATATGATCGGTGCGCGTCAACGCGCCGTCCGGGCCCAGCCAAAAGACGGTGAGCGCCCCGTTCTGGCCCTGCGCCGATCCGACGATGACAAAGCTTTGTCCCAGAACATCGACCACCGCAATATCGGCGGGGTCCATGACCCCGATCCCGTCGGCGGGCCCGGCGCTGTCGGCCATGATCGGCACACCGCCCGTGAGAACGAAGGTGGTGACCCCGTCCTCTCCGGCGTCGCCGACGATCAGAACATCGGCGCCGTTGACCATGGCGGTTTCCACCGCGCTCACATGGTCCACATGCATGGTATCGTCATCCGCGATCTCGACCCATGTCGTCAGATCACCGCTTCCCCCCCGCGCGGCGTAGCCCAACGTGCCGTCGTGTCCGGCAAAGGCCAGCCCCCCGGCACCGCTTTCCCCGATCGACACCGGGCGCGTGCCTTGGCCGAAACCGCCATAGGTCGACAAGGCGCCGATCTGGCCATCGGTTGCGGCCGAATAGGCACTGATCATGCCGGTTTGGGTCGACCCGATCACGGCCTCCAACCCGCCGCCGGGGGCCGACACCAAGGCAAAGCTGTCAGACACACCGGTGGTCCAATCACCGTGGAACACCTGCGTATCCGCGACACTGGCCCCGCCGGTCGGGTTCAGGGTGAAAGAGGCAAGGCCGCCATTGCGCCCCGACCCCGTGAACAGGGTCAGCCCGGCGCCATCGGCGACAAGGACCATGTGCTCGATCCCCTGATCGAGCAGCCCCAGCCCGGCGAAAAATCTGCCCTCCAATGAAATAGCCACATGAACCCCCGCTCTCGTGATGGGGGTGTTTGTGACCTGTCAGGATGTCGGAGACGGGCACATAAAATGGCACGTCCACGACCTTTGTTTCCATTATTAGCTTTTGTTTACAGGAATTTAATCATGACTGCCGCGACAGGCCCCAACCCGGGGGGTCAGCGCAGCGTCATCTGGGCTTCATGCACCGCGATCGCCTCGTTCACATCGTCGAAATAGGCGACCTTGCCATCATTCAGAACAATCCCGGCATCGCAGAACGACCGGATATCGTTCATCCGGTGGCTCACCATGATGGCCGAGGCATTGGCGACCCGGTCCAGAAACACCGCCTTGCTCTTCTTGCGAAAGCTGGCATCCCCAACCGCAGTGACCTCGTCGACTAGATAGGTGTCGAACCTGATCCCCATGGCGGTGCCAAAGGAAATCCGCGACCGCATACCGGAGGAATAGGTTTTGAACGGCATGTGGAACTGATCGCCAAGGTCCGAGAAATGGCGCACGAATTCGACCAACTCATCGGTGTCGACGCCATAGATCCGGGCCACGAAACGCACGTTCTGCGCCCCGGTCATATCCCGATGAAACGCCGCGCGAAGCCCAACCGGCCAAGAGATCGACCCATCGGTCACGATCCGTCCCCGCGTCGGCTCCAACGCGCCCGATATCATTCGCAGAAGCGTCGTCTTCCCGGCCCCGTTGCGCCCCAGCAACCCCAGCGACTTACCGGTGGGCAGGGTCAGGGTCAGATCGTCGATCACGACCTTCGCACGGTTCATGACCCGAAAGCTTTTCGACAGGTTTTCGAACCTGATCATCGCCTCAGCTCCGGTCACGCACGGAGTAATAGACCAGCGTCACAAGCGCCCAGAACAAAAGCGAAAACAAAAGCGTCATGAACACGACCTGCACCCGCTGTGGGTAGAGCGCGGTTTCCGCCATGGTCGGTCGCACGTAGGTTGCCAGATACCGGGTCTTTCGCGTCACGTTCGCCACCGCCAGCTCTTTTTGTGCAAGGGCCCCGCGATATGTCTCTTCCGCGAACTCCCGGTCCACGGCGAGGCTTTCATATTCCGCGATCAGGTTGGGATAGCTTTCGACCCCGTCATAGCTTTCGCCCGAGGAAAAGCTGCTGCGCTCTTCCGCCAACCGGTCGCGAATGGCGTCGATCCGCAACCTTGCCTGCACCAGTCTCGAATCGTCCGCGCGCGCGGAATGGGCCAAAAGATCGTGGTCGATCAATGCCTGGGCCAATTGCTGTTGCAGCGAGTTTTGAACACCCATCCGGGTCTGGATATCGCTTTCGGGATCGACGATCTGCGTGCGGGTGCGAAACGTGACCAAGGCCTGCCGCGCCGCCCTGAGCCGCTCAAGGCTCGCCGTGACATCCTGTTCGGCACTCCGCAGCATATCGGACCGGGCCTGCGCATTAAGATCGTTGACCAAGGTCTGGCTCTCTTCAAGGATGCGTTCTGCAATGGTCTTGGCAAACCCCGAGTCGAAAGCGCGGACCTCCAACCCGATCAGCCCGGTGGTGCTGTCATAGTCGATCTGCACCACCCGGCCCCAGTACCGGTAAAGATCCTCGATTGTGCCGCCGGGCGTCAGCGCGAAGACCGGATCTTGGTCATGGGGCCCGGTGAAATGCCCCCGAAGATCAAGGTCCGCGTTGATCCGGGAGACAAGACTTTGGCTCTGGATGAATTCGTAAAGAATATCCGCGTCCAGGGCCCCCGCGATCGACGGCGCCCCGGCGAATTGCGCCAGCCCGCTCAGCGCCGCCATGGGCGCGCTGTCGTCTTCCTGCCGCACGGTGAACCCGGCGGTTGAAGCGAACTGATCCACCGCGCGGGCATTGATATACCACGTCACCCCGGCCACCGGGGCGAGAACGAGAATGAGAAAGGACAGGAGCACGAAGGTGTGACGCCGCTTTCGCCGCGCCGCGCGGGCCATCGGACGCACCAGCACCGGGGCAATCGGCGCACGGCGGGTTTTGCCCGACGGGCCGCTCCCCTTTGGGTTGTCACCCCCGGGGCCTTGCTTCGGGGTCGGCGCGGCTTTCATGTCATTGGCCAAGGCATACCTTTCAAGCGTTTGAAGTCTTCCCACTCCTTCTACATACTAGCACAATACAACTCTAGATAGTATACCTGCACAGGATGCCCCAAACACAGCCCCCTGACCTCCCGCTCCCGCCCGCGCAAAGGCCTGCGGTCGGACCCGGTCCGCGCCGCAGTTTTCCGACCCTGCGCACGGTTTCGGCGCTGATCCTGCGCGAAATGGGCGCACGCTATGGGAAATCGCCCTTCGGCTTTTTCTGGGCTCTGATGTCGCCGATGATCCTGATCCTTGTTCTGAGTTTCGCGTTCAGCCTTCTGCAACGCGCGCCGTCGCTCGGATCGTCGTTCATCCTGTATTATGCCTCGGGCCAGCTGACCTTTTCGGTCTATGCCGCGATCACGGGGCCGGTGCAGAAATCTCTCACCTACACGAACGCGCTGTTACAGTTTCCGACCGTCACGTGGTTCGACGCGATCCTTGCCCGGTTCCTGCTGAACCTCACGGTCTCGATGATCGTCTTCTTCATCCTGATCTATGCGGTCGCCTTCCTGACCGGATCAGCCATGCGATTTGACATTGGGCTTTTGCTTGCGTCCCTTATGCTGACCGCCGCCATCGGCTTCGGTTTTGGCACGCTGACCTGTTATGTCTTCATGGAGGGGCCGGTCATCGGCGACATCTGGCATTTCGCCTCGCGCCCCCTGTTCATCGCATCCGGGGTACTGTTCATGTACGAAGACATGCCACAGCTCGCGCAGGATATCCTCTATTGGAACCCCTTGATGCATACCGTATCGCTCGCCCGCGCCGCCATTTACCCGCGCTATGACGCCGCCTTTGCCAGCCCCGCGTATGTGCTCGGGGTGGCAATGGTCATGCTGGTCTTCGGCCTGTTTCTCGTGCGTCAGCACCACGACCGGCTCTTGAGCAGATCGACCTGACCCCGAGTGCAAAACGGGCGCCCATGATTGCCCATGGACGCCCGGGTGTTCGGAGTGGTGGGAGGCCTGAAGCTCAGGCCCCGTTTTCGCGCAGGTATTCCGCGCTCGCCTTGATCCCGCCCAGCGGGAAGACATGGATCTTTTCGATCAGGCTGTCGGGGTTGCCGGCCTTGTAGGCGGCCAGATCGGTCAACACCTCGGTCGGCTCGAAGGGTTTAAGAAGCTTGGTCAAATCCTTCGCCCGCTTTTGCAGCACGCCCAGCGACGGACCGACGCCACAGGCAATGGCGAACTTGATCAGCGTCTGCAGCTTGGCCGGACCCGCGACCCCGGCGTGCACCGGCATGGTGATACCCATCTCCGCCAGACGCTCGGCCCAATCCGTCACCGGCTTGGCGTCAAAGGCGAACTGCGTGATGATCGCCATTTCGGCCTCGGACCGGTCGTTATAGGCCTGCTTCCAGCGCAACGCTTCGTCGACATGGGTGGTCTGGCCCTTGGCGTCGATGTCATTGTTGCCTTCCGGGTGCCCGGCGATATGCAGACGCTTGAACCCGTCGAAATACCCGGATTCCAGAAGCTGGATCGAACTTTCGATCTTGCCCAACGGCGTGGTCGGCGATCCGCCCAGAAGCAGCGCGGTGTCAATCCCCGCTTCGCTCACGTAGCGGTCGACCCAATCCTTGAGCTCGGCATCATCTTTCATGATCCGGGCCGGGAAGTGCGGCATGACCTCGAACCCGCCTGCGGCGAGCCGCTTCGCGGTGTCGGTCATTTCCTCGATCGGCGTGCCCTCGATATGGGCGATGTAGACGCGCGTGCCAGCGGGCAGGATCGCGGTGAAATCCTCGATCTTGGCGGCGGTGCGCGGCATCACCTCGATCGAGACACCCTGAAGAAGGTCGCTCAACGGGGCGGTGTTGTTTTTCATCATGGAAACCACGGACATTCTTCCTCTCCTCAACTCTGGCTACGATACGTGAGGCGGGATGCCTCGTGAATGGGCCAAGGGTGCACGTCTGCGCGAACTTGCGCCTGACGGTGCCGTTCGACCGTCGGTTTAGACGACCCACCGTCCGGCTCACCCCACGTTACCGTCACTTCCGTGCCGGTTTCCGCCACTTCGGGGTTCAAAATCGCCAGGCTGATCCATGCTTTCTCGTTGGCCGAGTATGCCGGGGCGATGCTGATTCCCACCGTTTTCCCATCCCGCGTGACCAGATCATAGGGGTAGGAGGCATAATGCGCCGCCGGGAAATCCATGTTCTTTGTGGGCAGGTCTTCGTGGCCCAACTGCCCGGCATAGACCGCCTGCACATCGTCATGGTTCCAGACGAGCGTGACTTTCTGGCGATGCGGGCCATCGGCCATTTGTTCAAGCGCGCCACGCCCGATGAAATCATGGTCGAACTTGACCACCCGGCCATAATCCACATCCCACGGCGTCATGTAGTAATCTTCCACATTGCCGGTCTTCATCGACCCGCCAAGGGTGGAAATCGCCTCGAACGCAGTGGCCGAAAGCCATTCGCGATAGGGCTTCATCTTGTCGCCGGTATAGATCGCAGGAAGCACCGAGGGCACCCAACCGCTTTCCGCCGCCGCCGACGCATAAGCCCGCGATCCGACAAGGCGCAGACCGAATTCACGGCCCACCTCGATCAGCGCGGCCTTGACTTTGTCACCCTCATCAAACGGACCCCAGATTTCCAGACCCTGCGCCCCGCCCATCCCGTGGGACAGGGTCTGCGCCTTGCAGCCCGCAATGGTGATCTCGCCCATGTTGAAGAACTTGGTGGTCAGCGCGCCCCCTTCGTTGACCTTGTTCAGAAGGTCGAGCGCCAGCGGTCCCTGCACCTCGTAGCGGTAGGTCAGGCGACGGTTGTCCGGGTCATCCAGCTTTCGCTCATCCCGCGTGACGGTGACATCATAACCCCCGGTTTCCGCGTGATACTGCACCCAATTCGGCACGATCGGGCGGCCGACGATGTTCACTTCGTCGTCCTCAAGCCCGAAAACAATCGCATCGCCGATCAGGTAGCCATCATAGTTGACACAGACGATCTGCTTGGCCTTGCCCTTGCCGAACTTGGCATAGCTGTTGACGGAAATATCCGAAAGCAGCTTCATCACATCCGGCCCCTTCACGTAGAGATCGGTCATGTGGAAGCTCTGGTTCATCAGCGCGACGCCTTCGCGCCAAGCGCGCTGTTCTTCGGCCCAGTGGGTGTATTCGCCTTCGATCGGGAAGGGGTAGCGCCCCATCTGGTTTTCATAAAGCATGGCAAAGGGGCTGTCATAGCCCGTCAGACGGTCTTCAAGCGTTTTGGCGCACATTTCGGAAGTCTCCCTAATTCGTTGACATGGATATAGGGGGCCGCCGCGTCGCGCGCTTATGCGCAGTCTGTATATTGCTAATCGTTTCGCTTATAATATCACTATGCAAAGGCAAGTGCTCCCGCTGTCGGCCCGTCACGTGCGCGTGATCCGGTCCCTGTCCGAACATCGGCGGGTGTCGGATGCCGCCGATTCCGTCGCGCTGTCACAACCGGCCTTCTCGCGCTCGCTCCACGATGCCGAGGAACGGTTGGGCGTGACGCTTTTTCAACGCGGCTGGTCCGGGTCCGAACCCACCGCGATGGGCGACATCGTGATCGCGCAATGCCGCCGGATTGCGGCCGACATGGAGGCGGTCGAACGGGGGCCGCTTGGCAACGCGGGCCCCGCGCGGCTGCCCCGTCTGCTGCGCTGGCGTCACCTGCGCGCGGTCTCTGCCGTGGTCCGCTCGGGCACCGCATCCGGTGCCGCGCGGGCGTTGGGGATCAGCCAACCGGCGGTCAGCCAATCTCTCACCGCCTGTCAGGATTACGTCAGCCCGACCCTGTTTCACCGCCGCCAGACCGGGTTGGAACCCACCGACGCCGCCCGCGCGCTGGCCGCCCTGTGGGACCGGATCGCGGCGACCCTTGCAGATATCCCCGCCCTCCTTGACGCCACCGGCGATGCGCTCGTGGGCCGCGTGTCGGTCGGGATGCTACCGTTTTCCGGCCAATCCATGGTGCTCGACGCCTTCGGGCAAATCACGCGCGACCATCCTCTGGTTCACCTCGTCGCCGTGCCGGGCGGGTATGAAACCTTGGCCGAAGCGATGAAGCGGGGCGAGATCGACCTGATCATCGGCGTGTTGCGCGACCCCTCGCCGCTTCCGGGGTTTCGCGAAGAGCATCTGTATCACGAGGACTACCTTATGATCGCCCGCGCCGATCACCCGGTTCATACCCGAAGCCCGTCGATCCGAGAGCTTGCCGATGAACAATGGATCGTCGCCCCCCACGGCACGCCGATCCGGTCCTTTTTTGACCGGGTGTTTCGCGAAGCGGGCACGATCCCGCCCGCCCAATCCGCCGAGATGTTCAGCTTTTCAAATGCCGAACAGATGATCGTTGCCAGCCAATCCATCGCCCTTTTGTGCTATGGGCGCGCGGCGTTGAAAAACCTGCGAAGCGCGTTGAAGCCGGTGGATATCACCCTTCCCGGATCGCGCGTCTCGATCGGGGTCACGCGCTTTGGCGACGACCCGCCCAGCGCGGCCATTGCCGAGTTTCTGCGGATCCTGCGCGAAAAGATTGCCGAGGCGGGCGAGGTTTGACGCCTCCTCAGCCCGACATGCGCGTGGCGATCCGGTCCGCCTGAAACCCATCCGCCAACCGGGTGAGCTTCAGGGTGCGCACGACCCCTTCGGCGTGAAACGGGTCGCCTTCGGCAAAGGCACGCGCGGCCTCTGCCGTGTCGGCTTCCAGCACACCCCAATGCCCGATCGCCGCGCCCGCATCATCCCACAGGGCCGAGCCGATCAACACCGAACACAGGCCATTGCCGCCCGAGGTGACCCAATCGCGGTGCGTCGGGCGAAGCCGGTCGCGCTCCGCCTGCTTGCCGGGGTGATGCAGGTTCTCCATCAGGAAAAACATCGCTCAATTCCTCAGGAACGGCACCAATACATCGGCCACTGCGGCAGGCTGTTCCACCGGCGCGAAATGACCGGCATTCTCGATCACCTCAAGGCGGGCGTTGGGCAGAAGCTTCAGCATATCTTCGTGCTGGTTGACCGGCGACCATTGGTCCTGCCGCCCGACCATCAAAAGGGTCTCGCAGGTGATCTCGGGCAAATATGCGCTTGCATCCGGGCGATCGACCAGCGCGCGGATCTGACGCTCATGAATATCGGGGTCACGGCGCATCACCATCTCGGTGAGCGCGGCCATCAGCTCCGGTGTCTGGTTCTTCTCGTAGACCATCGGGGGCAACCAGCGCGCGGCCAACGCGGCCATCCCCTTGTCATGCGCGAACTGCACGATCTCGGCCCGTTTCTCGACCTCGCCCTCCTTGAGCGGATGTATCCCGGTGTCCAAAAGCGCCAGACGCCGCACCCGCCCGGGCGCGATCCGGGCCATTTCCATCGCCACGCGCGCGCCCATGGAATGCCCGGCAACCTCCAATAGCCCCTCGGAAATGGCAAGGCAATCGACCGCCATCTGTTCGATGCTGTCCTGCGACGATAGCTCGGCCACGGTCGCGTCCGGCATCCGCTCCAACACCGGCTCCCAACAGAACCGGTCACAGAGCAGCCCGGGGATCAACACAACGGTCATTGGATCATCGTATTCGGCAGGAACAGCGCGATTTGCGGAAACGCCACCAGGATTACCAGCGTGAGGAACATCGCGACCCAGAAGGGCGCAACACCCCGGAACATCTTGGCCAGAGACACATCCGGTGCGACGGATTTCACGATAAAGACGTTCAACCCGACCGGCGGCGAAATCAGACCCATCTCCAGCGTCAGCACGACCAGCACCCCGAACCAGATCGGGTCGATCCCAAGTTGCTGGACCACCGGGAAGAAGATCGGCATCGACAGCACCATCATGGCGAACCCTTCAAGGAAACAGCCCAGGATCAGGTAGATCGCCAGCATGATCGCCAGCACACCCAGAACCGGGATCGCCAGCGCTTCAAGATAGGTGCCAAGCCACAGGGGGATCTGGCTCAGGGCAAGAAACGTCTTGATCATGTAGGCCGAGATCAGGATCAGCATGACGGTGGCGGTGGTCACAACGCTATCCTGCGCGGCCTTCCAGAATTTCGCCAGCGTGAGATTGCCCATCAGGGTTCCGAACAGGATCACCAGCCCGGCCCCGACCGCCGAGGCTTCGACCGGCGAAAAGATCCCGGTATAAATCCCGCCGATGGTCAGAACGATCACCAAAAGTATGGGGGCCGCACCGCCGGTGGATCTCATCTTTTCGGTGAACGAGGTCGACGGACCCTTGGGCCCCATCTCGGGCTTGAACCACGTCAGGATCAGGATCGTCAGGATGAACATCGACAACAGCAAGAGACCGGGCAGAACACCGGCAAGAAACAAGCGGCCAATGGATTCCTGCGTCAAAAGCGCGTAGATCACGAATCCGGTCGAGGGCGGGATCAGGATGCCAAGCGTGCCCCCTGCCGCAACCACGCCGGTCGACAGGCGGTCGTCGTAATCGAACCGCTTCATCTGCGCGAGCGACACACGCCCGATCGTGAGCGCCGAGGCAACGGAAGACCCCGACAGGGCGGCAAAGCCGCCACAGGCCACGACCGTTGCCGACGCCAACCCGCCCCGGACCGATCCGATCCAGGCATAGGCCGCGTCATATAATTTTCGGCTCATCCCCGTTTCGGTCGCCACGTTCCCCATCAGGATGAACAGCGGCACCACGACAAGCTCGACACGCCCGGCGAGCGAGAAGCTGTCAGACGCCAACTGGCTCAGCGCCGCTTGCGGCGAATTCAGGATCGACACCCCGACAAAGCCCACCGCGAACATCGCGAAGGCCACGGGGATGCGAAGACCCAGAAGAAGAAAAAGTGAAATGAGGCCGATGAGCCCGATCAGTTCAACGCTCATGCGTGCCCCTTGCTTTCCTGCCCGGTTTCACCCGTCACGATCAGACCGACAGCGCGCAGGATCATGCCGAACGCGGTGATAAGACACATCACGACGATGGCGGATTTGAACCAATCGAATTGAAGGTCGATGATATTCGTGGTCTGAACGATGCCCAGCTGAAAACGCATCAGGACAATGGATTGCCACGTTGTCCACGCGATCCCGAGAAAGATCACCGCCCCGATCACTGCCGAGGCGAAATCGCCCGTCCAGATCATCCAGCGCGGCATGCTGCCTTCGAACAGGTCCACGTTCACGTGCCCCCCCACCTTGTCACAAAGCGCCATTCCCCCGAACACGATCAGGGTCAGCCCCATCGCGGTCAGATCCTGCGCCCCTGTGAGCGGCGTTCCAAAGAAACGTCCGATCACATCGACAAGGATCACGGTGACCTCAACCACGAGGCCGACCGTGCCGACAAGGGCAGCCAGGCGGATAAGCCTGTCTGCCCAAGAGTTGATGCGGTGAAGCAAGTTTTACTCGCCGCGCATGGTGGCAAGCACGTCTGCGCCGCCGACTTCGCCCACAACGCGATCACGGATCGGGTAGGTGAGTTCTTCGAACGCCGCGCGCTCTTCGTCGGACAGCGTGTAGACGGTGTTGTCGTCCATCGCGCTGATCGATTCGATCACCGACTCTGCGCGGGCATACCAGCCCTCTTCCGCCGATTTCGAAAGCTCGCGACCGGCGATGGCATCAAGCGCTGCCTTCTGTTCGTCGTCGAGGCCGTTATACTTGCCTTCGTTCATCACGACGTAGAACGAGATATGGCCGAGCGGCGCGTTGAGCGTGTAGCTGTTGGCCACCTCGTCCAGCTTGAAGTCACCGATGGCCGAAGCGCCGGTGATGACACCGTCGATCAACCCGGTTTGAAGCGAGTTGTAGATTTCGCCTGCCGGCATTTGCACCGGGGTAGCGCCGAGCGATTCAACAGCGGCTGCGGCGGCAGACCCCGACACGCGGATTTTCAGACCATCAAGGTCGGACGGCGTGCGGACATCGACGTCTTTCATGATGAACACGTTCGGTTCCGACAGCCACAGGGCGAGCGGCACGGTGCCCGGAAACTCGCCGGCAAGCTGACCGGCTTCATAGGCGTTCCAGATCATGTCGTAGCCGGTCATGTCCTCGGGCTTCGCGCCCGGCAGTTCCGACAACATGGTCAGCGGGAATTGCGACGAGGTATAGCCCTGAAGGCCCCAGACGACATCGGCGACGCCCTGCACAACACGAACGTATTGCTCAAGCGGGCCTGCGCCCAGTTCACCACCCGGGTAAACCTCGATCTCGATGCCCGCATCTTCCACGGCGGCAGCCAGCGGTTCGATCGTGGATGCGGTCAGCGTGTGCGCGGGCGGCACCCAGTGAGCGAATTTGACAGTTTCCGCAAGGCCGGGGGCCGTGGCGGCGACGGTCAGCGCGGCGGCAGCAGCCGCGGTGCGAAGTGTATGGATCATTTCATTACCTCCCAAAGGTTTAGATTTGCTGTCCCCACCCTAGGACGGCACACCGCCAAAACCTAGGACCAAGTCCGGGACGCACAAATCACATTCGCGCGTTACTCCATAAGCTTTGGCTATGGAGGCACCGAAAGCAGGAGCGCGACGGTCTGCGTTCGGTATCGTGAACAGGGCGGCGATGATCACCGCCCTGCCCGAAATTCAGAGCCTCAGCTCTTGGTCCGCCAGCTATCGGCATAGTTGGTGCGCGCTTCCGTCGAATACGGCGTCGGCGACACCCGCACGCGGATCGTCGTTTGCTCGTGCGGCTCGGTCGAGGTCTTCTCAGAGCCCCCGTTCGGTTCGCCCCAGATCATTTCAAGCACATCGCCCTCTTCGACCGATTGGTCGACGACACCCAGCGACAGCATGCAACGTTCGTTGAACGAATAGCCGTTGAACATCGACATCCCGACCATCTTGTCGCCGTGCATGACCATATCGGCCGAGGACGACGCATAGTTGGGCTGCGGGAAATCGATCCACTTGTAGTTCTTCTCACCCGGCGCAAAGGACGACCCGATGACCTTGATCACGTCTTCCGCGTTCCACTCGAACGTCACCTTCTTGCGGTTGGTCGGCGCGTCTTTCAGTTTCGCAAGCGCGTCCTTGCCGATGAAGTCGTCCTTCTTCCAGCCGATGTAGAACCCGTATCCAAGTTCAAAGGGATTGACGTAGTAGTCGTCGATGTTGTCGGCCACGAAGGAGCCGCCGATCGAACCGCTGGCTTCATAGGAGTTTTCGGTCAGGAATTCGCGGTACTCCTTCATCATGCCGTCGCCGGAGTAGATGCCCGGAAGCGGTGAGGGGATCCAACCGGATTCCAGCGTGTTGGTGGAATAGGCGCGCGAGCCGACCTTGTGCATCTCGACGCCCACGTCGCGCGCGGCCTGTTCAATGGTGGTCTGAATGTAATGCTTGTCCGCGTAAGGGCCCCAGATTTCCAGACCGGGCGCACCGGCCATACCGTGACGCAGCGCCTTGACCCGGCGCGAGCCGATGTTGATCTCGGCGACACGGAAGAATTTGACCTCCGGCACCGGGCCACCGTTGATCTTTTCAAAGATCTTGTCGGCATCCGGACCCTGGATCTGGAAGCGGTAGTGGGTGCGATAGATCGCCTTGCCATCCGGGCGCGAATCCGAGCGCGGATCGTGGGAAACCTTCACGTTCCACTTGCCGATCGCGGCCTGGAACATGATCCAGTTCGAGGTCGGGGCGCGGCCCACGGTGAGGAATTTCTGCTCTTCCAGGCGGAAGATGATGTGGTCGCCGATCACGTGGCCCGCCGGCGTCACCGGCACAAAGTGCTTGGCCACGTCGGTGCCGAAGTTGGCGAACGAGTTGATGCCAACGTGCGACAGGAAGGCTTCCGCATCCGGGCCTTCGATCGTCACCTCGTCCATGTGGTGCGATTGGTCATACAGAACCACCGAGTCACGCCATGCGTTCTGCTCGGACCGCCAGTTGGTGAATTCGGGGGCCACGACCGGGTAGACATACATCCCGGTCTTGGAGTTTCGCAGCCGATCAATGATGTTTTCGGACTGCATGATTTGTTCGAGGGTTTTTGCCATGGTGTCCTCCCTTACAGCAAAATTGTATACATGGATGCCATGTGCTGCGCGAATTGCAAGGGGAATTCCGAATTTTCGGCAATATTCACCGGAAAATGTATGCGAGCTGTGGGTTTACTCGATCACGAGGGCCATGGCCGGATGCTGGTAATCTGCACCGAACGCCTTGGCTTCAAGATTGTTTCGGGCGATTCGGGCATGTTCGCGCGCCAAGGCTTCGGCCCGCGCGCCTTCTCGCGACGCGATCGCCTCGATCATCGCGCGATGCTGCGCCTGCGCCAGGATCAGCGATTGTAACATCCCCGCGCGGTCACGTTGACGGAACACGAAAGCCGAAGGCGACGCGAAAGGAAGCGACTTCACCCGCTCCAACTCGCTTTGCACAATGGCAGACGGGCAGAGCGCCGCCATATCGTCATGAAAACTGGCGTTCAGCTCGGAATACAGGTCGAGATCGGGCAGGCCGGGATCGGCGAAACAGGCGTCAATCTGGTCCACCAGCGCGCTGATGGCCGTGATCGCCTCGCCCGCCACACCCGTCTCGGCTGTCAGGCGCAACGCGGTGCCTTCAAGCACACCGCGCAACTCGATCGCATCGACCACGTCGCGGTGGGTAAAGGACCGCACGACAAAGCCGCCGCTTGGCGCACGCTCCAAAAGCCCCTCTTCCGCCAAGCGGCTCATCGCCTCGCGCACCGGCGTGCGCGACACGTCAAGCTCTTCGGCCAGCGCGACTTCGAAAAGCCGGGTGCCACCGGGCAATTCGCCCTTGATGATCCGCTGCCGCAGGTCGTATGCGGCCCGTTTCGCGTTGGTATTGCCCTTGTCGCTGGTCATTTCACCTCCCGTGTATACACGCGAATGTATACAACGCGGGGTCGGTGTCAAAGACTTCGCGATCAGGGGCGCTTGGCGTGAATCACCCTCGGGTCATCGCCATAAAGCGCATTGGCCAATTCCGCGCGTTCGCGCAGAACCGCGCGCTGGTTCACCGACCCCTTGTCGGTGACCTCGCCCTTGTCGAGATCCAGCGGGTCGACCAGTACCATCGCCAGCGGCACCCGCATCGACGACCCTGTCGCCTTGGCGTTATAGGCCCCCAGCCGCTCGGCGATCACCTCGGCAAGCACGGGGTGGGCAAACAGCTCGGCATCCGCCATCTCCGCACCGCCCGTCACCAGCTTTTCCATCTCTGGTCGGAACGGCACCAAAAGCGCGCCCAGCTTTTCCTCGCCATCGCCGACAAGCACCACGTCGCGCGCGAGACCGCCCAGCGCATCGGTGAGCTTCGCGCGAACCGCACCGACCGACACCCATGTCCCGGTCTGAAGCTTGAAATTCTCGGCCACGCGCCCGTCGAAGAAAAACCCCTTCGAAGGATCCCCCGGCGTCGCGAACCGAAGCGCATCGCCAAGCATGTAGAACCCTTCATCGTCAAAGGCCTCTTTCGTCAGCGTCTCGTTGCGCCAATAACCCGGCGTAATGTTCGGCCCCTTGACCCGCGCCTCAAGCTTGCCCTCGTTCGGCACAAGCTTGAGCGTCAGGTCCTTGGCCGGCACGCCGATGTTGCCCGGGCTGTCCTGAGGATCGCTCTGAAACAGCGCGAAAGGCGCGGTTTCCGTTGCGCCCAGACCGGTGGCAAGCAGGATTTCTTCACCCGTGGTCTGAACCGCCACCCGCTTCAGATCATCCCATGTATGCTGCGCCATCGCCGCGCCCGCGTAATACATCAGCTTCATTTCCGAGAAGAAATGCTTGGCGAAGCCCGGATCGCTTTCCATCGCGTGCAGGATCATCTCGAACCCGGCGGGCACGTTGAAATACCAGTTCGTCTTGATTTCGCGCAGGTTGCGGATCGTCTCGTGGATCATGTCCTTCGTCGGGCGACCCGCGTCGATGTGAAAGGTGCCGCCATTGTAAAGCACGATGTTGAACATCAGGTTGCCCGCCGCAACATGGTTCCACGGCGCCCAGTCAAGCACCATGGGCGGCTCATCGCGCAGGTAGGCATAGCAATCGGTGACCTGTTCGATGTTGGCGCACAGCATGCGCTGGGTCTGGATCACCGCCTTGGGCGACCCTGTGGTGCCCGAGGTGAACATGAACTTTGCCACGGTATCGGGCGTGATCGCCGCATTGGCCGCATCGACCGCTTTGGTCACCGGCGTCGCAAGCAGATCATCCCACGACAGGGCAAGCCCGGGACCATCAAGCCCAAGACGCGGCAGATCGGGAAAAACTGTCTTGATCGCCGGCTCAAACGGCTCAAGATGGTCGCAGAACACCGCGCCCGGCGTGATCTGTTCCTGCACCCCCCGAAGCTTGCCAAAGTCGGTCGATACCAACGCATAGGCCGGCGCAATCGCCGCCGAGGGCACGCCGACATACTGCGCGCCCAGCGCCATCAGGGCATGCGCCACCGAATTGCCCGACAGGATCACCAGGGGCCGCTCGGTCGACAGGCCAAGATCAAGCAACGCTTGGCCAATCGCGCGCACGCGGTCGCGCAGCTCGCCATAAGTGACGCTGTGCCACGCCTCTTCACCCATGGCGCGTTCCGCCATCCAGACCCGGTCCGGCACCGTTATGGCCCAATGATCAATCCGATCGGTGATTCGCGTCGGATACGCACCCAGCGGCTCGTCCTGCCACACCAGAATCGTTCCATCGTCCCGTGTCTCTGACTTGATCACGGGGGTCCACAGCGCCACCGGGCGCATCGGAGCATTTGTCATTCGGTCCTCCCTCGGCGCCGCAATTGTCGCCTTTGAGAAAATAGTTTACGCGGAAACTAAATACGTCAATAGTAAATCCGCGACTCAAGACGTGAGTCGCATGGGAGGACATGTGGAAAAGCTGACTTACCTGACCTACGAGGTCCGGGAAAACGTGGCCATTCTCGGCCTGAACCGGCCCGAGAAGCGCAATGCGATCTCGGATGCCTTCGTCGAAGAGCTGGCCCTGCTCGTTCGCCGGGCCGAAGATGAAGCCAAGGCAGGCGTGATTTATGGACATGGGCCGCATTTCTGCGCCGGTCTGGACCTTGCCGAACACGTGAAGAAGACCCCCTTCGAAGGTGTCCACGGCTCGCGCCGCTGGCACGAGGTCTTCGGTTGGATTCAAAAAGGCAAACTGCCGTGGTTCGCCGCGCTGCATGGCGCGGTTGTCGGTGGCGGGCTTGAGCTGGCGTCTTCCGTCCATGTGCGGGTGGCCGACGACACCGCCTTTTTCGCGCTCCCCGAAGGTCAGCGCGGCATTTTCGTGGGCGGCGGTGCCTCGGTCCGCTCGGCCCGCCTCATGGGGGTTGCCCGCATGACCGACATGATGCTGACGGGCCGCTCGGTGGACGTGAACACCGCCGAGACATGGAACATCGTGCAGTATGTGGTCGACGAAGGCGCCGCCCTTGAAAAGGCCGTCGCGCTGGCCGCCCAAGCCGCCACCAATGCCGAAATATCGAATTACGCGGTGATCAACGCGCTTCCCCGTATTCAGGACATGGGGGCCGACGATGGTCTTTTCGTCGAAAGCTTCATCGCCTCTTTCACCGCCACCAGCCCCGAGGCGGAAGAACGCCTTAATGCCTTCCTCAACAAGAAAGCGGGCAAGGTCGCCCGACCGGGGGGCTGATGACCGATGCGCTGACCCGTCAACCGGACGTGGACAAGATCGAGCTTGGCGAGATTTCGGATTCGCTCGGCTTTCTGTTACGGGTCGCGCAAATTCAGGTGTTCGAACGCTTCTTCGATTCCCTTGGTGGACATGGGTTGAAACCCGGCGAATTCACCGTGTTATGGGTCATCGGCCTGAACCCCGGGCTGCGGCAAGGCGCGGTCGCGCGCATTCTGTCGATCAAGCCCGCCCATATGACAAAGCTCACCGGGCGGCTTGTCGATCGGGGACTGGTGTCACGGGCCACCCCGGCTGATGACCGCCGCGCCGTGCGCCTGTCGCTTAGCCCCGAGGGCCAGCGGTTCGTGGCCGCCAACCGGACCGCGTTCATCGAACACCACCACGATGAACGGAATTATCTTTCGCCCGACGAGATCGAAACGCTTATCGGGCTGCTGAAAAAACTCACAGGACTGGACACTCATGCCTCTCAATCTTGACGAGCTGATCGCAATCGACATCCACACCCATGCGGAAGAACCCTGTCGCCACGACCGCGATGACGGATACATCGAATTCCAGAAGGGGATGGCGAGCTACTTTGGCAACCCCGCCGGGGCTGACGGTATGCTGCCGACCGTGCCGCAGACCGCCCAGTATTTCCGTGAGCGCAAGATCGGGGCGGTGATCTTCCCGGTCGATAGCGAACGCGAAACCGGCTTCAACCGCTATTCCAACGAAGAAGTGGCCGAGCTCTGCGCGGAGAATGACGACATCCTGATCCCCTTCGCCTCGATCGACCCTTGGAAGGGCAAGATGGCTGCGCGCGAAGCGCGCCGTCTGATCCGCGATTTCGGCGTGCGGGGCTTCAAATTCCACCCGACGCTTCAGGGGTTCTGGCCCAACGACCGGATGGCCTACCCGTTCTACGAAGTGCTCGAAGAAGAAGGCGTCATCACGCTGTTTCACACCGGGCAGACCGGCGTCGGATCAGGGATGCATGGCGGCATGGGCATGCGTCTGAAGTATTCCCACCCGATGTCCATCGACGATGTCGCGGTGGATTTCCCCGATCTCAAGATCATCATGGCCCACCCGTCCTTCCCATGGCAGGAAGAGGCATTGGCCGTCGCTCAGCACAAGCCGAACGTCTACATTGACCTGTCCGGCTGGTCGCCCAAGTACTTCCCGGAAATCCTGGTGAAATACGCAAATTCCCTTCTCAAGAAAAAGATGCTTTTCGGCTCCGACTGGCCGGCGATCACGCCGGACCGTTGGCTTGCCGACTTTGAGAAGGCACCCTTCAAGGATGAGGTGCGTCCGCTCATCCTCAAGGAAAATGCCAAGAAACTCTTGGATCTTTAAGGACGCAACATAAAGGGAGGAGACCCCATGAAACTTTGGAACCTGACCGGTACTGCTTTTGCAGCCGCACTTTCCTTCACCGCCGTCGCCCAGGCGCAATCGTTCGTCGCGGCCCCGGCGGCCCCGCCGGCGCACCCGGCGGCCTACATGTATGGCAAATTCGCCGAATTCCTTGCCGAGGAAAGCGGTGGCGACATGACCGCCAACGTGGTCGGACCCGAAGTGGTATCGCTTCCGCAGATGAAGGATGCCCTTCAAACCGGCCTCGCCGCGGTCGGCAACTCGCTGCCGCTCTATTTCGCGGCGGATTTCCCGCAAACCGGTGTTGCCGGTGACATCGCGCTCGCCGGGCGGAACCCGCACGCGATGGCTTGGGCCATGACCGAATGGGTCGTGAATTGCGACCCCTGCCAGCAGGAATACAAAGACTTCGGCGGCGTGTTCCTCGGGGCGGGCTCGTCGGATGTTTATGTTCTGATGACCACGCAACCGGTTGAAACGCTGGACGATCTGCAAGGCATGCGTCTTCGCTCCGGCGGCGCGCCCTATTCGCGTTGGGCTGAGAACTTCGGCGCAACCCCGGTGAACCTGCCGGTGGGCCAAACCTTCGAAGCGATGAGCCAGGGGACCATTGATGGCACCATGGCCTCGATCGCGGACATGCTGTCCTATCGTCTGGTTGATGTTGCGACCCACGTGCTACGCGTTCCGCTGGGCACCTACCACGTGACCTCGAACTTCACCGTCGCCGCCGACACCTGGGCCGATATGTCGGTCGACCAGCGCGAGCAATTTGCGAAAGCCGCCAACCGCGGTGACCCGCAGCTCACCGACCGCTGGGCCTACCAGATGCCGGATGAAGCGAACGCTGCCGTGGCCGAAGCCGGGATCGCCGACAATGAGCCGAGCGAAGAATTCCTCTCCGCATCCAACGCCTTTGCCGAAAGCGACGTGCAATCGCGCGTCGAGGCAAACCCGCTTGCCGCCGATTTCGCGGCCCTGATCGAAAAGTGGGAAGGTGTCGTGGCCGAGGTGGGCACCGACCCCGAAGCGCTCGCCGCACGCGCGTGGGACGAGATCTGGTCTGACGTCGATTTCTCGACCTACGGCATGTAATCGCCTCCGCCCCGGCCCGACAGCGGGCCGGGGCCCCTTTTAATTGGGTGGGACCATGAAACATCTGATCACGTCCGCCATGTGGATCGCGCGGATCATGGGATTTATCGGGGCCTTCGCTGTCGTGGCGATGATGCTCCATATCTCGCTGGACGTGGCCCTGCGCAACGTCTTCCGTATCTCGATGAACACGGTCCCCGAAATCGTCGCGCGCTATTACATGACCGCGCTCGCCTTTCTGCCCCTCGGCTGGCTCGAACTGCGCCGCCAGATGATTTCCGTCGAACTCATTGATTTCGCCCTGTCTGACCGAATGCGCCGCCTCTCGGATATCATGGTGATGCTGATCGCCGCAGTCATCTATAGCTTCCTTGCCTGGACCAACTGGGACAAGGCGATCTCGGAAACCCGCGTCGGCACGCTCGTTGAAATCGCCACCTATAAAATGCCGGTCTGGCATTCCTTCTATTTCGCCCCCGTGGGCTTCACCCTCGCGGCTGTTGTCGCGGCCCTGCTCGCGGTCGGCTACGCCGTGCCGAGCCTTGGCAACAAACTTGACGAGGCAAACACATGAGCGTCGAGATCGGTATCTGGGGTGTCGTCGCCCTTGGCATCCTGCTGATCATGCGCCTGCCCGTCGCGCTGGCCCTGATCATCGTGTCCTTCTCCGGCATCTGGGCGATGATCGGCATCAAACCCGCCATGGGGATCCTTGAGAACACGCCTTACAGCTTCGTCGCAAGCTGGACCATGAGCGCGGTTCCCATGTTCCTGCTGATGGGCTTCGTCGCCTTTCACACCGGGCTGACCGCGGGCCTGTTCGATGCGGCCAAGGTGCTCCTCGCCCGATTGCCGGGGGGTCTCGCAATCTCTTCGATCTTCGCCTGTTCCGGCTTCGCCGCCCTCTCTGGCTCGTCCATCGCAACCGCCGCCGCCATGGGCCGCATCGCCATCCCCGAGATGGTCAAGGCCGGCTACCGCCCCTCGATCGCCTCCGGCGCGATCGCGGCGGGAGGCACCATCGGGGCGCTGATCCCCCCCTCGATCCTGATGATCATCTACGGAATCATCGCCGAAACATCGGTGACCAAAGTGTTCCTCGGCGGCATCAGCATCGGCATCGCGACCGCCATCGCCTATACCATCGTCGTGTTGACCATAAGCCTTCTGCGCCCCGACATCATCCCGCCCCGCGCCGAGGTGGACAAAGGCGAAGGGGCGAAGGTGTTCCTGTCGCTCCTGCCGGTGCTCGCGCTCATCATTCTCGTGTTCGGCGGGCTGTTCAGCGGCCTGTTCACCGCAACCGAAGCAGGCGCCATCGGGGCGCTCGGCACTTTCCTCGTCGCCGGGGCCACGGGAAAGCTGACATGGACCGCAATCTCGCGCTCCCTGATCGAAACCGTGACCACCACCGGTTCGCTCCTGATCATCGGCTTCGCCGCCACGATGTTCACCCGTTTCCTGGGCCTCTCGGGCCTGCAAAGCTTCATCTCGCAGGCCGTGGCCAGCTCCGAGATCGGCTATGTCGGCCTCATGTTCATCATCGTGGCGATCTACCTCGCCCTTGGCACCTTCATGGAGCCGTTCGGGGCGATGCTGGTCACGCTCCCCGTGTTCCTCCCTGTGCTCGAAGCCCAACACATCGACCTCGTCTGGTTCGGCGTTCTGGTGGTGAAACTGCTCGAGATCGGCATGATCACACCCCCGGTCGGGCTGAACGTCTTCGTGATAAAAAACGTGGCGAGCAAATATGTTAGCGTCGTACAGGTGTTCCGGGGCGTGATCCCCTTCATTCTCTCCGACATCGCGGTGGTCGCCATCGTCATCGCCTTCCCGGCGCTGGTGCTCTGGCTCCCGGGGTTCCTGTGATCCTTCATCGATTTCCAAATACCTTGGTGTGAGACGCGCGCCCGCGCGCGCGGCGAGGGGCAACGCCCCTCCCCAGATCGAGAAACCATGCATGAGCGGCCCCAGGGGCCGCTCATTCCGTTTGCGGACGCCCGCCAAAGGACACCGGTTTGGAACAAGTCTAAAGCTGACTAAATTTGTCGGTTTTACTTTCCAGAGTAAATCTATCAAGTATATTTCATCACAGTGAACCCAATCGACAAGGGACAGTTATGAAACACACGACACTCACGGCAACAGCGCTCGTTCTCGCGGCCGTTCCCGCCTTCGCCGCAACGAAGGGCGACGTTCTCACCACTTATGCCGACATTGCCCGTGCCGGCTACGAAGACAGCCTGACAACCGCCCAGACGTTGAACGACGCGGTCAACGCCCTGATCGCGTCCCCGTCGGAAGACACGCTTGCCGCCGCGCGCGCGGCTTGGGGCGACTCCGGCGAAGCGCGCGAAACCGTGCTGTCAGACGAAGACGCCGGCATCGCCGCGATCCTGACCGGGATGGGCAGCCTGTCCTACGGCGAACAGGCCGGTGAACGCATGCGCCTTGGTCTTCTGCTGAACGACCCGGAGGAAGAGCATGATTGCTTCTCCGACAACACCCACCGCTCGCATTACAACGATGGGCTGGGCGTGCAGAACGTCTATCTCGGGTCCTACACCCGCGTTGACGGCTCCACGGTCGAGGGGGCGTCGCACTCTGACCTCGTCGCGGCCACCGATGCCGATCTCGATGCCGAGATGAAGGCAAAGCAGGATTCGACCATGGTCGCCATGACGGACCTCTCGGACACCGCCGAAGGTGGCATGGCCTATGACCAGATGCTTGCACCGGGCAACGCGGAAGGTGAAGCGATCATCATGGCCGCGATCGACGGGTTGATTGACCAGACCGCGACGATCGAACGCATCGTCGCCAAGATGGGCCTTGGTCAGATTGCCTTCGAGGGGTCCGACAGCCTCGACAATCCCGACGCCGTTTTCCAGTAAGCCGGAGCGAAGAAGATGATCGTCTGTCACTGCCAGCATATCACGGACCGCGACATTCAAGCCGCGATCGACTGGATGCGCGCCGCGGATGCGCAGTCGATCATCACCCCCGGGCGCGTCTACCACGCGCTCGGGAAATCCCCGGAATGCGGGGGCTGCATTTCGCACTTCGTTGCGACGATGCGCCAGGATGATAGGGTCGGGGTCCCGCCAGACCTGTGCAACCTGCGCAGTCAGCAAGAGAAGGACGTTCATCATGAAGGGCAACGACAAGGTTATTGAATACCTGAACACGGCGCTGCGTCACGAATTGACCGCGGTCAGCCAATACTGGCTGCATTTCCGTCTCCAGGACGATTGGGGTCTGGCCAAGATGGCCGCGAAATCCCGCGAGGAAAGCATCGAAGAGATGCATCACGCGGACAAGCTGATCGAACGAATTATCTTTCTCGAAGGCCACCCGAACCTGCAAAAGCTCGACCCGCTGAAAATTGGTGAGACGCCGCGTGAAACGCTGGAAGCCGACCTTGCCGCCGAACATTCCGCCGCCAAGCTCTATCGCGAAGCACGCGGTGTCTGCCAAGAGGCTGACGATTACGTCAGCATGAAGATTTTCGAGGAACTGCTTGCTGATGAGGAAGGTCACATCGATTTCCTGGAAACCCAGCTTGAGCTGTTCGACCGCATTGGCGAAGCGAATTATATTCAGCTCAACGCGGCGACCATGGAAGAAAGCGAGTAACTTCATCGCGGTGGCGCTCTGCGCCGCCGCACCCGCGCTGGGCGACCCGCCCGGCGATGATCCGATTGCCTTTGTGCCGCGCACCAGCGAAGAACAGACGCGCATCGCCCGCGTCACCGCGCCTACCACGGATTTCACCAAGCCCGAAGACTTTGAAACCCATCCTGCGGGCGCGGCCACCGTGCAGGCGCGCACCGACCGGCTTGCCCTCGATCAGCCCCCCGCCAACATGTCACTCAGCCGGAAGGTCGATTTCACCGCCGGCAAAAGCATGTTTGACAAGCTTTGGGTGCAGGCCCCCACCGTCACCAGGGCGAGCGACGGGTTGGGCCCGCTCTACAACGCGCGCGGATGCCAGAACTGCCACCTGAACGCCGGGCGTGGACACCTGCCGGACGGCCCCGATGACAACGCGATTTCCTTTGTCCTCGCGCTTGCGGTTCCGGGTGAAACAGACCCTGATCTTGCTGATATTGCCGATTACATCGCCACCGCGCCGGAGCCGACCTATGGCCGACAGGTGCAGGAATTTGCCACCTCCGGGCTACCCGCAGAAGCCGCGCTGGATTTCGCGTGGGAGACGCGGGATGTCACGCTTGCGGGCGGGGAAACCATCACGCTGCGCCGCCCCGGGGCGAGCGGCCCTGACACCACAGGCAGATGTTGCCGTGGCCGTCCTCATAGGCATGGTGCCGTGAACCGCCGGGGCGGCGGTTGAAATGCCGCGCGGTTGCGGCGTCGAAGGTTTGATGGTCGCTCATGTGGCGTCTCCGATCTAGTCGGAGCGCTGGCAGGCGGCAGACATGCGCGTACAGCCGACAGGCCAGCGCAACCGAAGTTACACTTGGTCATGTCGGCCCACCTCTGAATGCCACTGGGGAGGCGGTTACGGGCTCACGGTCAAAGCCCACCTGTCGGGAACATGGGGCTGGCCGGGCTGCATTGCAAGCGCAAGTTTCCCCTGAATTAGCCGCTGAGTGGGCCAAGCGCGCCGTCTGCATAGTCATAGAAGTCCGGGTTGCGGATGGCCGTCACCTGCAACAGTTCGTCCAGCGCGTCGGAAATCGGCACCGGTCTTTCGGGCTCCCCGACAAGGTAGGCGGTGAAATTCGCATGGCCCGATGAAGCGTCCAGCAGGACGATGTAGAGCCGCTCATACTGTTCATCACGTCCGCCGGGGTCATCGCGCCCCGTGAACAGCCGGAGACGGGTATGGGCATTCAGGAAGGTGGAGCGCCGCCGGTCGGTGCCGTCCGTGGACGCCCCTTGGTCCAGGAAGAAGAAGCCACCCAACACGGCATAGGGGAACCGGCGGTGAAGAGTCACGGCCTCAAACAGCATGTCGCCGCGCCGGTTGGTCAGGTTCTTCTGGAAGTTCTTGGTTTTCTTGTCTCGAAAGTTGATGGTCTTGATCGAGATGCCGAGGATCAGCCCCGCCTCCTCCATCGCCCAAGTCACGTCAACCTTCTTCGCGCCGATCCCGCCCGCCATGCGCCGCTCTGCGCCGGACGTGTCCAGCTCCCCGGGCGGGGCAGGCCGGGCACCTTTCAAGCCGCGTGACCGCAGCTCCTCGGCAATGGCGAGGGCGACCACGTTTGAAATCTTTTCGCTGTAAGCCTTCTTCACGGGTGCAGTGGCCGTGTCCGCCGGTTTGTCCCCGGCAGACCTCAGTGCGGCTTCTATGAGTCCGTCAACTCTCGACACCCTTCCCCCGTGCGCGGCGGCGCTGGAACAACAATTCGCGCGCCAGCCTCAATGCCTTTAGATCATCTTCTGGCACATCCGCCAAGATGATGCGGTCAACCGCCTCAACTGCGGACGCCACATCTCCCCGGCGGAGGGCACTTGCAAGCTGCGGCCTTGCATTACGGAGCTGCTGTTCAGAGGCGCGGATGCGTTCAAGGGACGGGAGGGGCAGGTTGTCTGCCTCTCTGGGCTCCATCTTCAAGAGCCCGCCTCCATAGGCCCGCCCGACAACTTCTGTGCCCAGAAGCGTGATGCTGTTCAGGCTGGCGATTGGCAGGAGGTCGCGCCCGACCTCGCGCCGCCCGTCCGCAAGGCGGACCCCATAGACTGAATTCAGGATATGTGCCTTGGCCGCATTCGTCACGAGGCGCGGCCTGTCGTGGTTCATGTAGGTCAGGAACAGGTCTGGTGCCTCGACAAGAGGAACGCGCCACCACGGGCTGCGCACCCGGCACTTGTACGCCCCGGACACACCAGCCTCCGACCCGGCCTCAATGAAGCGCCTCGCGGCGTCGGACGGGTTGTCGCCGGGGCTGAACAGCAGGCACCGCGCGCCCTCGCTGGCGAGCTGCCGCCAGACGGCATCCGTGAATGTCAGCCCCCGCAGGTGACGTGCGCCCGGCGGGGATATGCGGACAAGGTCTGCGTCGGACAGGCCATGGGCGGCTGCGTCTGCCCTTGAGAGAGAGAAGAATTTGTTGTTGCCGGTCACCGCCCCGAGGTAGGGGCGTCCCCATTCGCGCATCAGCTCAAAGCGCTCATCGACCAAGCCTTGGTAGGTGGCGAAGGCTTCCTCAGCGACAAGGGCGGGCGTCCACTTGTCCCCGCTGGGCGTGTGCTGGATCCACTCGGCAACCTCGACAGAGGCGAGCGAGCGCACGTCCTTTGTCTGGTGGACCTCAAGGCACGACGCGCCGCCGGTGCCGTCTGCCAGCAGCAGGACCACTTCCTCAAGGACGCCGGGGAAAACCCTGTCCTCAAACATGATGAGGCGGACGCGCCCAAAGCGGCGCAGCAGGAAGCGGCGGACCTCCTGCGCATAGTTCACGCTCAGCAGTTCGGCGGGCAGCACGAGCGCGAGCCGTCCGCCCGGCGCAAGGTGCAGGGCTGCCTTCACCACGAATGCCGCCCAAGAGCTGGCAAGACCCGACAACCGGACCCCTTGGGCAAGGGCAGCCTCTAGGCTCCGTGACCGGGCCGCGCCGCTGAAGTTCTGGTACCGGATGAAGGGCGGGTTGCCCACGATGGCGTCATAAGCGAGCGGCGGATCATGCTCGAAGAAGTCGCCCACGGCCACGCGGGCGTCAAAGCCAGCCCCCTGCAGGAGGGCCTCGGCATTGCGGGCGGAGGTGTCGAAAATCTCGACGCCCTGCAACTGTTCGCCCCAGAACAGCGGATTGGCCCCAAGCGTCCGCAGACGTTCACCCGCAGCCATCAGGAAGCTGGCCTCGCCGCACGAGGGCTCGAACACCGTGTCAGTAGGTTTGCGGACAGCCCAATCGCAGAGGTAGCGCGCGATTTCCGGCGGTGTGAAGAATGCGCCCCTCGCCTTCCTGTGCTCGCTTGTGTCCACTGCCGACCCTCCCGCCGGGTGTTCGCCCCCGGCTCTGCCTCAGGATGCCAGAGGGGAGCGAATCAGCCAACCCATATCTGGTATCGTTCGTACTTTGTTCTTACCAGAACTTTGACAGGGCGCGTGCCCTGCCTGAGAAAGATGGTGCCGCAGAAGGGACTCGAACCCCCGACCCATGCATTACGAATGCATTGCTCTACCAGCTGAGCTACTGCGGCAACTCCGTCTTTTTCCGTCTTACCCGCCCGTTTTAGGGCACTTATTATCGTTACTCGTCAACCACCTAGCCCCGAAGTGAGAGCAACATTACGAATGATGTGCTCTACCAGCTGAGCTACACCGGCACTTCGCTTTGGTGCGCGGTGATTATCACCGACATTCGCGGGTGTGTAGCCCTTTTTTCCACGAGATGCGGCTTTTGTCCGTCGCGCGTGGACCAAGGGTGTCAGCGCGGATCGGTTTTATCGTCCGCGTCCGGTGCATCAGCCTCTTCCACCTCGGCGTCGATCACGTATTCGGCGGCGTCTTCGACCTCGGGCTCCGGCGCGGCGGGGTCTTCGGGCGCCTCCACGACCATCTCGGGGTCGGGCGCAATGTCGGGCGCACCGACCAGAAGGGCATCCATCTCGGCTCCACCGGGCATGCGCACCGCCGATGCCTCGGGTTCCCGCCAGCTCAGAGTGTCGAACGCACCGCAATTGCCGCAGATTGGGGCCCAGTCGCCATGGATGTGATTGCACTTGTCACAGACCCATTGCGGCCCGCGCGGGGCAACCACGGCCTTGGCCAGAAGCGCGCGCACATCGCTGTCGGGCGCTTCATCGCCCCGTTCGATCGCGGCCAAGAGCGTAAGCGCGCGTTGGGTCGGGTGGCTTTCGGCCAGATCGCCCAGCGCATCGCGGGCCTTGGCCCAATCCCCGGCGGCGATGTGCAATTCGGCAAGCAACATCCGGGTCTCCGGATGATCGGGCTGCGCCTTTGTCAGCGTCTTGAACCGCTTCACCCGCTCGGCCGAGTTTTCCTCGGGCCGGATCGCGGCAAAGGCCGCGGCAAGATCGGGATGCGGCGACACCTTCCACGCCTTCGACAGAACGCGCGCGGCATAACGCGGGTTGTCCTGCTCAAGATAAGCGCGCGATGCGAGGATCGCGGCAGGGATCAGGTCAGGCGATTTCTGGTTGGCTTCGATCGCGGCCTCGCGGGCACGGATGGAATTGCCCTCCTCGAACACGTCCTTCGCCTCTTGCAATGCCAAGACCGCATCGCGCCGTTTGCCCACGTCTTTGGGCAGGGCCCCATGTTTGACCTTTGACCCCAAGGTGGCGCGCGCACCGGTCCAATCCGCCTCGCTCGCTTGCAAGGCAAGCAGGATATCGCCGGTTTCGGCATGCTGCGGCTTCAGGGCAAAGGCCTTTTCCGCCAGCCGCATGGCGGTGTCTGTATCGCCCTCTTCCAGCTTTTGCTTCATCAACCCGCGCACGCCCACGAAACGCGTCCGCTCATCGGAAAGAAGCCGCTTGTAAACCTCGGTCGCCTTCTTGCGATCTCCCCCCATCTCGGCGGCCTGCGCGGTGATCAGGTTGGTCAACTCGGGCCGGCGCAGATACCGTTCGGCCCGCGCCGCCTTGGTCATCGCGATACGCTCTTCACCCGACGCCAGCGCCATGAGCCCGTCTGCCAAGGCCTCGTACCCCTTGCGCTCGCGGTTGCGGTCGAAATGCCGCGAAATCGCGGTTTCATCGCCGTTGAGAAACCGCACAACCGCCACCAGAAGCCCCGCGAGCTTCAACAAGAGCCAGAGCGCCAGGACCAGGACGACAAGCGCGATCACCGCCTGAAGCGCACCAAGGTTGAACTCGGTCGTGCCCACGTCGATTCGAATGCCGCCTTCGGTTTCCAAAAGGTAAGCCGCGCCCACCGTGGCCGCACCGATCAGCACGACGAAGAGGATGATTTTGAACAGGGACCAGATCATTTACACATCCTCACTGGTTCAGGGACTGGCTAAGTGCGGCACCGGACTCCAGCGCCGCGGCACGGGTGCGCGCGCGCTCGATCCAATCCGCCAACGCCGGCTGCGCGGCCTCGGGCATGGCGTCGAGCGTTTCAAGCGCGCTGTCGATCCGCCCGGCTTTGAGCGCGGCTTCGGCCCGCGACAGGATCGCATCCGGGTCATCGCCCGCCCGCGCTTCCAGCGACCTTGCCCCAAGCTGCGTGCGCAGGAAGGCTTCGCCTCGCCCGATCTCGCCCGCCTCGACCATGGCGCGCAGCGCATCATCCAGCGCGGCGCGCGCCGCGTCCGGATAGCTTTCCTGAAGACCGGCGAGCGTTGGCACACCATCGGGTGCAACCGCCTCTAACCCAGGTGGGATTTCGGTTCCGGTCGCTGTCGACAGGTCGAACAAGGCATCCTCGAACGGTTGCCCGTTGTCCAGCGCGGCCATGACACGGCTCATCGCAGCTCGCGCCGCGGCGGCATTCGCGGCCTCGGACGCGCTGAGTTGAAGCGTTTCGGCATCAGCTTGCTGTTCCTTCAACGCCGCGATTTCGCGGTCCAGCATGGCGCGCATCTCGGCCAATTCGCGCTCATAGGCGGCAGCGGCGGTTTCGGCCGCTTCGGCGCTGTCGCCCTGTGGCATTTTCTCAAGCGCGCTGATCCGCTCTTCGATCCCGCCCAGACGGCTGTTGATCTCTTCGATCCGGCTTTGCGTCGCGACGATATCGGCGCGGAGGTTTCCGCCCAGCTCTTCAAGCGATGTGTCACCTTCGATCTCGGAAAGCGACGCGGCGTTCGTATCAACCCGGTCGCCAAGCGCGGACAGATCCCGCGCCTGATCTTCCAGAGCGGAAGCAATCGGGTCTTCCTCGGGGGTCGTGGCAAATGGCCAGCCGCCCGATGCATATTGCGCGGCTCCAAAGCCGATGATCCCGGCGATCACACCGGCCAGAACGAATCCGCCAAGCAGAAGTCCGGGGCCAGCCCGCTTTTGCGCCACGTCCTCAAAGGGGTCCTGCGCCTCATCCCCCTGATCATGCTCCTCAAGAGGGTCATCCGAGGTATCGGCGGCCTCCGTATCCTCGACCTCGCTACCTTCGTCCGCGTCGGCTGTTTCGGGCGCATCCGGGTCGGCATTGGGCGGGGTTTCGGTGTCGTCCGACGGATCGTCTATGACAACGGCATCCTCAACCGCGTCCTGCGCTGGATCATCAGAACCGGTTTCATCACCGTTCGACCGTTTTCCGGATTTGGGGATTTTCGCCAAAAGCCACCTCACGAATCCATTTTGCCGCGACATCGCAGCCAACAGGCCCGACCTTACCGATGGGTCCGGTCAGCCTCAAGGCACCTCACCTCACTCGCGCTGCGTCAATTTGGTGCGACATCTCTTCGCTGGTCGGCGCGGCACAAACAACGGGCGTCTGCCCGGTCCCGTCCCGCCAGGCCTCCGCGACCGCCGGGCTAAGGGCAATCACCACCACGTTGGGCGGCAGCGCGCCGGTCTGCCCGGCAACAAGCGTCGCGCTTCGGGGCGACCAAAGCGGCAAGATCACCGGGGCGCTGCCATGCAAGACCCGCTTTGCCGCGTCGGTCAGATCACATGGCTCCTGATCATAAATCACGGTCGAAACAGTCTCTATTCCGGCCTTACTCAACCGACCGGCCACCTCGCCCCGCGTTTCACGGCCATGGGCGTGAAGAAGGGGCCCGCTTATATCACCACTGGATATGAGACGGGCGACAAGGTCATCGGCATCTTGCGCAATCAACCGCACATCCGCCCCACGGGTCGCGGCACTGGCTTCTGCCGTGCGCGCGCCTACCACGTAGGCAGGCATATCAGACAGATCGGGCAGGAACGGCACCGCGTTGGCCGATGTCAGGATGACGCTACGAAACCCGTCAAGCGCCACATCCACATCGCGCCCGACAATCTGCATCACCGGCGCGATCACCACCGGCCCGTCATAACGCGCCGCTTCCCGTGCACTCGCCACACGTGGCCGCGTCAGGACGAGCGTCGGGATCTGGGCCATGTTACCTCGCGGGATTGTATGCGGCGCTCCCCGTTGGTATCCCGGCGTAACCCCCATCGCAACCGGCGCGCCATGTCCAAGACGATTACCATGCTGGGCCTTGAAAGCTCATGTGACGATACCGCCGCCGCCGTGGTGCGCTCTGGTGCGCGCCCTGAAATCCTCGCCTCCATCGTCGCCGGTCAAACCGCGCTGCACGCCGATTACGGCGGTGTCGTGCCCGAGATTGCGGCCCGCGCCCATACCGAAAAGCTCGACACTTGCATCGAGACGGCCTTGGACGAGGCGGGCGTGACCCTTGCCGATCTCGACGCCATCGCGGTGACCGCCGGTCCCGGCCTGATCGGCGGGGTGCTGGCGGGGGTGATGATGGCCAAGGGGCTTTCGGCGGCAACCGGCCTTCCGTTGATCGGGGTCAACCATCTTGCCGGTCACGCGCTGACCCCACGGCTTACCGATGGTGCGCGCTATCCCTACCTTATGCTTCTCGTCTCCGGCGGGCATTGTCAGTTCCTCGTCACGCGCGGTCCCGATGATTTCACCCGGCTGGGCGGCACCATCGACGACGCACCGGGCGAGGCGTTCGACAAGACCGCGCGCCTTCTGGGCCTGCCGCAACCCGGCGGTCCGTCGGTCGAAGCCGAAGCGCGCCGGGGCGACGCAGGGCGTTTTCGCCTGCCCCGCCCGCTCCTCGACCGGCCCGGATGCGACATGTCCTTTTCCGGCCTCAAGACCGCGCTCTTGCGCGAAAGGGACCGGATCATTGCGGACAACGGCGGTCTCACGGTGCAGGACCGCGCCGATCTTTGCGCCGGGTTCCAGGCCGCCGTGGCCGATGTGCTGGCCGAAAAATCGCGCCGCGCCTTGACCGAATACCTCGCGCTCGAACCCTCTGAGCCGCTTATCGCCGTGGCGGGCGGTGTCGCGGCAAATGGGGCCATTCGCTGTGCATTAGAGACTGTTTCTGCCGAGATGGGCGTTGCCTTCCTCGCCCCGCCGCTTGCGCTCTGCACCGACAACGCCGCGATGATCGCCTGGGCGGGGATCGAACGGTTTCGCGCCGGTCACACCGATGACATGACCCTCGCCGCGCGGCCCCGCTGGCCGCTCGACCGGGCCGCGCAGCCAATGCTTGGGTTCGGCAAGAAGGGAGCGAAGGCATGAAGGTTTCCATCCTCGGGGCCGGGGCCTTTGGCACCGCGCTTGCCATCGCCATTGCCCGGGGTGGCACCCCGGTGACGCTCTGGGCGCGCGACCCGGGGGACATGGCACAGAGCCGGGAAAACACGCGCCGCCTCCCCGGCTTTGCCTTTCCCAAGGGTCTCACCATCACCGGCGATCTCGAGGCCACGGGGACCGATATCGTTCTGCTCGCGCTTCCCATGCAGAGGCTGGCCGGGTTCCTCACGCAACACGCCGACCGTTTCGCGGGGTGCACGCTTGTCGCGACCTGCAAGGGCATCGACCTGACCACCGGCGAGAGCCCGGTCGAGATCATTGCCCGCACCTGCCCGAACGCCACGCCCGCGCTGCTCTCGGGTCCGAGTTTCGCGGTCGATGTGGCCGCCGGGCTTCCCACCGCGCTGACCATCGCCGCGACCGACCCCGAACCGCTGCAACATGCACTCTCCGGCTCAAATCTGCGGCTCTACCGGGCGACCGACCTGACCGGCGTGGCCACCGGCGGCGCGTTGAAGAACGTCATCGCGATATCCTGTGGTCTCGCCATGGGGGCCGGTCTGGGCGAAAGCGCGCGCGCCGCACTGATGACCCGCGGGTTTGCGGAAATGAACCGCTTCGCCATCGCGCGCGGGGCCGAGCCTGACACGCTTCAGGGTCTGTCGGGTTTCGGCGACCTTTCCCTCACCTGCACCTCGGAAAAGTCGCGAAACTTCACCTACGGGCTTCGCCTTGGTCGCGGCGAACCGCAGCCCGAGGGGCTGACGATCGAAGGGCAGGCGACGGCACAAGCCGTCTCTATTCTTGCCCAAAAGGCGAATATCGACATGCCTATCACCAAAATGGTTGCCGCCGTCATGGCCGGCCATGTTACCGTCAACGAAGCGTGCGAGCTTCTTCTCGCCCGCCCTCTCAAGGAGGAATGAATGTTCGCTCTCATCTGCACCGACAAACCCGGTCACCTTGAAACCCGCAAGAAGAACCGCGACGCCCATCTCGCCTATATCGCCGATACCGGTCTCGTGTTGCAGGCGGGCCCATTTCTTGACGCAAACGGCGATATGTGCGGGTCTCTCGTGATCCTTTCGGTCACCACGCGGGAAGCGGCGCAGGCGTGGGCCGATGGTGATCCGTATTACGAGGTCGGCCTGTTCGAAGACGTCCGCATCGAGGAATGGAAAAAGGTGGTTGGCTGATGGCCCATTGGCTTTTCAAAACCGAACCGAACACATGGGGCTGGGATGATCAGGTCGCCAAGGGCGACACCGGCGAAGAATGGGATGGCGTGCGCAATTACCAAGCCCGCAATTTCATGCGCGAGATGAAGCTGGGCGATCTCGGGTTCTTCTACCACTCGGTCAACGAAAAGCGCATCGTCGGGATTACCGAGGTTTGCGCGGAAATTCATCCTGACAGCACCACCGATGACCCCCGCTGGGAATGCGTGGACATCCGGGCGGTGCGGGCCGTGAAAAACCCGGTCACGCTCGACATGATCAAGGAAGATCCGCGCCTTGCCGAGATGGTTCTGGTCAAGAATTCTCGCCTGTCGGTGCAACCGGTCACGCCGGACGAATGGAACATCGTCCTCGAACTGGCCGGTGAAAAGGAATAGGGGAACACCCGCATCTCGCCTATTCTCCAGCTATCGGAGGATTAGGAGGGGATTGAAATGGAGTATTTGACCGTATTCGCCGCTGCTGCCGGCGCGTGGATCTTTGGCGCGATCTGGTACATGGTCTTGTCCAAACCGTGGATGGCCGCAGCAGGAATCGCGACCGGCCCGGATGGGAAACCACAGGTCGGCGGTTCTGCCCTACCCTTTGTGCTATCGGCTGTGGCGATGGTCGTAGTCGCCGGGTTCATGCGCCATGTGTTCTCGATGGCCGGGGTCACCGGGATCGGCGATGGCATCCTGGCCGGTCTGGGCGTCGGGCTTTTCTTCATCAGCCCGTGGATCATGATCAACAACGCCTACGCGGGCCGGACGTTCAAGCTGACGCTGATCGACGGTGGATATGCCGTCTTTGGCTGCGCGATCATCGGCGCGGTGCTTGTCGTGATCTGAAAAAAGTGGAGGGCCCGGTCACCCGCACCGAACCCTCCATCCACCCCACGTGCTCCCTCAGCACCACACGTGTCTTTGAATAAGGGTCCGGCCATCCTGACCGTGCTCAAGTGATAGCGTCGGCATCGGCGGGACACAACCCGCGAATATATGGAATTTTCCTTAATTACAGTGTGTTAACCTGAACATCGCCCTAACGCGAAAAGACAAGGGCGCCCACGGGGACGCCCTTTCAAACACCGGAAACCGGCGATCAGCGGTAGACCGATTCTTTGCCGAAATGCTTGACCAGCATGTAATAGACAACCGCGCGATACTTGTTCCGCTCGGATCTTCCATAGGTCTCGATCACGGCGTTGATCGCATCCATAAGCTGCGGACCATCCGCCAGCCCGAGCTTCTTGACGAGGAAATTGTTTTTCACCGTCTCCAGCTCATGATCCTGCGTAGCCGCCACGGTCGAGGCATCGGCATCATAGATCGAAGGGCCACAGCCAATCGTCACCTTGGTCAAAAGCTCCATGTCCGGGGTCATGCCGCACTTGTTTTTCAGATCATCCGCATATTGCGCGATAAGGTCGTCTCGTTTGCCCATGTCATACTCCAAATTCAATTCACGGGCCGCCAAGACCCAAGCGAAAGCCTAAGGGCAAACCGGTCGAAAACAAGGAAATTTTCCCAAAGTGACTTTGGGACACACGGTACAAATGGTGCTTGTCCCGCCTCGCGCGTCGTCGCAACATGTCGAAGGGCTAAACAGATTTGGAGATTCTCATGGGACTTTGGAATTTTGTGAAAGGTGCGGGCAAATCGCTGTTCGGAGGCGAAGATGCTAAGAACGAGGATGCGCTGAAGAAAGAAGTTGAAGAGCTGGGTGTTTCGACCGAGGGGCTGGATATCAAGGTCAAGGGAGACAAGGTGACGGTGTCCGGTGGGTCGATGTCCACCGAGGAAAAGGAAAAGGTCATCCTTGCCGTCGGGAATGTCGACGGGATCGCCGAGGTCGAGGCTGACGTTGACACCGAAACGCTGTTCCACACCGTTGAAAAGGGCGACACGCTTTGGGCGGTCTCGCAGAAAACGCTCGGGGATGGCGGTCGCTACAACGAGATTTTCGAGGCCAACAAACCGATGCTCACCCATCCGGACAAGATTTACCCGGGCCAGGTGCTGCGCATCCCGACCTGACCGGGCCAAAACCGGGGTTAAAGACGCCGCTGCCCTTTTTGGGGCAGCGGCTTTTTCATGCCCCGCGCTTAATCGCCCGACCCGAGAAAGGTGGCGATTTCATCGGCTGCCGTGGCATTTTGCAGAATATCCAGATGCCCGACCCCCGGCAGAAGCCGGTATTGCCCCCGATCGCTCGCCTCCGACAGGACCGGTTCATATTGGTCTGCCCGAAACGCCTCGTCCGCGTCGCCCGCGATCAAAAGGAAGTCGGGCAAGGCAGCGATGTCTGCCTTGTAATCCGACCGGGGCGCGAACCCGGTATTGAGACGGTAGGAATAAGCCTGCGTCGCCCATTGCCCTTGCTCAGACGCCAAAATCTCATCAGGCAGGTTGAATTCGATCACCTTGAGTCCGTTGAATGCGGTGATCCCGACCGTGTTCAGCATCGACAACCCGATGATCCGGCGCGTTTGCGGCTCGGCCCAATTGCTGTTATCGCGCGCGGTCGGCGCGTTGTGCTTCAGAAACGGCGCGATCAGAACGGCACGCTTCAGGATGTCGGCATGGGGCCCACCGGCAAGACGCACCACCAGGCCACCCCCGGAACTGTGCCCGATGAAATCCGCGGACGGTGCCCCGATATGGGCCAGAAGATCGGCCAGGTCCGCCTCCATCTGCCCGATATAATCCACGTCGCCGCGCGGGGAGGCCAAGGGTCCGTGACCGCGCAAATCCGGCACGATCACCCGTCGCCCGCTGCGCGTCGCGATCATGCGCGCAAGGTTTTCATAGGCCGCGCCATGCCAGCCAGACCCATGAAGCAGGACCGTCAAGGGCCCCTCGCCGGGAATGTCGCGGTAACCAAGCGTCGCCCCGTCCCGCGCGGTGAATTCCAACAGCTGGGCTTCCGGTTTCGGTCCTCCGGTCTGAAACCCAAGGCTCTCACCATCGACCGAGCCATCCGGTCGCTGGCTCACGATCAGGACCGCAGCAATGGCGAAAAAGATACCGACCGAAATCAGAACGAATGAAATAACCTTGCCCATTATGTGGCCTATCCCGTTGAAAAACTTTGCCTTTTATGACGCCGCAACCGCCGCCTCGATCTCGGCCAGCGACACCGATCCGACGGCGCGCCCATCGCGCGCCATCATCGCGCCGATCCGGGTCAGCGCGGAATTGACCGGGGTCGGCACATCGTGAAGCCGTCCGAGAAGCGATATTTCGCCGTTGAGCCAATCGGTCTCGACGCTTCCCGTCCCTCGGGCAAGGCTTTGCGCGGTCGAGGTGCCGACCTTGGCCAAACCCGGAACCGGCGTCCAATTCATGTGCGCCTTGCGGTCGGGGTGATCCAGCCCCACGTCGGTCCACCCGATGCCTGCGGCGGCAAGAACCGCGCGCGCCTCGGTCTTGGCCCGGTCCCTGAGGCTGGCCGCACCCGGCGCATCGGGGCCCAGCGCGGCAACCACGATGTTGTTCAGGTTCATGATGAGCTTGCCGTATTTCTCGTCCATCACGCTCTCTTTCACGAAGGCGGCGATCCCGGCTTTCGTGAACACCTCGGCCAGCGCGTGATCCTGCGCGTCAGACCCCTTGGGGAACCGCCCAAGATAGAACAGCCCGAGATTGGGAAGGCTTTGCACCGCCACTTCGCCCGGGTTCATGAACACACTGGGCATCAGCACAGCAACGCCATGGACATTGGGAAAATACCGCAATGCGCGGGGTTCGTTTCCAACGCCGTTTTGCAGGCAGAAGATCGGCTGGTCGGTGACCCCGGCGCTCCGCAGGGCCTCAAGCACCGCTTGTGTATGCTGGCCTTTCATGGCGAGCAGAATAGCACAATCAGGGTCTATTCCGGCCTGATCGGGCGTTTCCACGACATCGAAGCGCTGCGTAAACGTCTCGTTCGGTCGGCGCACCGTCAGGCCATTTTCCCGGATCGCATCAAGCTGCGCACCCCGGGCAATCGCGGTGACCGCACCGCCGGAGCGGGCAATCGCCGCCGCCACGCCGCCGCCAATCGCACCGGCTCCATAGACTATCACACGCATGACCAACCCCTTTTGCGCGCGATCCTGCGATCTGGACCCCGGACATGCAAGAGGCGCACCGGATCAGGCGCGCCTCATCGTTTTCGTCGTCTCCCCGAGCCGTAGCCCGGCACCGGTCAATACCGGTAATGCTCGGGCTTGAACGGCCCCTCCGGCGTCACGCCAATATAGCTCGCCTGTTCCGGGGTCAGCTTCGACAGCTTCACCCCGATCCGGTCAAGATGCAGACGCGCCACCTTTTCATCGAGATGCTTGGGCAGGATGTAGACCTCGTTGTCATACCCCTCGCCCCGTTGCCAAAGCTCGATCTGGGCCAGAACCTGGTTGGTGAAAGAGGCGGACATCACAAAGGACGGATGACCTGTGGCGTTGCCAAGGTTCAACAGACGCCCCTCGGACAGAAGGATGATCCGCGCGCCCGAAGGCATCTCGATCATGTCCACCTGTTCCTTGATATTGGTCCACTTGTGGTTCTTCAGCGCCGCAACCTGAATTTCATTGTCGAAATGGCCGATGTTGCCGACGATGGCCATATCCTTCATCGCGCGCATATGCTCGATCCGGATAATGTCCTTGTTGCCGGTGGTGGTGATGAAGATGTCGGCGCTGTCGATGACATCTTCCAGCGTCACCACCTCGAACCCGTCCATCGCAGCTTGAAGCGCGCAAATCGGGTCGATCTCGGTGATCTTCACGCGGGCCCCCGCGCCGCTTAGCGAGGCGGCAGAGCCTTTGCCCACGTCGCCGTACCCACAGACCACGGCAACCTTGCCCGCCATCATCGTGTCGGTGGCGCGGCGGATACCGTCGACCAGCGATTCCTTGCAGCCATACTTGTTGTCGAACTTCGACTTGGTCACACTGTCGTTCACGTTGATCGCCGGGAACGGTAGAAGACCCTCTTTCATCAGCTCGTAAAGACGATGAACGCCGGTGGTGGTTTCTTCCGACACGCCCTTGATCATGTCGCGCTGCTTGGTGAACCAACCGGGGCTCTCCGCCATGCGCTTCTTGATCTGGGCAAAGAGGTATTCTTCCTCCTCGGACTGGGGCATGTCGATAAGCCCGGTTTCCCCGGCCTCCACCCGTGCGCCCAGCAGGATATACATCGTTGCATCCCCGCCATCGTCGAGGATCATGTTGCACCCGCCCTCATCGAACATGAAGATGCGGTCGGCGTAATCCCAATATTCTTCCAATGTCTCGCCCTTCACGGCGAACACTGGCGTTCCGCCTGCGGCAATGGCCGCTGCCGCATGATCCTGCGTCGAGAAAATGTTGCAGGACGCCCAGCGCACATCGGCGCCCAGCGCCACCAGCGTTTCGATCAAGACTGCGGTCTGGATCGTCATGTGCAGGGATCCGGCGATCCGCGCACCCCTGAGCGGTTTCTCGTCGCCATATTCCTCGCGCAGCGCCATCAGGCCGGGCATTTCCGTCTCGGCAATGTCCAATTCCTTGCGCCCGTAGTCGGCGAGCGAAATGTCTTTCACGATATAGTCTTGGGTCACGGGTCTCTCCGTCAATCTGGGTTTTCCGGCTAGCTAGCACCCCGCGCACAGGGGCGCAACGACAGCCGGATTGACACGCGCGATGCCTTGGGGCCATTTGCCCCCATGTCAGGGCACGTGTTTGAAAACATATACGGTCGCTATTCCGTCCCGGATGGGTTGGATGCGCGCCCCGCCGTGAGACGGGTGAAGGCGGGCGAGGTGTATGAACCCAAGACCATCGCTTTCATGCGCGAAACGGTGGGGGCGGGCGACATCATTCATGCCGGCACGTTCTTTGGCGATTTCCTGCCCGGTCTCTCCTCGGCCATGGCAGATGATGCCCGCATCTGGGCGTTTGAGCCGAACCCGGTCAGCGCGCATCACGCCGCCGAAACCATAGCGCTGAACGATCTGACCAACGTCACGCTCACCAATGCCGCCGTGTCGAACCAGGCAGGGGTGATCCATTTCCGCACGCACGAAGAAACCGGCGCGCCGCTTGGGGGCCATTCACATTTCGTCGAAGGTCCGGGCGCGGGGGTGGAAGAGGTGCAATCGGTGATGCTCGACTTCGCCGTGCCGCTGGATCGCCCCGTCTCGATCCTGCAACTTGACGTCGAAGGACACGAGATCGAGGCACTTTGGGGCGCCTATCACATCATCAACCGTTGGAAGCCGATCCTCGTGCTCGAAGAATTTGACAGGCCCCGCTGGCTTCGTCGCCAGTTTCCCCGTGTGAATTATGACCGGGCGAGCCGGGTGCACGGCAATATCGTCTACCTGCCGGAAGGGCGCAGTATCTGATGGCGCGGGCATGGCAAAGAATGCTCTCCGGGCGTCGTCTTGACCTGCTTGACCCGACGCCTGTCGACATCGAGGTCGAAGATATTGCCCATGGTCTTGCTTTTGTCGCCCGCTGGAACGGGCAAACCATGGGCGATTTTCCCTATTCCGTGGCCGAGCATTCGCTTCTGGTGGAAGAGCTGTTTGGTCGCATGACACCGAACGCGCCGATGAAATGGCGTCTGGCCGCACTTTTGCACGATGGGCCGGAATACGTGATCGGCGACATGATTTCGCCGGTCAAGGCCGCCGTGGGGCCGGGGTATGGTGAGCTTGACGATCGGTTGCAGGCCGCCATTCACATCCGCTTCGGGCTTCCCGCCAAGGTGCCCGATACCGTGAAACGGGCGATCAAGCGTGCGGACCGTGTGTCGGCCTGGTTGGAGGCAACGCAGATCGCGGGGTTTTCGATCACGGAATCGGACAGGTTCTTTGGCCATCCCGACGAAGGGCTGATCACCGGCCTGCATATCGCGCCGCGCCCCCCCGTCGAGGTGCGGCGCGATTTCGTCGCCCGGTTCGAAACGCTGCTGGCAGGCCTTTGATCCCGACGCACCCGCCCCACCCGGGCGCGGTGAGGGCGACTGCGCCGACCCCTTACAAAAGCGGCCAGCCCCGGCGCAAATGCCGGTGCAGGGCCAATTCTTCGGCGTGGCGGCGCCGGGGCTCATCGGTGCGACCCTCTGTCGGGCGATCAAAGGGTGTGAGACCGCCCTCTTGGCGGCGGGTTGCAGTGCGGATGACGTGGTTCATGATGCCAAGCATGGCGGGCCTCCTTTTTCATGTTGCCTGCCCTCAACCTGACCCAGATGGCCCGAAATCAGAAGTTTCTAATGTTTCAGCTTTGTAAGCTGTGCTAACATGCCATATGGACTGGTCCCGCATCCCCTCTCTCTCCGCCCTGCGCGCGTTCGAGGCGCTTGCCCGCAACGGCACGCTGTCATCCGCCGCGCGCGAATTGAACGTGACCCATGCCGCGATTGCGCAGCATTTGCGCAAGTTAGAGACTGATCTGGGTGAAAAGCTGGCCACCCGTGATGGTCAGGCCCTTCGGCTGACCGACACCGGAGAAGAGCTTGCCTTGGCTCTGGCCGAGGGGTTCGGGCGCATCACCGAAGGCGTCACCACGATCCTTGATCGTTCCGCCCTTCGCCCGATCACCGTGACGCTCACCCCGACCTTCGCGGAAACATGGCTCATGCCCCGGATCGGGGCCTTCTGGATCGCGCACCCGGACATCGAATTGCGCCTCGTCCCCTCGATCAGCCTCGCTGATTTGCGCCGCGACGGCATAGATCTTGCCATACGGTTCGGACAAGGCGATTGGCCGGGTCTTGAGGTCGAGCCGATCGCGGTGTCGAATTTCGCCGTGGTCGCCGCGCCGGGCTATACCACCGCCCGAAGTCTCTCGGGTCTCGGTGATCTTTCGAAACGCAACTGGATCTTCTCGGATGCCGCGCGCGAACAACGGGTCTGGGGGCAGCGGATCGGGGTCGATTTCACCGATGTCGGCGCACAGGAGATGCCGTCAAATTCGCTCGTGCTCTCGGCGGTGCGCGCCGGGCTTGGTCTTTCGATCCAATCGCGCGCGCTGGTCGGGGCGGATATCGAAAACGGGCATCTCGTATCGCTACACGAAGGCGATGCCGAAGGTCTGGGATATCACCTCGTCACCCGGCCCGGCGTCCTGTCGCCCGGTGCGCGGGTGTTCCGGTCATGGCTCCGAAAAACCGCGAAAGCCGAAAGCTAGGCACAGGTTCGCCCGGCGCGCGCGGTTCCCTTGCGCCAGCCAACAAACCGTTCAGCGGTGAAGGTCAGGATAAGATCGCCCCAGGCCAGGTGTCGCGCAACCCCCGCGGGGCATCCGTTCAGCGGCAGCGCGCGAAATGCGCCCATCTCCCGCGTCATCACCGGCACCACGCCGCGGGGCGCACGCCCGAAATCAATTCGCTTGGCGCTTCCTGCAACACCCAAGCCCCGGTCATCGGGCACGAATATCACGCCCGCGCGCGCAGGCATCGACACACCATCCCCGCCCGGCGACCCGCAGGCCGCGAGCAATAGAACCAACGCAATGGCGGGGATCAGGGGCAAACGACTCACGCCGGCGCCCGGCTATCTCGGAGAGCGTTTCGCAAGGATCCGCTGAAGGGTCCGCCGGTGCATGTTAAGCCGCCGCGCGGTCTCGGACACATTGCGATCGCATTGCTCATAGACCCGCTGGATATGTTCCCACCTGACCCGGTCCGCGCTCATCGGGTTGTCCGGAGGCGGGGGCAGGTCATCGGCCCGGTTCAGAAGCGCTTTCGCGATATCGTCGGCATCGGCGGGCTTCGACAGGTAATCGTTCGCCCCGATCTTGACCGCCGCAACCGCCGTCGCAATCGCGCCGTAGCCGGTGAGAACCACGACCCGTGCATCCGGGCGGCGTTCATGAATGACCTCGACCACGTCCAACCCGTTGCCATCGCCCAGACGCAGATCGACAACGGCATAGGCGGGCGGGCGTGCCGTCGCAATGGCCCGGCCTGCTGCCACGGATTCGGCGGTTTCCACCGCGAAACCGCGCTTTTCCATCGCGCGGGCCAACCGTTTCAGGAACGGTTCGTCATCATCCAGAAGAAGCAGGGAGGCATCTTCGCCAATATCAATATGTGTCGCGTCGGTCATTCTGCCGTCTCCCGCCTGTTCGCATTCCGAAAAGCTTATGCATCATGCCACATGCGGTCAAATTGATGCATGTCAAGCGCATGTAAAATTGTCGCGGGCTGCGCGCTGGGTCTAAGCGGTCAGGACCCGGCCGCATCGGCAAAACATTCGACCGAGTCGCGGATGTCCTGCGGGCTGTCATCACGCTTGAAAAACTCGACAAACCCGATCTCGGGCAACACGAGGTAGGTGAAGGTGGAGTGATCGACGAGGTAATACTCCGGATCACCATCCTCCTGTTTCTTGTAATAGGTGCGATAGGCCTGCGAAGCCGCCTTGACCTGTTCCGGCGTGCCGGTCAGCCCGATCATGTCGTCGTGAATGTAAGAGGTGAAATCGGCCACCTGTTCCACCGTGTCACGCTCGGGATCGACCGAGATGAACGCCATCTGCGCATCGTATCCATCCGCCTGGATCAGATCGAGCGCCTCGGCATTGCGCGTGTTGTCGAGCGGGCAGACATCGGGGCAGAAGGTATAGCCGAAATACAAAAGCGTCGGCTTGGTGAACACCTCGGTGTCCGTCACCGTCACCCCGTCTTCGCGCACCAACTCGAACGGCCCGCCAATCGCGCTGCTGCCCGAGGCCACGGTGCTTTCCCGACATTGCGCGAACTGGTCGCCGTCCGGGCGTGTCATCCACCATGTTCCGCCCACGAGCGCGGCGATAAGAATGGCGGCCAGAATTGCGATACTGCGTGTCATGGTGATCTCCCGGAACAATGCGGCGCATTGATCGTCCATGCTGCCGCGTCTAACAAGGGGATACTTTGTCCCATCCCGACACGAAGGTGCGATCATGCGCAATACCGGTGCGGCCCTGTTCGACGAAAACCGCACCCGAAGCTGGATTCGGCTCCGCACCCTGACCACGCTGCGCTGGGTCGCCATTGCCGGGCAGATCGGCGCCATCGGCGTGGCCGACCGGGTGTTTCACCTGACCTTTGAACCCGGGGCCTGTGCAGCGATGATCGGCCTTTCGATCATCGTCAACATCGTGTTTCACTTCGTCTATCCCGAGAACAAGAGGCTGGATGAGCGTGAAGCGGTCGGGATGCTGTTGTTCGACACCACCCAGCTTGGCGTGCTGGTGATCCTGACAGGCGGCTTGAACAACCCCTTCGCCATGCTCATCGCCGCGCCGGTCACGGTGGCGGCAACCGCGCTTTCGCTGCGCTCGACGCTTCTGATCGGCTCGGTCGCCATCGCTTTGATCAGCATCGCGGCGAATTGGTATCTGCCGCTTCGCTGGCCCGATGGGGCCGAGCTTCTCTTGCCCGATGTCTTCACCTTCGGGTTCTGGATCGCGATTGTCGTCGCCATCGGGTTCATCGCCGCCTACACCCGGCAAATCTCGACCGAGACGCAAAGCATGAGCCAAGCGCTTCTTGCCGCCCAGATGGCCTTGGCACGCGAACAGAAGCTGACCGATCTTGGCGGTGTCGTCGCCGCCGCCGCACATGAGCTTGGCACACCTCTCGCGACGATCAAGCTGGTCTCGGGGGAAATGGCCAAGGAACTCGAAGACGGGACCGACCTGCGCGAGGATGCCGAATTGATCCGTAGTCAGGCCGACCGATGCCGCGACATCCTGCGTGATATGGGCCGCGCCGGGAAGGACGACCTGCACCTGCACCAGGCCCCGTTTCGCGCCGTGGTGGAAGAGGCGGCGGACCCCCATCGGGACCGGGGAAAATCCATCCTGATCGACGCGGACGAAGACGATATGCCGATGATCCTGCGCCAACCCGAGGTCATCCACGGATTGCGCAATCTCGTGCAGAATGCCGTCGATTTCGCGACAAGCACGGTTTGGGTCCAGCTGGATTGGACCGACGATACCCTCGTGGCAAGGGTTGTCGATGACGGGCCGGGGTATCCGCCCCATGTCATCGGGCGCATCGGTGACCCGTTCATCCGCCGCCGCCGTCTCACCCCTGACAAACGCCGCCCGGAATACGAAGGCATGGGGTTGGGCCTGTTCATTGCCAAGACGCTTTTGGAACGCACCGGCGCGACCCTGATCTTTGCCAATGGCACCGATCCCTATACCGGCAAACCGAACCCTGGCGAGAAATCGGGGGCAATTGTCGAGGTCACATGGCCACGGGGCGAGGGCGGCATCGACGCGCCCGAGCGTTTGCCGACACTGGGGCAAAACGCCCGGTTCCCGGCCCACTGACCGGCCAATGGGCCCCCTGTATCCCGCCGCGCATCCGCCTGCGATTAAGCAATCATTAACCATGCGACCCGTAGGGTGGGGCCACACCCGGATGTTGGACCCACCCATGATAACACCTCTTCTGGCCATCACGCTTGTCCTCACCGCCTTTCTCATCGCCTTCGCGGTGCTGATGGTCATGGGCCATCTCGACGGGCGGCGGGTCAGCGCCCTGCGCCGGCTGTCCGCGGCAGAACGGGGCAGCATCGCCTTTCTCTTCGACAACGAAAGCCTGAGCGATGCTACCCCTGCCGCACGCGATCTTCTGGCGACCGGCCCGAAACGCGGGTCGGATTGGTCGCGGCTCGCCTATCTTCTCGAACCCCGGTTTCCGCACCTGAACGACTGGATCGCCGAGCTTGCCGAATTGGGCGAGATGGAGCGTATCTCGAAGGATGGAACAAGCCAGCTTCAAGCCGAATGGCACGATGGCGTGGCGCGGGTCACCCTGCGCTCGACCGGTGTGGTCGATCCCGGCCAAGCCCCCGACAAACATGCCCTCGCGGCCATGATGCGTGAGCTTGAAACCCTGCGTGCCGCCACCGAACACACCCCCTATCCGATCTGGCAGGAAGAAGGGGACGGGGCCATTTCATGGTGTAACAGGACCTATCTTGACCTGCTCGATGCGCTCGACGGGTCGGATGAGGGCGATACCGTCGCATGGCCGCCGCGCCGCCTGTTCGAACTTGCGCCCCCCACGGGGGCCGACGACACCGACGGGGACCGAACCCGCGCGGCGCTGACCCCCGAGGGCGAAGACAAACGCTACTGGTTCGAAATTGATCGGCGCCCCTTCGGCACCGGTTACCATTGCACCGCGATCCCTGTCGACGAACTGGTCAAGGCACAGGCATCGCTGAGCGAATTTGTCACCACGCTGACCAAGACGTTCGCCACCCTGCCCATCGGCCTCGCGATCTTCAATCGTGAGCGTGAGCTTGCCATGTTCAACCCGGCACTTCTCGACCTCACGACCCTGCCGGTCGATTTCCTCTGCGCCAAGCCAACCCTGTCCTCTTTTCTCGACCGGTTGCGGACGCTGAACATGATGCCGGAACCGAAAGACTATAAATCCTGGCGCAAACGGGTGGCCGATCTTGTCACGCAGGCCCAGAACGGCACCTATGAAGAAAACTGGACGCTTTCGGGCGGGCAGACCTACCGCGTGACCGGGCGGCCTCATCCCGACGGGGCGGTTGCCATCCTTTTCGAGGATATTTCGACCGAGGTGTCGCACGCGCGCCGTTTTCGCGCCGAGATCGAAACCGGACAAGCCGCCCTTGACGCCATGCCCGGCGGGCTCGCCATCTTTTCCACCGCCGGTATCCTGACCCTGACGAACCGGGCCTATGCCGACCTCTGGGGGTATGAGCCGACCGGGACGATCGGCGAAACTTCGATCTTCGACGCCCTGAAACGGTGGCGCGACGCCTGTGCCCCGACCGGGGTCTGGGACGATATCCGGGCCTTTGTCGGCCACGCCGGGGCACGTCAGGGCTGGAGCGCGCAAGTCACGCTTGTCGATGGCCGCCCGATGCAGGCCCGTGTGGTCCCGCTTCCCAATGGTGTCACCATGGTCGAGTTTTCCTTGCTCACCACCCTTGCCTCTGCCCCCCAGACACAGCCGCACGCCGATGCGGGCGAAACCGCGCCGGAAGAGATCGAGCGACGCGTTCTTTCCGGTTAACCCGGCCCTTGCCCTGACCGGGGGGCGGGTTAGAAAGAGGGGATGACGACGCGCCGTTCCCACCAGTTGAGCTTTGACAACGCCGACGCAACCGCTGCCTTCGGCGCGGCCCTCGCCCCCCGTCTGTCCGCCGGGGACCAGCTTTTGCTCACCGGACCGATCGGGGCGGGAAAGACCCACTTTGCCCGCAGCCTGATCCGGGCCCGGCTCGCCGCCGGGGGCCAACCGCCCGAAGACGTGCCCTCTCCGACCTTCACGCTGGTGCAGACCTACGACGCCGGGAATGCCGAGATCTGGCATGCCGACCTTTACCGTCTGACCCACCCGGACGAGGTCGAGGAACTTGGGCTCATCGACGCGTTCGACACCGCGATCTGCTTGGTGGAATGGCCCGACCGGCTGGGCGACCTTGCCCCGGACGCCGCCCTGAACGTGATCTTTTCCACCCCCGACGCCAGGCCGGACAGCCGCGATGTCTGCCTGCAATGGACCGACGCCCGGTGGGCCGCGCCCCTCACCCCATGGATCGGGGGCGGACATGGGTGATCGCGCCGCGCAAATCTCATCCTTTCTGGCCTCTGCGGGCTGGGGCGACGCCCTGCGCGCACCGCTTGCCGGCGATGCCTCGAACCGGCGATACGACCGGCTTTCGCGCGGATTGGACACCGCCATCCTGATGGACGCCTCGCCAGATCGGGGCGAAGATGTCAGGCCCTTCCTGTCCATCGCGCGCCATCTGTCGTCCATCGGCCTCTCCGCGCCCGAGATTTATGCCAAGGATGCTGAAACCGGCCTTCTCTTGATCGAAGACCTCGGCGACACGCTTTTCTCAACGGTCTTGGCGCGCGACACCGGGCCGGAAGAAGACCTCTACCGTGCGGCAACCGACACCTTGATCGCACTGCACGCCGCCGCACCGCCCGAAACGGTGCCGGACTATGGCCCCGAAACCATGGTAAAAGCTGCCGGTCTGGCGTCAGATTGGTATGGTTTCGGCGCGACCGACGTGATGGATGCCGAGGGGCGGGCGGCGATTGCCACCGGGCTTCGCGTTACCTTCGATGCCCTCCCCGCTTGGAAACCGGTCCTCGTACTGCGCGATTATCATGCCGAGAACCTGCTCTGGCTTCCCGAGCGTAGCCCACAGTCCGCCAAGACCGGGCTTTTGGATTTTCAGGACGCCGGGATCGGGCATCCGGCCTATGATCTCATGTCGCTGGTCCATGACGTGCGCCGCCGGGTCGCCCCGACAACACGCGCCGCGATGATCCGCCACTACGCCGATACGCAGGGGATCGACCAATACGGGTTTTCCCGCGCCTGCGCCGCGATGTCGGCCCAGCGCAACCTGCGCATTCTCGGCGTGTTTGCCCGGTTGTCGATGCATTTCGGAAAGCCGCGCTATGTCGATCTGATCCCCACGGTCTGGTCGAACCTGATGGTCGATCTATCCCACCCTGCGCTCGATACGCTGCGTGTCCCTGTCACCGCGCATTTACCGGACCCCACACCCCACCTGCTTGAAGAGTTGAAACGAAAATGCGGCACCATCCGACATCTTTGATGATCTTTGCCGCCGGGTTCGGCACGCGTATGGGGGCGTTGACCGCAGACCGGCCAAAACCCTTGATCGAAGTCGGCGGTCGGCCGTTGATAGATCATGCGCTCGATATTGCGATTTCGGCCGGAATAGAGACTATTGTTGCCAATCTTCACTACCGGCCCGAACAGCTTGCCGCCCACCTTGCCCCGCGTGGGGTGAAGCTGTCGCTAGAACCCGACCGCATTCTTGAAACCGGCGGCGGGCTTCGACAGGCGCGTGCGCTTCTGGGCCATGACCCGGTGTTCACGCTGAATTCCGATGCTGTCTGGACCGGGCAAAACCCGCTGTCCGAGCTGGCCCGCGCCTGGGATCCGACCCGCATGGATGCGCTCTTGCTCCTGCTCGACCCGGCGGCGGCCACCGGCCACGAAGGCCCCGGGGATTTTCACCTGGGCACCGACGGGCGGCTTACGCGGGGGCCAGGATACGTCTATTCCGGCGCGCAGATCATCAAGACCGAGGGGCTCGAAGATATCGCGGACGAGGTTTTCTCACTGAACCTTCTTTGGGACAGGCTTCACGCCGAGGGGCGCGTCTTCGGCACGCTGCATGACGGGGGATGGTGCGACGTGGGGCGCCCGGAAGGGATTGCCTTGGCCAATGCGCTCCTCCAATCTGACCCCGATGTTTGACAAATCCGACCGCCCCCGTGTTTTCGCCCAGGCCGCGGGTGTGGATTTCCCCCGCGCGGTCGTTGATGGCCTGCGCGCCCGGATGGCGGACCAACCGCCCGAGGCGATGGCCCGGGTTACCCTCTTCGTGAACACCACGCGGATGGCCGGGCGGCTTGCCGATCTCTTCGATGAAGGCTCCGCGACGCTTCTGCCCCGCATCCGGCTGATCACCGCGCTTGGTCAGGATACCGCGATGGCCGATCTGCCGCCCGCCGTATCACCGCTTCGGCGGCGTCTGGAGCTGTCGACGCTGGTAGCACAACTTCTCGACAGCCAGCCCGACCTTGCCCCGCGCGCCGCGATCTATCCGCTGGCCGACAGCCTCGCCGCGCTGATGGACGAGATGCAGGGCGAGGGCGTCGATCCCGAGGCGCTGCGCACCCTCGACGTCTCGGCCCATTCCGCGCATTGGGCCCGCAGTCTTGCGTTCTTGAAGCTGGTGGAACGGTTCTTTGGCGAAGACAGCGAAGAACCCCCCGATCTCGAAGCCCGCCAACGGCAGGTGATCGAACGGTTCGCGCGTCTTTGGGCGGAAACCCCGCCAAAAGACCCGGTGATCGTCGCCGGATCGACCGGCTCACGCGGTGCGACACAGCTTTTCATGCAGGCGGTTGCCACCCTGCCACAAGGCGCGCTGATCCTGCCGGGGTATGATTTCCACATGCCCGGCCCGGTCTGGTCCTCGATGGAAGACCCGCTGCAAAACTCCGACCATCCACAGTTTCGCTACCGGCAGATCATGACAACGCTCGGACTGGGTCCGGAAGATATCACGCCATGGCATGAAGTCGCGGCCCCCGCGCCCCGGCGCAATGCCTTCGTGTCCCTCGCCCTGCGCCCCGCGCCGGTCACGGACCAATGGCAGGCCGAGGGGCCGGGTTTCCAAGGAATCGAGGACGCGACCAAGGATCTGACCTTGATCGAAGCACCCTCGCCACGGGCCGAGGCCGCGGCGATCGCGATGATCCTGCGCAAAGCCGCCGAGGCGGGGCGCGACGCGGCGCTGATCACACCCGACCGGACCCTGACCCGGCAGGTGACCGCGGCCCTAGACCGCTGGCAGATCCGGCCGGACGATTCCGCCGGTCGCCCCCTTCCTCTCACCGCGCCGGGCCGACTTTTGCGCCATGTCTCGGATATGCGGGGGCGCCGGGTGACCGGGGTAGATCTTTTGACCCTGCTCAAGCACCCGCTGACCCATTCCGGGGCCGAGCGTGGCAATCACCTTCGCCTGACCCGCGATCTTGAGCTTCAGGCGCTGCGCCGCGACACCCCGTTCCCCGACGCCAAGAGCCTCGGGGCCTGGGCGGAAATGGGTGATGGGCGGCACGAATGGGTGGCTTGGATCGTCTCTATTCTTGCCGAACTTGCGCCGTCAGGGATCGAACCGCTTGACGCGCATATCAACCGGACCCTCACGATTTGCGAGCTTTTGGCGGCAGGATCGTGCACCACGGGAAGCGGGGCGCTGTGGGAAAAAGAAGCGGGGCGCAAAGCGCGCGACATCGTCGATGAGCTGGTCCGCGAAGCGGCCCATGGCGGCGAGATGTCGATCCCGGATTTTCGCGACCTCTTCACCGCGATCCTGAACCGGGGCGATGTGCGCGAGACGGTCGAAACCCATCCAAACATCCGGATCTGGGGCACGTTGGAGGCGCGCGTTCAGGGCGTCGACCTTGCCATACTCGCCGGGTTGAACGAAGGGTCTTGGCCCGAGCGGCCCGGTGCCGACCCATGGATGAACCGCGATATGCGCAAGAAGGTCGGGCTTTTGCTGCCCGAGCGGGGGATCGGGCTGTCAGCCCATGATTTCCAGCAAGCAATCGGGGTTGGCGACGTCGTTCTGACCCGATGCCTGCGCGATGACGAGGCAAAGACGGTGCCCTCGCGCTGGATCAACCGCATGACGAACCTTTTGGCCGGCATGTCGGAAGACGGGGACAAGGCGCTTCAAAAGATGCGGGCGCGTGGCGAGGAATGGCTGACCTTGGCGCGCCGTCTCGACACGCCACAGGATCCGGCCCATCCGCGCAGGCCGGCCAAGCGCCCAGCGCCGCAACCGCCCGAGGACCACAGACCAAAGGATCTGTCCTTTACCGATATGGCCCGGCTGATCCGTGACCCCTATGCGATCTACGCGCGCCGAATCCTTGGGCTCTCTCCCCTCGACCCGCTGCACCAAGAACCCGACGCTGCCCTCAGGGGTACCGCGATTCACGATGTGATGGAGCGGTTCATCAAGGAACGTGTCGCGGATGAACCCTTGGCCGCGCAACGGGCCCGATTGCTCGCAACCGCACGCGAGGTGTTCGAGGAAAAGGCGCCATGGCCCGCCGCGCGGATCATGTGGCTGGCCCGGTTGGAGCGGTCCCTTGATACCTTCCTTGCCGACGAAGCCGCGCGGCAGGGCGAGGCACGCGAAATCTGGACGGAACAATGGGGCGAGGCGCATTTTGGCCCGGGCAACCTGCGTCTTTATGGGCGCGCGGACCGGATCGACCGGCTCTCGGACGGGCGGATCGCGATCTATGACTACAAGACCGGGGCCTTGCCGTCGAAGAAACAACAGCTCGCCTACGACAAACAGCTCCTGCTCGAAGCGCTGGTAGCGCGACACGGCGGGTTCACCTCGATCGGCAAGGCCGAGACCGCAAAGGTCGCCTATGTCGGTCTTGGGTCCGAGGCCAAGACCGCCGATGTGCCGTTTGATGTCGACACGCTGGACAAGACCGAGGAAGAATTGGTCTCTATTCTGGCCGAATACGCAAAACGGGACCGCGGCTATAAATCCCGCCGGGTGGTGTTTCGAAGCGAAGACAGGCCGGGCGATTTCGACCATCTCGCCCGGTTCGGGGAATGGGACCACGCCGATGACGCGGTGCCGGAAAAGGTGGGCGACTGATGCGCGACGCGGCCACGCAGCGGCAGGTCGATGCCGCCGATCCCACCCGGAACACATGGCTGTCCGCCAATGCCGGATCGGGCAAGACCCGCGTTCTGACAGACCGCGTGGCGCGCCTTTTGCTTTCCAACGTGGAGCCGCAGAACATCCTTTGCCTCACCTATACCAAGGCGGCGGCGAGCGAGATGCAGAACCGGTTGTTCGAACGGCTGGGCCAATGGGCGATGCTCGACGATGAGAAGCTTGGCCAAGCGCTGTCTGATCTTGGGGCCGAGGGCACGCTCGACTTTGCCCGCGCCCGGCAGCTTTTCGCCCGCGCGATCGAAACCCCCGGCGGGCTGAAGATCCAGACCATCCACGCCTTCTGCGCCTCGATCCTGCGCCGCTTCCCGATGGAGGCCGGGGTCAGCCCGGATTTCAAGGAAATGGATGATCGCTCTGGCCAGCTTCTGCGCAACGAGGTTGTCGAAGACATGGCCCAGGCGGCAGACAAGCCGCTTGTCGAAGAGATGGCCCAACATTTCTCCGGCGCGGAGTTTGACAAGCTGCTTGCCGAGATATTGTCCAAACGCCACGACTTTGCCCTGCCCGTGACGCGCGACACGGTCTTGGGGTGGTTCGACCTGCCCTCCGCATTTTCCGGAGAGGACATCCTGAATGATCTGTTCTCGCCGGATGTCAAAGATCTCGTGCGCGCCGTGATCCCGGTGCTGGCCGGCCTGACATCAACGATGCAAAGTCAGGCCAACGACCTGTCACAGATTGATCTCGACGCGCCGGGTTGGCCCGGGTTCGACCGGCTTTGCAGCGCTCTTCTGACCAAGGCGGGAACCCCGAAGAAGACGCTTTTGACCAAGGCCGCGCAAGCAGAACTGGGCGAGCGCGCCGATGCCTATTGGCACCTTGCCAACCGGGCGCAGGATGCGCTGGATCAACACCGCACGCTTGCCACGGTCGAGCGTACGCTGGCGCTTCATGCCTTCGCGCGCGCCTTTGTCATCCGGGTTGAGGCCGCCAAGGCCGCGCGCGGATGGCTCGATTTCGATGACCTGATCCATTTCACCTCGCGCCTCTTGACCGATTCGGCCTTGGCGCAATGGGTGCTCTACCGGCTTGATGGCGGGATCGACCATATCCTTGTCGACGAAAGTCAGGATACGAACCCGGAGCAATGGCGGGTGATCCAGCAGATCGCGCAAGAATTCATCTCGGGCGAAGGCGCGCATGCCGGGCAATCGTGGTCGATCTTCGTGGTGGGCGATCCGAAGCAGTCGATTTATTCGTTCCAAGGCGCGGACCCGCAGGAATTCCTGCGCATGCGGGATTGGTTCAAGACCCGGCTGGATGACATCCAGAGCCCACTGGCGCAATTGCCGCTTCAGCATTCGTTCCGCTCATCCCCTGCCATCCTGACGGTGGTCGACAAGGCGCTTGCCGCCGTGCCCGGTCTTGGCGAATCCGTGCCGGATCACGCCGCGTTTCATACCGAAAGGCCCGGGCGCGTCGATCTTTGGCCGTTTTGTGAGAAAGAAGACGACCCCCCGCCCAAGCCTTGGGATGACCCAGTGGACATGGCATCGCCCGGCGATCACAACGTCGAGCTTGCCCATCAGATCGCGGGCGAGATCGCGCGCCTTCTGGAAGAAGAGCAGATCTTGCGCGACGGTCAGTTCGACGTGGTCAAGCCGGGGGATATTCTTGTTCTCGTCCAACGGCGATCCGACCTGTTTCACCACATCATCCGCGCCTGCAAATCGCGCGGGGTGCCGATTGCCGGGGCCGACCGGCTCAGGATCGGGGGGGAAATGGCGGTCAAGGATTTGACCGCGCTTCTCAACGTGCTCGCCACCCCGGAAGATGACCTGTCGCTTGCCGCCGCGCTGCGATCGCCGCTTTTTGGTTGGTCCGAGGATGCGCTCTATCGGCTTGCCCATGGGCGCGATGGGTATCTGTGGCAGGCGCTGCGGGCGTCTGGCCCATCCGACGCGCTCGCCATGATCACCGACCTGCGCGATCAGGCCGATTTCCTGCGGCCCTTCGACCTGATCGACCGGATACTGACCCGGCATGACGGGCGGCGTCTTCTGACCGGGCGGCTTGGACCCGAGGCCGAGGACGGGATCGACGCGATGCTGGCCCAAGCCCGGTCCTATGAACAGATCGAGGTTCCGTCTCTGACCGGGTTCCTCACATGGCTGGCCGCCGAAGAGGTCGAGATCAAGCGGCAAATGGACACGGACCCGACCGAGGTGCGCGTGATGACGGTGCACGGGGCCAAGGGGCTCGAGGCGCCCTTGGTCATCCTGCCCGATACCGCGAAGCGCGATCTGCGGGGGCGGGGCGATCTGGTGCACCATGACCAGTATCTTGTCTGGAAACCCCGCGCCGATGACATGCCATCCGCGCTGACCCCCGCGCTCGACGCCGCGAAAGAGCGCGAGATCGAAGAACGCATGCGGCTTCTCTACGTCGCGATGACCCGTGCTGAAAGCTGGCTCATCGTGGCCGGGGCTGGCGATCCGGGGAAAGAAAGCCACGAATCGTGGCATGGGATCGTCACCGCCGGGCTTGGGGGGCTCGAGACATCGGCGCTCGACACCCCCGTCGGGCTTGGGCGGCGCTTTCAAGGCGGCGACTGGCCAGCGCCCGCCAAACACAAGATCAAGGGGCAGACACATGACCCCGGCGATCTGCCGCCATGGGCCGAAACCTATGCCCCGCACCACCCCAAGCCGCCAAAACCGCTCGTCCCCTCGGACCTTGGCGGTGAGAAGATCGTGGTGGGGGGCGAGCCCGGGTTGGACAGTGAGGCCGCGAAACAGCGCGGTCGGCAAATTCATCGGCTTCTCGAATTCCTTCCCGATTATCCGCAATCCGATTGGCCGCATCACGCCGCCGCGCTGCTTGCCTTCGGCGAGGATGCCGTGACCCAAGACGCGCTGACCGATCTGCTCGCGGAAGCGAAGGCCGTGCTCACCGCGCCGCATCTTGCACAACTGTTCTCCGGCGCGGCCTTGGCCGAGGTCGCGGTGTCAGCCCCGGTGAACATCGCGGGGCGCACCCGGGTGCACGGCGTGATCGACCGTCTGGTGATCGAAAAAGACCGCGTTCTGGCCATTGATTTCAAATCGAATCTCAATGTTCCGGCCACGGCAGACAGCATTCCCGAGGGCATCTTGCGACAACTCGGTGCGTACGAGGCCGCGCTGACGCCGCTCTATCCCGACCGAATAATCGCCTCGGCGGTGCTTTGGACACGGACCGCCACCCTCATGGAACCGGCCCCCGGCGGCGCCCTGCGCGCATTTGGTCGCCTTGACGCGGATGGCACGGCTACCTAGGTTCCAACTCAAGCTATCATTCAAGGAGAACCGCAAATGACCACCGTCGCAGTCACCGACGACACTTTCGAAGCGGAAGTGCTCAAATCTGACGTCCCCGTCGTCGTCGACTTCTGGGCCGAATGGTGCGGCCCGTGCAAGATGATCGGCCCGGCTCTGGAAGAGCTGTCGGCCCAATACGGTGACAAGGTGAAGATCGCCAAGGTCAACGTGGACGAGAACCCGAATTCACCGGCCCAGATGGGCGTGCGCGGCATCCCGGCGCTGTTCATGTTCAAGGATGGTCAAGTCATCTCGAACAAGGTCGGCGCAGCCCCGAAAGCGGCGCTTCAAAGCTGGATCGACGAATCGATCTGAGCCAGAGGGTCTTTGTAATCAAGACGCCCGGTGCCCGGCGCGCCGGGCGTTTTTTGTTGCCCGGTCCTCATGGCCCACAGGCAGCCACCCCCCAACGAAAAAACCCCGGCGCTCGAAGCACCGGGGTTTTCGATCCAACCGGGCCGATGCCCGGACAGGATGCTTAGCAGATGGTGGTGTTGATCGCGCAGAACACACCCACGCCCACGAGGGCGAGGAAGATCAGCGGAACGATCAGACCAGCCGACGAAGAGGACGACGACTGTTCAACAATGACTTCCGGCTCGACGACCGGGTCGACGAGAGCGCCAGCTTGAGCAGCAGTGGCGGCGAGAGCTGCAACAGCAGCAACGATCATGACTTTTTTCATATCAGGTCTCCATTGTCCCCCCGGCGTTGCGCCGGGTTCAGTTGGTTTCACTCGGATGCCCCGAGGAAAACAGGAACTTGGGCGAATTGCAAAAGAAAAGACCCCGCCAAAAAGGCGAGGTCTTCGGAATTTTTCGAACTGTGTCCGAAAAGAAACCTTAGCAGATGGTGGTGTTGATCGCGCAGAACACACCCACGCCCACGAGGGCGAGGAAGATCAGCGGAACGATCAGACCAGCCGACGAAGAGGACGACGACTGTTCAACAATGACTTCCGGCTCAACGATCGGGTCGACGAGAGCGCCAGCGTGGGCGGCAGTAGCGGCGAGAGCTGCAACAGCAGCAACAACCATGACTTTTTTCATTTCAATCTCCAATTGTCCTTTCCGACGCGTGACACGCCGAAACCAGGGTATTTCTGTACCTCGTAGTTTGGCAGAAAACAGGAACACCGAAAAAATGCAACTGGTTTCAGGCAAATTGGCCCTTTGGTGTCAGATAAGCAACACCTGTGTTCCCACCTTCGCAAGCGCGAAAAGCTCGGCGATATGTTCGTTGAACAGCCCGATACAACCATTCGATGACCGCCGCCCGATCTTGCGCGTGTCATGGGTGCCATGGATGCGGTAATAGGTCCAGCCCAGATAAAGCGCATGGGTTCCAAGCGGATTGTCCGGACCCGGCCCGATGAAATCCGGCCATTCCGGATTCCGTTTGCGCATCGCGGGGGTCGGACGCCACGACGGGCCTTCGACCTTTTGCACAACACTGGTGCTCCCCTTGCGCGTCAGGTCTTCGGTCAACGGCACCGATGTCGGGTACAGCTTGTAGACCCCTTCCGGGTTCCAATAGTGCAGGGCGCGCGAGGTGATATCCACCAGGATCGCGCCATTCTTCAGGTCCGAGAAATAGGGCTGCCAGTCCAGCGACCGGAAGCTGGAAATGTTGCGGCGCACCACCTCGGACAGATCACGCTCCAACTCGGTGGAGTTTTCGGTCTGGGCGAACGCAGGCGTGGTCGCCACGGCACCTGCCGCGGCCACCCCAGTGGTCAGAAAGCTGCGGCGATTGAAAAGCGGGGAGTGTGAGCGAGACATTGGGTCCAAATCCTCGGTCATATCGAAATTGATAAGGTTCTATATGGCGCGGCAGCGGTTGTCGCAATTCAAACCGGCGTCATCACGCTAATTTTCGCGCATGGTAAATTGATTGTCCACCAGAGACGCGCTAGGAGGTTCGCGTTCACAGGGTAATCCGGACAGACACATGAAAATTCGCGGCCTTGCTATCGTTTCCCTTCTCGTGGTCCTCGCGGCCTGCGGATCGAACCAGCCCATGCGCATGGGCGCGGATGGCAAACCGGTGCCGGCGGTCTATCGCATCACCGAGCGTGACGAGACCAAGATCACCTTCCGCATGCTGGATTCGGTGAACGCGCTTCGGCAGGCGGCCGGTGTCACGCCGCTCAAACTGAACGCGGAACTGACCGCCGCCGCCGCGACGCACGCACGCGACATGTCGGTGCAAAACCGCCCGTGGCATTTCGGATCCGACGGATCGTCCCCGATCGAACGCGCGGAACGCGCCGGGTATCCCGGGCTGGTTCTCGGCGAAACGATTTCGGAAACCTTCGAGACCGAGCTTGAGACGCTCTCAGCCTGGATGGAACAGACCGATACCCGCGCCATCATCCTTGATCGGCGCGCGGTCAATCTCGGCTTCGCGTGGTACCAGGAAGAGAATGGCAAGATATGGTGGACGATGCTGGTCGGGGGCTAGACCCCTACGAAACCCCGGTTTCAAACCCCGCCGCCCAGGCTGCGGGGTTTTCTTTTGCCCGGTTCAACCCGGTCCACCCACGTCCCACCCACATCAGCGGAGCGGATAGAGGCTCCCGTAAACCGAAGCGGGCGCGACCGGCGCGTTCGAGGTTGAAAGCACCTCTGTGCCAAAGCCCGACAACGGCGCTCCGCCAACCGGCGGCAAGGCCGGGTCGGCCATGCGGCCATGGGCGATCAACACCTCGGGTGCCACCTCTTCAAGCGGGGTAGGGGTCCCAGGCGGCACGGCAACCTCGGGCGCATTGGCGGCAGGCACGACGTGAACCGGCGTGCCTTCGCGCACCATCGCGTAGATATCTTCGATCTCGCGGTTGGTCACGGCGACACAACCCGCCGTCCAATCCGGCTTGTTGCGATCGCGCGCCTCGGTCGGCCCGCCGTGGATGAAGATATCTCCCCCCGGCTTGACCCCGCATTCCTTGGCGATCTTGCGATCAAGCGCGTTGGGATAATCCAACCCGACCGACAGGTGATAGGCGCTGTCGGGATTGCGCCGATCGACCCGGTAGGTGCCTTCCGGCGTCCGGCCATCGCCGCGCTGTTGCTTGTGCCCGTAGGGCGCGAAGCCAAGGTTCACGTCAAACTCCCTGAGCGCCGTCTGGTGGTGCATCAGGTACATTTTCCGGTTTTCCTTGAAGACGAAAATCTCGGTCACGGGCGGGCCCGAGTAGCTTTTGAACTTTGAACAGGCGGTAAGCCCGGCAAAGGCCGCCATCGACACCATCATGGTTCGCCGGTTCATCATTGTTCGCTGTCCCGTCTGAAAACTGCTCAAGCAATACCATACCGCATTATCCACAGGCTGAGAAGCGCTCTCAACGCGTGAAACAAGCGGCCAGCTCGACATGGGGCGACCAACGGAATTGATCGACCACGACGAGCCAGTCGAAACGATACCCGGCCTTGGTTAATATTTCCGCATCCCGCGCGAAAGTCACCGGATTGCACGACACCATGGCGATACGCGGAACATCGCTTGCCGCAAGTGTCTCAACCTGTGCCTCGGCCCCGGCGCGCGGCGGGTCGATCACCACCGCGTCTGCCTTCAGCTCATCGGGCAAAAGGGGGCGGCGAAAAAGATCCCGCGTTTCCGTGCTCACCGCATGCGACCCCTGTGACCCCCGCCACCCGGCATCAAGCGCGGCGAGCATCGCGCCCTCGCTTTCAACCGCATGCACCGATGCCCGTGCTGCGAGGGGAAGCGAAAAGGTCCCCGATCCTGAAAACAGGTCAATCACATGTTTCGCAGTCCCCACCGCCTCGCGCACAGCGGCAAGAAGCGCCGCCTCGCCTTCGCGCGTGGCCTGAAGAAACGCGCCCGGCGGCGGCACGACGGGGGCGGTGCCGAACATCTGAACCGGCGGGGCGGCCATGGTGATCACCTCGCCAGACCACGAAAGACGTGACAGGCCATGTGTTCCGGCCAAACCCGCAAGCTCGGTTTCAAGCGCGAGGTTCAGGGGCTTTCCCCCGCTCACCGCCACGTCAACGCCCGCGCGCGCCTCGGTCACGGTAAGGCGAAGCTCGCTTTTGCGCGACCCGCCCGCGATCACGAGCGCTTCGAGCGCCGGGCGCGCGGCGAGCAGGGCGGGGGTCAGCAAATGACACCCCGGAATTTCCGTCAGCACATCGGAGCGCGGCCCATGAAACCCGACAAGCGCGCCCTTCTTGGTGCGCCGCCCGGTAAAGGTCGCGCGCCTGCGGCTGTTTGCGGGCGATGTCGCGATGCCCCGGATCTCGGTGGTCAGCCCACGCGCCGTCAGCGCCGCCTTGACCACCCCCGTCTTCCACCGCGCGACGAAAGCGTCGCTGGCATGTTGCAACGCGCAACCACCGCAGCTTTTGTAATGGCGGCAGGGCGGCGTCACCCGGTCGGGGGAAGGGGTCAGGATGCGGGGCGCATCGACCCGGTCGCCCACCACGATGCCTTCGATCACTTCGCCGGGCAGGGTCCGGGGCACGAAAACCGGGCCTTCGGCGATCCCGTCGCCCTGATGGCCAAGCCTGTCGATCACGCGGCTCATAACCGGGCCTTCAACGCGGATTTGCCAAGCGTGAAATCCGACGCGATCCAATCGGTTTCCAGCCGCCTCAAAGCCTCGCCCAGCGCGGCACCTTCCAGATCGGGCATGAGATCACCGGGCGTAATCGGAAACACCGCACCCGCCCCGCGCGATATCTCGCCCTCCAGATCTGGGGAAGGCGGCGTTTCCAGCAAGGCAGAATTGATCAACGCCACATCGCGCGCGGCGTCTTTGCCGATCCGGTAACCTAAAGCTGCAGGCGGGGCGGTATCGCCACGATGGTCCAACAACCGCTCAAGCGCGCGGGTTTGCGATTTGGACAACCGAAGCAAATCGCCATGACCTTCCCCCCCCAACACGGCAAGACGCCGGATCGCATTGGGCGCGGTTCCGGTCTGCTGTTCAAAATGCACAAGGATCGGCAACGCCCGGGTCGACAGCCCGGCCATGACATGACCCAAGGCCCCCGCTTGCTCCATCGCGGCGACCGCCGGGGCGGGGTCGGCGGCAGACAGGAGCTTGAGCATCTCGGACCCGACACGCTCCCGGCTCAGCCCCTCGATCCCCTCGGACAAATCGGCAATGGCGGCGAGCGCGCCCCTGTCCAACCCGGCCTCCTCATCGCCGTACCAGGCATGAAAGCGGAAAAACCGCAGGATGCGCAGGTAATCTTCGCGAATTCGGTCGGCGGCATTGTCGATGAACACCACGCGCCGCGCCACGAGGTCGTCATACCCGCCCAAGGGGTCCGTGATCGCACCATCCGGGGCGGCATAGAGCGCGTTCATGGTGAAATCACGCCGATGCGCGTCGTCTTCCAACCGGTCGGCAAAAACCACCACGGCGCGGCGACCATCGGTTTCGACATCACGTCGCCAGGTGGTGATCTCGAACGGCTCCCCGGCCACGACGACGGTCACGGTGCCATGTTCAATCCCGGTCGGAACCGGGTTGAACCCGGCGGATCGGGCAAGCTCCATCACGGTCTCGGGCCGGGCGTCGGTCGTGATATCCAGATCGGTGACAGGCACCTGCATCAACGCATTGCGCACGCATCCACCCACGAAATGCGCCGCGTAGCCCGCATCCGTCAGCATGGCGCAAACCGCCTGTGCCGCCGGGCGCGTGATCCAGTCATCGGTGATTCGCGCGGGTTCAGCCATGGGCACTAACCCGGTCCGCAAGACCCCGCAGCATCCGTGCAGTCGCGCCCCAGATGTAATAGGGGCCATAGGGCACGGTAAAAAACTTCCGGTGCACGCCCCGATAATACCGGCCTTCGACGATGTATTGCAAAGGGTCCGTGACATGATCGAACGGGACCGAGAAGATCTCTTCCACCTCGCCCGGCTCGGCGCGCCAATCAAATGGGGCCTTGATGCGTGCGATCACCGGCGTGACGCGAAACGATGTGACGGTTTCATGCGCGGGCAGGGTCCCGATCACCTCGACATTCTCCGGGTCGAGCCCGATTTCCTCCTCCGCCTCGCGCAACGCAGCACCGATTTCATCCCTGTCGCCCGCATCGACCTTGCCCCCCGGAAAGGCGATCTGGCCGGGGTGGTGTTTCAACGCCGAGGATCGTTTCGTCAGGATCAGGGAAACACCCTGCGCATCCTCGGCAAAGGCCACCAGAACGCCAGCGGGCCGCAGGGTCAGACCCTTGGGCCGAAACTCCGGGTTCAGATCGAAATCCGACGACCCCGACCCGGAGGCTTTGCCGGCCTCCTGCGCCGTTGCACGGGTCAACTGGCCAAACGCCGTGGTGGGGTCAGTCACCCGTGGCATCTTTGCCCAGACCCTCGGGGTCGAATTCATAATGCGCCCCGCAGAATTGGCAATCCGCCGTCACCTTGCCGTCCACCGTGGTCATATGCGCGATGTCCTTGGCGGAATAGATCGACAGGCTTTCCACCACCTTCTCGCGCGAACAGGTGCAGCCAAAATCCACCGGCTGTGGATCAAAGACGCGCGGGCGCTCTTCATGAAACAGCCGCACAAGCATCTCGGTCGGTTGAACCGTGGGGCCGATGATTTCATCCGGTTGCACGGTGTCGAGCAATATGTTCGCCCGGTTCCAATTTTCGCGCTCGTCGTCATCGGCGAAGATGTCGTCCGCCGTCAACAACCCCTCTTCGCCCGAGCCGCCATCTTCATGTAGCGGCGACGCCTTTGGCATCTGTTGCAGCATGACACCCCCGGCCCGCCAAAGCCCCTGTTCCTTGAGAAACGACAAGACGAACCGGGACGGAAGCTGTTCGGACTGCGCGAAATAGCTTTGCGCGCAATCCGACAGGCTGCCACCGGCGATCGGTGTCATGCCGGAATAAGGCGTGGTGCCCTTGCCCTGGTCGATCAGGATCGCGAAATATCCCCGGCCGATCTGCGAAAAGGCATCCCCCTCGGGATCAAGCCGGTCTTCATCGTAGCTGGCATAGGCGCGCAAACGCCCGGGTTCGCCATCCGCGCCTGGCGCATAGTAATCCGTCGCCACGAGCCGGGCCGGGCCATCGCCGCGCACCTGAAGGCTAAGCTTCCAACGCAGCTTGATCGTCTGGCCGATCAGGGCGGTCAAAAGCGTCGCTTCTGCGACAAGTGTCTCGATAGCCGGCGGATAATCGTGCTGGGCCAGAACGCGGTCGAGCACACCGTCAAGCCGGGCGACGCGGCCACGCACGTCGCTTTTGTCAAGTTGGAACGGGAGGATCGTATCATCCCATGCGATTCGGGAGCCAAGGCTCATCGTGGTGTTTTCCTTGCTGTTCGGGCGTGGCATACCGCGTTGATATAGGTGGGGCAACCGAGCGAGGTCGATCCATGCGGCGCTTTGGTGAAGCGATCGTGAAGAACCAGCAATACCGCCCCCGACCGGGCGCATATGCGATCCTGCAACGGCAGGGCAAGCTTCTCTTGACCCATCAGGATGCTCCGGTGCCGGAGTTTCAGCTTCCCGGTGGCGGGATCGACCCCGGGGAATCACCCCTGACCGCGCTTCACCGCGAGGTCGTCGAGGAAACCGGCTGGCGCATTGCACGCCCCCGGCGCTTGGGGTTTTTTCGGCGCTTCGCTTATATGCCGGAATATGATCTCTGGGCCGAGAAAATCTGCCATATCTACGTGGCGCACCCGGTGCGCGCGCTTCATGACCCGACCGAGCCCGGGCATGACGCGGTGTGGATGGAACCCGCGCTTTCGCTTGAGCTATTGGGCAATGATGGCGATGCGGCGTTTGTCGCCGACTACCTGTCCGGGCTCTTGCCGCGATAGGTCGCGATGGCACAGGACAGGTCATCGGGAAAATCCGCGCCCCCGGAAAACCGGTCAAGATCCCAGACCAGCGCCTCGAGAAGCCCGGACGCATCAAGCCCGGCGTTTTCCGAAAGGATCGCGGAAAGCCCCTCTTCTTCCAATTCTTCCCCGACCTCGTCCGGGCATTCCGTGAATCCATCGGAATAGATCAAAAGCCGATCACCCGGGGTCAGCCGGATCTGGAACCTGTCATAGCTGGCCCCGGCGATGAGCCCGATGGGCAACCCGCCGCTGCCGTGAAACCGGACATGTCCCGCAGCGCCCAGAACCGCCGGGGGCGGGTGTCCGCATTGGGTGATCTCGGTCTCGCCACTGGCAAGATCGACATAGGCCAGCGTCATGGTGAAATAGAGATCGGATTTCAATTCCGACAGCATGAGCCGGTTCAACGCCTCGGCAACCTCATCCGGCGGGGCGGCGGTGAAGCCACCATCCGCCCGGCGCCGAAGCGCAATATTCTGGTCCGGCGCACCATCCGACAAGTATCCCGCAAGACGCGCGGTCAAAAGCGCCGAGGCAATGCCATGGCCGGACACGTCGATCCCGTAGATCGCGATGCGCCCGTCACGGGTGTCAAAAAAACCCACGAGATCACCCCCCACATGACCTGAAGGTTTCAACAACAGAGCAACCTCGACCGACCCGAAATCCCGCAACCGGTCGCGCACAAGGCTTTGCTGCATCTTGCGCGCTTCGATCAAATCCCGGTCCAGCGCGTCGTAAAGCCCGGAAAGCTGCTCCAGCGTCGCGACGACAAGCCGGTTTTTCTCGGACAGCTCCCGCTCCATCTTCAAGATACGCTCACCGGCAGAAATCCGGGCGCGCAGTTCTTCGGAATTCACCGGCTTGGTCAGGAAATCATCGGCACCGACATCAAGCCCTTGGGCAACCGCCCCCTTCTCGCTCTTGGACGTGAGCAAGATGAAATAGCCATAATTTTCACGGGGCAGCGCGCGGAAGGCATGGCAAAGTTCCAAACCATCCATCTCCGGCATCATCCAGTCCGAGATCACCAGATCAACCTCGGTCTCGCGCAGGATATCCAGCGCGGCTTGCCCGCCATCCGCCTCGACCACGTCAAAGCCAAGTCGGGTCAGCGTGGCGGTCAGAACCCAGCGTTGCGCCCGGCTGTCATCGACCACGAGGATGCGCCGGATGACACTCTCCGTGAAGGCGACGCTTTCGGTCGGAAGGCTCGTAGACGTCGGTGACACATCGGTTCCCAAAATTAACCGGGTATAACACACCCTCGTCCGCCATACGCCCCGCCGATTAACGCGGGTTTAAACCGACAATTCGAACGGTTTCTGCGCGTTCTAACTCCGCGTTAAGCGGCCCGTGGCATGACAGGGCGAAAAATACAGGAGTGCGCCATGATCGACTGGGCCCGCGTCACGGAATTGAAATCAGAAATCGGAGAGACGGATTTTTCCGAGGTGGTCGACATGTTCCTCGAGGAAGTCGAAGAGGTCATCGACAAGCTGCGCAATGCCCCGGTCAAAGCCGATCTTGAGATTGACCTGCATTTTCTCAAATCCTCCGCGCTCAACCTCGGCTTTGCCGATTTCGCCCGGATTTGCGGGGAAGGCGAGCGGGCGGCGGCGAAGGGCGGTGACGTGGCGCTTGGCCCCGTCATCGAAAGCTACCTTGCGTCCAAGGCCGACTTTGCCATCGGAACCGCCGCGTGACCGCCCGCACAACACGTGCCCCGGCCCCAACCGGTGCCCTGCCCCTTGCCCAGCCTGACCCTTGCCGATAAACCGCGCCGGACACTGAACAAACGGAGCCTTCCATGTCCGCGCCGAAAAAAGTCGTGCTTGCCTATTCCGGGGGCCTCGATACCTCGATCATCCTGAAATGGCTTCAAACCGAATATGGCTGCGAGGTCGTGACCTTCACCGCCGATCTTGGCCAGGGCGAAGAGCTTGAGCCTGCACGGGAAAAGGCGATCATGCTCGGGATCAAGCCCGAGAACATCTTTATCGAGGATCTGCGGGAAGAATTCGTGCGCGACTACGTGAACCCGATGTTCCGGGCCAACACGGTCTACGAAGGGCAATACCTTCTGGGCACCTCGATCGCCCGCCCGTTGATCTCGAAACGCTTGGTCGAGATCGCCGAGATGACCGGGGCCGATGCCGTCGCCCATGGCGCGACCGGCAAGGGCAACGACCAGGTGCGCTTCGAATTGGCCTGCTATGCGCTCAACCCCGAGATCCGGGTGATCGCGCCGTGGCGGGAATGGGACCTGACATCGCGCACCAAGCTGATCGACTTTGCCGAGAAGAACCAGATCCCGATTGCCAAGGACAAGCGCGGCGAAGCGCCGTTCTCGGTCGATGCGAACCTTCTGCACA
>JAABTN010000010.1 GCA_011389895.1 Maritimibacter sp. | reverse complement strand
TAATCACCCTGTTGAATGACGCCGTGCAGCAAGTTGACGACAACGAGATCCGCAAGCGCGTTCTCCGAACGGCGCGACGGATCCAGCGCGCGGTGCTGGCGCTGGAGGCGCGGGATGAGGATTGACCTCCGCCCGGTTCCCCTGACGCAGAGCTCTGTGCGATATCCGATGCGCGGCGGCGAGTTGATCAGTGCCAGCGTCCTGATCGAACGCCCGAAGGATGTCCTGAGGACATTCCGGGACCACCACGCACGCCACGCGACGGACGACCGCCCCGAGTTGTTGCATGCAACTGTGTCGCTGTCACGAAATCAGCGGCTCACGAAGGCAAAATGGAAAAGGGCGATTTCCTTTATCCTCGACCGGCTTGGCGCCCCATTTCACCAAATTTATCATATCGCATTTCGACACCTGAATAAAAAGATAGACCATATTCATGTCATGTTCAGTCCATTTTCTATTGATGGGCGCCCCCTATTTCCTAAGATCCCGTCTGACCGATATCACCTTCAAAATGAAGCCGCACGACGCGTGGGCTTGCCTGTTCCATTTCCAGATGGACCGGACACACCTGTGCAATTGCAGGCGCCGGTTTCCCGGAGTGCGTGGCAAAATGAGACCCCAAATTCTCTCGCTATTCGCGAGATTGGACCCGCAGTAAACAATATACTCAAAGACCATCGAGCAGTTTCATGGAAAGCGTTCTGTGACAAATGTTCGCAAAAAGGAATTGATGTCGAAAAGCGCTATCATCCCGGATGTCCGGTCGGCGTGGTTTATCGCACGGACATCACGGATGAAACGCGACTTTCCAGAATGACACGAACGTGCCGCGTGAAAGGCCGAGATGTCGGTCGGCAATTCGGATTTTTGGGTTTGATGCGGCGGTTATCGTTTCTCCGTGCCCTTCGAGAGCGGGAGAGCGGTCTCGCACTTTCGCAAATCTTCGCCGCGGCAGAACCGAGGCACATCGAGCAACTTGAAAACTGGAGACAAGCAAATGAGCAAGCAGGCATCCGTATCGAATTTGGAGCATCCGGACATGCAGGACGCGCTGGAAAACCTGCATCGCATGACGCAGGAGCTGGAGACGCTGGTTCAAAGGCTGGTTCCGGTGGTGGACGAGCTCGAACAGGTGCCGGACCGATCACAGAAGCTGATCGAGCAACTTTTTCATTTTCTCAGCAGCATTCAGGACCTTCAGACGCAGGCAACATCGGATCTGTCGAAACTGCACGAAGCGATGACTCAATTGACCAACCGCCTGGAAGCACTGGAGACGGCCCAGAGAACCCAACACCAGCAGACGGAGGACTTGATACGGGTCGCAAAGGAACGCGAAGCGTCGCGAGGGACGTTGGAGGGCAGGGTGAACCAGCTGATTACGATCCTGGAACAGACCGTCAGCCCTGGCCCAACTTGATCCAATTCTTGTCTGTTATCGCGCAACCGCGGCCCGACGCGAACCAGGGCTTGCGCGCCTCCCGAAACCGCGAGGGGGACATCCTTCTGATCGACGAACACCGCAAGCCGCGTCTTCAGGTGGGCCCTGCCGTGATCGAAGTGATAGAAGGAAGAGACCTCGAACTGGCGAGGTCGATCATTGATGATCTTGGTCATGGATGGACAGTTAAGGGATTGGAAGGTCCCGGACCCGCGGATGAAACGCCGTCTCCTTTTGACTGAGGTCCTCTGACCCAGCACCGGGTACCTCTCGACTTTTGTAAGAATCCTCCGGCGGCGTCACCGAAGACTTCAATATGTGCCTGATCAGCGAGCCTGTCGGCCAAAAGCGCTAAAACAAGCGCCCGGCCGGAACCGCCATATGACGAGCTAGCATACCGGGGAAATCACTTGTTCGAAGAGTGCTGCCCGCGCATGAAGCGAGGACGGTGGGTTAACGCGTTTCCGTGATGGAAATCGATACCAGAGGAGCCATAACCTGCTGTTTATCCACATTTTACTGAAGGACGGGAGCAAACAGTCAATGCCGTGTCCCGGTGCGGCATGGTAAACTCTGAGCAGAAAAGGAGCCTACCATGTCCCAGATGCCAAAACTCATGAACCTCAAGGAAACGGCCGAGTTGCTGAGCGTGTCGCGAGCCACGCTTTACCGCATGCAAAAGCGCGACCCCCGGTTTCCGCCGCCGCTGCACTTGTCGCCGGGTTGCGTCCGGTGGCGCGAAGACCAGATCCGTGCCTATATTCAGCGCCTGACGCCGACAGCACCCGGTGACCAAGAATAATGCCGTCAAAACGATCACAAACACGTGAGGTCTCGACCAAAAGAAATCTGTTGCCCCGGCGTTGCCCAAAACGAGACCTCAACGGGGACCGGCTCAGCGGCCTATAAATTTATTGTTGTATTTCAAGTTATTAAGTGGTGCCCGGGGGCGGAATCGAACCACCGACACGAGGATTTTCAATCCACTGCTCTACCCCTGAGCTACCCGGGCACGGGTGAACGATCGTCGTTCGGGTGGGCGGTTTCTAGTCGGCGGGCGCGCGGGTGTCCAGAGGAAAAACGCCAATTCTCCCCGGCCCGGGTCAGTGCGGTTTTTGCGCCTCTTCTTCCATCGCGTCGAAGGCTGCTTCGATGTCGTCTGGGTCGCTTGACGGGATCGCGTAGCCGCCCTTGAGCCAGCGGCCGAGATCGACATCGGCGCAGCGTTTCGAGCAAAACGGGCGGTATTTGGCGGCGCTGTCCTTGGCGCAGATCGGGCAGGTCATCGGGTCACATCACAGAAGCAGATCACAGGGTTACGGGCAGGCGATCACGTTGTCTTTGAAGCTCAAAATGCCCAAGGGGCGTCCAACCTGCAAGCGCCGTTTCGGTGCCGTCCCGTTTGAAGGCCGCGCGCAAGACCTGTTCGAACTGCCCCCGGTCCTTCTTTGGCATCGGCGCAAGATCGAGCGTAATCTGGCCTGCCAGTCCGCGCAGGCGCAACAGGCGCGGCAAATCGCGTGCGAGGGCGATGTTGGCCTTGAGCCCCGCGGCAGGGGAACTATCGCGCCCGGTGTTCACATCGACCGCGACCAATGCGCGGGTTGGTTCGATATAGGCAAATGCACCCTCTGAGAGCGGCTGCTTGGCCGCCAGCGCGGTTGAAATCATGCTGGCTACACCATGCGCGTCAAAACTGCCCGGCTGGTCCGCGAAGAGATCGGGCTTCGGCCAATCCCGCCAGGCCAGAAGATGCGCGTCCGGGCCATCGACCAGAAGCTCGGGGCTGTTTCCCGTCGCATCGCCCAGCACGGCGTCGGCGAGGCTTCGCATCTCGGCGACGTCCTCGGCCACCTCGGCAAGGTCCGCTGTCTCGGCCTGCGACCGCAGGATCAGCCCGTGATCGGCGCCTTCCATGATCTCATGCGCCACCTCGAGCAATTCGACGCGCGCCTCTTCGTCCCGGATGGACCGCGACAGGTTGATGCCCGGCGCGTTCGGCGTGACGATCGCATAGCGGCTCTTGAACAGGACCTTTTGGGTCAGGCCGGGGGCCTTGCCCGCTTCGGCCCAGCCGGTCACTTGCACCAAAAGCGGTGTGCCGGGCGCAGACCCCTTGGCCCCGCGCAAGAACCCATTGCCCGCGCCGAGGTCAAGGAACATACCGCCCTGCCCTTTCATCGGCCGGCCGCATATCCCCCGGTAGATCGCACCGGGCACCGGGCCCGCATCAACGGGCGCGTCAATCCGGAAATCCTCAAGCGTGCCATCCAAGATCAGGGCCGCGGCGCGGCGGCCATTGATTTCATCCAGCGCGACGATCGAGCCCTTCATGACCGGTCTCCAAACACCGGGTATCCCGCCGCCGCCAAGAGCGTGGCGGTTTGCGCGACGGGAAGCCCCATGACAGCCGAATAGCTGCCCTCGATCCAGGGCACGAAGGCCCCCGCTGGCCCCTGTATCGCGTATCCACCCGCCTTGCCCTGCCAGTCGCCCGAGGCGAGATAGGCGGAAAGCTCGACCTTGGACAGACGTTTCATCCGGACCGTGGTCACCACTTCGCGCTCCCACGTCTGCTCAGGATTGCGCACCGCGACACAGGTGATGACCTTGTGGCGTCGCCCCGACAGCAGGCGCAGGAAACCCTCGGCTTCCTCGGCATCTGCCGGTTTGCCCAAGATCCGGCGGCCCACGGCGACGGTGGTGTCGGCGCACAGCGCCACTTCGCCGGGCCGCAGCGCCATCGCCGCGATCTTGTCCGCCGTCACCCGTGCGCAATAGGCGCGCGGACGTTCGCCGGCGCGGGGCGTTTCGTCGATGTCGGGGGGGCGCACCTCATCCGCCGTGATCCCCAGTGTACCGATAAGCTCGGCACGCCGTGGCGATCCGGATCCGAGGATAAGCCGGGGCCTACTTGAAACGGTAATTGATCCGACCCTTTGTCAGATCGTAAGGGGTCATCTCGACCTGCACCTTGTCGCCAGCCAGAACGCGGATGCGGTTCTTACGCATCTTGCCTGCCGTGTGCGCGATGATCTCATGGCCGTTTTCCAGCTCGACCCGAAACGTCGCGTTAGGCAGGAGTTCCTTCACGACACCGGGAAATTCGAGCAGTTCTTCCTTGGCCATGTTCACTCCAGTGTTTCACCCGCCAAAGCGCGAGTGCGCTCTAAATGGGCCGAATTCATCCGATTATCAAGTGGTATTCAGCGCAGATCGATCCGCGCGATGGCAGGAAGCGGGGCGCATGCGGTGCCAAGCTGCGAAGGCCAGTCCGATCGGGTGCGCACACCCCCCGTCGCACGCACCGCCGCGACCGCGTCCAGATCGATCTCGGCGATGGTCCAGCCCGCCCTGTCCATCTCGCCCTGCGCCAGAATGCCGGTTTCGGGAAGGCCGGTGTCGGGCGGCACATAGACCCCCGCCGCGCCATGGTTTTCATCCACCACATCGCACCACGGGGCCTGCCCTTGCGTCGGCGATTGCACGGTCACGATCTGCCCTTCGAGAGCGCGGGCCTGCGCCCCGATCCGCACCCGGTGAAACCCGGCGCGCGTTTCGGTGGCCGATGGCACGAGGATCACCTCGACGCCCGCCTCGACCATGGCGCGGGCGGCCAGCGGAAACTCGCAATCATAACAGATCAAGACCCCGATCACGCCAAGCTTCGTTTCCATGACAACGGGCGCGTGCCCCGCGCTGATGCCCATTGGCGTGACCTCCCACGGGGTCGCGACCCGTTTGTCATTCGCCTGGCGTTTTCCGTTCGGGGCAAAGAACATGGCCCGGTTTACCCAGGCGTCCTTGTCCCGGACCGGCCCAGACGGGGCCAGGATGTGCACATCATGGTCACGCGCCAAACGCGCCCATGTGTCCCAGGCGCGCGGCGTGGCCTCGGCGACCGCGCGCATCTGCTCTGCGCACCCCACGGCCTTCGTCATGGCCGCCAGTTCCATCGCCCCGTATTCGGGAAACACCAATAGCTCGGCCCCCGCACGCGCCGCCTCTTCGACCCAGCGGGTGACTTTCGCGTCCCACGCAGCCCATGTTTCGACCCGGTCGATGGGGTAGGTTGCGGCGGCGATCTTCACCCTGTGCCCCTTACTGTGCCCGGTGCTGTGCCCCGCGACAGATCCCGGATCCAGAATTGAAGCGGCTTGGCATCAGGTTGCATTTTTCCGATATCCTTCCACGAAAACTGCGCCATAACGCCTTGGGCCCTTTCATATCCGCGATGTCTCCAGAAATCATCCAGCGGGCGATATTCCGCCGGGCGGGCGGGATGATCGTCGGGGCGCACAACCGCGCAAAAGGCCGCGAACCGAAATCCCAACCGGCGCGCATGATCTTCTCGCCGGTCGAAGAAGACATGCCCCGCGCCCTGCCCCCGGTACGGCGCACGCAGCACCGATTCGGCGCAATAGAACACTTCCTCCAACGCGATGCCGGACCCCCGGAAGGCCTCGGCGAAATCCTCGGCGTGATCGCTGAGCGGCGCACCGGTTGAGGCCCCGACGATCTCGCCCCCATCGCTGGCCGCAACCACGATGGCCTGTGGCGAGGCCGCGAAGGCGGAAAGATAAGAGGCTTCGTAGGCGGGGTCGCCGTCATAGAGATAGGGCCATTCGCGAAACACCTCGATCCGCAACCGTGCGACCGCGTCCAGCGCCCCTGTGATCTCGGGGCCGACAAGGCTATCAAACCGAAGGCTCATGTGATCGCGTTCATCCAGTCGACCCTTGAGAAAACCGCCCTGAGCCGGGTGAAGACCCCGTTCGGCGCGTCGAGAAACATCGCGACTGGAAGGTCCACAACCTGCCCCTTCGCCTCTGGCAACCCGGCCTGTGTCTTCCGGTAATCCAACCGCATCATGGCCTGTGTCGCAAGGCGCGTGTCTTCCGCGATATGGGCCCAGCTTCTGATCCGAAGGTCATAGGAATCGCTCAGGGCCGCGAACACCTTGCGCGCGTCCGCGTGCCCTTGAAACGTGTCGAGCGGCCCGAGGTGGAACACCGCCTTCGGGCCAAACAGGCCAAGGGCATTGTCCCAGTCGCGGGCATTGAGGGTGGTGAAAAGAAGGTCACCCATCTGTCTCAGATCATCATCTTGCATCGCACCTCGCCCAGCAGACCGGGGCCGCCTTTGTTTCGCGCCTGCGCGCGAGACCGCTCATACCGTCGTGCTCGGCGCCGGTACCGGCGGCTCCGAGAACGCCCGGAGCCAATCCTCCAGCGAAAACATCAACCGCGCCCGGTCCACCTTGCCATCCCGCATTTGGGCAAACACCGCCATCACGAAGGTGCTTGTCTGCCCGGTGCATTGTGGAAACCCGGGCTTGTCCTTGATGTAAGTGATCGTGATCGTGATCTCGGCTGCCGCCTCATCCCCGCTTACCGTCACACTCATATCGGTGAAATCGCACCGGTAGTAGGCGAGGTAATAGTCGAAATAGGGCGCAACCTGCGCCAATCCGCGAATATGGATGCCATCGGTGATGTCCAGCACCGCCTCCGGGTGGGCAAAGTCATCAAGCCGCGCCCAATCGCCGGTCCGAACCGCGTCACAGGCCCCGATCAGGGCGCGCCGGGTCGTTTCTTCTGCCTCGGGGTTCGACATGCCCTATCCCTCTCCCGGTGGCCCGAAGCGCGACACCATGCGTTCGCGAATCTGGTCGCGCGCTTGGCGGTAGGCATTCAGCTTGTCCTCGCGCAGGGTGCCCAACCCGGTCGGGTCCATGATCGGCCAGTATTCGACATCGAGGTGGTGATACCGGGTGAGGTCCAAGACCTTGCGCTGGCTGGCCGGTGACAGGGCGATGATAAGGTCATAGGACGACAGGTCATCGCCCCAGTCGTGCATTTCATCGAAACTGCGCGCCTTGTGATTTTCCAACTTCACGCCGATCTCATCACAGACCGCCACCGAGAACCCGTCGACCTCCATTTCACTCTTCACCCCGGCGGATTGCACATAAACCTCGGTGCCATAGTATTTCTTCATCAAGCCTTCGGCCATGGGCGAGCGCACGGCATTGTGGTCGCAGCAAAAAAGCACCGACTGGGGAAGCGAGACGGGCAAGCGGCCTACCCCCAGTGCAAGACGCAGATGAGGGTGAACAACCGCCGTGCCGTGTCGATATCAAGTTCGGCCTTGCCTTCGAGCCGTTCCTTGAGAATGCGCGCGCCTTCGTTGTGTATCCCGCGCCGCGCCATGTCGATCGCCTCGATCTGGGCGGGGGGCAGCTTTTTCACCGCATCGAAATAGCTTTCGCAAATCTGGAAATAATCCTTAACCGCTTGGCGAAATGGCCCGAGCGATAGCTGGAATTCGGCCACTTGGGGCCCGCCTTCGGTCGCGATGTCGAAGACGAGGCGCTTTTCGCGAATGGCCAGCGAAACCTCGAAGGGGCCTTCGGGCACATCGCGGCCATCCCGCGCCAAGGGCGCGAAGCTGTTGTCTTCGAGCAAGTCGAAGATCGCGACCTTGCGCTCTTGCTCGATCTCGGGCGTGGGGGCGGCGAGCCCGGTGCCATCAATGTCGATTTTCGTGATACGGTTCATGGATTCTATCCCGGATGATCGGGCCAGAAGTATCCGAAGCGATTTGAAACGGCAATGGAAGCGGATGGGGATCGCGCGCAACGCGATGTCGACCCGCGTCAGCTGTCCTTGTTCAGCCGGTCAAGCCGCGCGCGAACCGACAACCCATGCGCCTCAAGGCTCTCGGATTTGGCCAGCGTTTCGGCGGCGGGCCCGATGGCCTTCAGTGCCGCAGGCGTCATCTTGGCAAGCGTCGTGCGCTTCATGAAATCGAGCACGGAAAGCCCCGAGGAAAAGCGCGCCGAACGGGCGGTGGGCAAAACGTGGTTCGGCCCCCCGACATAGTCCCCGATGGCCTCGGGCGTATATTGCCCAAGGAAAATGGCCCCCGCATGGGTGATTTTTTCAGACAGCGCCTCGGGGTCGGCAACGCAAAGTTCAAGATGCTCGGGCGCGATCCGGTCGCTAAGCGCGGCCGCTTCGTCAAGGTCGCGCACCGTGATCACGGCCCCGAAATCACGCCAACTTGCCCCGGCGATCGCCGCGCGCTCCAGCGTTTCAAGCCGCGCCTCCACCGCATCCGCGACAGCACGCCCGAAAACAGCGTCATCGGTGATCAGGATGGATTGCGCGCTTTCGTCATGTTCGGCTTGGCTCATCAGGTCGAGGGCGAGGAAATCGGGGTCATTGTCCCGGTCGGCGATGATCAGGATCTCGGAAGGGCCCGCGATCATGTCGATGCCGACCTTGCCGAAGACCCGCCGTTTCGCCGCCGCGACGAAGGCGTTCCCGGGTCCGGTGATCTTGTCCACCGGCGTGATGGTTTCGGTGCCATAGGCAAGCGCCGCAATCGCCTGCGCGCCCCCGATGCGGTAGACCTCGTCCACCCCCGCGATACGGCAGGCCAGCATGACCAGCGGGTTCACCACCCCGTCCGGGGTCGGAACGGTCACCACCACGCGCGCCACCCCCGCGACCTTGGCCGGAACCGCGTTCATCAAGACCGACGACGGGTAGGAGGCAAGGCCACCGGGCACATAAAGCCCCGCCGCCGAGACCGCCGTCCACCGCCAGCCAAGCATCGCGCCCTCGGCATCGGTCCACATCTGGTCGTCCGGAATTTGCCGGTCGTGGTATTGGCGAATGCGCGCGGCGGCGGTTTCAAGCGCGGCGCGCTCGGCCTCGGGCACCTCGGCGCAATAGGCGTCGATCTCTTGTTCGCTCACCCGAAGCGTGTCGGCGCTCAGCTCCAGCCGGTCGAATTGCGACGTTAGCGCGATCACCGCCGCATCGCCCCGGGCGCGCACATCGGCGATGATACCCGCGACCGTGTCATCAACGTCCGGGCTCTCTTCACGCTTGGCGGTCAGAAGGGCCGCGAACGCGGCTTCGAAATCCGCGTCTTGGGTGTCGAGTAAAACGGCCATCGGTTACTCCGGGTGTCCGGGGGATTTCTTCGACGGCGCCGCATAGGGCCGCGTCACATCCTGCAATTTCGCGTCGATCGTCTCCATGTCCAGCGCGATCACCCCGTCGCCCGCAAGGGTGAGCAGCGCACGCCCGGTGCCATCTTCGCCCGGTTCCCACGACACGGACAAAAGCGATAATACAAGGTCCGGATCACCGCGTTCGATGCCTTGAGATTGCACTTTGGCGACATCGCCAAAGATCAGCACCGATTGAACCCGCTCCACCGCGCGCCCCCGGCTTTGCGCGATGTCCCGGTCTTCCCAGCGAAACCGGTTGAGAAGCAGCGCGAATTCGCGCCGTTTCGCGGACCACGACATCTCGCTTGCCGGAAACACTGCGTCCTGCACGAGGGTCGAGATGACCTCGAGATCGCCGGCGTCCACGGCCATCAGGCGCAGCGGCTTGTCGCCCCCGTCTTCGAAACGTGCATCATCGCTCATGCTTTCACCCGTTCAATCCGTGCCCCGACATGTTCCAGCTTTCGCACCACGTGTTCATAGCCTCGGTCGAGGTGATAGACCCGGCTCACCACCGTTTCGCCCTCTGCCGCGAGACCGGCAAGGATGAGCGACACCGACGCCCGAAGATCGGTGGCCATCACCGGCGCACCGCGCAATTTCTCGACCCCGGTCACCGTGGCCGTGCCACCCTGCACGTCGATCTCTGCCCCCATCCGCGTCAGTTCCGGGGCATGCATGAACCGGTTCTCGAAGATGGTTTCATTCAGCGTCGACACCCCGTCTGCTGTGCAAAGCATCGCCATGAGCTGCGCCTGAAGATCGGTCGGGAACCCGGGGAAGGGTTCGGTCGTCACATCCACCGCCGAAAGGCGTTCGGATGTGCGCGACACCATCAGGCCACGGGACGTTTCCTTAACGCTGACGCCGGCCCGTTCGATCCTGTCGACAAAGCTTTGCACCAGTTCGAGCGTGCCCCCGAGACATTCCACCTCGCCCCCGGCAATTGCAGGGGCCAGCATGTAGGTTCCAAGCTCGATGCGGTCCGTCACCACCCGGTGCGTCGCGCCCGACAGGCGGTCAACCCCCTGAACCTCGATCCGGTCGCTGCCCTCACCCTCGATCTGTGCGCCCATCGCGCGAAGGCACCGCACGAGATCAACGATCTCGGGTTCGCGGGCGGCATTGGTGATCACCGTCGTGCCCTTGGCCAGAGTGGCCGCCATGACGATATTCTCGGTCGCCCCGACCGAGGCGAAATCGAGATCGATCATCGCCCCCTTGAGCCCCTTGGGCGCCTTCGCATGAAGGTATCCGTCGCGCAGGTCGATCTCGGCCCCGAGCTTTTCCAGACCGTGGATATGAAGATCCATCGGCCGTGCCCCGATGGCGCAGCCGCCCGGCAGGCTCACTTCCGCATGGCCCATGCGCGCCACCAGCGGGCCCAGCACGAGGTTCGAGGCCCGCATCTTTCGCACGATCTCGTAATCGGCATGGGCCGAGGTCAGGGCATGGGACGACATGGTCAGAACCTGCCCGTCTTGAAGGCGCGACGCCTCGGCCCCCAAGGATTGCAGGAGCGTCGTCATCGTCTTGATATCCGACAACCGCGGCGCATTTGTCAGCGTCAGCGGCTCATCCGACAGGATCGTAGCGGGCATCAAGGCAAGACAGGCGTTCTTCGCCCCGGCGATCGGGATCTCGCCCTTGAGAGGCCCGCCGCCCGTCACCACAATCGAATCCATACCCTGTCCTACTCGTCGCCTGTTTTCTTGCCATCCGTGGCCCGCGCACGCGCCTGTGCCTTGCGCCGGGCCATATTCGCCTTCAATGCCGCCTTCAGGCGTTCGTCGCGCTCCTGCGCGGCCTTTTCCTTTTGCGACTGGGGCGTTTTCCGGCTCATGGCCCTCTCTCTAACCTGTCCTTGAAAAAGGGTCCAGATTGCGCTTGCACCATTGATGAATTGGGTCTAATCAGCCGCCCACGGTTGGCCGCAGTAGCTCAGTGGTAGAGCGCACCCTTGGTAAGGGTGAGGTCGGGAGTTCAATCCTCCCCTGCGGCACCATCGCCCTTCGCCAAATCGACGCCTTCCGGGCATCACCCGTGCCCCGTCTGGGGCACCCGCCGCGTCGCCCTTTCGCACTCTTGCGGAGGCGTACGTGCCAAGTTTGCGGGATGGTCGGTTGCCGCATTTTGCAAAATCGCCTGGTTTCTTGCGTTTTGTGCGTGTTTTCGACGCAAATCGGACGTCTTGCGCGCCCAAAAAACAATTCCGGGTTGAATCCAACAAAAGGCCACCGCTTACTTAAAGGATGGGGCGGAATCAGATCATAGATGACGTGTTGGCCGACCTCGCGACCGAGGCACCGGCGGGGTACTTCCTTGCCCTTCATATCCGGTTTGCCGCCCCGGTGATGATGTTTCGCACCTATGACCGGGCCTGGACCGACCACTATTCGCAAAACGCCTATGCCCTGCGCGACCCGATGGTGGCCTGGGGCATCGCGCACAGCGGAGCGACCCGGTGGCGCGACATCGACCTGCCCGATCCTTTCGGGATCATGCGCGAAGCCGCCGATTTCGGCCTGACCCATGGCGTCTGCATCTCCTGTGGTCCCGTCACATCGCGCACCGTCGCCGGTGTCGCGCGGTCGGACCGGGAATTTACCGACGAAGAGATCGCCTCTCTGTCGGGTCTTGTTTTGCGCCTCCATCATGAATCCGAGCCCCCCGATCACCTGACCCGCGCCGAGAAGGACGCGCTTGAAGTGATCGCGTCGGGGAACCGCTACGCCGCCGGGGCCGCAAGGCTCAGGATTTCGGAAAGCGCGCTCAAGGCGCGGCTGTCCACGGCGCGGCGCAAGTTATTCGCCAGAACCACTGCCGAAGCCATTCAACGCGCGCGCGATTACCGGCTTTTGTAGCCGGACAGGGCGCGGGTGAAGGGTCGACGCCCGGATCTGGCGGATGGCTGCACTTTTCAATGACGGAGGTTAATCACATGCAGACCACCACACTTTCTTTCGCCAATTTACACAACCATGGCGAGCTTTTTGCAAATCTACTTCGCGCTAGGCGACAGTCATTCATCGTCCAGAACAAGTGGGATTTGCCCGAAGCCATGGGCATGGAATACGACCAATACGACACACCAGCGAGCCGTTGGGTGGCGGTTCACCAATTCGGCACGATCCTTGCGGGCATCCGGCTGACGCCGACAACGGCGCGCTGCGGGATCTACAGCTACATGATCCGCGATGCACAGAACGGGCTCTTGGAGTCGATTCCGTCGGATTTGTTGTATGACACCGCGCCGGTGGACCCGAACATCTGGGAAAGCTCACGGGTGTTCGTCGCCCATGACACGCCACAGAAAATCCGGCGGGTCGTTCATGCCCACCTGATCACCGAGATGACCAAGGCCGCGCGCGAACTGGGGGCGGTGCGGGTTCTGGGTCTGATCCCGGCGAATTGGCCCAGATGGGCGCGCCGTTGCGGGTTGGAGACGGTCGCGGCCGGTCGGGTCATGGAGATTGACGGCATCCGCAACCAGGTCGTGTCGATCAACCTCTCCGACAAACTCCACTAACACGCCACGCGACCGGCGCTTCGCATCTGCTGCTTGCACGACCGGCGCCGGGATCACCCGCGCCGGTCGGTGCCTTTCACCGGCCTTGGAGTGCGGCCAAAGCCGCAGTCATCAAACCCAATCATAGGGGCGGGTGAAATTGCCCAGCACCTTCTCGGCCTTGTCCCGGTCCGCGCCACGATCTTCGATCTGCGCGACCAGCCCGCGTTTCTTGTCCTCGACCACCGCGACCACTTCGGCGCTCAGCCCGGCCTCTTCCAGCGCCCCGTTGTAGACGCGCATGATGGCCGATTTCCGCAGGTCCGGCTTGAACACCTTGCCAACGCCGGTTTTCGGAATCTCGTCCATGATCTCGATATACTTCGGCACCGCCGCGCGTTCGGATATGTTCTCACGCGCATAATCCATCAGCTCTTTCTCGCTGACCGTAGCACCCTCGACCAATTCGACGAAGGCGCAGGGCAATTCCCCCGCGACCTTGTCGGGCTGCCCGATCGCCCCGACCACGGCGACCGCGTCGTGACCCGCCAGAACCTCTTCAATCTCCGCCGGGTCGATGTTGTGTCCCCCGCGAATGATGATGTCCTTGGCCCGACCCGTGATCCAGAGATAACCATCCTCGTCCAGCCGCCCGAGATCGCCTGTGCGCATGTAACCGTCCTTGGTGAACATGCCCGCGTTCTTGGCCTCTTCGGTATAGGTCTCTCCCACGAAGACGCCCGGGTTCGAGACACAGATCTCGCCCACTTCCTCGACCCCGCATTCCTTCTGGACGTTGCCATCCGCATCGCAGTGCAGGATCTTCACGCTGGTGTAGGGGAACGGGATGCCGACAGAGCCGATCTTCTTCACCCCGTCCGTGGGGTTGCAGGAAACCAGACAGGTCGCCTCGGTCAGCCCATACCCTTCCACGATCTTGACATCAGTCGCCTTCTCGAACCGGTTATACAGCTCGACCGGCAAGGGGGCCGAGCCAGAGAAGGCCACCTTGAGCGTCGAGACATCCGCATCCACCGGGCGCTGCATCAGGGCGGAAATGGCGGTCGGCACGGTGATCACGAAGGTCACGCCGTAGCGTTCGATCAGTTTCCAGAAATTGTCGAACACCCCGTCGCCACGGTAACCCGCAGGTGTCGGGAACACCACGTGCGACCCGGAGGTCAGCACGGCCATGAAGACAACATGAACGGCGAAAACATGAAACAGCGGCAGGGGGCAGATCAACACGTCTTTTTCATCGAACAGAAGGTTCGCGCCGAGCCAGCCGTTATAGATGATGCCTGAGAACTTGTGCTGCGCCACCTTCGGCATGCCGGTGGTGCCGCCGGTATGGAAATAGGCTGCCACCCGGTCCACCTTCTCATCCTCGAAGGTGAGCGTCTTGGGCTGGCGCGCAATCGCGGCGTTGAACCCCTGCACCTTCGCAGCATGTTTCGGCGCGACCTTGGGCCGGATCAGCGGCACGATCCAGCTTTTCGGCGGGGTGAGATAGCGGTTCAGGTCGATCTCGAGCACATGTTCGACATCCGGCGCATCCTCGATCGCCTCGTGCACCTTCTGGGCCACGTCCGTCTTGGGAAAGCCGCGCAGGGTCACGACCACCTTGGCCCCGGTCTGCCGCAGGATCGAGGCGATCTGTTCCGGCTCCAGCAGCGGGTTCACCGGGGCGACGATCCCCGAGATCATCCCGCCCAGAAGCGTGATCAATGTCTCGTTCGAATTCGGCAAAACGTAGGCCACGACATCACCCGGCCCGACCCCGAGTTCGCGAAACAGGTTCGCGGTCTGCACCGACTTGTCATGCAGGGCGCGCCAATTCAGCGTCTCGGCCTTGTCCTTCGGACCGCTCTCGATCTGGAACGACACGGATTTGCGGGATCCGAATTTCTCCGCCGTCTCCGACAGGAGGTCATAGACCGTGGTCGGCAAGCGCCGCTCGGCCCAAGGCTTCTCGCCTTCGATCTCGTTGCGGGCTTCGAGTGAGCTGAAAGTGTAGCGTGCCATGTTTCCTCCCTGCGGTCGCGGCTGACCTATAGGTTAGAAATGGCGGCTTTCCCCCTGCACCGCAAGGGTGACGTGGCTGGCAAAGGCCCTATTCGGCGGCCAGACCGGCGGTGAATTGAAGCCGGGCGAGACGCGCGTAAAGTCCGCCTTCGGCCACCAGCTCATCATGGGTGCCCTGCCCTACGATCTGCCCATCCTCGAAAACCACGATCCGGTCGGCTTTCTTCACGGTCGCCAGACGATGCGCGATAATGAGCGTCGTGCGCCCCTTGGCCATGTGCTCCACCGCCGATTGAACCAACCGCTCGCTTTCGGCATCAAGCGCCGATGTCGCCTCGTCCAGAAGCAGGATCGGCGCATCGCGCAGGATCGCACGGGCGATCGCGATACGCTGTTTCTGCCCGCCCGAAAGCATCACGCCGCGCTCCCCGACATAGCTGTCATAGCCATCCGGCAGCTTCATCAGAAATTCGTCCGCCGCCGCCGCCTGCGCCGCCGCCTCGACCTCGGCATCGGTCGCATCGGGCCGCCCGAAGCGAATATTCTCGCGCGCCGTGTCGGCAAAGATCACCGCGTCCTGCGGCACAAGCGCAATATGCTTGCGGAAATCGCGCCGCGACACATCCCGCAAATCTATGCCGTCGATCTTCACCGCGCCTTCGTTCGGGTCATAGAACCGCTGCAAAAGCTGGATGATGGTCGATTTGCCCGCCCCGGACGGGCCGACCAGCGCCACGGTTTCGCCCGGCTTTACATGCAGGTCCACCTTGTTCAACGCCACATGTTCCGGACGTGCAGGGTAGCGAAACACCACGCCCTCGAAATCTATCGCGCCCTTGACCGGGGTCGGCATCGGCGCCGGCTTGTCCGGGTCTGTCACCTCGTCCTCGGCCTTGAGCAATTCGGCCAGACGTTCGGTGGCCCCCGCCGCGCGCTGTAATTCTGACCAGATCTCGGACAAGGCGCCCACAGCACCGGCGGTCATGATCGCGTAGATGACGAATTGAACGAGGGCCCCGACCGTCATATCGCCCGCCCGCACGTCGCGCGCCCCGATCCAGAGCACACCGACCACGCCCGAGAACACCAACGTGATCACGATCACCGTCATCAGCGCGCGCGTGGTCACGCGTTTCTTGGCCGACCGGTAGCTTTCTTCGGTCACGTCGCGAAACCGCGCCCGCGACGGTTCTTCGTGGGTAAAGGCCTGCACGGTCTGCACCGACAAAAGCGCCTCGGAGGCATTGCCAGACGAGCGCGCGATCCAATCCTGGTTGTCACGGCTCAGAACCCGCATGCGCCGCCCAAGGACGATGATCGGCACCATCACCACGGGCACGACCAAAAGCACCATCGAGGTCAGCTTGGCTGAGGTGATGAGAAGCATCACCGTGCCGCCAACGAGGATCAGGAAATTGCGCAACGCAATCGACACCGATGATCCGATCACGGACAGGATCAGCGTCGTGTCGGTTGTGATCCGGCTCAGAACCTCGCCGGTCATGAGCTTTTCGAAAAACGCCGGGCTCAACCCGATCACGCGGCTGAACACCGCCTCGCGGATATCGGCCACGACCCGTTCCCCCAACCGCGTGACCAGATAATACCGAAGACCCGTGCCAAGGGCGAGCGCCACGGCGATCCCAAGGGCCGCAAGAAAATACTGGTCAAGCAGCGCATCTTCCGAGGTCGAGAAACCGTCGATGACCCGGCGCACGGCGAGCGGCATGATCAGCGATATGCAGGCGGTCAGAACCAGCGCGACAGCCGAGGCGATGAGAAGCCCCTTGTAGGGGGCCAGGAATGGCCACAGATCGCCCAGCGCACCCAGCCGCTTGGACTTCTCACGTTCTTCCTTCGAGGTGTCGGCCATATCCCGTCCCAATCGTTTTGCGACCAGATAGACAAAGGTGCCCGATCCGGCAAGTGCGCCGCTTCATCGTTCCGAAAATATTCCCGGGGGTTTTCGGGGGAGGATCCCCCGACCGCCGCAGCAATCGCCCGGCGATTGATGCGGCTGACCCAGCGCGGGCCCGAAGGCCCGCACACTTTTGTTCCGCTGGTTCAGCTTTCGCCGGGCAGCATGCGCACCGCGCCCTTGCTGGCCGAAGAGGCCAACATGGCATAGGCCCGAAGCGCCTTTGAGACCTCGCGTTTGCGGGGTGCGGCGGGCGTCCATGGCAAGGGTCCCATCGCTTCGCGACGCGCGGCCAGCACGGTGTCGGACACGGCGAGGTTGATAGTGCGGTTGGGGATGTCGATCTCGATCGTGTCGCCGGTTTCCACCAGCGCGATCATGCCGCCTTCCGCCGCTTCCGGGCTTGCGTGGCCGATCGACAGCCCCGATGTCCCGCCCGAGAACCGGCCATCGGTGAAGAGCGCACAGGCTTTGCCCAATCCCTTGGATTTCAGATAGCTGGTCGGATAGAGCATCTCCTGCATCCCGGGCCCGCCCTGCGGGCCTTCGAACCGGATCACCACGACCTCGCCTTCGCTCACCTTGCCGGTGAGAATGCCGTTCACCGCGTCATCCTGGCTCTCGAACACACGTGCCGTGCCGGTGAATTTCAGGATCGAGTCGTCGACGCCCGCGGTTTTCACGATACAGCCAAGCTCGGCAATATTGCCAAACAGCACGGCCAGGCCGCCATCTTGCGAGAACGCGCTATCGACCGACCGGATCACGCCGTCTGACCGGTCCCGATCCAGCGACTTGTACCGGTTGTCGGTCGAGAACGCCTGCGTGGTGCGCACGCCACCGGGCGCGGCGCGGTAGAATTCTTCGACCGCCTCGTCATCGGTCACGACCACGTCCCACTTGGCGACGGCATCCGCCATGCTGTCGGCGTGGACCGTGCGCACATCGCCATGCAACAGCCCGCCGCGCAGCATTTCACCGAGGATCGCGAAGATGCCCCCGGCGCGGTGGACATCCTCCATGTGGACGTTGTCTTTCGCCGGGGCGACCTTGCACAGAACCGGCACCTTGCGGCTCAGCCGGTCGATGTCGTCCATGGTGAAATCCACCTTGCCTTCGTAAGCGATGGCCAGAAGGTGAAGCACCGTGTTGGTCGAGCCGCCCATGGCGATGTCCATCGACATGGCGTTCTCAAAGGCTTCGAACGTCGCGATTTCGCGCGGCAGATACCCTTTGTCCTCGACCTCGTAATGCAGCTTGGTGATCTCGACGATCCGCCGCCCGGCTTCGCGAAACAGCCGCTCGCGGTCGGCATGGGTGGCGAGGGTCGAGCCGTTCCCCGGCAACGCGAGGCCCAGCGCCTCGGCCAGACAATTCATCGAATTCGCGGTGAACATGCCCGAGCACGACCCACAGGTCGGGCAGGCGTTGGCTTCGAATTCCGCCACCTGTTCGTCGGTGTATTTCTCATCCGCCGCCGCGACCATCGCATCGACAAGGTCCACGGCTTTCTCAAGATCATCCACCGTCACCTTGCCCGCTTCCATCGGACCGCCCGAGACGAAGATGACCGGCACATTGAGCCGCATGGCGGCCATCATCATGCCCGGCGTGATCTTGTCACAGTTCGAGATACAGACCATCGCATCGGCACAATGCGCGTTGACCATGTATTCCACGCTGTCGGCGATCACTTCGCGCGACGGCAGGGAGTAAAGCATGCCATCGTGACCCATGGCGATGCCATCATCGACCGCGATGGTGTTGAATTCCTTGGCCACGCCCCCGGCTTTCTCGATCTCGCCCGCGACCAGTTGGCCGATATCCTTGAGATGCACATGTCCCGGCACGAACTGGGTAAAACTGTTCACGACGGCGATGATCGGCTTGCCGAAATCTTCATCCTTCATCCCGGTGGCACGCCAAAGGCCACGGGCCCCGGCCATGTTGCGGCCATGGGTGGAACGGCGGGAACGGTAGAAAGGCATGGGGTTTTCTCCTGTGCACGAAACGGTGTCGTGTGTAGTCGAGCCAAGGCCGACACGCAATGCACAGCACCGCGATTTGGCCCATCGGGAATTATTTCGTTCAAACCGTTCAATTCCCATTGAACGATGCCCGCGCCGCCTCTATATGCCTGCCCATGAACCGCGATCCGATCGACCACTTTATCGAGCAGATGGGCTTCTTCACGCAGGAAGACGGGCTGCCACGCATCGCGGGGCAGATCCTCGGGCTTTTGGTGGTGGAAGGGGAACCCCGGACCCTGAACGAAATCTCTGCCAAGCTTGGGATTTCCAAGGCCTCGGCATCGACCAATTGCCGCCTGTTGGCCGAAAAGGGCGCGCTTGAGCGGATCGGGGCCATCGGCACCCGGCAAGACAGCTACCGCGCCGCCGACGACCCGGCGCGCAGAACGCTTCAGGCGATGGCGCTTCGCTTTGAAGACCGGGCCGAGACGCTTGATTCCGTGGCCCGTGATTTCCCTGCCACCCGGGCGGACGCGCAGGAGCGGGTGTGTAGCCTCGCCGCATTTTTTCGCAGATCCGCCGCGTTTCTCGCGCAGTGGGAGCGGCACCAATCCAAGGCTTCGGGCCATGAGGAATAAGCCATGAACATGCAAGACAAGCCGGACTGGGCGATGAACAAACGCGAAAAGGCCCGGGCCGAACAAAGCGCCCGTGGGGAAACGCCAAAGCCGCGTCGTGGATGGATCTGGGGTCTGGTCTTGGTGCTGCTTGCTGCCGGTGGCGGCGGGTTTTTCTACTACACCGAAACGCGGACCGCCGCGGACATGGCCGCGACGAGTGGCCCGGTGGCCCAAGAGCCGCAAGAGACCGTGGTGCAACTGGCCCCGTTCGAGGTCGAGACGATCGCACCCAGGTCGCTCGAGGAAACCCTGCGCCTGACCGGGTCGCTCACCCCAGCGCGCCAGGTTCACCTGTCGTCCGAAGTGTCCGCCCGGCTGATCGAGGTGACAGCGCGCGAGGGCGACAGCATCGCCGAGGGCGCGCTTCTCGCCCGCTTCGACGTCGATTCGCTGCAAAACCAGCTTGATCAGGCGATGTCGAATGCCAGGGCAACGCGCATTCAGATGGAGCAGGCGCAGAGCGATTTCACCCGCACACAAACTCTGGTCGAACGCGAACTCGCCGCATCCACCGCGCTTGAGAACGCGCGCTCGGGTTTGCAGCAGCTCCAGGCCCAGCTCGCGGCACAGGAAACCGCCGTGGCAAATGCGCAGGCCGCGCTGGACAAGGCGACCGTGTCGGCCCCCTTCGATGGCGTCATTTCCGAACGTGCCGCCGACCCCGGCGAATTCGTTGCCACAGGGTCACCCCTGTTCACCATCGTGGACCTGTCGACGTTTGAGGTCGAAGCCACCGCGCCGGTATCGAAAAGCCCGATGATCGCGACCGGCCAGACCGTGCAACTGACCGTCGAGGGCTTCGGCGACCGGATCTTCACCGGCGAGGTCGAGCGCATCAGCCCCTTGGCCATCACCGGTTCGCGCGCCCTGCCCGTCTACATCTCGCTCGAAAACCCCGAGGGTCTTCTGCGTGGCGGCATGTTCGCCTCGGGTCGCATCCTTCTCGAAGAAAACGCCGCCGCTCTCTCTGTACCGGTCGAAGCCATTCGCGAAGACGCCGACGGGGCATTCGTCATGACCATCGTAGATGGCACGCTCACCCGCCAGCCGGTCGAAATCGCCCGCACATGGGAAAACGGCGCCCGCGTCGAAATCGCCTCGGGCCTTGCCGAAGGTGACATGATCCTCGCCGCGGCCATGCCGGACCTGCGGGCCGGGCAATCTGTCACGCGGATCGGAGACTGACAAATGTTCCTGACCCGCATCAGCGTCAACCAACCCGTCTTTGCCACCATGGTCATGGTCGCGCTCATGGTCGTGGGCGTGTTTTCCTATTCCCGCCTCCCGGTCGAACAATTCCCGGACGTGGATTTCCCGGTGGTCGCGGTTGTCGCGAGCTATCCGGGTGCAACCCCGGAAGCGGTCGAGAGCGATATCATCGAGCCGATTGAGGAAAGTGTTTCGACCCTGGCCGGGATCAACACGATCACATCGAATGCGGTGACCGGTTCCGCGCTGGTGATCGTAGAATTCGACCTTGAGGTCGAAAGCGCGGCGGCGGTGCAGGACGTGCGCGACAGGGTGTCGAACATCGCGCCGCTTTTGCCGGACAATGCCGAAGACCCGCGCATCCTGCGCTTCGACCCGTCGGATTTCCCGATCATCTCGATCGGCATTTCTTCCGAGACCCTCGACATCGGCACGCTGACACAGGTCACCGAGGATTTCATCGCCAAGCGCATCTCGAACCTGCGCGGCGTCGGACAGGCAAGCGTTGTCGGCGGCCTGCCCCGGCAGGTGCAGATCGACATCGACCCGAGCCGCCAGACCGCCCTCAACGTCGGCATTTCCGAGGTCGCGAACGCGGTGGCACAAGAGAACCAGGACGTGCCGGCAGGCGCCATCACCGCCGATGGACAATCGCAATCGGTGCAGGTGGCCGGGCGGATCGAAACCCTGCGCGGGTTCGAGGATATCATCGTCGCACGCCGTGCCGGGCAGCCGATCCGTCTGGGTGACGTGGCAAGCGTGTCGCTTGGTCTTGCCGAACGCGACAGCCTCGCCATGCTCGACGGCGAGGAAGCGCTCGCCATCGACGTGCTGAAAACCCAAGGCGCGAACACCGTCGACGTGGCCGAACGGATCGCCGAAGAAGTCGAAAAAATGCAACTGGATCCGGATTTCGAGGATATCGATATCTCGATTTTGCGCGATAACTCCAAGTCCGTGGTCGAGAGCTTCCACTCGGTCCAGTCGATGATCATCGAGGGCGCGATCCTCGCCACCATCATCGTTTTCCTGTTCCTGAACTCATGGCGCTCAACGGTGATCACCGGGCTGACGCTGCCGATCTCGATCATCGCCACCATGACCGCGATCTATGCCATGGGCTTCACGCTCAACATGATGACGCTGATGGCGCTGTCACTGTCGGTCGGCATCTTGATCGACGACGCCATCGTGGTGCGCGAGAACATCATGCGACATCTGCAAATGGGCAAGAGCCATCGCAGGGCCGCGCTGGACGGGACCAATGAAATCGGTCTCGCCGTGCTCGCCACCACCCTGTCGATCGTGTCCGTGTTCCTGCCGGTCGCGTTCATGGAAGGCATCATTGGCCGCTTCTTTCTGCAATTCGGCATCACCGTGTCGGTGGCCGTGATAATCTCGCTGTTCGTGTCCTTCACGCTCGACCCGATGATGTCTTCTGTCTGGTATGACCCGGCCGCCGACGAGAACGCGAAACGCGGGTTTCTCGGGCGTCTCGTGGGCCGGTTCGACCGCCTGTTCGAGCGGATCGGGCACCTCTATATCGCGCTGCTTAAAAAGGCGCTTAAATTTCGCAAGACGACGCTATCGTTCGCGGCAGCCGCGTTCTTTGGCTCGTTCGCCCTGTTCCCGATGATCGGGGGCGAGTTTCTTCCGCCCGCCGACACCGGGGAAATCCAGGTCGATCTCTCGACCCCTGTCGGCACATCGCTTGAGCGTACCTCGCAAAAGATCGCGCAGGTCGATGCGCTGTTGCGCGCCGAATTTCCCGAGATCGCGAACACCTATGCAACGATCAACTCGGGCACATCCTCGGGCGACAACAACGCGACCATCGTCGGCGTGCTGGTGCCCTCCACAGACCGCGACCGCACCCCGCAGGAGTTGACCAGCCCGGTGCGCGCCGCCCTTGCACAGATCCCCGGTGCGACCTTTTCGGTCGGCGCGGCGGGCGGCATGGGCCCGGTGGCCCCACCCATCGAGATCAAGATATTCGGCCCCGATCTTCGGGTTCTCGAACGGCTGGCCAAAGACCTCTCGTCCCGCATGGGCGAGATCGAGGGGCTGGTGGATATCTCGACCACGCTGGATGACCCGCAACCCACGTTGGGGGTCAACGTCGATCGTGATGCGGCCTTTGACCTTGGCGTTTCGGCCTCTTCCATCGGGGACACGCTGTCGTCGATGCTCGAAGGGTCGACCGTGTCGGAATGGACCTCGCCGCGCGGGGAAAGCGTGAACGTGGTCGTCCGCCTGCCCGAATGGGCCCGCACCGACCCGGCCTATCTCGCAGGCTTGCCCATCGCGCAATCCGGGGCCTCGGGCTCATCCGATCTGATCCGTCTCGACCAGGTCGCGACGATCACGCAGATCGAAGGGCCCGGCGAAATCAACCGCGAAAACCGCGAACGTTCGGTGCAGGTGACCGCCAACCTTGCCTCTGACGTGCGTCCCGGCGATGTGTCGGAGGCGGTGCAGGCCGCTGCCGCCGATCTTGATTACCCCCTTGGATACAGCCAGGGCACGGGGGGCGAGGTCGAGGATATGCAGGATCTCATCCTCTCCGCCGCCGCCGCGCTCGCCCTTGCGATCATCTTCATCTACCTCGTGCTCGCTTCACAGTTCGGCTCCTTCCTGCAACCCTTCGCGATCATGTCGTCGCTGCCCCTTGCCCTCATAGGGGTGATGGGGGGGCTTTTGGTGTTCGATTCGACGCTGAACGTGATGTCGATCATCGGTTTCATCATGCTGATGGGGCTTGTGACCAAGAACGCGATCCTGCTGGTGGACAATGCCAACCAGAACATGCGGGACGGGGGTCTCAACCTATTCGACGCGCTGGTCGTGGCCGGACGCACCCGGTTCCGCCCGATTGTCATGACGACCCTCGCCATGATTTTCGGCATGCTGCCGCTGGCTCTGAACATCCACGGCGGCACCGGGCAGAACGCCTCGATGGCGCATGCGGTGATCGGCGGGCTGATCTCGTCCTCGCTCCTGACCCTCGTGGTGGTGCCGGTGATCCTGACCTATACCGAAGGTCTCGGGCATTTCGTCTCGCGCTTCACGCCGAAGGCCCCCGACGATGCCCATGTTGAGGAACAGGCGGCGGAATAGGCCCCCGCATCCCGGCCCGTCACGGATCGCGCTGCGGCGCCGTCGCAAATCGTAGGGACACGATCAGGCCGGGGTGATTGTCGCCTAGGGTGAGGTCTGCCGCGTGCCGTTCGGCAATCGCCGCCACCAGCGCAAGACCAAGACCGTTTCCCGGCGTGGTGCGGGAATGTTCAAGCCGGTAGAGGCGGCGCAGAACCTTGTCGCGTTCGTCCGGCGGGATACCGGGGCCAGTGTCCGCGACCGTGAGGGTCACCGCCTGTTCATCCCCCGCAACGCCCACGCGGATGTCGCCACCCGGCGCATGGCGCAGCGCGTTCTCGACCAGATTGGCCAAGGCCTGCCCGATCAGATCGACATCCCCGTTGACCCAGACCGGGGCATCTGGGGCATCGACCACGATCCGGTGCCCCTGCTCTTCCGCACTTGGCCCGTATAGCTCGACAATCTGGCGCGCCACGGCGGCCAAGTCCACGGGTGTGTCGCCACGGCCCGCCTGCCCGCCCTCGATCTGCGCGATCTGGAGCAGCGCGCGAAACACCGACACCGCCCGATCCGCTTCGCGCGCGGCCGCCCCGGCCAGCGTGCGCTCGGGCCCGTCACCAAGCCGCGCTTCGAGATCCTGCAACGTCACCCCGATCCGTTGTAGCGGCGTGCGCAGGTCATGCGCGATATCGGTGGTCACCTGTTTGAGCGCCTCGGTCGCGGCCTGTTGCTTTCCCGCCATCCGGTCCACCCGCGCGCCGATACGGGACAGGTCGTCCCCGCCCGCATCCGCATCGACACGCGCGCCAAGATCGCCCTGCGCGATCCGGTCCAGAACACGCTCGATCCGACCCACCCGCCGCGCTGAGGCGCGCGCAATCAAGGCCCCGATCGCGAAGGAAACCAGCACCGTCGGAAGGGTCGAGAACACCAGCAGAACCAGAAAGGTGCGATCGAGCGCCGCGACCGGTTCAACCCCTTTCGCGACGATCAGCACACCGCCCGACAGGCGGCGCACCTCGGTCAGGTAGCCCGCCTCCGACAGGGGGCGTCCGGTGCGCGATCCGGTGAACCCGACCTCGCCGTTCTCGATCACCGCGCTGGCATTCCCGGTCAGCCTGCCGTCATTGCCTAGAAAGACGAACACGGTGTCCGAAGGGTCCGTCACACGCGCCCGCGCATCAACCAGCGTACGCAACGCCCCGGGGCTGGCAGACACATCGAAGCTCGCCATGTCCCGCGCCAGATCGCCTTGCAGGGTATCCAGGGCATTGGCGCGCAGGGTCAGCCACGCGGCCCCCAGCGACACGAGGTTGACGATCGCCACGACGATGACGATCAGCACCGCTTGGCGCACCGGGGTGGATTGCAAGAGGCGCCGCGCCACGCGGATCAGCCTTCGATCCGGTAGCCCGCGCCGCGCACGGTATGGATCAGGTCGCGGTCAAACGGCTTGTCCACCTTAGCGCGCAGCCGCGACACATGGGTCTCGACCACGTTGGTGCCGGGGTCGAAATGGATGTTCCAGACGTTCTCCAAAAGCATGGTCCGGGTCTGCACGCGCCCCTTGGTGCGCAAAAGGTATTCCAACAGCGTAAACTCGCGCGGCAACAAGTCGATCACCTGCCCCGCGCGCCGCACTTCGCGCCGGCCCAAGTCCATTTCAAGATCCCCGGCCCGCAACACCGGCTCTTCGGCGGCCAGCGGCGGGCGCCGGGTCAGCGCCGCCACGCGGGCGGACAATTCGCCGAAGGCAAAGGGTTTCACAAGGTAATCGTCCCCCCCGGCCTTCAGCCCGTCAATCCGGTCCTCGACCCCGCCGACCGAGGTCAGGAAGATGACCGGGGTGTTGATCTTTGCAGCCCTGAGCGCCTTGACCACCGAAAGCCCGTCAAGCCCGGGCAACATCCGGTCCACCACCAGCGCATCGTAGTTGCCGGTCATGGCCTGCGCAACCGCGTCTTGCCCATCCGCGAACACGTCAACCACATGCCCCTCCTCGGCAAAGCCGCGCGAGATGAAATCCGCTGTCGTCTTGTCATCCTCGATCACAAGGATATGCATATGCGCCTCCTGGGGGCGGTTCCAAAGCCTGACATAGGGTGCCGGGCCGCGTTATGCAGGCCCGACCGGCTCGCCGGAAGGCAATGTCACGCGGGCGTGATCGGGATTACACAGATGCAATCTGTCCGACGAGCGGTTGCATAATCGCCTGCCCATCTCTGTCAAACAAGCCGCCCACAAGCCGCACAGGGGCGGTGCCCTTGGCGCCCAAGCGTCAAGCACAACAGATATGAGGACGAAAGACCATGCACAGGACGCGAAGACTACCGAAACTCGCACCGGCGCTCGCGCTTACCGCGCTTGTCGCGGGCACCGGCGTCGCGGGGCTGACCCAAGCCATGAACCCGGCCTTTGCCGCCGCCCCCGTGGAAGGCGGCTATGTGTCGCTGGTCGAAGAGGTGTCGCCCGCCGTGGTCACCATCGAGGTGACAAAGACGCAAGGCGCGCAATCGGCCCGGTCGCAATTGCCCGAGGATTTCCCCTTTGAGGAATTCGAGCGCCGCTTTGGCTTCCGGCTCCCGAACGGAGACGAAGACGATGCGCCGCGCCGCGAAGCGCGGGGGGCCGGCACCGGGTTCATCATTTCCGGCGATGGCCGTATCGTGACCAATGCCCATGTGATCGAGGATGCCGACCGGGTCGAGGTGACCCTGACCGATGGACGCAGCCTTGAGGCCGAGGTCATCGGGATGGACCGGGCGACCGATGTCGCCCTGATCCAGATCGAGGCGGACGCGCTGCCGACGCTGGCCTTCGGTACCTCGGGCGCGCTCAAGGTCGGGCAGAACGTCATCGCCGTGGGCAACCCCTTCGGTCTTGGCAACTCGGTGACCACAGGTATCATCTCGGCCCTCGGGCGTGACCTGCGCGCCGGGCCGTTCGACGATTTCATTCAAACCGACGCGGCGATCAACCGGGGCAACTCGGGCGGTCCCCTTCTGAACCCCGAGGGCGAGGTCATCGGTATGAACACCGCGATCATTTCGCCTACTGGCGGGTCCATCGGGCTCGGCTTTGCCGTGCCATCGGAGATGGTGCAAGAGATCGTCGCCGACCTGTCGGATGACGGCACCGTCAGCCGTGGCTGGCTGGGCGTGCAGATCGCCCCGGTGAGCGCCGATGTTGTTGCCGCGCTGGGTCTTGAAGACGGGTCCGGCACGCTGGTCGAGACGGTCATGTCCGGCACACCGGCCGAGGACGCAGGGCTTCGCGACGGCGATATCATCACCCATGTGAACGGCGAAGCGGTCGACGGGCCACGCGGGTTGACGCGCGCCATCGCGGGCGATCAGCCCGGGGCGGATGTCTCTATCGAGTTGATCCGCCGGGGGCAGTCGATGACCCTCGACGTGACCCTTGGTGAACGGAGCGTGGACGAACCGGCCTGATCTCCGCCATCCCGTCACACGCACCCCAAGGCCGCCGGTACCCCCCCGGCGGCCTTTCGGGTTTTCAGGTGTCGAAGGCTTGCGGTCTATCAGGCGCTGGCAGACAGACGCCCACAGTCGATGACTTCCGGATCGGGCCGAAGCGATAGGAGGGCCGTCAAACCACAGTTGTTTTCCAACAGATCGTTGAGCGTGACCTTGTCCAATTCGCAATAGAACGCCTCAAGCGCCCGCTCGATGAACCGGTTCAACCGACAGGTTTCGGTCAGCGGGCAGGCGTTGTTTTCCTTGTCAAAACACTCTGCAAACGGGACATCCGCCTCGAAATCACGAAACAAGGCCCCGATCGAGATCAACTCCGGCGCGCGGGCCAGCTTCAATCCGCCGCCGCGCCCGCGCCGGGTGTGAACGTATCCCATTTGCTGCAACTGGTGGATCACCTGGCTCAGGTGATTGCCCGAGGCATTGGTCGCCGCCGCGATCTGCGAGGACCGGACGGTCGTCTCAAGGTTCACGCCGCAGAACATCAGGACGCGGGCGGCAAGGTTCGTTCGAAGTGTCAGGCGCATTGGATTCCCCGCATTGGTTCGCTCCAATGTAGCCGTGACACAGGGTCGGGGAATTGACATGGATCAGGTGCAAGTTTGCGGGGGGGTCAAGACGCGCCCGCCCCGCTCCGCCTGCCCCGGCCCCGAGACAGCGCATCACCGCCGGTCGTGCAGCATGTCACGGGTCAGCTCCGACACCTGTGACGCGCCCATGAGCCGCATGTCGCGCTCAACCTCGTCCTTCAATAGTCCGAGCATCCGCTCGACCCCCGGCTGACCGGCCGCGGCGAGCGGGAAGAGATACCCCCGCCCGATCCCGACCGCCTTGGCCCCCATCGCCAGTGCCTTCACGATATGCGTGCCGCGCTGCACCCCGCTGTCCATGATGACATCAAGCCGGTCACCGACCCGGTCCACGATCCCGCCCAGCGCATCAAAGGGCGCGCGCGACCCGTCAAGCTGCCGCCCGCCGTGGTTCGACAGGATGACCGCGTCACAGCCAAGCTCGGCGGCGCGTTCTGCATCTTCAGGGTGAATGACGCCCTTGAGGCAGAACTTGCCCCCCCACTCCTCGACCATCTCAGCCAGATCGTCCCATGTCATCGTCGGGTCGAGCATCTCGGTGAAATAGCGCCCGATCGACAGGGCGCCGCCCATGTCCACGTGATCGTCAAGCTGGGGCAAGGCGAATTTTTCATGGGTGACATAGTTGATCCCCCACATCGGCTTCATCGCGAATTGCACCATCCCGCCCAAGGTAAGCCGGAACGGGATCGAGAAACCGGTGCGCTTGTCACGCTCCCGGTTGCCGCCGGTGATCGAATCGACGGTCAGCATCATGACATCGACACCCGCCGCCTTCGCGCGCTCCATCATGGCCTTGTTCAGACCCCGGTCCCGGTGGAAATAAAACTGGTAGACCTGCGGGGTATCATAAGCACGCCGAAGCTCTTCAAGGCTGGTGGTGCCAAGCGATGACACCCCGAACATGGTGCCGTATTTCGCCGCAGCCGCCGCCACCGCACGCTCGCCCTCGTGGTGAAACAACCGCTGAAGCGCGGTGGGCGAGCAATAGAACGGAAGGGCAAGCTTCTGACCCATGATCTCGACCGAAAGGTCGATGTCTTCGGTGCCCCGCAACACATGCGGCACGAGGTCGACATCATCAAAGACCGCAGTGTTGCGCGCATAAGCAATTTCATCGTCCGCCGCACCGTCGATGTAATTGAAGATCGGCGCGGGCAGCCGTTTTTGCGCAAGCCGACGGAAGTCATGAAAATTGTGACACTGGGAAAGTCGCATCTGCTGTCCTTTTCTGTCTTCGTCCGCGCGGCTGCAGCCCGCCCCAATGGGGTGGCGACGCCCATACTGCACGGCTTAACCGATTTGACCGGGAGGCAGAAGTAGACAGATAAACGCGCCCCCGGGCGCTTGCGTCAACCCGGGTATTTTTCATAAACCCAGCCATCCCCAACCGTCACGGGTGGCATTTCTGTCAGCCTGTGCCATCATGACCCCAACACTTTGTCGCACGCCGGGCCGCTTGCCCCCGCGCGTGTCGAGTATGTGAATTTTGAAGGAGCGCGCATCATGTTCGAGGTCATCACCATATCATTCGCGTTCTGCTTCGGTCTTGCCGTCAGGCAGGTCGGGCTTCCGCCGCTGGTCGGGTTTCTCGCCGCCGGGTTTGCGATCAATATTTTCGGCCCCACGCTTGGTCTGCCCGACTACACCGGCGAAACGCTTGGCCATGTCGCGCACCTCGGCGTTCTGATGTTGCTCTTCACCGTCGGGCTCAAGTTGAAGCTCAAGCAGATCGCCCAGCCGCAGGTCATCGGCGGCGCCTTGTTGCATTTCGCAATCTCGGTCGCCGTGTTCATGCCGGGGCTCAAGCTGTTCATGGGCCTTGACTGGAACACCGCGCTTCTGATCGCGATTGCGCTGTCCTTTTCCTCGACCGTTCTGGCCGCGAAGCTTTTGGAAACCAAGCGCGAGCTGGGGGCTTTTCACGGGCGGACCGCCATCGGCATCCTGATCGTGCAGGATATCATCGCGCTCGTGGTGCTGGCGGTCTGGTCCGGCCAGACACCGAACATCTGGGCGCTGCTCGTGTTTGGCGTGCCGCTGTTGCGCCCGGTGCTTCACCGGTTGCTCGATCTCGCGGGGCATGACGAATTGCTCGTGCTCATGGGCATGATGCTGTCGCTGGTGATCGGCGGCATGGGGTTCGAGGCGATGGGGCTGTCGTCAGAGATCGGGGCGCTGGTCATGGGCGTCTTGTTGTCGACCCATACCCGCGCCAAGGAGCTGGGCCAATCTCTCTGGTCGCTCAAGGAGATATTCCTTGTCGGCTTCTTCCTGCAAATCGGGCTTACCGGCCTGCCGGATTGGGGCGCGATGGTCTTTGCCATTGCCGTTGGCATCGCTCTGGCATTGAAGGGGGTGCTGTTCTTTGCGCTTCTGGTCGCGTTCAAGCTACGGGCGCGCAGCGCGTTTCTCACCGCGCTCAGCCTGACCGCCTATTCCGAATTCGGGCTGATCGTCGCCGCCGGTGTCTTGCCGGAATACCTCGTGCCGCTGGCCATCGCAGTGTCGATCTCGTTCGTGATCTCGGCCCCGCTCAACCGGTTCGCCCATCCGCTCTACGAGCGATACGAGAATGCGCTGCGCCGCTATGAACGCGACACCATCCACCCCGACGAACAGCCAAAGGAAATGGGGGATGCCGATGTGCTGATTTTCGGCATGGGCCGCACCGGCAGCGCGGCCTACACGTTCATTGAAGAACAGGGGTTGAAGCCGCTCGGTCTGGACGCCGACACCTATAAGGCCGAGGGTCACGCCAAGGCCGGGCGCAACGTGATGTTCGCCGATGCCGAGGACAGCAATTTCTGGCGCAGTTGCGACTTTGGTCGTCTCAAGGCCGCGATCCTCGCCATGGACGATATCGAGGCAAAGCTGATTGCCGCCCGGTCGCTGCGCCAGCGCGGCTTCACCGGACCGATCGTGGCACATGCGCTGCACGAGGCCCATCAGGAACAGATCCGCGAAGCGGGGGCGGATTACACCTACCTGACCATGAACCAAGCCGGGATCAGCCTTGCCGAACAGACCACGGACGCCATGAAGAAGGCATGACACCCGGGTAACCGGCCCAAGGACGTGAAAGCATAAGAGGGGGACGCGGCGATTTCCCAGGGCGTCCCCCGAACCCCGGTGGTCAGGCCATCGCCGCCGCCTTGCCCTCGGCCGCCCAGATGGCGCCGCGGCGGATGATCTCGGTGACCTGCGGCTGCTTGAGATCGTCAAGCTCGTGGCCAATCGAGCAGTAGAACACCCGGCCTTTGTCCCAGCGGCGTTTCCAGACCACCGGGATCACCGTGCCCTCGATCCACCACAGGTGTTCGCCCGAAAAGGTGGTGGTGGCCAGCACTTCGTTAGAAGGGTCGACCAGCATGTAATACTGTTCCGAGGTCAGCCGAAAACTTCTGATCCCCTTCACGATGAGGTCGTCGGGGCGGCAGATGGTGACATCGTAGTCGATGTAGTCCTCTTTCGGCTGGAGGTTGTCGGGCCAGCCCGGCGGGTGGGCGACGAACTGTCCGCCGATAAGGAAATGGTAGGTTGGCCGGTCGCGGAACGCGTCGCCCATGTGGCCATGCCAGCCGGCGAGGCCGCAGCCATTGGCGACGAGCGCAAGAAGCCCGTCTTCCTGCGGCTTGGTCATGTTGCCAAATTCATCCTTGTGCCCTGACCGGGCAGAGGACCAGATCGGGGTGATCAGGTCGAGATCGGCGAGATCACCGGGGCGTTCGAGCGGTTCGAGCGTGTCGTGGACATCGACCTCGAAGCCGTTGGCCGTCAGGAGATCGGCATACCAGTCGGCGAAATCGGAGGGGGCGTGGCCTTCCCAGCCCCCCACGAAGAGCGCGGCTTTCATTGCGTATCCTTTCTCATGTAATCCAGCATCGCGGCCATGTCGCGCGCGCCGTAACCGGCGGTGGCGGCCTCGTCGAGCTTCGCGAGGGTGACCGCGCCCTGCGGCATGGACACGCCGAGGTGCTTGGCGAGCGCGAGGGTTACCGCCATGTCCTTCTGCGCCAGTGCGACGGTGAAGGTAACGTCATGGTTCGCCTCGTCGAGGTAGAGCGGGCGGCGGTAGCTTAGCATCGGAGCAGCGGCAGCAGAGGCCTCGACCACGTCGAAGGCGCGCGCGCTCTCGATCCCGGCACTTTCGGCCAATGTCATCGCCTCGGCAAAGCACTGGTTGACGCCGTGGATCAGGGTGTTGACCGCAAGCTTCATCACCGCCCCCGATCCGGATGGTCCGAGGGCGAAAGTCTGCTTGCCCATCGCTTCGAAAAGCGGCGCGAGGCGGGCGGCGGCGGCCTCGTCACAGCCCGCCATGATCACCAGCGCCGCCGCCTCGGCGGCCTGGGTGGCGCCCGAAACCGGGGCGTCGATCACCGTCACGCCTTCGGGCGCGGCTGTAACCAGCCCGGCAATGTGGCCGGGGCTCATGGTGCCCATCTCGATGATGGTGCGCGCGCCGCCCGCGGCGGTGAAAAGCCCGCCGTGGCCCGCGTGCACCGCTTCCGAGGCCGGGTCGTCGGCCAGCATGGTGATCACCACCTCGCTGACCTCGGCAAGGGCCGCCGGTGTTTCGGCGACCTTTACCCCGATCTCGGCAGCAAGCGCCCGGGCGGGCGCTGGCGAGCGGTTCCACACCACAAGCTCGTGGCCCGCGCCGACGAGGTTGCGCGCCATGTGCCGCCCCATCCGGCCGAGGCCGGCGAAACCGACGCGCATCAGGCCGCCTTGTCGTCGCCGAGGCCAGAGATCGCCTGGATCAGGTTGTCTTCGGTCACGTCCTGCGCGGTGAATTCGCGCATCACCTTGCCCGAGTACATCGCCACGATCCGGTCAGAGACATGCAGCACCTCCGGCATTTCCGAGCTTATGACAATCACGGCATACCCCTGTGCAGCAAGTTCGCGGATCAGGTTGTGAATCTCTGATTTCGAGCCGACGTCGATGCCCCGCGTCGGTTCGTCCACGATCAACACATCGGGGCGCATGGACAGCCATTTGCCGATGACGATCTTTTGCTGATTGCCCCCCGACAGGTTGCCGACCAATTGCCGCCAGCCCGGCGTGCGGATGTCGAGCTTGTCGCGATACTGGTCGAAAATCGCGATCTCGGCCCCGTCGCTGACAAACGGCCCGGCGGTCAGGTCACCGACTTGGGGCAGGGTCATGTTGTCCCGGCAATTCATGCCAAGCACGAGACCCTGATCCTTCCGGTCCTCCGGCACGAGCGAAATGCCCAGCCGCAGCGCGTCGATCGGTGAATTTATGCGCTCTTCCTTTCCATTGATCAGGATGGTTCCCGCCGACGGGGTGCGCAGGCCGAACACCGTCTCTGCAATCGCCGTGCGCCCGGCTCCGACAAGCCCGTAAAACCCAAGGACTTCGCCCTTGTGAACGGCAAAATCGACGTCTTGGAACTGCTGACCGCAGCTCAGTCCGCGCACCTCGAGCGCCACCTCGCCGAATTCGTGTTCGGTTTCGTTGCGCGACAGATCAAGGCTGCGCCCGATCATCAGCTTTGTGACCTCGTCCTCGTTCGTCTCGGCGGTTTCAAGCGTGCCACGGTACTGACCGTCGCGCAGAACGCTGATCCGGTCGGTCATCTTGAAAACCTCTTCCATCCGGTGCGAGATATAGACGATCCCGACACCCTGGGATTGCAAGTCGGCAATCACGTCGAACAGCACCACCTTTTCCGCATCGGTCAGCGAGGCGGTCGGCTCGTCAAAGATCACGGCGCGGGGCGACACGGTCAGGGCACGTCCGATCTCGACCATCTGCTGGTTGGCAATGGACAAATCGCCAACGCGGGTTTTCGCGGTGAACCTCACGTTCAGCTTCTTGAGAATGTCGTCGGTCCGAGCGTAAAGCGTGGCCCAATCGACCCGGCCGAATGACTTCAACGGCAATTCGCCCAGAAAGATATTCTCGGCCACGGTCAGCTCATCCGCCAAGCTCAGCTCTTGGTGAATGAACACCACGCCCTTGGCCTTCGCCTGCATCGGCGAGGTCATGGTCACCGGCTCTTCGGCGATGAAAATCTGCCCCTCGTTGGGCGCATGGATACCGCCCAGAACCTTCATCAGGGTGGACTTGCCAGCACCGTTTTCCCCCATAAGCGCGTGCACTTCGCCCGGGCGCACGTCAAACGACACGCCGTCGAGCGCCCGCACACCGGGGAATGTTTTCACGATGCCCTCAAGGCGCAGAACGGGAACTTGATCACTCATATCTTCAACTCCTCTTGGCCTTTGCGGTTCAACTGCCGATCCAGAATCAGCACGGCGATCAGGATCAGGCCGATGACGAGGTTGACGGTCTGCGTATCCGCCCCGACATGGCCCAGCCCCTTGCGCAAAAGCTGGATCGCGATGACACCGCCCAAGGTCGAAATGATCGACCCGTATCCACCGGCGAGCTTGGTGCCCCCCAGAACGACCGCGGTGATCGCCCACAATTCATAAAGCATCCCGTCATTGGGGTTGACCGAGCCGCTCTCGGAATAAAACACCACCGCAGACAGGGCCGCGAGAAAGCCGATCAGCATGAAATTCAAAAGGAAATGCGGCCCCACGCGGATCCCCGCATTCACCGCCGCTTCGCGGTTGTTACCGATGGCATAGGCATTGCGGCCATGCACCGTCTTGGTCATCAAAAGCCACAGCAAAAGCGCGGTTGCCAGAAGGAACCATGTCGCGGTGTGCAGGCCCAGAAACTGCGCCTCCGCAAAATCCACGAGGGTCCAGTTCAGGTGACTTGTCGGCTGTTCACCGTTGAACATGAACACAAGCCCGCGAAAGCCCAGCATCGCCCCGAGTGTCACGATGAACGCATCGACACCCGTCTTCCACACGATCAGGCCGTTGATCGCCCCCATCGCCACGCCTGTCAGAAGCGCGAACAGCCATGCGAGCGGGATCGCCCAATCGCCCAGTGTCTGCATGAACGGCCATGTCATGCTTTCCAACAGAACGATGGCGGCCAGCGCAAAGGTCGCCCCGACGCTCAGGTCGATGTTGCCGTTGATCATGATGACCGTCATGCCCAGCGCGATGATCCCGATCGGTGCCGATTGCTTGAGCAAAAGCAGCATGTTTTCGAAATCCATGAACGCCTTGTCCGAAACCGAGAGCCGGTCCCCGATGATCGAAAAGAACGCCAGCTCGACCAGGATAAAGGCCCAGATCGCGCTCATTTTCAAAAGATCCTTGCGTTTGTCCGGTGTCATATCTGGCGCTCCCTTACGCAATCGGCGACCACAGGCTGCCACGCTTGGCAGCGACATCCAGCCAGACGGCAAGGATGATGATGGCCCAGGTCACGATGTATTGGACGTAGAAATCCAGACCGACCAACAAGAGCCCGTTCTGGATGAAACCGAGGATCAGCACACCGATCACGGTCTTGAAAATCGTGCCGGACCCACCCAGAAGCGACGCCCCGCCAAGGATGACGGCGGCCAGCACTTCAAGCTCCATGCCCTGCCCCACGGTGTTCTGGCTGCCAAGGCTGCGACTGGCCTGCAAGAGCCCCGCCGTCGCCACGCAAAAGGCCGACACGAGGTAGGTAAAGAACACGATGCGCGCGCGCGGGATCCCCGAAAATGTCGCGGCTTGCCCGTTGCCGCCGACCGCGTAGACCTTTCGCCCGAACGGGGTCTTGGCCATGACAAGCCCGAGGATCGCGGCCAGAAGCGCAAAGATCAGGATCGGCATCGGGATACCCAGCAAGCGGTCCTGCCCGAACACCGAGAACCAGGTGCCGGATTTATCCGCGATATCCATGTTCTTGCCGCCCGACCACGTCAGGGTCAGACCATGGATTGCCGATAACATCCCCAAGGTCACGATCAGCGAATTCAGTTTCAGGTATCCGACAAGGAACCCGATGAACGCCCCCAGCAGAAGCGTGAGACCGAACATCGCCGGAATGGCCAGCGCCGGGCCGATCTTGTCATGCAGATCGAGCACGACAATGGTCGAGAACGACATCATCGACCCCACCGAGAGGTCGAGATTTCCCCCGATCACCACGAAAGTCACCCCCAGCGCCATGACGCCGAGAATGGCGGATGAACGGATCACGCCCGCGATGTTGTCGATGTCGATGAACCGTTGATTGGCCAAGGCAAAGCCGATCATGAAGACGGCAAAAGCGACCAGAATGCCCTGTTTGGCCAGAAACGTGCCAACGCTCTGTTTCGTGAGTTTCATGTTTTCTCTCCTCCCCGCAGCACAGCCGCTATACGAGCGCCATGCCTCCGTCGATCATGATGATCTGCCCGGTCATGTAGTCACTTTCCCGAGACGCGAGAAACGTTGTCGTCCCGGTGATATCTTCGGGCGTGGCCACGCGACCTTTCAGGATCTCGGACGAAAACTCTTCCATCGCCTGTCCCGGCCGCTCGGCAACGCCGATGTCCATCAGGTCTTGATCGACCTGTTCCCACATCTCGGTGGCCACCACGCCGGGTGCGAACCCCGTCACGGTGATATCATGCTTGGCCAGGTCCCGCGCACCCGATTGGGTAAGCGACACCACGGCCCATTTGCTGGCGCAATAGGGGGCGACGTTGTCGAACCCCTGTCGGCTGGCCACGCTGGCGGTGTTGATGATCTTGCCACCCCCACCTTGGGCGATCATCTGGCGGGCTGCTTCCTGCATTCCGATCATGCACCCCAAGCCGTTGATCCCCATTATGAAATTCCAATTCTCCTCGGTGACGTCCAAAAAATTCATGGGCTTGTTCACGCCCGCGTTGTTGAACTTCACATCGAGCTTTCCGAAACGCTCGACCGTGTGGGCGATCATCGCCTGAACTTGCTCACGGTCGGTCACATCGACGGCAATATGCGTCGCCTTGCTGCCTGCGGCGGCGGCCCGCGCGCCGCTTGCCTGCGCGACTTCGGCCACCTTGTCTGCGTTGATATCGGCGAAACAAACATCCGCGCCCTCGTCGAGCAGCGCTTCACCAATGGCGCGACCAATGCCTTGGGCGGCACCTGTCACGATACAAGACCGCCCCGAAACACGCGTCATGCCGCCCCCTGAGCCATACACTCTTACGAAAAAACCAAAGGTGCGCGAGGTAGCCTGGGCCACCCCGCGCGTCCCGGGAGGAGATTAGAACACCGGCTTGGTGAAATCGCCCATGTTGTCCTGCGTGATCTTCGGCGTGTCGAAGTAGTTCAGGAACGGCAGGTCTTCCCCATTGATCGTGTCGATGGCGGTCTGAAGCGCGGCCTCGGCGTCATCGACCGGGGACTGGTAGATCGAACCCCAGTAGTCGCCCGCTTCCATCGCTTCGTAGCCGACGGCGAAGTTGGTCGCACCGACGAACGTGATACCGTCGCGTCCGGCGGCCTTGGCGGCGTTCAGCGCGCCCACGCCCATGTTGTCGTCACCGGCATAGACGCCATCAATGTCGTCATACTTGACGAGGAAGGCTTCCATGACCTGCTGTGATTTCTCGCGGTTCCAGTCGCCCGGCTGGGTTTCGACCAGCTCGACGTTCGGGCAGACTTCCGGAAGACGCTCTTCAAAGCCTTGGGCGCGTTCGATGGCGGTGGTGTAGCCGGGCTGACCCGAGATTTGCACCACGCGGGCTTCGTCTTGGATGCCCATGTCGGTGAACTTGTCACACATGATCTCGGCAGAGCGCGATCCTTGCGTGATGTTGTCCGGACCCGAGAAAGAGGCGACGAAGTCAAACCCGGCCTCGGCGATGTTGGAGTTGGTGACGATCACCGGGATATCGGCCTGGCTGGCCTTGCGCACGGCGGGGATCACGGCCTCGCCGTTGGTCGGCCAGATGATGATGGCGTCCACTTCCTGTTGGATAAGATCTTCCATTTGGGCGATCTGGCGGGCCACGTCGCCGCCGGCGTCGAGAACGACGACTTCGACATCGTCGTTGGCTTCCGCCGCCGCGATGAAGGCTTGTTCATAGGTGGTCTGGTAGCTGTCGACACCAACATTGTTCTGGGTGATGCCAATGGTCATGGATTGCGCGGCAGCAGCCGTGCCGATCATGGCCGTGGTGCACGCCAGCGCGACTTTCATGGTAAGGTTCATTCTTACTTTCCTCCCGTAGGTTAACTCTGTGCGGTCGCGGTCGGCCTCCCAGCCCCAAGGGTCTGCACCCTTCTCAACCGCCCCTGCATTGAGCGCGATTCTCGCGGCTCAAACCTCAGCCGTTTTATCCGTTTTGAATATTTCAATGACCAAAGTGGACTTCTTCTCCATACTAATGGCTATCAAAATGAGCAATTTTGCGAGGATCAGAATGACAAGACGTCAACGCCGTGCGGACGGCAAGCAGAATTCGGACCCGATGCAACTTAGCGCTGCCAATTCCTCTCAATTTGGACAATCCGGGGCAATCAAGCCGTCGGACAGCGCCGCGATGACGACCGATCCAGACCTTGAGCGGATGACTCTTTTCTTGACCAACCTCTTGGTCGAGCTGGACAATTCGATCGACCCGAGCACGCCGAACCCCCATCTTAACATGATTTTGCACCTTTTGCGGTGCCATTCCGAGGGGCGGATCGTCTCGCCCTCGTCGTTGGTCTCTGCGTCGGGTGTGCCCTATGCCACCGCGACACGGAAGCTGGCCGAGATCGAGAAGGCCGGGTTGATCGAGCGGCGCGTGCGCACGCGCACGGGTAAAAGCCACTCGCTCCACCCCAGCGCCCGGTTGCTCGACAGTTTTACGCAGCTCGCGGATCGGATCGACCGGCATGTGCGCTCGGCCTTCGGCATGGTGAACCAGACACGCGAGACGACCGACTATTATTTCGGCGGCTCGTATCAACCGGGCCGCGCGGCCATCGCGCCACCAAGCGCACTGCCCGAACCGCTCAAACTGGCGGGGGGATTGCGCATCCTTGTGCATGGAGACCCGACTTTCATGGTGATGGAAGGGCTGAAGCGCCAATTCGAACAGATGGTCGGCACCAGCATTCACCAGCGCGCCTTCTCCATCGACCGCCTGCATCAGGAAGCGTTGCGCAACGCCGAACGGGGCAGAAGCCGATACGACCTGATCGCGGTCGACCTACCTTGGTTGGGGGAATTCGTGGAAAAGGGTGTGATCCGCCCTCTGTCCGACGTGATGGACGTGGCCCGCCTTGACCCGGCGGATTTTCACACCTCCGGCTGGCGCGCCGCGCAGTGGGGCGGGCAACCTTACGGTGTGCCCAGCCAGACGACGCCGGAGCTCATGTTCTACCGCAAGGACCTGTTTGCCGCGGAAGGGCTGGAACCCCCCGAAACCACCGACGAGGTGATCCACGCGGCCCGGCATTTCCACAATCCCGACCGGGGACGATACGGTGTCGCATGGAACGCGGCGCGCGGCACCGCGCTTGGCCATACCTTCATGATGACCTGCGCCGCCTTCGGGCAGCCGATCATCGACATTCCCCGGATTGCCGGCGGCTACGATGCCGACACGCTGGCGGGGCGCGACCTGCGCCCGACGCTGAACACCGACCGCGCGCTTGCCGCTGCCGACTATCTTTTGCAACTGCTGCGCTTTTCGCCGCCCGATATCCTGTCGATGTCTTGGTATGAACGGGTGCGCCCCTATGGTGCGGGCCGGGTGGCGATGGCCTATGGCTACACCCTTCTGGCGCCCTATTTCGAGCTCGATTCGGGCTGCCCGGCGCATGGCAATACCGGCTACCTGCCCCATCCGCACGGGCCCGAGGGCGCGCCGATTGCGCCGGTCGGGGGCTACGTTTTCTGCGTTCCCGCGAACCTTGCCGAGGACCGGATCGAGGATGCGGTCGAAGCGCTCGTGGCCTTCACGTCGCCTGCCGCGCAGAAACTCTATGCCCAGAACGGGAGCCGCACGGCCCCGCGCTATTCGGTCGGGGCCGACCCCGAGGTGCGCCGCCTGTCGCCGATCTTCGAACTGGTCGACCAAATGTCGTGGCGCGACGAGCTTCAATTCTGGCCGCGCCCGCCGATCCCGCAAATCTCGAAGATCGTCGATCTGTGCGGACAAGAGCTTCACGACATGCTGCGCGGGATCGTCACGCCGCGCGACGCCCTCGACCGGATCCAGGCCAGGGCCGAGACACTATTGCAAACCAAGGTCACTTAGGGAGGAAACCATGGACCCCAACCGCCTCAAGGGAAAGAACGTTCTGATCACGGGTGCCGCGCGCGGCATGGGGGCTGCGAATGCCGAGAATTTCGCCGCGCAGGGTGCGAATGTCTGTCTCGGTGATCTGAGCCTTGAAGAGGCCCAGCAGGTCGCCGACAAGATCAACGCCGCAGGCAACGGCAAGGCGATCGCGGTCCAGATGGATGTCACCAAGCGCGAAGACAACGCCGCCGCAGTCAAAGCCACGGTCGAGGCCTTCGGGTCGATCAATGTCGGCCTGTTCAACGCGGGCCTGAACAAGCCCCGGTTCTTCATGGATATTGATGAAGACAATTGGGACATGATCATGAACGTCAACACCAAGGCGATGTGGCTGGGGATGCAGGAAACCGCCCGCCAGATGATCGAACAGGGGCCGATGGAGGATCACCCCTACAAGCTGATCAACGTCGGCTCGATCGCATCGCGCAAGCCGCTGGTCGATGTGACCGTCTACTGCACCTCGAAATACGGCTGTCTCGCGCTGACCCATTGCGGGGCCATCGGGCTGGCCGAGCACAACATAACCGTGAATGGCTACGCCCCCGGCGTGGTGGTGACGCCGCTGTGGGAACAGCTGGACAAAGACCTGGTCGACATCGGGTTCAAGGATCGGGCTGGACAGGCCTATGACGACATCGTGCGCGACGCGCTTCAAATCAAGCGCGTCTCCTACCCCGACGACATCACCGGGACCGCGTCGTTCCTTGCCAGCGACGACAGCGATTACATGACCGGCCAGATGATCCACATCGATGGCGGCTGGTGCATCCAGTGACGCCCCGTTTCGACACCGAAAAACCAATGGTGGGCCGACGACCGGCCCGGAGGAGACCCACATGTCACGCGCTTTGATGCCGAACCTTTTGACCCCGACCGATCTTGAGCCGAACTGGGAATGGCGTGATCGCATTCCAGCCTGGGGCCATACCTCGGTGGATTTCGAACGCCGGATCGACCACGACCGGCTGCGCCGCTACCGCCTTGCCCGCACCCGCCAAGCGCTACAGGCGTCCGAGGCGGGAACGCTTTTGTTGTTCGACGTGAACAACATCCGCTACGTCAGCGCGACCAAGATCGGGGAATGGGAGCGGGACAAGATGTGCCGCTTCTGCCTGCTCACCGGCGACGACAGCCCCTATGTCTGGGACTTCGGATCGGCCGCGATGCACCACAAACGCCACGCCGACTGGCTGGAGCCCGATCACTGTCTTGCCGGTGTCGTCGGGATGCGGGGCACGATCCCGCCGGAATTCGGCCTGATGAAGAAATACGCGAAAGACATCGCCCGCCTGATCCGCGAAGCGGGCATGGGCGACATGCCGGTGGGCGTCGATTACGCCGAAACCGCCATGTTCCATGCGCTCTTGGAAGAGGGCCTGCATGTCGTTGACGGCCAGCAGATCATGCTCGCCGCCCGCGAGATCAAGAACTGGGACGAGATCCAGCTTCTGACGCAGGCGGCCTCGATGGTCGATGGCGTCTACCACATGATCTACGAAGAGCTGAAACCGGGGGTGCGCGAGAACGACATCGTCGCCATGTCCAACAAGCTGCTCTACGAGATGGGATCGGACGATGTCGAGGCGATCAACGCCATCTCTGGCGAACGTTGCAACCCGCATCCGCACAATTTCACCGACCGGCTGTTCCGGCCCGGAGATCAGGCGTTCTTCGATATCCTGCAAAGTTATCAGGGCTATCGAACCTGCTACTACCGGACCTTCAACATCGGGCGCTCGACGCCCGCACAGGTGGACGCCTACGTGAAAGCGCGCGAATGGATCGACGCCTCGATCCAGGCGATCAAACCGGGTGTCACGACCGACGAGGTCGCCAAGCTCTGGCCCAAGGCAGAAGAGTTTGGCTTCCCGAGCGAAGACGCCGCCTTCGGGCTTCAATTCGGTCATGGTCTGGGCCTCGCGCTGCATGAGCGGCCCATCATCAGCCGGGCGGTCTCGCTTGATCACCCGATGGAGATCCAGACCGGCATGGTTTTCGCGCTGGAAACCTACTGCCCCGCCGCTGACGGGTATTCCGCGGCCCGGATCGAGGAAGAAGTGGTGGTGACCGAAACGGGTGTCGAGGTGATCAGCCTTTTCCCCGCAGAAGAGCTGCCCATCGCCAACCGTTATTGAACGGTGGGTTTCACCCACCCTACGCAGCATTCGTAGGGTGGGTGCCAACCCACCTTCGGGAGAACTTCATGGCCAAGACCAAGACGAACACCGAAGACTACCTGCGCATGTATCGCCAGATGGTGCGCATCCGCACCTTCGAAGATAACGCCAACCAGCTTTACCTCTCGGCCAAGATGCCGGGCCTGACCCACATGTATTCCGGCGAAGAAGCCGTGGCGGTGGGGATTTGCGAGGCCCTGACGGATGACGACCGCATCACCTCGACCCACCGGGGTCACGGGCATTGCGTCGCCAAAGGGGCCGAATTCAAGGAAATGTTCTGCGAGCTTCTGGGCAAGGAAGAGGGCTATTGCCGGGGCAAGGGCGGAAGCATGCATATCGCCGATCAAAGCCACGGCAACCTTGGCGCCAATGCAATCGTCGGCGGGTCCATGGGGATCGCCACCGGATCGGCCCTGCGCGCAAAGCTTCAGGGCAACGATGACGTGACGGTCTGTTTCTTCGGCGATGGGGCGACCGCGCAGGGGCTTATGTACGAGGTCATGAACATGGCGGCGCTGTGGAAGCTCCCGGTGATTTATGCCTGTGAAAACAACGGCTATTCCGAATACACCAAGACCGATGAAATCGCCGCAGGCTCAATCACCGCGCGCGCCGAGGCCTTCGGGATCGAAGCGCACCAGATCGACGGGCAGGATGTGCTGGCCGTCAACGCGCTGACCCGAAAGCTGGTCGACCGGGCGCGCAAGGGCGAGGGGCCGTTTTTTATCGAGCTGATGACCTACCGCTATCACGGACACCACGTGGGCGACATCAACCGCGAATATTACCGCTCCAAGGACGAGGAACGCGATTGGAAGGACAACCGCGATCCGATCGTGCGCTTTCGCGCCTACCTCGTCGAAGAAGGGATCGCGTCCGAGGACGAGATCGAGGCGATGAATGCCGAGATCGAAACCGATGCCCGTGAGGCCGTCGCTTATGCCGAGGCCGCCCGCTACCCCGATGTGTCCGAAGTGGACATGCATGTTTACGCGGACTGAGGAGAGCCGAAAATGCGAGAGATCACCCTGTCCCAGGCCGTGAACGAGGCCATCGCAGAGGAAATGCGCCGCGACCCGACCGTCTTCCTGATGGGTGAGGACGTGGCCGAAGCCGGCACACCGTTCAAAGTACTGTCCGGGCTTGTCGAAGAATTCGGCACCGACCGCGTGCTCGACACGCCAATCTCGGAACCGGGCTTTGTCGGACTGGCCGTGGGTGCCGCGATGACCGGTGCCCGCCCCATTGTCGATCTGATGTTCGGCGATTTTATTTACCTGGTGATGGACCAGCTTTGTAATCAGGCCGCCAAGCAGCATTACATGTCGGGCGGCAAGCTGACGGTGCCAATGGTTCTGCGCACCAACATGGGGGCGACCCGGCGCTCGGCCGCGCAGCATTCGCAATCCTTGCAGGCGCTCGTGGCGCATATTCCGGGGCTGAAGGTCGCCATGCCGTCGAGCGCCTACGAGGCGAAGGGGCTGATGAAAACCGCCATCCGCGACAACAACCCGGTGGTGATCTTCGAAGACAAGCTGATGTATCAGGACAAGGCCCCGGTGCCGGAAGAGGAATTCCTGATCCCTCTTGGCGAGGCGCATGTGAAACGCGCCGGCGATGACATCACCCTGATCGCCACGTCTTCGATGGTGCAGGTGGCGGAAAAAGCCGCCGAGATGCTCGCCTCGGACGGCATCAGCGCCGAGGTGATCGACCCGCGCACAATCGTGCCGCTGGACGAGGCGACGCTTCTGGCCAGCGTGAAGAAGACCAGCCGTGCCATCGTCATCGACGAAGGTCACCAGAGCTACGGCGTGACCGCCGAGATCGCGAGCCGGTTGAACGAAAGGGCTTTCTACCATCTCGATGCGCCGGTGCTGCGCATGGGCGCGATGGATGTGCCGGTGCCGTTCTCACCGGCGCTCGAAGACATCACGGTGCCGACCCCCGAGGGCGTCGCCGGGAACGCGCGCAAGCTGTGCGCGGGGGAGATGATAGATGCCGCATGATGTGACGATGCCCCAGCTTGGCATGGCGCAGGACGCGGGCAAGATCGTCGCGTGGCTCAAGGCCCCGGGGGACCCGGTGACCAAGGGCGATGCGTTGTTCGAGGTCGAGACCGACAAGGCCACGATGGAGGTCGAGGCGCAGGAGGGCGGGTTTCTGACCGCCGTCACCGCCGCCGAGGGCGAAGACGTGCCAGTCGGCGCGGTGATCGCGCGCATTTCCGACAGCGCCGAGGATGACGCGGGCCCCGATGCACCCGCAGCGGTCACCGGATCAGACACACCCCCCGCATCCGCACCCACATCCGGGGCAGACGACCTGCCTGAGGGCACATCGGTGACCATGCCGCAACTTGGCATGGCGCAGGATTCGGGCCTTCTGGTCACGTGGTTGAAATCGCCCGGTGACCCGGTCGCAGTCGATGACCTGTTGTTCGAGGTCGAGACGGATAAATCCACCATGGAGGTGCCCGCAGGGCAGGACGGATACCTTCTCGCCACGCTCGCCGAGGCGGGCGAAGAGGTGCCGGTGGGCGAAGCGGTCGCCATTATCGGGGACAGCGAACCGGAGGCCCCCATCGCACGCGCACGCGGGGCCGCCGCCGCTGCCGCGCCCAAGGCCGAGGCGGACCCTGCGCCAGCGCCCGCCGAGACATCCCCAAAGCCTGCGAGGGAACAGAGCAAACCCGCCCCCGCGCCCCGGGCGGTTGGCGGGCGCATCCTTGCTTCGCCCAAGGCGCGGCGCATCGCGCGTGAACAGGGACTGGATCTGAACCGCCTTGCCAAAGCCGGTCATCCGCAACCCTTCCACGTTCGCGATCTCGACTCCCTGCGCGCGCTGCCCGACACCGCCGCAGGGTCGCAGGCAGGGTCACAGGCCGCCACCCGCAGCCTGACCGCGAAGGTCGCGACCGATGGCTTTGCCGCCTTTGCAGGCTGGGCCAAGGAGGCCCATGGGTTGACCGACGCCGACGCGCTTTTGGCCGGTCTGGCCGGGGCGAACCTGCCCGCCCCCTGCACCGTCGCGGTGACCCGGCTGGGCCAGACCCGGCAGTTTGCCGTGCCACCGGGCCGCGCGCTGTCGCGGGTCGAACCAGTGTCTGCGACGCCCGAAGAAACCCCGTCCTCGCCTGACCTTGTCCTGCGCGACCTGCGCGGCGGGTCGATCCGCGCGGTCGCCATGGGGGGCGAGGATCATCCGGTCCTGACGGTGATGTCCGATGACACCGGTCTGACCCTGACGCTTGAGACCAGCCCCAACCAGATGGACGCGGACGCCGCCATCACCCTTTTGACCAATTTCGCGGATTGCATGGAGCAACCGCTCCAGCACCTGCTTTGACGGAGAGCGACATGGACTTCACCGACCTCTACATCAACGGCACATGGCAATCGGCAGCCGACCGCTTCGATGTCATCAACCCGGCTACTGAGAGCGTGCTCGCCTCGGTCGCCTCCGCCGGGATCAATGACGCCGACGCGGCGCTTGATGCCGCCGAGGCCGCCATGGCCGACTGGGCCGCCCGCACTCCGCGCGAACGCTCCGAAGTGTTGCGCCGGGCGTGGGAGCTGATGACCGAACGGCTCGAAGACTTCGCCCGCCTGATCACGCTTGAAAACGGCAAGGCGCGGGCCGATGCGATTGGTGAGGCCACCTATGCGGCCGAGTTCTTTCGCTGGTTCGCCGAGGAAGCCGTGCGCGCCGATGGGCTGATCACCCATGCCCCGGCCTCGGGCGCGCGTATCGTGGTGCAGCACAAGCCCGCCGGGCTGGCGGTTTTGGTGACCCCGTGGAATTACCCGGCGGCCATGGGCACGCGAAAGATCGCCCCGGCGCTTGCGGCGGGGTGCGGCGTGGTCATCAAGCCCGCCTCGGAAACGCCGCTGACCATGCTGGCGCTGATGCCGACGCTGGAAGAGGCTGGGGTGCCGCCCGGGTTGGTCAACGTGCTCCCGTCCCGCAAAACCGGCGCGCTGGTGGATCATATGCTACATGATCCGCGCGTGCGGGTGGTCAGCTTCACCGGCTCCACCGGCGTGGGGCGCACGCTTTTGAAAAGCGCGGCGGACCAGGTTCTGAAACCCGCGATGGAGCTGGGCGGGAATGCCCCGGTTGTCGTCTTTGAAGACGCCGATATGGAGGTCGCGATCGAAGGCACGATGCTGGCAAAGATGCGCAATCTTGGCGAAGCCTGCACGGCGGCGAACCGCATCTACGTGCACGAAGACATTGCCGAGGAGTTCACCCGGCGGTTGGCCGAGCGAATGGCGGCGCTGAAGGTCGGGGACGGCAGCGATCCCTCGGTCGATGTCGGCCCCTTGGTCAACGCGGGCACGCGCGACAAGGTCGCGGCTTTCGTCGCCGATGCCGTCGCCAAGGGCGCGACCGTGGAATGCGGCGGTGTGGTGCCCGATGGCCCCGGGTATTTCTACCCGCCAACGGTGTTGTCCGGCGTGCCCGAAACCGCCGACTGTGTGCATGACGAGATCTTCGGCCCGGTCGCCGCGATTCAGACCTTCTCGGATCAGGGCGAAGCGATCGCGCGGGCCAATGATACCGAATACGGGCTGGTCGCCTACGTGTTCTCGGGCGATTTCAAACGTGCGCTTCAGGTGTGCGAACGCTTGGATTACGGCATGGTCGGGTTGAACCGTGGTCTGGTAAGCGACCCGGCCGCGCCCTTTGGCGGCACCAAGCAATCGGGCCTTGGCCGCGAGGGCGGGCACGAAGGCATGCTCGAATTCATGGAAACCCAGTATATCTCGGCCAACTGGTAAGGGGCAGACATGACGGAAATCAACGCAAGCCCATCGACCCGCCGCCTTGCCCTTCAAGAAGGCGTGGATATCGAAGCCCTGGCCGACCGGCTTGGCCGCACCACCATCGGGCCCGAGGACATCACCGGCAACGGGCCTGCCCCCGCCGGTGGCGGTAGCGACACCTCGTTCTGGGAGGTCGACCACGGCCAACACGGACCGGTGAGCGAAGAACCGATGAGCCGCTTTGCCATGGTGGCCGCGCGCAACCTTGCCGCAGCACAAGCGCTGATCCCGGCGGTCACCCATCACGACCGCGCCGATGTCACCGCCATCGAAGCGCTGCGCAAGGCGTGGCGTCCAAAGGCCGACGCGCGCGGGCTGAAGCTCACCGCGCTGAGCTTTCATGTCGCCGCCCTCGCCCGCTGCCTGCACGCCTTTCCCCGTTTCAACGCCTCGTTGTCGGCGGATGGCGAGACGCTTTACCTGAAGCAATACGTGCATATCGGGATCGCAGTCGACACGCCCCATGGCCTGATGGTGCCGGTGATCCGCGATGCGGACCAAAAGGGGCTTTGGCAGATCGCGGCAGAGATCGCCGATCTCGCGGCCCGCGCGCAGGCCCGCAAGATCAGCCCCGATGAAATGGGGGGCGCGTCGATGACGATCACCAACCTTGGCGGTATTGGCGGCACCGCCTTTACCCCGATCGTGAACCCGCCCGAGGTCGCCATCTTGGGCATCACGCGGACCGAGACCGTCACGCTTTGGGATGACGACGCGCCCCGCCCGGTGCCGATGGTGCCGCTTGATCTCACCTACGACCACCGGGTGCTGAACGGGGCCGACGCGGCGCGGTTTCTGGCCCACTACACCAACCTGATCGCCGAGCCGCGCAACATGCTGACGTAACGGCACCGGCATTCAGGCGCCTCTCCCGCGCCTTCAAAACCGTGGCAGTGCTTGATCCGTGGGCAGAATCTGCGCAATCATGCACCAATCAGCCGGCGATCCGCGGATGTCCGGCTCATAAAAGGCCAAGACGGCGCGGCATCGCTACCTTGGCAAAAATCAAATGCCATCAGGGAGATACATGATGAAAATTACCACAGGACTCGCAACGGCGGCGCTGTTGGCCTCCACATCCTTGAGCGCCAATGCAGAAACCCTGCGTTGGGCGCGTGCGGGGGATTCGCTGACGCTCGATCCCCACGCGCAGAACGAAGGGCCGACCCACACGCTGGCGCACCAGATCTACGAACCCCTCATCATCCGCGACATGTCGGGCGCGTTCCAGGCGGCATTGGCGACCGACTGGGCCCCGAAAGAGGATGACCCGACCGTATGGGTGTTCAACCTGCGCCAAGGCGTGACCTATCACGACGGCGCGGAGTTCACCGCCGAGGATGTGGTATTCTCGATCAATCGCGCGAAAACCGACGATTCCGGCATGAAGGAATTGCTGGGCTCCATCGTCGAGGTGCGCGCGGTCGATGACCATACCGTCGAATTCGTCACCGATGGCCCCAACCCGATCCTGCCCTCGAACCTGACCAACCTGTTCATGATGGACAGCGGTTGGGCCGAAGCCAATGACACGGTCAAGGTCCAGGACGTCGATGGGGGCGAAACCACCTATGCCACCACGAACACCAACGGCACCGGCGCCTTCAAGCTGGTAAGCCGCGAGCCGGACGTGCGCACCGTTCTGGAGCGCAACGACGACTATTGGGGCATGGACGAATTCCCCATGGAAGTGAGCGAGATCATCTATACCCCGATCCAGAACGCGGCCACGCGGGTGGCAGCCCTGCTGTCGGGCGAGGTCGATTTCATTCAGGATGTCCCGGTTCAGGATTTGCAGCGCGTCGCAGACAGCGACGGGCTCGTGGTCAAGACTGCGGCGCAGAACCGCACCATCTTCTTTGGTATGCACCTTGGACCGGATGATATCGAGAACGACAATGTCGAGGGCGAGAACCCGCTGGCGGACATCCGGGTGCGCCGCGCCATGAACATGGCCATTGATCGCGACGCCATCAAACAGGTCGTCATGCGGGGCCAGAGCGAGCCTGCGGGCATGATCGCCCCGCCCTTCGTGAACGGCTGGACCGAAGAGATGGACAGCTCGGTCTCGACCGATGTCGAAGCGGGCAAGGCGCTGATGGCCGAGGCCGGGTATGAAGATGGGTTCTCGATCCAGCTTGATTGCCCGAACGACCGCTACATCAACGACGAGGCGATCTGCCAGGCGGCGGTCGGGATGCTTGGACAGATCGGCGTGACCGTCAATCTCGATGCCAAGCCGAAGGCACAGCATTTCCCGCTGATTTCCAGCGGCGGAACCGATTTCTACATGCTGGGCTGGGGCGTTCCGACGTATGATTCCGAATACGTGTTCAACTTCCTCGTGCACACGCGCAGCGACGAGATCGGGACATGGAACGCAACCGGGTATTCCAACGCCGAGCTTGACGCAAAGATCGCCAGCCTTGCTTCCGAAACCGATCTGGACAAGCGCAACGCGACCATCGCGGACATCTGGAGCACGGTTCAGGACGATGTGCTCTACCTGCCCATCCACCACCAGGTGCTGAACTGGGGCATGACCGAGAGCGTGGGCACCGAAGTCAGCCCCGAAGACGATCCGAAGATGAAATTCTTCACCATGAACTAAGTGAAGAAGATGCGGGCGACAGGTGCGCCTGTCGCCCGCATGCTTTCTGCTTCTTTCCTTCCCGTCGCTAAGCGCCAAATCTCCAACCTGGATCGGACGAGTTATTGCTTGCCTATATCATTCGCCGCGTGGCGCAATCGGTGCTGGTGTTGCTGGTTGTGGGCCTTGTGGCCTTTTCCATGTTCCGCTTCGTGGGCGATCCTGTCGACAACATGTTGGGCCAGGAACGCACGCAGGCCGATATCGAACGGCTGCGCGTCGAGCTGGGCCTCGATCAGCCGTTCCCGGTGCAATACGGGAAATTTCTCGGTCAGGCCGTGCAGGGCAATTTCGGGCTGAGCTACCGGCAGGGCCGCCCGGTTGCCGACATCCTTCTCGAACGCGCGCCCGCCACATTGGAGCTGGCGGCGGTGTCGGGTTTGATGGCCATGATCGGCGGGATCGGGCTTGGGGTTTTCACCGCGATCCGAAGGCGTGGCCTCGGGGCCAACATCGTCATGACCTCGTCGCTTGTCGGGGTGTCTTTGCCAACCTTCCTGATCGGGATCCTGTTGATCTACGTGTTCTCGGTCGAATTGAATTGGCTTCCAAGTTTCGGGCGTGGTGAGGTCGTGCGCCTTGGCGGCTGGACCACCGGGTTCTTGACCGAATCCGGGTTGAAGGCGCTGATCTTGCCGTCGATCACGCTTGGCCTGTACCAGATGACCTTGATCATGCGGCTGGTGCGCACCGAGATGCTCGAGGTGCTGCGACAGGATTACATCCGCTTCGCCCGGGCACGCGGATTGCGCGAACGCTCGGTCAATTTCCGTCACGCGCTCAAGAACACCATGGTGCCGGTGATCACGGTGACTGGCCTGCAACTGGGCAGCATCATCGCCTTTGCGATCATCACCGAAACGGTGTTCCAATGGCCCGGTGTCGGGCTTTTGTTCATCAATGCGATCCAGTTCGTGGATATCCCGGTCATGGCCGCCTACCTGATGCTGATTTCGGTGATGTTCGTGGCGATCAACCTGATCGTCGATCTGCTTTATTTCGCCATCGATCCCCGCCTGCGGCTGGATCGGGGCACGGGGGCCAAGGCATGAGTGACAGCACGGCGAAACAGCCCGAACCGGTCGCCCCCTCTCGCCTGCGCAAGGTGTGGGAGTCCGATTTCGTCTATTCCTTCCGCCACGCGCCCGTGGCGGTCGTCGCCGCCAGCATGGTGACCCTGATGGTGCTGTCCGCGCTGTTTGCGCCGCTGATCGCGCCGCACAATCCGTTCGATCCCGCAACCCTGAACCTGATGAACGGATTCACGCCGCCGATGGAACCCAATGCCTTCACCGGCGAGGTTTTCCTACTCGGCACCGATGACCAAGGGCGCGATGTGTTCTCGACGATCCTCTACGGCATGCGAATTTCGCTCTTCGTCGGGTTCGCAGCGGTGACGCTGGCAATGGTGCTTGGCGTGACGCTTGGCCTTCTTGCGGGCTATATCGGCGGCTGGACCGAAACGATCATCATGCGCATCGCGGACATGCAGCTGACCTTTCCCGCGATCCTGGTTGCGATGCTGATTTTCGGGATCGCAAAGGGCATCACCCCGCCCGAGTACCGCAACGACATGGCGATCTGGGTGCTGATCCTTGCAATCGGCCTGTCCGATTGGGTGCAATTCGCGCGGGTCGTTCGCGGCGCCACCATGGTCGAGAAAAACCGCGAATACGTGCAGGCCGCGCGCCTGATCGGGCGTCGCCCGGTGTCCATCATGGTGCGCCATATCCTACCCAATGTCCTCAACCCGGTGCTGGTGATCGCGACGATCTCGCTGGCGCTTGCGATCATCGCGGAGGCAACTCTGTCGTTTCTTGGCGTCGGGGCCCCGCCCACGCAACCCAGCCTCGGCACCCTGATCCGGATCGGGCAGGGGTTCCTGTTCTCGGGCGAATGGTGGATCCTGTTCTTCCCCGCCTGCACGCTTTTGGTGCTCGCACTGTCGGTCAACCTGCTGGGTGACTGGCTGCGGGACGCATTGAACCCAAGGTTAAAATGAACACAGCAGTCCTTTCCGTTCGCGACCTCGTGGTCGAAATCCCCACGCGCAATGGCGTATTGCGCCCCGTGGACCAAGTCAGCTACGACATCGCACCCGGCGAGATTCTCGGGGTGGTGGGCGAATCCGGCGCGGGCAAATCGATGACCGGCAACGCGGTGATCGGCCTTCTCGACCCCCCCGCCCGCATCACCGGCGGTGAAATCCACGTGTCGGGGCAACGGATCGACAACCTCCCGCGCGAGGCGCTGCGCCGGTTGCGGGGCCGCAAGATCGGGATGATTTTTCAAGACCCGCTCACCTCTCTCAACCCGCTTTTGACCGTGGGCGAACAGTTGACCGAGACCATCCGCGAACATCTGGACGTGAGCGAGAGCGAGGCGTTGAACCGCGCCGTGGCCGCGCTGGACGAAGTGGGCATTCCCGCGGCCCGGCAACGTATCGGAAGCTATCCGTTCGAGTTTTCCGGCGGCATGCGCCAGCGGGTGGTGATCGCGCTTGCGCTCTGCGCCGAACCCGAGCTGGTGATCGCGGACGAGCCGACCACCGCGCTGGACGTCAGCGTGCAAGCCCAGATCGTGGCGCTTTTGAAACGGCTGTGCCGGGATCGCGGCGTGGCCGTGATGCTCGTCACCCACGACATGGGCGTGATCGCGGAAGCTGCCGACCGGGTCGCGGTGATGTATGCCGGGCGTTTGGCCGAGATCGGGCCGGTGCGCGATGTCGTCTCGCACCCGACGCACCCCTATACCGCTGGCCTGATGGCCTCGACCCCCTTGGCCAGCCTTGGGCACAACCGGTTGCGCCAGATCCCGGGGGCCATGCCACGGCTTGAAGCGCTGCCCGATGGTTGCGCCTTTCACCCGCGCTGTGCCTATGCAGAGGACACGTGTCGCGCCGAGCCCGGACCGTCGATCGAGACCTGCGGTGGGCGGGCGGCCTGTTGGTTCCCGCTTAGCCACGATGAACAAGAGGGGGCGGCATGAGCGCTCTGATATCGGTGAAAAACCTGACCCGGGTGTTCGATGTCTCGAAACCATGGCTGAACCGGGTGATCGAACGCAAACCCAAGGCGTTTCTCACCGCCGTCTCCGATGTCAGCTTCGAGGTCCCCGAAAACTCGGTCTATGCGCTGGTCGGGGAAAGCGGATCGGGGAAATCCACCATTGGCAAGATCATCGTCGGTCTCGTGCCGCCCACCAGCGGGTCGGTCGAGGTGAACGGTGTCGATCTTTCGGCCTCGAAAAACACGGCCGATATCGCGCGGGTGCGATCGGATATCCAGATGATCTTTCAAGATCCCTATGCCTCGCTCAACCCGCGCTGGCGGGTGCGCGATATCATCGCGGAACCCGTAACGGTGCTGGGGGGCGAAACCGAGGGCTTGGCCGAACGGTTGCTGGAACAGGTCGGCCTGTCCGCCGCCGATGCCCACGAGTACCCGCACGAGTTTTCCGGCGGGCAACGCCAGCGGTTGTGTATCGCACGTGCGTTGGCGTCGGAGCCCAAGATGATCGTCTGCGATGAGCCGACATCGGCGCTGGATGTCAGCGTTCAGGCGCAAGTCCTCAACCTGATGAGCGATCTGCGCGAGGAATTCGGGCTCACCTACCTGTTCATCAGCCACGATCTGACGGTGGTGCAACACGTGGCGGATATGATCGGGGTGCTTTATCTGGGAAGCCTTGTCGAAGAGGCGCCGCGCGACACCCTGTTTTCCACGCCTAAGCACCCCTACACCCGGATGCTGTTTGACGCCGCCCCGCGCATGGATGGGTTCGGGCGCGAAGTCGACCCGCCCAAGGGCGAAATCCCCGATCCGATCAATCCGCCCTCCGGCTGCACCTTCCACCCACGCTGTCCGCTGGCGGTCGATCGCTGCCGCACCGAACGCCCCGAGATGCGCCGCATTGGCGAAACCCGCGTTTCCTGCCACATGGCGGAATAGACCACGGGGGGCGCGCAGATCGGCGTTTCGTCAGGCGTTTCAAGGCCCGTGACGCGGGGGTCCAGTGGCGGGAAAAATGGCTGGGGTGGTAGGATTCGAACCTACGATACACGGTACCAAAAACCGATGCCTTACCGCTTGGCTACACCCCAACGTGCGCGTGTAACTACTCAAACCCGGTCCGGCCTGCAAGCCCAAATTTGCCGGAAAATTTGGCCTACTCTTTGGTGGCGTCATCGCGCAAAAGGTCTTCGCCCACGGCGGTCTTGCGCTCGCCCTCAACGATGTTGTCCAGATCTTGCTCCATCGTCGCGCTCACGTTCTGAACCTCGGTTTCAGCCAGGATCTCGGCCGCCGCGCTCTTGGCTTCCACCTCGTCCACCGCGTCGTGATCCGAGGTCAGCAGGCGATAGGTCGGCTCCGGCATTTCGATCCCCGCGCTCTCGAAGGCGATCAGAACCTGTCGGATCGCCTCCGACCGGGCCGCCAGAAGCCCGGTTTCACGCTGGTCGATCCATGCGGTGAGCATCAGCCCGATGTCGGAACCACCAAGCTCCATCGTCCAGATCGACACCGACGGGGTGGTGAGCACGAAGGGCAGATCCTCCAACGTGCGCTGCGCGAGCGCCGTCGCTTCCGCCAGATCGGTGCCATAGGCGACCCCAAGGGTGAACTCGAACCGGCGCTCGGGGTTGCGCGAGTAATTCAGAATGCGGCTCTTGAACACCGTGGAATTGGGGATGCGGATATGGTTGCCATCGAAGCTTAGCAAAATGGTGGCGCGGCTGGTCAGGCGAATGACCTTGCCCTCGTCACCATTGATCTCGATCGCATCATTTGGGGCAAAGGGCTGACGGATCGACAGCAGCACCGAGGCGATGAAATTCTCGACCGTGTCGCGCACGGCGAACCCGATGGCCAGCCCGATGATCCCTGCTGCCCCGAGAATGGTCGACAAAAGCGCGGTGGCCCCCAAAATGTCCAGTGCGACGACCAGCGCGGCCACGACCGAGGCGACCCGGATCATGGCGCGAAAGATATCGGCGATAAAGGCGTTCGGGGCGATCCGGTCCCAAGGCCGCTTGCGCCGGGCGATGAAGAACCCGATCCAAAGGACGACCGCGAAGGCGAAAAGCGCCACCCCCACGAGGGGCAGGAACGCGACCCCCTGCCAGAACCGGTTCTGAACCCGCTCGATCAGCGGGGTAAGCCGCTTGGCCACGTCCGTCGACATCGTGACCCGGTTCTCGACCGCCACGACGCCCTCGACCCGACCGGCCAGCATGTCAAGCTGTTCGGCTTGGCTCAGTTCCAATGTCGTGCCGCGCAGGGTCACGATGCCGGCTTTTACCACCACCGTGACATCCTCATACCCTTCCAGCTCCGAGATGATGCTGCGGATACGGGTGGCAATGGCTGCGTCGGTCTGGTTCTGTTCGCTCGACGTGCCTTCGCCGGTCGCGATGGTGCCGTTCTGGGCCAGCACGGGGCCCGGCAGGGCCTGTGGCAGAGACAGGCAGGCGAGAACAAGAAACAAACGCAGGTATGGCATCGCGATCCCCTTTTGCTGGGGGAACGCTAGCGCGCGGACCCGTGAATGCAATCGCTTTCATGACGCGCCGGGCCAATAGGCCGGCGCGCCAGGGGTCTCGTCAGCTGGTGACCTGTTCGCGCAGGATCGACGCGGTGATCGAGATCATCAGGTAAATCCCCGCGAAAACGAGGAAGGCCAAGAGCGTATTCTCGAACGCCCGGGGATAGGTCGGCTGATCCGGAGCCACCGGATGCACGCCCATCTCAAGGTAGCGGGTCTGCTTGTTTGCCTCGATCCGCGCGGTCTCAAGCTGCTGCAACGCCTGTTGCATAAGCGCCGTGCGGGTTTCGAGATTGGTTTGCGCGATCGCCAGCCGACCGGATTCCGACGCCAAGCTGCGGGTGCCTCCGGCCGCGTCAGTCTCGGTCAACCGGGCGCGCAGTTCCGCCACCAGCTCTTCAAGCCGCCCGATATCGCCGCGCACCCCTTCGACCCGCGCCTGGTTCGGGCGCGCGTTGTCGAGAAGCTGGTCGAGTTGCAGTTTCTTTTGCTGAAGCTGGGTCTCGAAGGTGTTGACCTGCGTCATGATCGAGCTTGCGTCCGAGGTGGCGTCGAAAATTCCCATGCTTTCTTGCAGATCAAGCACCTCGGCCTGCGCTTCAAGCATGCGGGTTTCGGCATCTTCGTAACTTTCGATCGCCCCGGCCATCTGGTCAGCCCGCAAGCGTTGGGTCAGGTTGTCGACCCGCTCTTCGGCATAGGTGATCAGCGCCTCGGAAAAGGCTGCCGAGGCTTCGGGCGAGGCCGCGACAACCTCAAGCTTCACGATACCTTCGGTCGGGTCATAGCCGATCTTTACGTTCCGTTTGTAGACCTTGAAGGCCTCTTCATTGGTCGCAGACGCGTCAAGCCGTTGGATCGGGTCGATCGACGGGTCCGAGAAATGCTCCTTGTAGCCAAGGTCCGCATCGAGACGCAGCATCGCGTCGCGCGAGGTGAGGTAACTTTGCACCGTGATCGAATCCTGGCTCGTGGCCATACCGGAGCCTGCAAACAGGCTCGACATCGCCGTGCCGCCGCTCTCGGCCTTCTGGATCACGAATTCCGACTTGGTCGCATACATGGGCGTGGCGACGACGTAGAAATACCATGCCGCGATGAAGGTCGGCAAAAGCACGAAGGCGGCCAGCCGGGTCGCGAGAAGCACGAGCTTCTTGCGGCGGCGGCGCACGATGTCTTCCTGCATCTCTTGGATGGATGCGGCCCGGTCGGCGGCGTCGAGCACGTTGGTCGAGGGCACCTGCGCCCCGCCCGCCTGCATGGTTTGCGGCAATTGCACCTTTTGCTGGGTCGCGGGAACGGCGGCCTGATCTTGCGCGCGCGGGTCCGGATCATCCGCGCCGGACACGAGTTGCAGCATGTTGGCGGCCTGAAACGGATCAATCCCGGCTTTGCGCAACAGGCGCACGGCGTCATAATCCGATGTCGCGGGAAGCCCGTGTTTCTGCGCCACCCGGCGCGCCATGCGAAGCTGTCGCCCGGTCAGACCCTCTTGCTTGATCGCCGCGATCTCGACCTCGGGCGCGGGGCCGTCATCGGCCTGCTCTGCGCCGGGGCGCCCGGGGTTTGCGCTGTTGGCGGTTTGGGCGGCGGCAGACCCGGGGAACGGCTGGTCGCCGAACCCGTCTTCGCGCCCGCCCATGGCGAGCTGCTCCATTGCATTCAACTCGCGCGGCTGGCGGGGTTGCTCGGCGCCGCCGGTGCCCTGCGTCGCCTCGGGCCGCTCATGCGCCTCGGGGCGTGCCGGGGTCGCGGGTGCGGCCCCCTGTTCGCCCTCGGGCGGAGTCGCGCCGCCGGGGCGGCGGATGCGGAATTTCTTAGCCTTGGGTGGAGTAGTCATAGAGCTGTTTCGCTTCTTCCAAGGAGTCGAACATGAAAAGCTGCCCGTTGAGCAGCACGCCAGCGGATCGACAGAATTTTTCGAGCGTATCGGCCTGATGCGAGACGATCACCACGGTCGCACTTTCCAACCGCTGGCGCAGCACATCTCCGGCCTTCCGGTTAAACTCGGCATCAGTGGTCTGCGGCATGCCTTCGTCGATCAGGTAGATGTCAAAATCAAGCGCGAGCAGCAGAGCAAAGGTGAACCGCGCCTTCATCCCGGACGAATAGGTGCCGAGCGGGAAATCATAGTATTCTTCAAGCCCGCACAGCCACCGCGTGAACGCCTCGATATAATCCGGGTCCAGACCGTAGAGCCGCGCGATGTAGCGGGCGTTTTCCTTGGCCGACAGCTTTGCCACGACGCCGCCCATGAAGCCAAGCGGGAATGACACGCGCGAGGTGCTGCGCACGGCCCCCTCGTCGGGCTTTTCAAGCCCCGCCATCATGTTGATGATCGTCGTCTTGCCGGTCCCGTTCGGCGCGAGGATACCAAGCGAATTGCCCAGCTCAACGCGAAACGACGCATGGTCAAGGATGACCTTGCGCTTTTGTCCGGTCCAATAGGACTTTGATACGTTGTCGAATTCGATCATTCGAACCCCGTGACTGCTGACTGCCTCGACACCCCGTCTATCCGGGTTTTGTTAACGATGAGTCATAAACGCCCACTTAGGCAGTATTATGTCGGATCAGGCCCCTGTTTTACAACGACTTGTCACCGAAATAGGCGCAAATTTGACGAAACTCCCCGTGCTTTGCCCCGATTCGGTAAACAATGGGCCGAAAACCCGCGCAAGTCAGCGGTTTTGTTTCCGAATGCCTGACAATTGACCAAGCAAGATCGCGGGGATCACCGCCCCGAAACTCAAAAGCGCACCCCATTTCGCCGCATCACGCACCTCTCCCGGCTCGAACGCGACACCGGCCATGAACAGCGCAAAGGTGAACCCGATGGCAGCGGTGAAGCCGATCACCACCAGATCAACGGTCCGCATCCCCTCGGGCAACCCCAGGCGCAGGACATGGGCCGCAAAGGCCCCGAACAGGAAGATGCCCAGCGGCTTTCCGATCACCAGCCCGCCCAGCACCGGCCAGGACGGCCCCGAGATCGCGGCAAAAGCGACCCCGGCATTCACAAGCCCGAAGACGAACAGGATGATCTCGACCGGGATGGTCAGCGCATGCTGCATCTGGTTCAGGATGTCGTGCAAATGCCGCTCTGCATCCGCGAACACGCCGAAGGCGCGGTCGGCATGGGGGATCGCCGGGATCACCGGCAACAGGCCCAGCGCCGGGTGCAGCCCGGATTGCGTGAAGGCAAACAGGCTGATCAGCCCGGCAAGCGCATAGGGATACCACCGAAGATGCTTGCGCACCCATGTCGAACGCCGCCGCATCTGGTCGCCCCGATCCATGCGGCGCGGCAGGGCATTGAAAGCGACATAGACAAAAACGCTCGCCCCGACCGACAAAAGCAGCCACGCGGGCGCAAGCGCACCCGAGGGATAGAACACGGTGAGGATCAAAAGCCCCGCCGCATCATCAGCCACCGCGAGAAGCAAAAGGAACCGGACCGCCGGATGCCCGGCCCCGAACACCATCCGCCCGATGATAAAAGACAGGGCGATGTCGGTCGCCGTGGGCACGGCCCAGCCATTGACCACCGCGTCATAGGTGTCGGACCCCATGAGCGTGGCGAGACCGAGATAGACCACGATCGGCCCGACCATGCCCCCGGCGGTCGCAACCATCGGCGTCGCGGCCTTCCGGCCCCGAAGCGCACCGTTTTTCAGGATCAGCGCCTCCCAGACCTCTTTCCCCGCCATCGCGAAAAACAGCGCCATGACGATATCGTTGACGAGGTAGTGCAGCGTGACCACCTTTTCGACATCGCCGATCTCATAGGCATGTGCCGCCGCGCCCAGCGCGCGGGTCCAGCTATGAACATCGACCCCGATCCACGGGTTGAACCAAACCGGGTATTCCACGAAATGCAGGTAGCTCGCCGGGGCGACATTGGCCCAGACAAGCGCGACAATGGCCCCGCTCACAAGAAGCGCCGAATAGGCGGTGATGAAATTCCAGACGCGATACATGGGCCCAATTCCCTGTCACTTAGCTTTCACCTAGCGAAACCGGGGGCTTGGCTCAATGACAAAGGCGATATGGGTGGGCGTGGGGGTAAGGTCGCGACCGCACGGCGGGCGGTTCAGAACCCGTGGACCAAGGGCACCTTGCGGCGCACGTGGGTCTGACCCATGACCTCGGCCCGGTCGGGGTCGGTCAGCGGGCGCGCCGGGTCGCCAAGACCGGTTTCCATGGTCTCGACCAAGTCGGGCAGGATAGTCCGGATTTCCGCAAGGGCCGCGTCCCCCACGGCCTCGCGCGCGCCGGCGCCCAGAAACAGGCTTTCCATCGGCGCACCATCGGCGATGATCACCTCGTGCCGGTCAAACAGCAGGTGGACATAGATCACGCCGCCCACGTCCTTGGCCACCTCGACCCCGGGCACACCCAAAAGCGCGCGCACCGGCACGAGAACCTCGGGCGTGCCGAACATCTGCATGGCCAGCCGGGAGCGCACCAAAACCTTGTGCTGCGGGGACAGGAGCACATCGCGTTCTGGCAAGCCCCCGCCCAACGCGCCCTTGCGCACCCGGATCGGACGCACCTCGGGATGGGCGCGCAACTCAAGCGGGCCCATACGGCGCATCGCGACCCAACGGATCGGTTGCGGGCCGTGATCAATGGTATCGACCATGTCGCCGGGCTTCAGCCGAACGACCTTTTGCGGGCCAAGCGGGGTCTGGATCCGGGTGTCCGACCCGAAACAGACATAGCCCCTGTTGGCGAGATTGCGCATGGCAGCGCGGTAATGTTCGCCGGTGATCGTCTCGACCTCGATGGTCCGGATCGGCTTTTCCACCAAGCTTTCCGAGAAGTCCGATCCATCCGCGAAGGGGGTCAGAAACACCCGGCCCGCGCCATCCTGCAACACCACCATCCATGTGGTGTCGGTCTGACGATCCATGTAGGACAGGCGCACCGAGACGTGCAGGGAGGCAAGCACATCTGCGGTTTCGCCACCAAATGTAAGCCGATCGGTGCCATCGTCATCTGAGCGATCCATGAAGACCGTGACTTCGCGCGAATGGGCCGGGTGCGTCGCATCGCCCAGCCGATACCCGACAAGCCGACCAGCGGTCTTGGCGACCGTTTCCCCTTCTGCAAGGTCCAGTTCGGCGAAGGTGCCGATGTAATAAGCGTTCAGCCTGCTCGTGGTCATTTTCACATCCGTGGCGTTTCCGCGTCAAAACGCATGGCACTCGTTACGCGGGAGACGACATCGGGCGCTTCGTTTCGCGCTTTGTCCGACGACGTATCCGTGGGCAAAATTAACCGGGTGGTGATGTCGAAATTGGGGCGGTTCAAAGGGCAATCCATGGAAAATTTCGACTCACACCACGGATTGTTTTCATTCACGCCACAGATAAACTGCTTTGTATGAGAGCACTTGACCGTGAAATCGCCGCATGCCGTCTCTGCGCTGACAGCTTTGCCGCCACCAAAACGGCGCATTCTCCGCGCCCCGTGGTCTGGTTTTCCACCGCTGCGCGGCTGCGCATCATCGGGCAGGCGCCGGGGGCCCGGGTGCATGAGAGCGGTCTGCCTTTCAACGACCCCTCGGGCGACAGGCTGCGCGACTGGATGGGGGTGGACCGCGACACGTTTTATGACCGCGACCGCATTGCGATCACGCCAATGGCGTTCTGCTTTCCGGGATATGACGCGCGCGGCGCGGACCTGCCCCCGCCCCGGATCTGTGCCGACACATGGGGCGACGCGGTGGACACCGTTCTGTCGCCCCGCCTCACGCTGGTAATCGGCGGCTATGCCCACAAACGCCACCTCCCCGGCCCGCCCCGTCCAGTGACCGAAGTGGTCGCGGGCTGGCGCGCGCACGGCCCGCGGATTATCCCCTTGCCTCACCCGTCATGGCGCAATACCGGGTGGCTGAAGAAAAACCCGTGGTTCGAGGACGAGCTTTTGCCGGTCCTGCGCGCCCGGGTGGCGGAGGTGATCGGATGAACGACGAAACGCGGCTCGACCGGGCCCATGCGGCGATGCAGGCCAACCTCGATGATGACGCGGCGCGGCTGGCATTCTACGAACGCCTCGCGGATGGCGAGCTGTTCCTGATGCTGAAAACGGAACCGCGCGGCGACCACCTCGACCCCGAGGTGCTCGATCTTGAAACCGAAGAAGACGTGCCCCCCGACCAATACGTGCTCGCCTTCGATCGCGAAGACCGGCTTTCGGCCTTTGCCGAGGGTGCCGCCCCCTATGCGGCGCTCCCCGGGCGGGTGATCGCGGCGATGATGGCGGGCTCCGGGCTTGGGCTAGGCGTGAACCTTGGCGCGCCCTCTTCGATCCTGATCCCGCCGGCCGCTGTCGATTGGCTCGCCGAAACGCTGGGGCCCGCGCCGGAAGAGGTCGATGGGCAGATCCGCGCGCTTGAGGCCCCAACCGGCCTGCCCGACAGGTTCATCACCGGGTTGTCGGAAAAGCTGGCCACGGCAGCCGGGATCGCGGCCCATGCGACGCTGGTGCGCGCGGTCCATGACGATGGCACCTCCGGGCTGGTGCTGGCCTTTGCCGACGCCCGCGATGGGGCGGAACCGGCGCTCGCGCGCGCGGCGCAAGAGGCGCTGACATTCTCGGGGGTGGAGTATCGGCTCGACGTGGCTTTCTTTGCCGCCAGCGACCCGGCGATGGCGAAGATCGACCGCACGGGCCTACGGTTCGATCTGCCACGCGCGGAAGAGCCAGAGAGCCCCGAGCGCAAGGCATCGGGCAGCGATCCGGGCAAACCGCCGATCCTGCGGTAAGCAGGGGGCGTGCGCGCCAGTCAGGACGTTTCGCACATTTTGGGCGGGGCTCACCCCGAAAATACGCGGCGATCCTTCCCTATTACAACAATCTGACCCGCCCTAACGTGGCTGGGCGTAGACCATGACCCACACCGGGCGCCCCTGCAAAAGCGCCACGCCGATCCCGTAATCAGACACCTTGTCGCGCAGGATGTTGGCCCGGTGGCCTTGCGAGGCCATCCATTCGGCCACAACCTGTGGCCCGCTGGTCTGCCCTGAGGCGATGTTCTCGGACGTGAGCCGGGCGCGATACCCGGTCGCCGCGATCCGGTCGCGGGGTTTGGACCCGCGCGCCCCTTGGTGGCTGAACTTGTTCTGCACCGACATCCAGCAGGCGTGGCGTTGCGCGGCCTGATCCAGTTGCGCACTGCGGCGCAGAACCTTGCGCCCGTTCTGTTGGCGCACCGCGTTGATCTCGGCCCCCGTGGCGGCCATCAGCCCGGCGGCATTTGCAGGCAGGTCACAGGCAGAAGCCGGGGCGGCGTGCCCCCCCATGATCAGCGCAAGTGCGAGCACAGCGATGGACCGCGCGGCGGCTTTCATCAGCTTTTCTTCTTCGCGGTGGGTTTCGTCGTCGTCTTCGCCGCCGACCGCGCGCCTGCCCTGGGGGCTGCCGCCGTTTCCAGCGCTTCGATCCGCGCCTTCAGCGCTTCGTTTTCCTCGCGCGCCTTCTGCGCCATGGCCCGCACCGCGTCGAATTCTTCACGGGTGACGAAATCGCGGTCTGCCAACCAGCGGTCCATCATGCCTTTCATCGCCGTCTCGGCCTCGGTCCGGGCACCCTGTGCCACGCCCATGGCGTTCGTCATCAGTTGGGACAGGTCATCGAGGACCTTGTTTCGTGTCTGCATAATCTCGTCTCCTGCATGATCCGGGTCGGATCGCCTGTTTCCCGCACGCCGGGACACTTCGTCTCGCCGAAATATGCGCCCGCGCGGGTGAAATCACAACCGCCCCGTTGACACCGGCGCGGCCCCGTCGCACCAACCAAACCATGTTCGCCGCGATCCAGTTCCCAGATATCTCGCCCGAGGCGCTTGCCATCGACATCTTTGGCCTGCATCTCGCCCTGCGCTGGTATGCGCTTGGCTACATCGTGGGCATCACCATCGGGTGGTGGATCATCCGCATGGCGATCACCCGGCCCCGGCTCTGGGCGCAGGATCCGGCGATGACCAAGGCACAGCTCGAAGAGCTGGTGACATGGATGGTGGCGGGTATCATCATCGGGGGTCGGCTTGGTTTCGTTCTGTTTTACCAACCGGGCTATTACCTCGCCAATCCGATCGACATCCTGAAGCTCTGGCAAGGCGGCATGGCGTTTCACGGCGGGTTTCTCGGGGTGGTCGTGGGCGTGATCCTGTTTTCACGCAAGCACGGGCTGGTCACGGCTTCGGTCGCCGACCTGCTGGCCATCGCGACGCCGCCCGCGCTCGGCCTTGTCCGCGTGGCGAATTTCATCAACGCCGAGCTCTGGGGGCGGCCCACCGACGCCCCTTGGGGCGTGGTCTTCCCTGGTCCCGCCGCGCAATCCTGCGCCACGGCCGGCGCGCCCTGTGCCCGCCACCCCTCGCAACTTTACGAGGCGGGGCTTGAGGGCGTGATCCTCGCCCTTGTTCTCCTCACCCTCGCCTTCGCGCGCGGATGGCTTAAACGCCCCGGCATGCTCGCGGGCCTGTTCTTTCTCGGCTACGGATTGGCACGCACGATTGTCGAGTTCTACCGGCAGGCGGATGCGCAGTTCATCACGCCAGACAACCCGATGGGTTACGTGCTTCGGCTGGGCGAGATGGGGCTGACAATGGGACAGATCCTGTCGCTTCCCATGATCCTCGTCGGCCTTCTGACACTGATCTGGGCCGCCCGCCGCACCCCGCGCGCGGCATGAGCGCATGATGAGCCTGTCATGAGCCTCAAGGACCGTCTTGTCGCCCGGATATCGGAAACCGGGCCGATCACCGTCGCGGATTACATGGTCGAATGCCTGCTCGATCCGCGCGATGGCTATTACACCACGCGCGACCCGTTGGGCGCGGCAGGCGATTTCACCACCGCGCCGGAAATCAGCCAGATGTTCGGAGAGATCATCGGTCTCGCCCTCGCGCAGGCGTGGCTGGATCAGGGATCGCCCCGCCCGGCCACCTTGGCCGAGCTTGGCCCCGGGCGCGGCACGCTGATGGCCGATATCCTGCGCGCGACCCGGTCGGTGCCGGGGTTCCATGACGCGGTGCAGATCGCGCTCGTCGAAGCCTCGCCCGTGCTGGCGAAAAAACAGGTCCAGACGCTGAAAGTCCACGACATCACCACGGTCGACAGCGTCGCCGACCTGCCCGACGCGCCGCTTTTCGTGGTCGCGAACGAATTTTTCGACGCGCTCCCAATCCGCCAGTTCCTGCGCGAGGGCGAGACATGGCGCGAACGCCAGATCGGGGTGCAAAACGGCACCCTCGCCTTCGGGCTGGGCGGGCCGACCGATCAACCCGCGCTTGCAAGCTGGTCCGAGGTGGCCCATGGCACGCTGGTCGAGCTTCGCCCCGCCGCCGGGGCCATCATGGCCGAGATCGCCGCCCGGATCGCCGAACAGGGCGGCGCGGCGCTTATCATAGACTACGGCAGTTGGGGCGCGCCGGGCCACACGTTTCAGGCGCTGAGCGCACATGAAAAGGTCGACCCTCTCGCCGCCCCCGGCAATGCCGACCTCACGGCGCATGTGGATTTCCGCGCCCTTGCGGAGGCCGCCCCCGTGCTCACCCCCGCGCCGCTTACCCCGCAGGGCGTGTTTTTGGAACGTCTCGGCATCACGCAACGCGCCCAGACGCTTGCCCAACAGCTCACCGGTCCGGCGCGCGACAGCCATATCGCCGCGCATCGCCGCTTGACGCACCCCGATGAAATGGGTGACCTGTTCAAGGTGCTGGGCCTCGTCGCGCCCGGTGCCGCGCACCTGCCGGGGCTTTGACCATGAACCTCGAATTGATCACCTCGCCCGCCCTCACGGGGCTGACCCACGGGTTCTTCACCCGCAAGGGCGGGGCATCATCAGGCATCTATTCCGGGTTGAATTGCGGTGGCGGATCACAGGATCAGGCCGACGCGGTGGCGATGAACCGGGCCCGGGCGGCCAGCGCGCTTGGCCTGGCCCCAGAGGCGCTTGTCACCATTCACCAGGTCCATTCCGCCGAGGTCGCGGTGATCGACGCGCCGCTTGAGGGCGACAAGCCGAAGGCGGACGCGCTGGTCACCAACACCCCCGGCGTAGCCTTGGCGATCCTGACCGCGGATTGCGAACCCGTGCTTTTCGCAGACCCCGACGCGGGCGTCATCGGCGCGGCCCACGCGGGCTGGCGCGGGGCGATCGACGGGGTGTTGGAGGCCACGCTCGACGCGATGGAGGGGTTGGGGGCCAACCGCGCCAATATCTCGGCGGTGATCGGCCCGACGATCTCGCAAGCGGCCTACGAAGTCGGGCCGGAGTTTTTCGAGCGCTTCATGGACGAAGACCCGGGGTATGACCGGTTCTTTGTCGGAGGCGACGGCGACCGTGTGCATTTTGATCTGCCCGCCTTTGGCCTGCATCGCCTGCGCGAGGCGGGCGTGGGGGCGGCCCAATGGACCCGGCATTGCACCTACGGCGACCCGGACAGGTTCTATTCCTTCCGCCGCTCGGTGCACCACAAGGAAGCCGACTATGGCCGGTTGATCTCGGCCATCCGGCTCTGAGCGCCCCAACCGTCCGGTGCGCTCTGTGGCCCGCAGAGGGCACGCAATGGCCCGATCCTTGGCACCAACTTTCCCCGAACCTGCCCCAGACTCGCCCCATTCCGGGGGCTTATTGATCTCAGGACACGGGCCATGCCCGGAGATGAGAACAATGACACCAAGGAAAAAACATGGGGCACGTCATGAGCAAGAAACAGCGTTGGATCAAATCCATCATCGAGACCGCGGATAAGGAAGACTGCACGCTCCCGTTCACACGCGGGAACCGCAAGGCGGCAGCAGCCCGCGCGAAAGCCGCCTGAGCCGCACCCCGGGTCTGGCCCGGGACACCATGGACGTCACAGGAAAAAGCCGCTCCCTTTGGGGGCGGCTTTTCGCATGTCCGGGAGGGTCAGGATTGCTCAGAAATGGGCCTTGGGCTCATCCGGGCGACCGGCGGCCAGTGCAAGGAAACCGCCCACCAGCGTGAAGCCGATGGGAAACATCGTGAAGGCCCCGAAGCCGAACGCGTAGTAGATCAGCCCGCCCGCAGCCAGCATCAGGAGACCACCCCAAAGCGCCCGTATCTTGGCCATGGCCCCGCCCGCGATCGCAAGAAGCGGGCCAATGAAGCTCGCCATCCGCAACAGCTGGGTATTGTCCGGCTGGCGCAAAACCTCGTTGGCGAAATCGCCCAACTCATCCTGCCGGGCCAGAAGCTCGGTATACCCAAAGTTGAAGAACCCGACGATCATGGCGATCAATCCGCCGATGATGCCAAGCATGAGTGCCGCGTTGCGCAAGATATGGCCTTTCGTTTGCTGGACCCGACATAGGCACTTGGTCCGGGCGCTGCAACCATGGGTGTCAGGGCTGGTGCCGCGCCGCATACCACGCCGCCCAGCTTTCGGGGCTGCCCGCAAATGCGTTGATGTCGACCTTGCCCTTCACCCCCCGGACCACGCCGGTGCCGGTGTATTGCCAGAATGTCCAACGCTCATCCGGGTAACGTTCGCTTGGATGTGCCGCCACCGACCGCAGCCAGAATTCCGCCCCCGCCAATTGTCCCAGATCGTTGTCGGCGTAGAAATCGGGCGTGGTGTAGATCACCGGGCGGGTGCCGTAATGTGCCGCCACGATACGCGAGTATTCCGCGATGTTAGCGCGCACCTCGTCTGGGTCCGGGCGGGCGCGACAGGTGCGCGACTGGTGGTTCCATTCCATGTCGAGAACCGGGGGCAAATCGCCGGAAACACGCGGGGTGTTGGCGATGAACCAGTGCGCCTGTTCGGCTGCGGTGCGGCAGAAATAGTAGAAATGATACCCGCCGACCGGCACCCCGGCGGCGCGCGCGCGCTGCGCATTGATCGCATACCCGGGGTCGAGGTGATCGCCCCCCTCGGTCACTTTCAGAACGGCAAAGGCAATCCCGTTGGCCCGCGCCGTGGCAAAGTCGATCTCGCCCTGATACCGCGACGCGTCGATCCCGTGCACCGGGTAGGCGTCGGGGCGAATTTCATGCTCGGTCCAGTCGATCGGGTCGACATCGCCGAATTGCGCCGGGATGCCCTGCGCCGGGTAATTCTCGGGCAAAAGCGGCTTGGGGTCACCCATGCGGGGCCCGGTGGGTGGGCCGCCACAGGACAGAAGCACAAGCGACAAGAGGGCAATGAACGCGGCGCGGGCGACAGTCACGAAAAGCCAATTCCTAGCGATGAATACGTCGGGGTGACCCGAGGGGTTTTGCCGACATTATCCGCGCGGGGGGTGATTTGGACAGCACCAAAATGGCCCGCGCGGGATCCCGCGCATGGGTCGCGAACTGGGCCGCTCATGCGGCCTGCGCCGCCGGGCACTCTGCGCGCCCCGGCTGTGTTTTCACGCAGATGAGCCCGCGACGAGCGGCGTGGTCCACTGGCCCTTCTGCTCCTCGCCCAAGATGATGACCTTGGTCCCTGTCGGCACGTTGGCGAACAGGTGGATCGCATCTTGGTTGAACATCCGGATGCAGCCCCCCGAATCCGTGCCCCCCACGGTCCAGGGGTAAGGCGTGCCGTGGATCCGGTAGAGCGTGTCACGCCCGCCCCGGTAGAGATAGAGCGCCCGCGCGCCAAGCGGGTTTTCCAGCCCGCCTTCCACCCCACCGGCCACGGGGCGGTATTTTTCCGGCTCCCGGCGCAACATGTTCTGGGTCGGGGTCCAGTAGGGCCATTCTTCCTTGCGCCGGATCGTCGAATTGCCGCGCAGCCCATAGCCCGCCTTACCCACACCCACGGTGTAGCGCATCGCCTCGTTCGGTCCGGAAATCAGGTACAGCCTGCGGTCGTAGGGATCGACGATGATCGTCCCCTCCGGATGCGGCGCATAATAGGGCACGTATTGCCGCTTCACATCCTCCGACAGGTACTGGCGCGAAATCTGGGGCACCACGAATTGGCCATCGTCGAATTCCCGATACATCGAGGCGGTCTTGCTCGAGATGTAAGGCAGCACCTCGCCCTCAGAGTTGACGGCGGTCCCGGCCCCGTCGTCCGTCACGGTGGCGCAGGCGGCAAGCGTCAGCCCGGCGAAAACCACAGAAATCAGCTTCAAAGCGACATGGCTCAGTTGCGGCAAATCGTGTCCCCCTCGTGGTGCGCCCTCGGGTCGACAGAGGCCCGATGACGAAAAAGCATTTGTCCAAGGTCATTTAACCGGCCTTGAGCAAAAGAAGGCAACGGTACCGGGGCAAAAAAGCCGCCACGACAGCGAAATTCGTGGTTCTGGGGCCACGCGGTGGCTCACGCCGCGTTCACATTCCCGGCAATGACCCGACCGCCACCCGCACATGTCCGGCAACTCACAGGCAGGCCGGAGAATCACCAAACCCGCCGCAGCGCGCCGATTCCAACTGAATCCCACCGAATCGCAGCGGGTGCTGCTGCATGCCCAGTGCATTGGTATGTATGCTTACTTTCTTCTTGACGAAAATTAGTAAGTATAGCTACTATTACGCCAGACCCCGCGCGACAGGAGGAAACGCGATGCAGTATTACGTGGATGGGTTCCGCCCCGGCGACCCCGACCTCAAACCGGCCGCCGACAACGCGGCGACACCAGACAGCGGTCGGGTGATCCCCGACGAGGTGGACGTGCTGATCGCGGGCTGCGGCCCGGCGGGCCTGTGTCTTGCCGCGCAGCTTGCACAGTTTCCCGACATCACGACGATGATCGTGGAGCCGAAGCCCGGCCCGATCGAGAAGGGTCAAGCGGATGGTGTCAACGTGCGCTCCATGGAGATGTTTCAGGCCTTCGGTTTCGGCGAAACGGTCAAGCGCGAGGCCTATTGGGTCAACCAGACCAATTTCTGGATGCCGGATCCGGACAACCCCGCCAACATCCGCCGCGTTGGCCGGCAACAGGACGTGGCCGATGACCAATCCGAAATGCCCCACACGCTCGTGAACCAAGCGCGCATTCACCAACTGTTCCTCGACGTGATGCGTAAATCCCCGACCCGGCTTGAACCCGATTACGACCTGTCCGTTCAAACGCTCCACATCGACGCAGACGCCGGCGCCGGCAGCACCGACCACCCGGTCACCGTCACGCTGGCACGCGGCGATGGCACCACCATGACGGTCCGCGCGGGCTATGTCGTCGGGGCAGATGGGGCGCGCTCGAACGTGCGCAAGGCGATTGGCGGGCACCTTCACGGCGACGCCGCGCATCAGGCTTGGGGTGTCATGGACATTCTCGCCAATTCCGACTTCCCGGATATCCGGATGAAAAACCTCATCACCTCGGCCAGCGAAGGCAACCTGCTTATCCTCCCGCGTGAGGGCGGATACCTGTTTCGCATGTATGTCGAGCTTGACAAGCTCAACCCGGACGAACGCGTCGCCAACCGCAATCTCGACGTCTCAGACATGATCGCGGCGGCGAACCGGATCATGGCGCCCTATTCCATCGACGTGAAGGAAGTCGTCTGGTGGTCGGTCTACGAAATCGGGCACCGGCTTACCGACCGGTTCGACGATGTGCCCGAGGGCGAGACCGCGACGCGAAACCCCCGCGTCTTCACCGCCGGGGACGCCTGCCACACCCATTCGCCCAAGGCGGGCCAAGGCATGAACGTTTCCATGGGCGACACCTTCAACCTGGGCTGGAAACTGATTCAGGTGCTCAAGGGGCGCTCGGACCCCGCGCTTTTGCACAGCTATACCGCCGAACGGCGGACCGAGGCCAAGCGGCTCGTGGAGACCGATCACAAATGGGCACGCATCATGTCGGCCCCGTTGGACGATGACGAGCTTGACGGGCGTGAGATGCCGCGCTTCCAGAAGCATTTCATCGAGAACCTCGAATTCACCGGTGGCCTTGCCGTGCGCTACGACCCATCGACGCTCACCTCTGTCGACGCGCAACAGGCGCTTGCGACCGGGCAACCGGTCGGCAAACGGTTCCATTCGGCCCCGGTGGTGCGGGTGGCGGACGCCATGGCGCTCCAACTCGGCCATGTGGCGCAAGCCGATGCCAGATGGAGGATCTATGCCTTCGGCGGCAAAGCCGATGGCACGAAGGGTGGGCGCATCCACGCACTCGCCGATTGGCTGGCAACCGACCCCGCCTCACCTGTCCGCCGCTACACCCGGTCGGACGAGGATATTGACGCGGTCATCGACCTGCGCGCGGTGTTCCAGCAAAGCTTTGACCAGATCGCGATGCCCGACATGCCGCCGCTCCTGCGGCCGGAAAAGGGCGCGCTTGGCCTGCGCGACCATGAAAAGGTGTTCTGCGTCGACCATAAAACAGGTCAGGATATCTACAAGATGCGCGGCATCGACCGGCATCAGGGCTGCATGATCGTGGTGCGCCCGGACCAATACGTGGCACATATCCTGCCGCTTGACGCGCATGGCGCATTGGCAGATTTCTTCGCGGGCTTTCTTCTGCCGCAGGACCACGCGGTCAAACCCGATCGCGGCCGCGCGGTGCCCGCCTGAAACTGGCGACGCCCAAAGAAAAAGGCGGCAGGGCTTTCACCCTGCCGCCTTCTATCGGTCAAGAAACGTCGCTTACGCGAGTTCGATGTTCGACGCGGACTCGCGGCCATCACGGCCAGCTTCCATTTCGAACGTGACGGCTTGGCCGTCCTTGAGTTCGGAAATCCCGGCGCGCTCAACGGCAGAGATGTGCACGAACACGTCGCGTCCACCATCTTCCGGTGCGATAAAGCCGAAGCCTTTAGTGGGGTTGAACCATTTCACGGTGCCTTTGGCCATCGTGTTTACTCCTAGTTGTTTTCTGCCCACGGAATGCGGCAGATCGGCTCAGTCAGTTCGTAGTGGCAAGCTGAAGCCTTTTAGGAGACAGGTGCAGTAGAATAGATTGTAGCGCCGTTCGTATAGCCCGGTTCCGGGTCATATGCAACCTGCTTTCGCGCCCGGAGCCCTGGGCCTCGGGTTCAGGCCTGCGTGGCCATACGGGCTTCGAGCACGTCGAAAGGCACGCCCGGTTCATGCTTGGCATCCCGGATCACGAGCGATGTCTTCACGCTCGCCACGTTGTCCGCCGCCGTCAGTTCTTCGGTGAGGAAGGTCTGGAACGTGGACAGGTCCGGCGCGACGCATTTCAGGATGAAATCCACCTCGCCGTTCAGCATGTGACACTCGCGCACAAGCGGCCAGTCACGGCACCGCGCCTCGAAGGCCGACAGGTCGGCCTCGGCTTGGCTGACAAGGCCGACATTGGCGAACACCTGCACCTCGAAGCCCAGCGCGCGGGCATCCACATCGGCATGATACCCCCGGATGAACCCCGCCTCTTCAAGCGTGCGCACCCGGCGCAGACAGGGCGGTGCCGAAATGCCGACACGCTTGGCAAGCTCCACGTTCGTCATGCGCCCGTCCGCCTGCAATTCGGCAAGGATCATGCGATCAATGGGGTCAAGTTTCGATGGGGGCATGGGATGTCCTCGGAGTTTCGCAGAACCTTACCCGCACAGGACGCCCTGCGCAATAATATTTCGCATTTGCGCAATATCCTGTCTCAAACATGCGCCAATGTGCAAAAACTGACAGTCTGCCGCAGGGGGTTCCGACCGCAGGCCCGCACCCCTATATCGGTGAGAACCATCGAATAAAAGGGATTCGCCATGTCCGGAACGCATCATACCCGCGTGCTCATCATCGGCTCCGGCCCCGCCGGCTACTCTGCCGGGGTCTATGCCGCGCGCGCCATGCTCAAACCCATTCTCGTGCAGGGCATGGAGCCCGGCGGGCAGCTTACCACCACCACCGAGGTCGAGAATTGGCCCGGGCACACCGAGATTCAGGGGCCCGAGCTCATGGTCAACATGGAAGCCCACGCCAAGGCCATGGGGACCGAGGTCATCACTGACATCATCACCGATCTCGACCTGTCCAAACGCCCGTTCGTCGCCAAGGGCGACTCTGGGGCGACCTATGAAGCCGAGGCGGTGATCCTCGCCACCGGGGCGCGCGCGAAATGGCTGGGCCTCCCGTCCGAGGACAAGTTCAAGGGCTTCGGCGTCTCTGCCTGCGCCACCTGTGACGGGTTCTTCTACCGGGGGCAGGAGATTCTCGTGGTCGGCGGCGGCAACACCGCCGTGGAAGAGGCGCTGTTTCTTACCAATTTCGCCTCCAAGGTCACCGTGATCCACCGCCGCGACGAATTCCGCGCCGAGAAGATCCTGATCAACCGGCTAGAGAAGAACCCGAAGATCGAGGTGCTCTGGGATCACGTCCTGGACGAAGTCACCGGCACCGACATGCCGCTGGGCGTCGAAGGCGTGCGGATCAGGAACGTGAAGACCGACGAAGTGTCCACGCTGGACGTGAAGGGCGTGTTCATCGCCATCGGCCACGCCCCGGCCAACGAATTGGTCATCGACCAGCTTGAAACCCATCACGGCGGCTACGTGAAGGTCGAACCGGGCACCACCCGCACCTCGATCCCCGGCGTTTTTGCCGCGGGCGACCTGACCGACCATGTCTACCGGCAGGCGGTGACAAGCGCCGGCATGGGGTGCATGGCCGCGCTCGACGCCGAACGCTGGCTGGCCGAACAGGACGACGCCGAACCGGCAGCCGCCGTGGAAGCGGAGAAAGCCCCGGTCTGACGTCGCCCCATAACCGCAAAAACGCCGCGCAGGATCTCCCTGCGCGGCGCTTTTTTTCGGGGCGTGCGGGTCCATCAGACCCACACCGCGCTTCGGCTCACCCCACCAGCTTCAAGGCCGGGGCATCGGCGACACGCACCACGACGCTCCCCGTCTTGTGCCCCGCATCCACATGGGCATGCGCCAGCCGCATTTCATCAAAGCCATCGGTGCGGTCTATCACCGGGCGATAGAACCCGTCGTTGATCAGCTTCACCACGGTCTCCAGGTTTTCCCGGCTTTCCGAAGCGACACCGTTGATCATCCGACGCCCTGCAAGCCGGGCCTTCAGCGGGCCAAGGATCATGTCGGACGTTTTTCCCGAGATCATGACCATACGCCCGCCGGGGCGCAGCGCGTGGCGCGTCCGCACGAAGGGGGCGGTGCCAACGGTATCCACGACCACATCGTACAGTTGGCCTTCTGCCGCGAAATCCCGTTCATTGTAGTCGATGACGTGTTCTGCCCCGAGCTTCCGGACAAGACCGGCGTTCTTGGCGCTGGCAACCGCCGTCACCTCGGCCCCAAGGAATTTCGCGATCTGCACGCTGGCCGTCCCGACCGCGCCGGAGGCCCCGTTTATCAGCACACGTTCGCCCGACGTGATCGCGGCCTTGTTGACCAGAAAATCATAGGCTGTCGTTGCCCCAAAGGGGACAGCCGCAGCTTCATCGAACCCCAAGGTGAACGGTTTTCTCACCAGTTTCCCGTCCGCAGGCATCGCGATGTATTCCGCATGGGCGCCGAAGCCCGCACCGGGATAGCCGATCACGGCGTCACCGGGCGCGTAGCGCGTCACGTCTTGGCCCACCGCCTCGACAACGCCCGAAAACTCGGTGCCGAGAACCTGTTTGCGCAGGCCCCGAATGCCAAAAAACCAGTCGCCCGACAAACCCGAGACCCCGGAGCATGGTCAGGCTCCGGGCGCGCCAATCACCGGAACTCACGGTCGTTGCAAGGATCTTGATGAGAACCTCACCGGGCTTGGGGGTCGGTTTGTCGACGGATGTCAGGGTCAGAACGTCGGGCGCTCCGTAGCGGGTATAGGTGTAAGCAAGCATGTGTCTGGCCTTTCCGGGCCCGAGGCCCCTATGCGTTTGAAGTGATGAATGATGTTGAAGCATGCTTGCGGTGTAGCGCGCCGTCAGACCCAAGAAAATTGCGTAGGCTTCCATTTTTAATATGCGTTTTCGCATGGGTTGTCCTGGGCCGGTCTGGCGACGTTTCCGCACCTTACAGGGGGCATTGCTCGCTGGTATCCTTGGTCGAGCGCGGCACCCTGCCCTGCGCAAGATGTCCCGTGCATGATCCAAGGGCCCCGGGGCACCATCGGCAAACCCGATGCGGTGAGCGGACCCAAGCCCTGCAATCGCGCGCTTGACAACACGAAGGCCGCTCATCTACTTTATTGAACAGTCAGTTCATATTTGAACATAGGGATATTGACGTTGCCGCCGTCGCACACACGAACGAATGACACCGATGCAGGACTGCGCCATCAAGAGATCGGCGGCATTCGCTTTCTTGAACGTCGCGGCACCGGTCCCACCTTCGTTTTCCTCCATGGGATCGGGTCCAACTCCGATTCCTTCGAACCGGTGTTCAAGACCTTGCCCGAAGGGCCAAGGCTGATTGCATGGAATGCACCCGGTTACTTGACCTCAGCACCCCTCACGGTGGCCAAGCCAACGGCCGCGGATTATGCCGGGGCCCTTGAACACTTTTTTGATCGCCTTGGGCTGGATGAAGCCACGATCATCGGGCATTCGCTGGGCACGCTGATCGCGGTTGCCTTCGCTCTGCGGGCACCCACGTGCGTCTCGTCGATCGTGCTTGCGGCCTCGGCCCAAGGGTATGGGATCGACGCAAATGCACCCCTGCCGCCAAACGCAACCGAACGCTTGAAGGATTTGGAACGCCTCGGGGCCGAAGCCTTTGCCGAAACACGCGCGCCGCGTCTGGTGTTCGATCCCGAGCATAACCCATCGGTTGTCGCCAGCGTCCGACAGGAAATGGCGCGGATCAATTCGGACGGCTACGGCCAAGCCGTTCATATGCTTGCGTCGGGAAACCTGGCCGCGTCGGTCGCGCAGCTTCGCCAGAAACCGGGCTTCATCATCGGTGCCGAGGACCAGGTCACGCCCATTGCCCAGACGACCGCCGCGATGCGCGCTTGGACCGAGGTTCATGGCGACACGCCGCGCTGCATCACCATCGAACGCGCCGGGCATGCCGTTTACGTGCAGGCCCCGCAGGCGTTTTGCGCGGCGCTTTTCGAGCTGGCCCCAGACCTTCAAACACCAATGCCAAGTCATGCCGAGGGAGAGCTTCATGGCAGATGAGCTGAGAATGGGTCACCTGCGCGGCATCGTGATGCGCGCGCCGGGCATGACCGAAACGGCAGAGTTCTACACCGATCTTTGGGGGCTGCAAATCGCCCATCGGGGGGACGGGATCGTCTACCTGAATGGCACGGGACCAGAGCCTTTTCTCTATGGTCTGAAGGATGATGATGTCTATGGCATCGAATACATCCATTTCGGTCAACCGGACCGCGCGACCATCGACGCCTTCTATGAACAGGTGAAAGACCGGGGCGCGACCGTGCTGGGGGAGCCGGCAGATATCGACGGCCCGTTCGGTGGCTATGGTTTCGAAATCCTTGACCCGGACAACCGGCGCCTGCGCGTGACCGCGGATCTGAAGATGCGCGACGAGGACCACGTCTATTCTTATCCGCGCAAGATCAGCCATGTGGTTTTGAACACAACGGATATGGACAGCATGCAGGCATGGTATGAAAGCGTGCTTGGCTTTCGCGCGAGCGATTATTCCGCCGACCAAATGGTGTTCCTGCGTTGCAGCACCGACCACCACTCGATCGCCCTTGTTCGCAACAAATACCCGGCCGTCAATCATGTTGCCTTCGAGATGGCGGGGATTGATGACTACATGCGCGGCATCGGCAGGATGAAGCAAAAGGGCCAGGTGCCAAGCTGGGGACCGGGGCGGCATGGGCCCGGCAACAACCCCTTTGCCTATTTCGTATCGCCTTCGGGCTTCGTGATCGAATTCGTCGCCGAGTTGCAGCAAATCGACGAGACAACGCATGAGCCCAAGGTCTGGTCCCGCACCGATCCCGAAGCGATGGATCGCTGGATGACAGCCGGGCCCCCGACACCGGCCCAAAGAACCGTGATGGCTGGCCGGGCCGATCCCGGTTTTCCGGTAAAGGAGTGATCGGTGGATCTCGGGCTTCAAAACAAGACCGTCGTGGTGACGGGCGGGTCGTCCGGCATCGGGTTGGCGACCGTTCGGGCCTTTCTGGCAGACGGGGCGAATGTCGCGCTTTGCGCACGGGGCGCGGATCGGCTTACGGAGGCGAGCGACGCGTTGCAGGCGGAATTCGGCGCGGCGCGCGTCTTTTCAAGCGCCTTCTCCGTGCTGGATGAGGATGCGGTCCAAGCCTTTGTCGAGGCGACCGAAGCACGTTTCGGGGGGTGCGACGCGCTCGTGACAAATGCCGGTCAGGGGCGCGTATCGACCTTTGCGGAGACGACAGATGCCGCTTGGCGGGAAGAGCTGGACCTGAAATTCTTCAGTCAACTCTACCCGATCCGCGCCTTCGAGCCGCTCTTGCGAAAAAGCGCAAGCGGCGCGATCGTCGCGGTCAATTCGCTTCTCGCCTACCAACCGGAACCGCATATGGTCTGCACCTCTGCCGCGCGCGCCGGTGTTCAGAACCTGTTGAAATCACTGGCGTCCGAGTTCGCCCCGGACATCCGCGTAAACTCCATCCTTCTGGGTCTCGTGGACAGCAACCAGTGGCAAAAACGGTTCGAGGCGCGCGACGACGCATCCCAAAGCCGCGAAGACTGGTTCGCGGATCTTGCCCGCAAGAAAAATATCCCCCTTGGCCGGCTGGGTCAGGCCGAGGAGGCCGCGCGCGCGCTGGTGTTCCTCGCCTCTCCAGCCGCCAGCTATATCACCGGTGCGAGACTTGAGATTTCCGGCGGCGTTTCCCGGTTCTCCTGACATGCGCGATTTTAAGGAAAAAGACCTCATGACACAGACCGTGGGCCACCAGATCGCAACGGGTCTTGCCGATGCTGGCGTGACAACCATTTTCGGCGTGATTTCGATCCACAACATGCCGATCCTCCACGCGGTCGCCGATCAGGGCAGGATCCGTTTCGTCCCCGCGCGGGGCGAAGCAGGCGCCATGAACATGGCAGACGCCTTTTCCCGCGTGTCGGGTGAAATCGGCGTGGCCCTGACTTCGACCGGCACCGCCGCAGGCAACGCGGCGGGCGCGCAGGCCGAAGCGCTCACAGCCGGAAGCCGTGTCTTGCACATCACGACGCAGGTGGATCGTCAGTTCATGGACCGGGATCGGGCGGCGATCCACGACGTGCCGAACCAGCCCGAGATGCTGCGCGGGGTTTCCAAAGCCGTGTTCCGCGTCTGGGATGAAAACGGTGCCATGGGGGCGCTTTCGGCAGCCCTTCGGGCGGTCGTGACCCCCCCGTCCGGTCCCGTCAGCCTCGAAGTGCCTGTTGATGTGCAACGTGAGCCCGCCGTCAAGGCCGCCCCCCTCTCGCCCCCGCAACCGGCGCTTTCTGCGCCCGATGCGGCGTTCCTCGACACCGTGGCCACCAAGGTGCGTGCGGCCAAGCGCCCCCTGCTGTGGCTGGGGGGGGGCGCACGCGGCGCGGGGAAAGAAGCGACGGCGCTGGCCAATCTGGGCTTCGGGATCGTCACCTCGACCCAAGGCCGCGCCACGGTCCCCGAAGACCACCCGGGCAGCCTTGGTGCCTTCAACATGACGCCGGAAGCGGAAGCGATCTATGCCTCGAGCGATCTGATGCTCGTGGTCGGCTCAAGGCTTCGGGGGAACGAGACCAAGAACAACCGCATGGCCCTGCCATCGCCGCTATACCAGATTGACGCCGAACCGACACAGGCCGGTCGCAACTACCCGGTAGACGGGTTTGCCTGCGCGGATGCAAAGCTTGCCTTGCAGGGGTTGCTTGATCGGCTGCCGGACAGCTTGGACACAGACCCGAATTTTCACCACGACATCGCGGTGGCCCGGGCAAAGTCGGAAGGGGCCATGCGCGCACGGCTCGGACCCTACCAGATCATTGCGGACCACCTGCTTGCCCGCGTGCCGTCCGGCAAACATCCGTGGGTGCGGGATGTGACGATTTCGAACTCGACTTTCGGCAACCGATACGTCCAGATCGCCGCGCCGCATTTGGGCGTGCACGCGCTTGGCGGCGGGATCGGGCAAGGCATCGCGATGGCGATCGGTGCAGCGGTCGCGTCGCCCGAGGCCAGAACCATCGCGCTGGCCGGGGATGGCGGATCACAGCTTGGCATCGCCGAGCTGATCACCGCGGTCGATGAAAACCTGCCCATCACCTTTGTGCTGATGAACGATGCGGCTTATGGCGTGATCGAGAACATACAGGACGCCCAGTATGACGGGCGTCGCCATTTCTCGAAACTGAAGACGCCGGATTTTGGTCTGCTATGTCAGTCCGTCGGAATGACGCATCGCAAGATCACCGAGATCGAAGCCTTCGAAGAGACCTTCGATGACACGCTGACGCAGGAGGGTCCCGTGGTTGTCGAGGTCGACATGACCGCTATCGGTCCTTTTGCCGAAGCCTTCGCCGGCCCCCCTGCCGGTGCGGCTGGAAAGTCGGCATGACACCGTTGGTCGGGATCATAGGGTTCGGGTCGATTGCGCAGGATCTGGTTGCCATCCTGCGGGCACAGGCGCCGAACGCGGTTTTGCAGGTGCTCGTGGGTGCGGGACGCGAGGACGCCGCGCGCGCGGCGTTGACCGATGCCGGTCTGCCCGTGGACGCCCTTATCACCAGCGATCTTGCGGCCTTTCTGGCGACCCGCCCCGGCGTCGTGGCCGAATGCGCCGGGCACGGGGCCGTCGTTGAATACGGGACCGCGATTTTGCAGGCGGGGGCGGACTTGATCATTGCCTCCGTGGGCGCTCTGTCAGATGCGACGCTCGTTGAACGCCTGAAAACGAGCGCCGATGCGAACTCGGGCCAGGTCGTCGTCCCGTCCGGCGCAATCGGAGGCATTGATATCCTTGCGGCTGCGCGGTTGGCGGGCCTGACATCGGTCGATTACACGGGGCGCAAACCGCCCATGGCATGGTCGGGAACACCGGCAGACGCCGAGATCGACTTGAACGCCCTTGAAAGCCCAACGGTCATTTTCGAAGGAAGCGCCCGGCAAGCCGCACAGGCCTTTCCCAAGAACGCCAATGTCGCGGCGACGCTGGCGCTCGCCGGGGTCGGTATGGACCGCACCAGCGTGACGTTGGTCGCGGATCCGACCACCACCGAAAACGTGCATGAATTCAGCATCTCGTCATCCGCCGTCGAGGCGACCATGCGTCTGGTCGGAACGCCATCGCCCCGGAACCCGAAAACGTCGCAAACCACGGCCCTCAGCATCGCGCGCGCGGTTCTGAACCGCAGTGCGGCGATTGTGATCTGAGGACCCTCGCACCGATGGAACAACAATTCAGAAACGACCGGATTTTCGTGGCTGGCGCATGGCGCCAAGGGCGTGGTGCCGAAATTACCTCCAGCTTTGCCGCAGAAGGAACCGACAACACGGTGGTGTCCGGCGCGTCGGCGGCGGACGTTGACGAGGCGATTGAAAAGGCCCGCGCCGCGCAGGCGAACCCGGCGTGGCGCGGGTTGAAGCCGCAGGACCGCGCGACTTACCTCTACAAAATATCGGACGGGATCACGGCCAATATCGAGCGTATTGCATGGGTTCAATGCCGCGATACATCCAAGACCCTGACCGAAACGCGCGCTCTTGCCGCGTCTGCGGCGGCGACGTTTCGATACTTTGGCGCGGTCTTGGAAACCTCGGACGATGTGCTGACAGTGCCACGCGGCGCGTATCAGACGATGTCGGTCCACGAACCTCTTGGCGTTGTTGCGGCGATCACGCCGTGGAATTCGCCCATCGCGTCGGACGCGCAAAAGGTGGCGCCCGCGCTTGCCGCGGGGAACGCGGTGGTCTTGAAACCTGCGAGTTGGTCGCCGCTGGTAAGCCTTGAACTGGCCCGCATCATTGAAGAGGCGGGGCTTCCAACCGGCCTGTTCTCAGTGCTTCCCGGGTCCGGGCGCGAGGTCGGAAACCGCCTCGTGGCGCATCCCGACATTTCCAAGGTCTCGTTTACCGGCGGCACGTCGACCGGTCGGCACCTCGCCCGCGTCGCGGCGGAAAAGCTGATGCCCGTGTCGCTGGAGCTTGGCGGGAAATCCCCGACCATCGTCTTCGAAGATTGCGACGAAGACCTGGCGATCGCGGGTATCCTGTTCGGGATATTCTCGTCCTCCGGGCAAAGCTGCATTGCCGGTTCGCGGCTTTTCGTGCAGCGCAGCATCTATGACCGTTTCGTCGCGCGGCTTGTCGCGGCCACTGAACGTCTGCGCGTCGGGCATCCGTTCGACGCCGACACACAGGTGTCCTCGCTCGTGCATCCCGATCACCGGCTGACGGTTGAGGACTATGTTGCCAAGGGTCTTGAGGACGGGGGCGAGGTTTTGACGGGTGGCGAACGCCCGGATGCGCCCAATCTCGCAACCGGGGCTTACTTCGCGCCGACCATCATATCGGGGCTGAACAACAAGGCCCGGATATGCCGGGAGGAAATCTTTGGCCCGGTCCTTGTGGTCCTGCCTTTCGACGATGAAGAAGACGTGATCGCGCAAGCCAACGACAATGATTACGGGTTGGCCTGCGGGGTCTGGTCGAAAGATTATCCCAAATCCCTGCGCGTCGGGGCGGCCATTCGCGCCGGCACGGTCTGGATCAACACCTACAAGCAGTTCTCGATCTCGACCCCGTTCGGCGGCGACGGAGACAGTGGATTGGGCCGCGAGAAAGGGCGCGACGGGCTTCGCGCATACCAGCGGCAAAAATCGTTCTACACCGATCTGAGCGGCCAACCGCACCCTTGGGCGCGGTGGCCCGCGCGTGGCTGACGGGGAACTACCTGCGACGCGGCGCCCCGAGCAATTCCGACGCATCGGCCGCCGCGCGGCACACCGCGTCGCGAATGGCCGTGCTGTCTTGAGGGTCGGAAAACCGGCTGTCTGGGCCCGACACATTGAGCGCGCCGACCACGGACCCGGTATGATCGAAGACCGCCGCACCGCAGGAGCCGATACCCGCCTCGAAGTTGCCGACACTCCACGCGTATCCTTTCGCCTTGTCGTCGCTGGCCTGCGCGATCACGCCGTCCACGGTCGTCGGCGTTTTCGACGTGACCGCCTCAAGCGACGTGCCCTCAAGAAGCTTTGCGATATCTTCGGGGCTCATTTCGGCAAGTATCGCCCGACCGATCGACGAGGCATGCGCCCGCAACCGCGCGCCCGCATGAATGTTGCTGACAAGGTGCGAATTCGGCGCGAAACGGCTGAGATACACGATATCCGTCCCGTCCAGAATGCCCATATGGGCAGACATCGCGGTGTCTTCGCAAAGCCGCTGAAGCACCGGCTGACACGTCCGCACAAGATCACGCTCCCCAATCGCTTGCGCGCCAAGCGTTACAAGGCCGACGCCAAGCCGGTATCCGGCACCTTCCGAGGGTTCCTCGATCATGCGCTCTTCGAGAAGCGTATGGATCAGGCGGATCAGCGTCGTTCGGTTGATGCCCAGATCGCGGGATGCCGTGCTGAGATTTCGGCAGGAGTTGCCATCGCCGATATAGCGCAAGAGCTTGATCGCGCGCTCCACCGGCGGCACGGCGTAAGATTTCTGGGCAGAGGGGTCTTGGTCGTGCGTCGTCATGTCACTGCTTTCTTAGCCTGCTTGCACCCGACAATCGACAAAACAGTTGACCGAATTTCAGGCTGCGCTTATTATTGAACAATGTGTTCAATATAGAACGATTACCAAGGGAAGCCGACCGTGTCCAGTCTAAAGATAGCCATTTGTGGTGGAGGAATCGGCGGGTTGTCAGCGGCAATCGCGCTGCGGCAAGCTGGGCACGAGGTCGCGGTTTTCGAGAAGACGCGTGCCTTCAACCGTGTCGGGGCCGATATCAATCTGACCCCGAACGCGGTCTTCGCCGTTGACCGGTTGGGCGTCGGCGACGTGCTGCGCGAAACAGCCGCGCGCCCGACATTTCGCATCAGCCGCGACGGCGAAACCGGTGAAGAGACATCGCGCCTGCCGATGAGTTCGGCCGCCGAAGAGAAATACGGCGCGCCGCAACTGACCATCCACCGCTCCGACCTGCTCGAAGCTTTGCGTGACAAGCTGCCGGAGGAAACGCTATTGCTTGGACGTGCCGTGACCGGCGTGGACAGCGGCGCGACCTCGGCGACCGTCAAATTCGAGGATGGAACAGAAGAAACCTTTGACCTCGTTGTGGGCGCCGATGGCATTCATTCGGCCATTCGCACGGCGCTCTGGGGCGAGGATCATCCGAAATACACGGGCATGGTGTCCTATCGTGGCGTTTTTCCCAAGGACACTGCACCCGAGCTTCCCGATCTTGATGCCTTCACCAAATGGTGGGGCGAAATCCCCGAAAAACAGATCGTCGTCTTCCCGCTTACTGGCGGCAAGGAGATTTTCGTCTTCTCCACGCTGCCGCAATCGGATTGGTCGGAAGAGGGCTGGACCCTGCCCGGCGACGTGGAAGACCTTCGGACGGCCTACGCCAACTTTCACGAGGATGCCCGCAACATTCTGGACTGCGTGAGCGATGTCACGCGCTCGGCCCTGCATGTCCGCGATCCGATGCCGCAATGGGCGAAAGGGCATACCACGCTTCTCGGCGACGCCGCGCATCCCATGGTGCCCTTCATGGCCCAAGGTGCCTGCATGGCAATCGAAGACGCCGTTGTTCTGGCCCGCGCCTTGGACGGCGCGACCAGCGCCGACATCCCCGCTGCGCTCGCGCGCTATGAAGAAGAGCGCAAGCCGCGGACCGCACAAATTCAAGAAAGCTCGTTGGCCAATGAATGGCTCAAGAAGGGCTCAAACGCAGACTGGGTTTATGGCTACGATGCCTGGAATACACCCGTGACTTAAGACTGAAAAAGACGCAAAAACCGGGAGATACCATGAAACACCTTTTGAAGACAGCAGTCATCGCCGCCGTCATGACCGCCGCACCGGCCTTCGCCGAGGCTGTGAAGATCAATGCCGTGACGCTCGCCCCGAAGCCCGTGTATATCAACGGACCTTTCAAGAGTTTCGTCGAAGAGGTGAACGAGAAGTTTGCCGACAGGATCGAGATCAACTGGCGCGGCGGCCCCGAAGTCATGCCGCCGTTCAAGCAGGCCGAAGGCGTGCGCAATGGCGCGATGGACATGACCTATACCAGCCCGAGCTATTATCAGGGGCTGGTGCCGACATCGGGCACGATGAACCTGTCGTTCAAGACCTATGAAGAAATCGCAGCGACGGATTATCACGAGCGCATGACCGAGCTGCACGCGGAGAAGGATCTTTTCTACCTTGGCGAAATCCCGGCGACGGAGTTGAATTTCTTCATGTATATGGCCGACGAGATCGCCAGCCTCGATGACCTGAAGGGCAAACGTATTCGCGTGTTCCCGACACTGCTGCCCTTGGTTCAGGCGCTTGGGGCCGAGCCGATCGTTTTGCCGATGGGCGAAATCTATACCGCGATGGAGCGTGGCGCGATCGACGGTTTCATGCAGGGGCCGCTTGGCCAAGCCGAACAATTCGGCGACCTCGTGAAAACGGTCGTGGCGCCGGGCGTTTATCGCGCGGGCTTCCCGGTTCTCATGAATACCGACACTTGGGCCGAGGTCCCGGAAGATGTTCAAAGCGAATTGGTCACCTTCCTGCGCGAAGACTTTGCGCCGCGCATGGACACGATCTGGGCCGACCCGATTGCCGAAAGCCAAGCGCAAATGCGCGAGAAGGGCTGGGTCTTTCTCGAACTGAGCGGCGAGGACGCCGCGATGTACGAAGAGATGGCCATGGACGCTGCATGGGCGATGACCGCCGAGAACACCGGTGCAGAAATCGCCGCCGAATTGCGGTCGATGCTTGACCGCTGAGGGCCAGCCGAGGCGTTCCTCCCTGTCGGTGCCAGAGCTTCATCTGGCACCGACGACTTAAATCCAAGGATACCTCATGACAAAAGCGCTTGATCTCGTGCGCACCGCCTTCAGCCGCATCAACCTGATCTGCGCGATCATCGGTGCCGCCCTGTTGTTCGGGATCGCCGCGATTGTGTGTTTCGAGGTCGCGGGGCGTGCGCTTGGCGCACCTTCGCGACTATGGGTCATCGAGGTCAGCGAATATGCCCTGCTGTTCATCACCTTCCTCGGGGCCCCCTATCTTCTCGAAAAGAACCGCCACGTTGTCATGGATCTCCTGATCAACGGCATGAGCGCACCGAAGCGGCAGGTCATGCAATTCGTGAACGCGCTGATCGGGCTTCTGGTCTGTCTCGTGCTGATTTATGTCGGCCTGCAGGTGGTGCTGGATCAACTTGAACTTGGCACGCGAGAAGTGACCGTTATGCGACCGCAAAGCTGGTGGATAACGGCAGCCATGCCTCTTGGAGCAACTCTCATGGCCGTGCAATTTCTGGATGCACTCATCCGCAGCTTTCAGCCCGAGGACCACGGATAATGGAGTGGTATGTCACCCTTGTCGTGATCCTCGGGCCGCTCTTTGTCTTGATGTTGGCAGGTCTGCCCGTGGCGTTTGCCTTCTTCGCGGTGAACCTTGTCGGGGCCTACATCCTGATGGGTGGCACGGCGGGGATCGAGCAACTGGTCCTGAACACCGTCGACAGCATCAGCAGTTTCACCCTGATCCCGATCGCGCTTTTCATGATCATGGGCGAGGCGATGTTTCAGTCCCGGATCGCGGTCGATCTGATGGATACGCTCGACAAGTGGTTCGGAAAACTGCGCGGGCGTCTGGCCCTGATGGCCGTGGGCGGCGGGGTCTTGTTTTCAACGCTGACCGGCAACTCGATGGGGTCCATCGCGCTTCTGGGGTCTTCGTTGACACCGGAAATGGAGAAGCGCGGATACAAGAAACAGATGTCTCTCGGGCCGATCCTGGGGTCCTCCGGCCTTGCCATCATGATCCCACCCTCATCTCTTGCCGTTGTGTTCGGTGTCATCGCCGAGATTTCTATCGGCCAGATCCTGATCGGCATCATCGTGCCCGGCCTTTTGATGGCGCTTCTTTATGTTGTCTATATCATCGGTCGGTGCACGATAAGCCCCGAGCTTGCGCCTGCTTTCGAGGTTGAGCCGGTGGCATTTTCCGAAAAGGTCAGCTCGACCATCGTCAACATCGTTCCCCTGACACTGGTCGTCTTCTCGGTTGTCGGGGTCATTTTCCTGGGCATCGCCACGCCCAGCGAAGCGGCGGCAACCGGGGCCTTTGCAACGCTTTTGCTTGCGCTGATAAAACGTCGCCTGACGCCGACGATTTTTGGCAAGACAATGCTGGCCAGCTCGAACATCTCGGTCATGGTGCTTCTGATCGTCTCGGGCGCCGTCACGTTTTCGCAACTTCTGGCCTTTACCGGCGCGACCTATGACATGGTGGACGCGGTCCTGTCGCTTGATGTTTCGCCTTCGACCATCGTGTTCCTGATGATCACCGTGGTCGTGCTGATGGGCATGTTCATGGGGCCGCTGCCGATCATGCTGATCACGCTGCCGATCTTCGTGCCGCTTGTCATTCAGCTTGGCTTTGACCCGATCTGGTTCGCGGCGCTTTTCCTCGTGGCCATCGAGACCGGTGCAACATCACCACCCTTCGGCGCGGCACTTTTCGTGATGAAGGCGGTCGCACCACGGGGAACGACCATGGGGGATATATACCGGGCGGCGGTGCCCTTTATCATTCTTGATATCGCGGCGATCCTGATCCTGTTTTTCTTCCCGGTGCTGGTGACGGGTCCGGTTGGTCTCATGTTCGACTGACCGACAACGGGCCGCTCTTGGGTCCAACGGCAACCCGATTGTGAAAAGACACCTGGACCGCACGACCTTTGGGCGCGCCTACCACGGGGATCAGGGGCGAAGGCGGATGCGCATGGCGGATGCACAAAGCGTATTTGGGGTTAGCCGCCCGGGCGGTTGACACGTCCATCAATCTCGACGCCATCGGCCTCGACACGCCCAAGCTCGGCGTCCTTGGCCCAGAACCCGCCCATGACCACGGCCTGCGTCATGTCGATACCACCCGAAATTCTGGCATTCTCCAGCGTCAGGTTCGCCATGACAAACGCCTGCGAAAGGCTCACGTGATCAGCACGCAGGCGCGCCAGTGCAAGGACACCGCGCACCTGTGCCGCGTCGAGACATAACCGGGTCGTGGTCAGCCCCTCCGCCCTCAGGTCGATCCGGAAGGTCGCGGATGTCAGGTCGCAGGCCCCATCGATCTTTGCATTGGTCATCCACGCGAGCCCCAGAAAGGTTGCGCCTTTGGCGCTGAAGCCCGACTTGAACTGCGCACCCGAAAGATCGAACCCCCGCAAGGTCATCCCATCAAACACGACCGGGTCGTCAAAAACCACGCCGCGCGCGTCAAAATGTTCGCCGTGGTGCCACGGTTTTCGCAATTCCGTGATGAGTGCATCCGGGGTCACGTGAACACGAAGCCCCTGTTGACGGGCAGGACTTGGCCCGTGAGCGTCAGCGCGGGTTCGCTTAGCAGAAAGGCGACCGTTCCCGCGATGTCTTCGGGCGGCTGTAGACCCGGCACAGCGCGTCCCTGTTCATAGTGGGCGTGGCGTTCGCGGGGCACATAGTCTGTGCTTTCTGTGGTCAGGATACCCGGCGCAATGGCGGTGACCCCGATCCCGTCCGGCCCCAGCTCTCGCGCCAGCGACCGGGTCATGGAAATGACCGCGCCCTTTGATGCCGTGTAAGAAAGAAGGTTGGGGGCGCCCCAAAGCGCCGTGTCCGACGCCACGTTGACGATCCGCCCACTCCCCGCTTGCCTGAGCATGGGGGCCACGGCCTTGGTCATAAGCCATGTGCCGCGCACGTTGACTTCCATCACCCGGTTCCAGGTGTCGATCTCGACGTCCTCGAACCCGACCCCGCCGATCCCGGTCGCGATCGCGCCGTTGTTGACAAGACCGTGGAGCGGCGCGTCGATCTTGCCCGCAAGCGCGGCGATGCTGTCCGCATTCCTCAAATCGACGGAATGAAAGGTCGCGCCAAGCTTGTCTGCCACCGCACGCCCTTCGGCTTCCAGAATATCGGCGAGGATCAGATCGGCCCCAATGCCCGCCAGATGATGCGCAAGAGCCTCGCCCAGACCCCGCGCCGCGCCGGTGACGAGAATACGCCGGTCTACAAGGCTCATTCGGCAGCCAATGCGGCATCCTCGGCCGCGATCTGTTCCTTCGCCGCCCGATGCAGCGCCCGGCGCAAATGCGCAACGCCGATATCGTGCTGATACAGCATCTCGCGGGATCGGGCGTCGTCCGGCATGCCTTCCAGCATCACGCGATCCTGTTCCAGCACGTTCCAGTGCTGCTCTTCCAGACGCGCGCGGTAGAGGAAACGCCAGCTCTCGCGGTCGAACCCGTCAACCTTGCGCATCCTCCAGAAGAACACCTTGCATGTGCGCGGCCCGACAGGGGTGACATAGCCGAGAATGCGCATATGCCCGCCCGGTCCTGCGGCGGGCGGATAGGGGATATCAAGATGGCAGAACATGCCGCCCTCTTCCACGGCGAATTCGACCCAGTCGAAATTCTCGCCCACCTGCCCGACACGGCTGACCCGAAACCCGTCATCGCGGTTGTCCAGTTCCAGCAAATCCTGCTTCGACCCGAAGGCCAATGTGAAACTCTCGGCGTGCAGGTAACAGCCGTGCATCGGATCAGCGAGGTTATCCAATGCGTAGCGGTAGTTCACGCCCCACTCGGCCGTGCATAGAAACCCTGTCCATGCAGGATCGGATAATTCTGTTGGCAGGGGCAGCTCATGCGGTTCGTCGTCTTCACTGTCGGAGACAAAGACAAACACGGCATCGCCTGCTTCCTGCACGCGGTAAGACCGCAGCGCCTTGCGCCCTTCCATCGGACAATCCGGCATGGCCGGCACACGTTGAACGGTGCCGGTGCCATCGACAATCACGCCGTGGTAGCGGCAGCCGATATTCCCGTCGTGCACCTCGCCATAGCTTAGGGGCGCACCGCGATGGGGGCAGAAATCCTCTATACAGCGAATGTCGCCGTTTTCATCGCGCCAAAGCACCATCTTGCGGCCAAGCGCCATCGCGCCATATGGGCGATCGGTCCGAATCTCGACCGACTTTGCGACGGGATACCATTGGTTCTTCAGACCTTCGTTGACCCGCTCTTCGACGCGCGTCTTCATGTCAGCTGTCATCATGTGCTGGTCCCTCCCGTGTCGCCACCATGCCCACCCCCAGAGCCGTTTTCTGCGTAGGCCCGGTCCAAATCGGCGTTCAGCGCGGCAAGCTCGCGTGCCACGCTTTCCGCCGTCCAATCCGCCTTACCGGACTGCGGGGACACCACACCCCGCTTCGCAAGCCCCGCAGCGATCGCAGCCGGCCCCGAGGCGCCCTCTGCGTAGACTTGCATGAGCCCGTCCGCCAGAGCTTCCTCTTCGGGTGTCAGCGCTCGTCCCAGGCTTTGGTGCGGAAGGTCGGAGCGCCCCAGATCGAATTTCGCGTTTGCCATCAACGCTTTGAACGCGTCGGGCTTGTCTTTCATCTCGTGTCTCATCAGGCGCCCTCATCCTTTTTTGTAGACCGCGCCATCGTCACCCGATGACCCGATCACTGTCCAGACAGTCGCGGCCCCCGCACCGGGATTGCGCAGGTAATGCGCCTGCCCTGCAGGTGTCTTGACCAGATCGCGCGGCCCAAGCTCGACCACGGCTTCCTCGCCGTTGTCATCGACCCAGACGACCTCGACCGCCCCGTCGAGGCACAGGTAAGCGTCCTCGCAATTGCGGGTGAATGGCGCGAGCTTTGTGCCCACCGGCAGCCCCCACATCTCCTTGCGGCAGGTATCCTGATTGATCGCGCCCGGGGCATCGCCCACGTAGACCTTGCGCGTGAACCCGGCATCTTCCCAGATCGTCGGAAGCTCGACGTGGCGCACGACATATTCCGACATCAGTTTCTGAAGCGGGTGGTCGCCGCTGCGATCAAACTTCAAAGTTTGGCCCGGTTCGGCCCCGAAGCTGCGCGCAAGGTCGCTTGGGTGTTCTTTCGGGTGATAGTGATAGACCGGGGGCAAGGGCTTTCCGACATCGACCGAGATCGACATCATCACCGGCTCCACGCCGTCCACGCGGAAACCATGACCGATTTCGCGTGCGTTCAGGATCATGTCCTTGGGTCCAAGATTGATCTCGACGACCTCTCCGTCCTTTTCCCATCCCACGACCAGCGTCCCGTCAATGATCAGAAAGCTTTCCTCGATCTCATGGCTGTGGCAGGCGGCATAGCGGCCCGGCTCCTTGTAGATCAGGCTGACGGTGAAATTATCGGCTTTCAGCGTCGAGGTGTCGCCGACCTTCGGTGACCCGCCAGCGCCGATATAGCGCATCTGGGCCCGGGCAAGCTCGTCAAAGCCGCTGTTGGAGGGAAAGGCGTTCCAGTCGAATGCCTTGTCGGTAAAGCGACCGGTATGCGCGGAAAGCCGGTCTGCCAGTGTCAATCCTTCGGTGGTTTCGATATTCATGCCGTGCTCCATTCAAATCCGTTGATCTGATCTTGCAGACCCCGCGTTTTCCGGGGAAGGTTGCGTTTTGTATATGAAACAAGGCGCGATCATGAGCGATAAGGATCCCTACTTGGTCCCGGGCCTCGTGCGTGGGCTGGCGGCGTTGAAAAGCTTCACGCCGCAGACGCCCGAGAACGGTCTGGCCGACATTGCGCGGGCCTTGGGGGTGACACGCTCGGCGGCCTTTCGGACGGTCCACACGCTTGTCTCGGAAGGATATCTTCTGGAGGTGCCGGGGAAGGCGCGCTACCGCTTGGGCCCCCAGGTCCTGAGCCTGAGCTACGGCTTTCTGGCAAGCCGCGAGTTGTTGGAAGTTGCCCAGAAGCCCTTGGAGGCGCTTCGTGACGATCTTGACTGGTCGACGCACCTTGGCGTGCTTGACGGTCTCCACGTTCTCTACCTGATTCGCTATCCCGCGACGGATGGTCTGTCGTCGCTGGTTCATGTCGGAAGCCGGTTGCCAGCCTCCCAAACCGCGATGGGTCGCTTGCTGCTTTGCCATAGGTCAGAACGCGAAATCCGACGGTTGATGGCCGACAGACCGGCCCGAGACGTCGCAACGGCGCTGGCGAATTCCGAGCGCGACCGACAGGCACAGACCGTGGTGCACGAGGGCCAGTTTGAAAGCGGTCTATGCAGTGTCGCCGCCCCGGTCCGCGACATGTCCGGGGCCGTGGTCGCCGCGATCAGCGCGACGAAATCAGCGCAGGGTTTCGGCAAGGCGGTCGAACGGCAAACACTTTCGACAGCCCATGCGATCAGCAAGGGTTTGGGCGCCTAGCCGAAGACCATCGGGACCGGACCCATCCGCCCAATTCGCGCGCTTGTTGCGGCTCCGACGCGGGACGGGGGGCCTTTGTCTGTGGTGGCGACGTTCACGGACGTAGTCCTGCCCTTGACGCAGGAGGCTGCGCTCTGCACGATGGTCCGTTCCGGGCCAAAGGCCTTGCCCCAAACACCCTCCTCCCACCTATACGCCCGCCCGGAACACTCTCCCGCAAGCACGCCGCGCTGCGGCATAATTGCCCTCGTTTCTCCAATCGAAGCGGCGGCGGGTTGCATTGGCGGTCGTTTCGACGCTAAACGCCCGCGAAAGCCGGCGGTCCCGCCCTATTGACACAAAAGAAGGCATTTCAGGCATGTTGCCCAACCTCGCCCCCATTTCCGAACTCTACGTCTCCTACGAGAGCGCCCAAAAGCTCAAGCTCGACGCCGCCGATCTTTTGTCCTGGGATCTCACGCCGCGCCAGATTTGCGATCTGGAGCTGTTGATGAACGGCGGGTTCAACCCGCTCAAGGGGTTCCTGTCCGAAGCCGATTATGACGGGGTGGTCGAGAGCATGCGGCTTGCCGACGGGTCGCTCTGGCCAATGCCCATCACGCTCGACGTATCGGAAGATTTCGCCGCGCAGATCGAGGAGGGCCAGGACATCGCGCTGCGGGACCAGGAGGGGGTCATCCTGGCCACCATGACCGTCACCGACAACTGGGTGCCCAACAAGGCGCGCGAGGCCGAGAAGGTGTTCGGCGCCGACGACACCGCCCATCCGGCGGTCAATTACCTGCACAACACGGCGGGCAAGGTCTATCTGGGCGGCCCCGTCACCGGCATCCAGCAGCCCGTGCATTACGATTTCCGCGCCCGCCGCGACACGCCCAACGAACTCCGCGCGTTTTTTCGCAAGATGGGCTGGCGTCGCATCGTGGCTTTCCAGACCCGCAATCCGCTCCACCGCGCGCACCAGGAACTGACCTTCCGCGCCGCCAAGGAAGCGCAGGCCAACCTTCTGATCCACCCGGTCGTGGGCATGACCAAGCCGGGCGATGTGGACCATTTCACCCGCGTGCGGTGCTACGAGGCGGTGCTGGACAAATACCCGGCCTCGACCACCAACATGTCGCTTCTCAACCTTGCCATGCGCATGGCCGGCCCGCGTGAGGCGGTCTGGCACGGGCTGATCCGCAAGAACCATGGCGTCACCCACCTGATCATCGGGCGCGACCATGCGGGCCCCGGCAAAAACTCGGCGGGCGAAGATTTCTACGGGCCTTACGACGCGCAGGACCTGTTTCGCGAGCACGCCGAAGAGATCGGCGTGGAAATGGTCGACTTCAAACACATGGTCTACGTGCAGGAACGCGCGCAATATGAACCCGCCGACGAGATCGAGGATCGCGACACGGTGACCATCCTCAACATCTCCGGCACCGAGCTGCGCCGCCGCCTGCAAGAGGGGCTTGAAATCCCCGATTGGTTCTCGTTTCCCGAGGTGGTGAAGGAACTGCGCCGCACCCGCCCGCCACGCTCGCAACAGGGCTTTACCGTGTTCTTCACCGGCTTCTCCGGCTCCGGCAAATCGACCATCGCCAACGCGCTCATGGTCAAGCTGATGGAAATGGGCGGACGCCCCGTGACGCTTCTCGACGGGGACATCGTGCGCAAGAACCTGTCGTCCGAGCTGGGCTTTTCCAAGGAACACCGCGACCTCAACATCCGGCGCATCGGCTACGTGGCGAGCGAGATCACCAAGAACGGCGGCATCGCCATCTGCGCCCCGATCGCGCCCTACGCCGCCACCCGCCGCGCGGTGCGCGAGGACGTGGAAGAATTCGGCGCCTTCGTCGAAATCCACGTCGCCACCTCGATCGAGGAATGCGAACGCCGCGACCGCAAGGGGCTGTATAAACTCGCCCGCGAAGGCAAGATCAAGGAATTCACCGGCATCTCCGACCCCTACGACGTGCCCGCCGACCCGGAATTACGGGTCGAGACGGAAAACGTCGACGTCGACAACTGCGCCCACCAAGTGATCCTGAAGCTGGAACAAATGGGCCTGATCT